>NZ_AVOP01000033.1:0-331597 GCF_000733275.2 Enterobacter sp. EGD-HP1
TCGTGTCGATGGAGGCGCATTATAGGGGGCCGCCGAGGAATGACAAGCGGAAAAATGCATTTTTATTTCAACCGCTCATCTTTTCGCCAAAAAGGCTATTTTTGGTGCTTTTTAATCTCTTTTGGTAGATCGGCCAGACTATTAATCACCCAATCCGCTGCACTCTCTGCTTCTGGCGTCACTGGCTTACCGGTGCGAACTAATATTTTGGTCCCTACACCCGCTGCTGCTGCTGCCTGCATATCTTCCAGTTTATCGCCCACCATATAAGAAGCAGCCATATCAATGTGCAGGAACTCCTGTGCAGAGATGAACATCCCAGGATGCGGCTTACGGCAATCACAGGTCTGGCGATACTCTTCTACTGTTCCTTGCGGATGGTGCGGACAATAGTAGATGCCATCAAGATCCACACCGCGGTCAGCCAGCGACCAGTCCATCCATTCCGTCAGCGTCTCGAACTGCGCTTCAGTGAATTTACCGCGTGCAATACCGGACTGGTTCGTCACAACCACCAGCGCATAGCCCATCTCTTTCAGCTGGCGCATGGCATCAATTGCGCCCTCGATAAACTCGAACTCATCAATCTCATGGACATAACCGTGATCCACATTAATAGTGCCGTCACGATCGAGAAAAATTGCGGGTACTGATTTTGCCACCGGTTTGCTCCTGAAAAAGGCATGTTCGACTAGTATCTCATGAATTGCAGCGCAATAAAGTGCTCATCGTACAGAGTTGGATTGATTTAGACGTCTGGATGCCTTAACATCCGTTTTGTTTACGGTCATCACCCGTATCTGGCAGAAGAAAATGCCACGGCTAACTTACATACGATAAAAATAATCTAATGATTAAACTTTCCAATATCACCAAAGTGTTCCAGCAGGGGAACCGAACCATTCAGGCGCTGAACAACGTCAGCCTGCATGTTCCTGCTGGTCAAATTTATGGCGTCATTGGCGCATCGGGTGCAGGTAAAAGCACGCTGATTCGTTGTGTTAACCTGCTTGAGCGCCCAACCCAGGGCAGCGTAGAAGTTGGCGGCCAGGAACTTACCGCCCTCTCAGAGAAAGAACTCACCAAAGCGCGTCGTCAGATTGGCATGATCTTCCAGCACTTTAACCTGCTGGCCTCCCGCACCGTGTTCGGCAACGTTGCCTTGCCGCTTGAGCTGGATAACACGCCAAAAGAAGAAGTGAAGCGTCGCGTCACCGAGCTGCTCGACCTTGTGGGTCTGGGCGACAAACATGATAGCTACCCGGCAAACCTGTCCGGTGGGCAAAAACAGCGTGTGGCCATTGCCCGCGCGCTGGCAAGCAATCCTAAGGTGCTGCTGTGTGATGAAGCCACCAGCGCTCTGGATCCGGCAACCACACGTTCGATTCTGGAACTGCTGAAAGATATTAACCGTCGTCTGGGCCTGACGATCCTCCTTATTACACACGAGATGGATGTGGTGAAACGCATCTGCGACTGTGTGGCGGTCATCAGCAACGGTGAGCTGATCGAGCAGGACACGGTAAGTGAAGTGTTCTCGCACCCGAAAACCCCGCTGGCGCAGCAGTTCATCCAGTCCACCCTGCATCTGGATATCCCGGAAGATTATCTGGAACGCCTGAAAACCGAACCAACGGCAGACAGCGTCCCGATGCTGCGCATGGAGTTCACCGGTCAGTCCGTTGACGCTCCCCTGCTTTCCGAAACCGCGCGTCGCTTTAACGTGAACAACAACATCATCAGCGCGCAGATGGATTACGCCGGTGGCGTGAAGTTCGGCATCATGCTGACAGAAATGCACGGTACACAAGAAGAAACCCAGGCCGCGATTGCCTGGCTGCAAGAACACCATGTAAAAGTAGAGGTACTGGGTTATGTCTGAGCCGATGATGTGGCTGCTGGTTCGCGGCGTTTGGGAAACGCTGGCAATGACCTTTGTCTCTGGCTTCTTTGGTTTTGTGATTGGCCTGCCGGTCGGCGTATTGCTGTACGTGACGCGTCCGGGTCAAATCATTGAGAACGCGAAGCTGTACCGTACGCTTTCTGCGCTGGTGAACATATTCCGTTCTATTCCCTTCATTATTTTGCTGGTGTGGATGATTCCGTTTACCCGCGTGATCGTCGGAACGTCTATCGGTCTGCAGGCGGCCATCGTTCCGCTGACCGTAGGGGCTGCGCCGTTTATCGCCCGTATGGTGGAAAACGCCCTGCTGGAAATTCCAACCGGTTTGATCGAAGCCTCACGTGCGATGGGCGCCACGCCGATGCAGATCGTGCGCAAAGTCCTGCTCCCGGAAGCACTGCCAGGCCTGGTGAACGCGGCAACTATCACGCTCATCACGCTGGTCGGTTATTCCGCAATGGGCGGTGCTGTTGGCGCTGGCGGTTTAGGTCAGATTGGTTACCAGTACGGCTATATTGGATATAACGCTACCGTGATGAATACCGTTCTGGTATTGCTGGTTGTTCTGGTTTATCTAATCCAGTTCTCTGGCGATCGCATCGTCCGGACCGTTACTCACAAATAACGTTACACACAACACAAACTCTACGAGTTAAGGATAAAACATGGCGTTTAAATTAAAGACCTTTGCAGCAGTAGGCGCGCTGATCGGCTCTCTGGCACTGGTGGGTTGCGGTCAGGATGAAAAAGATCCAAACCACATTAAAGTGGGCGTTATCGTGGGTGCAGAACAACAGGTTGCTGAAGTTGCCCAGAAAGTGGCGAAAGAAAAATACGGTCTGGACGTTGAGCTGGTGACCTTCAACGATTACGTTCTGCCGAACGAAGCGCTGAGCAAAGGCGATATCGACGCCAACGCCTTCCAGCATAAGCCATACCTGGATCAGCAGATCAAAGATCGCGGCTATAAACTGGTGGGCGTGGGTAACACCTTCGTTTATCCAATCGCCGGTTACTCTAAGAAAATTAAATCGCTGGACGAACTGCAGCCGGGCTCTCAGGTTGCCGTCCCTAACGACCCAACTAACCTTGGCCGCTCCCTGCTGCTGCTGCAGAAAGTGGGCCTGATCAAACTGAAAGATGGTGTTGGACTGCTGCCAACCGTTCTGGATGTCACCGAGAACCCGAAAAATCTGAAAATTGTTGAACTGGAAGCACCGCAGCTGCCACGTTCTCTGGACGATGCGCAGATTGCCCTGGCCGTTATCAACACCACTTACGCCAGCCAGATTGGCCTGACGCCAGCCAAAGACGGTATCTTCGTTGAAGATAAAGACTCCCCGTACGTGAACCTGATCGTGACTCGCGAAGACAACAAAGACGCGGAAAACGTGAAGAAATTCGTTCAGGCTTATCAGTCTGATGAAGTTTACCAGGAAGCCAACAAAGTGTTTAACGGCGGCGCTGTTAAAGGCTGGTAATCTCACCTCAGTGTAATATCATCAGGACGGGCTTATGCCCGTCTTGTCATTTGTGCAGTCAACTGATTCAATATCTGACGTTTTGATTATCCATTGAGGAAATATTATGCGTGCTTTACCGATCTGTCTTTTAGCACTCATGCTGGGCGGCTGTTCTATGCTAAGCAGATCTCCCGTTGAACCTGTTCAAAGCACGGCAACCCCGCCAAAAACCGAGCCTGCGAAACCGAAAGTGGTTCGCCCTGCGCCGGTTCGTATTATCACTAAAGCAGACGAACTCGTCGGTAAACCGTTCCGTGAACTGGGCGAAGTGAGCGGCGAATCCTGTCAGGCGACCAATCAGGACTCACCACCGAATATTCCGACAGCGCGTAAACGTATGCAGATTAATGCCGCAAAAATGAAAGCCAACGCGGTTCTGCTGCACAGCTGCGAAGTCACCAGCGGCACGCCGGGCTGCTATCGTCAGGCGGTTTGCATCGGTTCTGCGCTGAACATCACGGCGAAATGAGTGCATTTCAGTTCGAGCAGATAGGCGTCATCCACTCGCCTTATAAAGAGAAATTCGCCGTCCCCCGCCAGCCCGGTCTTGTGACCAGCGCAAGCGGTGAGCTTCACCTGATAGCGCCATACAATCAGGCGGATGCAGTACGCGGGCTTGAGGCTTTCAGCCATTTATGGGTGGTGTTCGTGTTTCACCAGACGATGGAAGGCGGCTGGCGTCCTACCGTGCGTCCTCCTCGTCTTGGCGGAAATGCGAGAATGGGCGTGTTTGCAACGCGCTCGACCTTCCGCCCAAACCCGGTTGGCATGTCGCTGGTTGAACTGAAAGGCATACGCTGCCAGAAAGATCGGGTGATACTGGAGTTAGGTAGTCTGGACCTGGTAGACGGCACGCCGGTAATCGACATTAAACCCTATTTGCCTTTCGCTGAAGCGCTCCCGGACGCGCGTGCAAGCTATGCTCAGGACGCACCGCAGGCGGACATGCCTGTTTATTTTACGCCTGAGATAACCGCGCAGCTCGGTCAACTGGAGAAACGCTATCCTCGCTTACGGAATTTCATCACTGAAGTTCTGGCACAGGACCCTCGTCCGGCCTACCGTAAAGAAGAGGAAGCAGGAAAAACGTACGCCGTCTGGCTGCTCGATTTCAACGTTCGCTGGCGCGTCACTGAGGCAGGTTTTGAAGTGTTTGCCCTTGAACCCAGGTAATTTTGTTCTCCTCTCTTTTGGCATCTTTGCCACACTGGTAAACTAAACCACTTTTTTTGTGTCAGGCTGGTGTTTCAGCCTGTTCCAATCGTCGAAATGGAACCGTAACAACATGCGTACTAGCCAATATCTGCTCTCCACTCTGAAGGAGACGCCTGCCGACGCCGAAGTGATCAGCCATCAGCTGATGCTGCGCGCCGGGATGATCCGCAAGCTGGCCTCCGGGTTATACACCTGGCTGCCGACCGGCGTGCGCGTCCTGAAAAAAGTCGAAAACATCGTGCGTGAAGAGATGAACAACGCCGGTGCTATCGAGGTGTCCATGCCCGTGGTTCAGCCCGCTGACCTGTGGCAGGAGAGCGGCCGTTGGGAACAATATGGTCCTGAACTGCTGCGCTTCGTCGATCGCGGCGAGCGTCCGTTCGTTCTCGGCCCAACGCATGAAGAAGTCATTACCGACCTGATTCGTAATGAGCTGAGCTCTTACAAACAGCTGCCGCTGAACTTCTTCCAGATCCAGACCAAGTTCCGTGACGAAGTTCGCCCACGTTTCGGCGTCATGCGCTCTCGCGAATTCCTGATGAAAGACGCCTACTCTTTCCATACTTCTCAGGAGTCGCTGCAAGAGACTTACGACGCAATGTACGCGGCCTACAGCAAAATCTTCTCCCGCATGGGTCTGGATTTCCGTGCTGTGCAGGCTGATACCGGCTCCATCGGCGGTAGCGCATCCCATGAGTTCCAGGTACTGGCGCAGAGCGGTGAAGACGATGTGATCTTCTCTGACTCTTCAGACTACGCGGCGAACATCGAATTTGCAGAAGCGCTGGCGCCAAAAGAACCACGCGGTGCGGCAACGCAAGAGATGACGCTGGTTGATACGCCAAACGCGAAAACCATTGCCGAGCTGGTTGAGCAGTTCAATTTGCCCGTTGAAAAAACGGTTAAAACGCTGCTGGTGAAATCCGCCGAAGGGAGCGCTTACCCGCTGGTTGCCCTGCTGGTGCGTGGCGACCACGAACTGAACGAAGTGAAAGCCGAGAAGCTGCCGCAGGTAGCCAGCCCGCTGACGTTCGCGACGGAAGCGGAAATCCGCGCCGTGGTCAATGCCGGCCCTGGTTCACTGGGGCCAGTTAACCTGCCGGTGCCGGTTGTCATTGACCGCACGGTAGCCGCGATGAGCGACTTCTCTGCAGGTGCGAACATCGACGGTAAACATTACTTCGGCATCAACTGGGATCGCGACGTGGCGACGCCGGAAGTGGCTGACATCCGTAACGTGGTTGCAGGCGATCCAAGCCCGGACGGTCAGGGTACCCTGATGATTAAGCGCGGCATCGAAGTGGGTCACATCTTCCAGTTGGGCGATAAATACTCTCGCGCGCTGAACGCCGCTGTTCAGGGTGAAGACGGCCGTAACCAGATCCTGACCATGGGTTGCTATGGTATCGGGGTGACGCGCGTGGTGGCTGCGGCAATTGAGCAGAACTACGACGAGCGCGGCATCGTCTGGCCGGACAATATTGCGCCGTTCCAGGTGGCTATTCTGCCAATGAACATGCACAAGTCTTACCGCGTGCAGGAGCTGGCCGAGAAGCTGTATGCCGAGCTGCGCGCTCAGGGTATCGTAGTGCTGATGGATGACCGTAAAGAGCGTCCAGGCGTGATGTTCGCCGATATGGAACTGATCGGTATCCCGCACACCGTCGTCATCGGCGACCGTAACCTCGACAGCGATGAGATTGAATACAAATACCGTCGCAGCGGCGAAAAACAGATGATCAAGACCGGCGACATTCTTGATTACCTGGTGAAAGCCATCAAAGGCTAAAAAAAAACCCCGCTCAGGCGGGGTTTTTTAATGGCTCAGCGTCAGCTTATTTACTGTTACAGTCTTTACCCGCGACAAACTTCGCGTCTTTATCTGCCACCAGAGTTTTCACCATCTCTCCGCTATCCGGGTTTGGCTCCAGCGTAAAATGACCGTCAACCGTCAGCAATACCGGCTTGCTGTCATTGCCGCGTGCCACAGCGTAATCACGTTCAAGCTGCGCATTGTTTGCCACGCTGACCTTCCTGCCGGTTGCGCAGTCGGTAAAGATCGCCGCATCCGCCATATAGAAGTACATCCCCCGCATTGCCATCGGCGTTGCGGGCAGGGCCGCTTTCACCGGTGCCAGCGTGTAGTTGAACTGGGACTGAATAGGGTTGCCTTCGCGGTCGAGCATCTCCATCCCTTCGCCTTTGGCGCGGAAATAAGTTTTCTCGCCGGAGGTATCCGTCAGGACCAGCTTCTCTGCCGTTCGCGCCCATGTTCCGTAAGTCGCAAACGAAGAAGGCTCTTGAGCGCCCTGATAGCGCTGATTCATCACCCAGGTGCCATCTTTTTGCAGGAACAGAGACGTTTCAATACCTTCGCAGTCAGCGCAAGGCAATACGCCGCGCCAGCTTTGCTGCATCGGTTTCAACTCTTCCGTTTTCGAGGGTTGTAAAACCTGCGTTTCGGAGCGGTTGTTACACCCGAAAAGCGCAAACAGCGTACTTACTGCCAGCGCTGACCATAATACTTTTTTCACAATGAATTCCTTATGAAAAGTGTGTTCCCTTTCGTCACTCTGTCGGGCGACGAACTTTACCGCGTAGTGCTTTCACTGTGGATTTTTGGGCCTTAGAGGACAACCGACGCTCTTTCGATGCGCGGGTTGGCCGCGTTGCCCGGCGGCTTTTTTGTACTGTCGTTAACTCTTTGATGACCGCCACCAGCCTGGCTATCGCCGCTTCCCGGTTGAGCTCCTGGCTGCGGTACTCCTGGGCTTTGATCACCATCACGCCATCGCTGGTGATCAGGTGATGACTGGCGGCAAGCAGGCTTTCTTTATAATACTCTGGCAGGCTTGAGGCCCGAATGTCAAAACGCAAATGGATAGCCGTCGACGCCTTGTTGACGTGCTGTCCACCAGCCCCCTGCGCACGGATGGCGGTGATCTCCAGCTCGCTGTCAGGGATGCTGACGTTTCGGGACAAGACGATCATGACGCGGGTTGCCACGCCGTTAAATGAATTTCCAGATTATTCTGAGAATCAGAGAGCCAGATGGCGCCATCCTGAATCGTCGCCTGCAAAATCATGGTCCGGCTGGCAAACTCGCTCAACTGCGCCAGCTGCTCATCATCCAGATACCAGACCGTGAGATTTTTAAACTGTCCGCACTTGCTCTTGTTTTGCTGCCACCAGATCTCCGCAGCGCGCTGATTATACGCGAATAAGGCCACTTCAGCGGACTGGGTGCAGGCCTTTTTAATTCTGCGCTCGTCAGGCAGGCCGAGTTCGATCCACAAATCGATACCCAGATGATCGTTGCGCAGCCAGGCTTCAGGCTCGTCTTCTGCGCTTAACCCACGGGTAAACTGCAGTCGCTCGTCGGCATACTTAATCCACGCCAGCAGGCGCAGCATCATACGCTCCTGGGTTTCGGAGGGGTGGCGTGCCAGCGTAAGCGACGCGTCGAGGAACTGGTTGCGATCCAGATCGGCCACATTGACCACTGCTTTATAAATTGTCGCTTTCAGCGCCATGAGAGAACTCCATTCGAATCAGGCGCACATTGTAGCGAAAACCGCGGCAAAAGGCTGTTACAGGGTGTTAAATACACCGCTATCAAGGCTCTGATATTGCTTAAATGAGTATGGTATAGTCACCTTGCTAAACCGAGTTTATCTTCGTAGGCTTAATGATATCTCACAGTAAGTCAGTGCGCTGGCGGGAGGGGATGTGAATAATTATTGTGAGTTAATTCGCAAACGGTATGCGGAAATCGCCAGCGGAGATCTGGGGTATGTCCCGGACGCGTTGGGCTGTGTATTGAAAGTGCTTAATGAAGTGGCCTCTGATGAGAGCCTTTCAGAGTCGGTCAGGGAAAAAGCAGCGTATGCTGCGGCGAATTTACTGGTGAGCGATTATGTCGATGAATGATACTTATCAACCCATCAATTGTGATGACTATGACAACCTCGAACTCGCCTGCCAGCATCATTTATTACTGACGCTGGAGCTAAAAGATGGCGAAGTGTTGAAGGCGAAAGCCAGCGATCTGGTTTCACGAAAGAATGTGGAATACCTGATAGTGGAAGACGCCGGTGCGACGCGTGAGCTGCGTCTGGACAAAATAGCCAGCTTCAGCCACCCGCAAATCGGCACCGTTGTGGTGAGCGAATCCTGATGACACTAACGGGCAGCCTGGCTGCCCGTTACGCTTTCTGCCACTCAAAACGCCCCCCCTCTTCTGACCACCCCTCTTCCGTGATGAACACCCCCGCCGCAGCGATAAGCGTTTCACCGTAGAACAGTAGCGGCGTGGTGTCACGCAGCCACGGCGGCACGTTACACTCCTGCCATATTTTCTTCAGCTTCCGTCCCCCGTTGCGCCCGACGATATGCAGCATGCCGCCGGCCTTAAAGCGCACGGTGACCGGTTCGCCGGGCTTCGGCAGCCGCACATGACCAGACGACAGGAGAGAGACGCGTCCTGCCTCACAGGGCAATATCAGCGGTGCGTAAGGAGAAAGCCAGTCGAGCACCACATCGGTCAGCGAGGGCATGGATTTTATCCACCAGAGCTCCTCTTTATAGCGTCTCACCTCAAACCCGTTCAGGTGGACGCACGGGGAAGCATCATCCCGCGCCAGAGCGACTTCGTCCCAGATACGGCTCAGCATCGCCCGCGACGGCATCGCGGCGCGATGAGAGGCCAGCCAGCGTCGTAGCAGCGCGGCCCGACGTACCGGGCTCATCGCTTTCATCGGTGCGATCGCCAGCGCCCCGTCTTTAGAAATCAGTTCAGCCAGCTCTTCGCTCAGCAGCTCATCCAGCAACGACTCCTGTTCGGCGCACAGCATGGCGCTTCTTGCCGTCGCGTCGGCGAAATGCGGCCAGCGCTCGCCTAAAAGCGGGAGGACGCGCAGGCGCAGGAAGTTACGGTCATAGCCGTCATCCTGGTTACTCTCATCTTCGATCCAGTTCAGCTGATGTTCTCGCGCCCAGGCTTCCAGTGAGGCACGCGTCTCGCCAAGCAGCGGACGCAGTAGCGTTGTGCCGGCAAATTCAGAACGCGCCGGCATGGCAGAAAGCCCCGCCGGGCCGCTGCCCCGCTTAAGCGCCAGCAGAAAGGTTTCACACTGATCGTCCAGATGCTGGGCCGTGACCAGCGCTTCTCCAGTACGTAATGCCCCGGAAAACGCGGCATAGCGGGCTTTACGCGCCTGCGCCTCGATGCCCAGCCCTTCCTCCATAATCGCAACGCGCTCAACGATGAGCGGGATCGCCCAGGCCGCACACAAGGCTTCGCAGTGTGCCACCCACGCCTCTGCGTGAGGACTTAATCCGTGGTGGATGTGTATAGCCCGAAGCTGGACGTCAGGTTCCCGATCGCGCCAGCACTTGAGGCGATGCAGCAACACGGTGGAATCCAGGCCACCACTAAACCCCACCAGCAGCTGGCGGTACGGTGAAACGGCTTGTGCGATAGCGGGTGAGGTCATAGGAGATTACACATAAAAAATGCCCGAACTGAGCGGGCATTATCACACAGGACAACTATTACTGCTGATAAAGCTCCAGCGGCAGGCCGTCCGGGTCGTTGAAAAAGGTAAACCGCTTGTCGGTGAACGGATCGACGCGTATCGCTTCGCACGTCACGTCGTGCGCTTCCAGATGCTTTACTGCACTATCCAGGTCATCGACGCTGAAGGCAAGATGACGCAGGCCACAGGCTTCCGGGCGGGACGGACGCGCAGGCGGAAAAGGAAAAGAGAACAGCTCAATCACATATTGCCCGTTTAACGCCAGGTCGCCCTTCCAGGAGTCGCGCTCCTCGCGGTACGCCTCGCTCAACAGCGTAAAGCCGAGAATGTCGCAGTAGAAGGCCTTACTTTTTGCGTAATCGGTGGCAATGATCGCAATATGATGAACAGCTTTTAAACCCAGCATAGCTTCTCCTTTTTATGATGCCTGAACGTTACAACCGAAAACCCGCGCCTGGCAAGCGGTCCCCCTTATTTTAGGACTCGCACCCAGTAAACGCCGTTCTCGTCGCGCTTCGCACCGTGGATATCCGTCTCAAAGCCCGGATAATGGCGCCCGACAGAGCAGAGCATCAGCAGGAAATCGAGCACGGCCCGACTCTCTTCGGTGATCATCTCTCCCGGCATAAGGAGCGGTACGCCAGGCGGGTAAGGCAGGATCATGTTGGCCGATACGCGCCCGACCAGGTTTTCCAGCTCGACGGTTTCGACCTCCCCTTTCACCTGGCGCTGCCATGCCTTGTGCGGGGTAAACTTCATCTCCGGTAATACATCGAAAGCCTGAAGCATCAGGCGCGGCAGATCGTGCTGACGGATCAGCCTGTGGATCCCCTGGGCCAGATCCTGAATGCGCATATTACGGTAGAAGTCAGGATCCTCCGCGTAGAGATCCGGCAGCATGTTTTTCACCCGCAGGTTGAGATCGTAGGCGCGCTTAAACTCCATCAGGCCGCGCAACAACCCCATCGCCCGGGTTTTGTCGATCCCGATGCTGAACAGGAACAGCAGGTTATAGGGACCGGTTTTCTCCACCACCACGCCACGTTCATCCAGGAATTTCGCCACCAGCGCGGCCGGAATGCCCGCATCGCCCATCTTGCCCTGCTCATCCATGCCCGGCGTCAGGATCGTCACTTTGACCGGATCGAGGAACATATGGCCGGCATCGGCATCCCGGAAGCCATGCCAGTCTTCGCCGGGGGAGACGGGCCAGCATTCGGCTTCATCAATCTCTTCCGGCTGCCAGATATCAAAGAACCAGCCGTCGGCTTCATCTTTCAGCCGCTGAACTTCTTTGCGGAAATGCAGCGCGCGTTCTACCGAACGATTAATGAGGCGTTTGCCCGGATTGCCGCGCAGCATCGCCGCGGCCGTTTCAATGGAGGCCACCAGCGGATAGCTCGGTGAGGTGGTGGTATGCATCATAAAGGCTTCGTTGAACGTGTCTTCGTCGTACTCGCCTTTGATGTGAATAAGCGAAGCCTGAGAAAACGCCGCCAGCATTTTATGCGTCGACTGCGTTTCGAAGAACACTTTACCCGGCACGCGTTCACCGCTCATGCCGCTTTTACCCGCGTAAATCGGGTGGAAATTGGTGTACGGCACCCATGCGGAGTCGAAGTGGATCGACGGCACGTCCAGCGTCTCTTTGATCCAGTTCGTGTTGTACAGCAAACCGTCATAGGTCGAGTTGGTGATCACCGCATGGACAGGCCAGCTTGCGCCAGGAATTGCCGCGACCTTACTTTCAATGGCGTCATGGGTGAACTCCCGGCGCGGAATGCCGCCCAGAATACCGAGCGCGTTACGCGTGGGCGATAGCCAGAGCGGTACGACGTCGCTCATCATCAGCAGGTGTGCCAGCGACTTATGGCAGTTACGATCAATCAACAAGGTGCTGCCAGCGGGCGCAGCGTACATCCCGACGATTTTGTTCGAGGTCGAGGTGCCGTTGGTCACCATATAGCTCTGCTCGGCGCCAAAGGTACGGGCAATATACTCTTCGGCCTCCAGGTGCGGGCCGGTGTGATCCAGCAGAGAGCCTAATTCGGTGACTGAAATCGACACGTCCGCTTTCAGCGTGTTGCCACCGAAGAAATCATAGAACAGGCAGCCCACCGGACTTTTTTGATAGGCCGTTCCCGCCATATGACCCGGCGTACAGAAGGTATATTTGCCTTCCTTCACGTAGGTGAAGAGCGCCCGGGTAAACGGTGGGGTAATGTTATCGAGATATTCGCCGGTATACTGCTGAATGCGGGTCGCAATATCTTCCGCCACGCCGAGGGAATATTCAAAAAACCACAGCGCCATACGCATATCATTGGCGCTGACGTCCATGGTGGAGTGGGTATTAATAAAGGCGTACAGCGGGAGGTATTCGTTCAGCTTGTTGATATCGCTGCACAGTTCGAGATCATATTCGTCCCAGTCGAAGATCACGCCGCAGATACGCGGGTTATGCTCGATGAACTTCAGCAGGTCGGCGCTGTTGTGCGGCCAGATTAGCTGATACCCGCGCGACTGCAGGGCTTGCTCCAGCTCCTTAATCGGCTCATCTTTATAAAAGACGCCGTGCGGCCCCATAACGGCAATGATATTCATGGGCTTCCTCCTTAAAAAACATTAGCTAAGCATAGTCCGGCTAAACCGCAGGTATAAAAAAAGCCGCAACAGTGTGCGGCTTTTCAGATAATTGTGAAGCTTACGCGTAACCGTAGGTCATCAGACGCTGGTAACGGCGGTTGAGCAGATCGTCTTTGCTCAGCGCGTCCAGATCCGCCAGGTCAGCCAGCAGCTGCGCTTTCAGAGAAGCCGCCATCGCTTCCGGCTTACGATGCGCACCGCCCAGCGGTTCCGGGATGATGGAGTCGATCAGCTTAAGCTCTTTCAGGCGTGGCGCAATGATGCCCATTGCTTCTGCTGCCAGCGGCGCTTTGTCGGCGCTTTTCCACAGAATGGACGCACAGCCTTCCGGGGAGATAACGGAATAGGTGCTGTACTGCAGCATATTCACTTTATCGCCCACGCCAATCGCCAGCGCACCGCCGGAACCACCCTCACCGATAACGGTACAGATAACCGGCACCTTCAGACGAGACATCTCGCGCAGGTTGCGCGCGATGGCTTCAGACTGACCGCGCTCTTCCGCGCCCACGCCTGGGTATGCACCCGGGGTGTCGATGAAGGTGATGATTGGCATGTTGAAACGCTCAGCCATCTCCATCAGACGCAGGGCTTTACGGTAGCCTTCTGGTGCTGGCATACCAAAGTTACGACGGATTTTCTCTTTGGTTTCACGACCTTTCTGATGACCAATGATCATCACCGGGCGTCCGTCCAGACGCGCGATACCGCCAACGATAGCTTTATCGTCAGCATATGCGCGATCGCCTGCCAGTTCGTCAAATTCGTCAAACGCCAAGCGGACATAATCCAGGGTGTACGGACGCTGTGGATGGCGAGCCAGCTGGGCCACCTGCCATGCGCCGAGATCGGCAAAGATTTTGCGCGTCAGCTCTACGCTTTTCTCGCGCAGACGATGCACTTCTTCGTCGATGTTAATATCCAGTTTTTCATCCTGACGGCTTACCGCTGTCAGAGAATCGATTTTCGCTTCCAGCTCAGCAATCGGCTGTTCGAAATCAAGGAAATTCAGACTCATAGTATTCCTGTATTAGTCAAACTCCAGTTCCACCTGCTCCGAACCAATGAGGCCACGGAGATCGTTCAGTAAACGATCGCTCGGAGAGACACGCCACGTTGCACCAAAGCGCAACCGCGCACGTGCATCCGCCCTCTGATAGTAGAGATGTACTGGAATTGTCCCCGAGCGGTGGGGTTCCAGAGACTGACGGAGTCGGTTTAAAAGCTGGTCATCAATTTGCCTGTCCGTCAGCGAGATAGCAAGCCCGCGAGCATATTTTTCCCGGGCTTCGTCAATGTCCATCACTTCGCGGGCGGTCATTTTAAGCCCCCCACTGAAGTCATCAAAGCTGACCTGTCCGCTGACGATAAGTATGCGGTCTTTTTCCAGCAATTGCTGGTATTTATCCAGCGCGTCGGTGAACAACATCACCTCCAGACGCCCGGAACGGTCATCCAACGTACAGATGCCGATACGATTGCCGCGCTTGGTGACCATAACCCTTGCGGCAATCACGAGCCCCGCAGCCGTGGTGATTTTACCACGTTCTGTCGGATGCATGTCTTTAAGCCTGTGGCCGCCGACATAGCGCTCAATTTCTTTGATGTACTGGTTGATCGGGTGCCCCGTCAGGTACAAGCCTAACGTCTCACGCTCCCCATCCAGTACCACCTGTTCTGGCCACGGCTGGCAGTTGGAATACGACTGCTCGATCTGCTCTGGCTCTTCCGCCAGCACCCCGAACATATCCGCCTGACCAATGGCTTCCGCTTTTGCATGCTGATCCGCCGCTTTCAGCGCGTCGCCGAGGGAATTCATCAGCGCGGCGCGGTGCGGCCCCAGCCTGTCAAACGCGCCGGACATGATCAGTTTTTCCAGCACGCGGCGGTTCAGTTTTTTGGTATCGGTACGGGCGCAAAGATCGAACAGCTCGCGGAAATACCCGCCGTTGTTACGCGCTTCGATGATCGCCTCGATCGGACCTTCACCCACGCCTTTGATCGCACCGATCCCGTAAACGATCTCTCCATCGTCGTTGACGTGGAAATGGTAGAGCCCTGAGTTAATATCCGGCGGCAGGATCTTAAGCCCCATGCGCCAGCACTCGTCCACCAGGCCCACCACCTTCTCGGTGTTGTCCATATCGGCCGTCATTACCGCCGCCATAAACTCAGCAGGATAGTGCGCCTTCAGCCACAGCGTTTGATACGAGACCAAAGCATAGGCGGCAGAGTGGGATTTGTTAAACCCGTACCCGGCGAATTTTTCTACCAGGTCAAAGATCTTGATCGCCAGTTCACCATCAATGCCGTTTTTTCTCGCACCCTCTTCGAAGGTGCCGCGCTGCTTGGCCATCTCCTCGGGCTTTTTCTTACCCATCGCACGACGCAGCATGTCCGCGCCGCCGAGGGTATAGCCAGAGAGCACCTGCGCAATCTGCATGACCTGTTCCTGGTACAGGATGATGCCGTAGGTTGGCTCCAGTACCGGCTTCAGGCTTTCATGCTGCCACTGCACGTCCGGGTACGAAATCTCTTCGCGCCCGTGCTTACGGTCGATAAAGTTATCTACCATCCCTGACTGCAGTGGGCCCGGACGGAACAGGGCCACCAGTGCGATCATATCTTCGAAGCAGTCGGGCTGCAGACGTTTAATCAGATCTTTCATGCCGCGGGATTCAAGCTGGAAGACGGCTGTCGTCTCCGAGCGCTGCAGCATGTCGAAACTTTTCTTGTCATCCAGCGGGATGGCGGCAATGTCTATCGGCTCAAGGCCCTGCTTCTCCCGGCGCGGGTTGATCATCTTCAGCGCCCAGTCGATGATCGTCAGCGTACGCAGGCCGAGGAAGTCAAACTTCACCAGCCCGGCGTATTCCACGTCGTTCTTATCAAACTGAGTAACCGGATGCTCACCCGCTTCATCGCAGTAGAGCGGCGCGAAATCGGTAATTTTGGTCGGCGCGATAACTACGCCCCCCGCATGCTTACCGGCATTACGCGTGACGCCTTCCAGCTTGCGCGCCATGTCTATCAGCGCTTTCACTTCTTCGTCAGCTTCGTAGATTTCCGGCAGCTGAGGTTCGGCTTCAAACGCTTTTGCCAGCGTCATTCCCGGATCGGGCGGCACCAGCTTAGAAATACGATCGACAAACCCGTACGGATGGCCCAGCACGCGGCCGACGTCACGGATAACCGCTTTCGCCGCCATCGTACCGAACGTAATAATCTGCGATACCGCATCACGGCCGTACATATCGGCGACGTGCTCGATCACCTGGTCGCGTTTCTCCATGCAGAAGTCGACGTCAAAGTCGGGCATGGAAACACGTTCCGGGTTAAGGAAACGTTCGAACAGCAGGTCAAACTCCAGCGGATCGAGGTCGGTAATTTTAAGCGCATAGGCCACAAGCGATCCTGCACCGGAGCCACGCCCCGGTCCGACCGGTACGCCGTTATCCTTCGACCACTGGATAAACTCCATTACGATCAGGAAGTAGCCCGGGAAGCCCATCTGGTTGATGACCTGGAGTTCAATATCCAGGCGCTCATCGTACGGCGGGCGCTTCTCTTTGCGGACAGCCTCATCCGGGAACAGGAATTCCAGACGCTCTTCCAGACCTTCTTTTGATTTCATGACCAGGAAATCTTCCGTGGTCATATCACCCGTCGGGAACTGCGGCAGGAAATATTCGCCGAGACGGACGGTAACGTTACAGCGCTTGGCAATCTCTACGCTGTTTTCCAGCGCTTCAGGGATATCGGAGAAGAGTTCACACATCTCCTCCTCACTGCGCATGTACTGTTGAGCGGAGTAGTTACGCGGCCGTTTAGGATCGTCCAGCGTGAAGCCATCGTGGATCGCCACGCGAATTTCGTGGGCGTCAAAATCACCCGGCTCGAGGAAACGCACATCGTTTGTCGCGACGACGGGCAGGCCGCGTTCTTCTGCAAGTGCGACCGCCGCATGCAGATAACTCTCTTCATCCTGGCGACCGGTGCGGATCAGCTCCAGATAATAACGATCCGGGAAATACTCTTCATAGAACGAGACGCATTGATCCACCAGCGCGCTGTTACCGCGCAGCAGGCATTTGCCGACATCGCCCATACGGCCGCCAGAGATCAGCAGCAGCCCTTCGTTGAGCTCAGCCAGCCAGTCTCTGTCGATCCACGGGCCCAACGCACCGTATCCGCGCTGATAGGCTTTTGAAATAAGCAGAGTGAGGTTTTGATAGCCCGTGTTGTTCATCGCCAGCACGGAGATTTGCGTCATTTCATCGCCGATGAGATCGCTCTGCACATGAAAATCTGCGCCGACGATAGGCTTCATCCCCGCGCCGTGCGCCGTTCCGTAGAACTTCACCAGGCCACACAGATTGGTAAAATCGGTGATCGCCAGCGCGGGCATGCCAAGGGAGGCCGCCTTTTTTACCAGCGGCCCGGTCTTCGCCAGCCCATCGATCATGGAGTAGTCGCTATGCACCCGCAGGTGTACGAAACGTGGTTCAGCCATCTTCAGATTCCGCGTTACTTAATTGCTTGCGTATTGATTCAGGACACCCGTCCCAGCGCGCGTTTCACCGGGCCAAAACTGCGCCGGTGGTGTTCGGTTGCGCCATGTTCAGCCAGCCTTTCCAGATGGAAAGGGGTGGGATACCCCTTATGCTGGGCGAAACCATACTGAGGGTAAGTGAGGTCCAGCGCGGCCATTTCAGCGTCGCGCGTCACTTTGGCAATAATAGAAGCTGCGCTAATTTCTGCGACCCGGCTATCGCCTTTGACGACCGCCATTGCAGGCATGGGCAATGCAGGACAGCGGTTGCCGTCAATCAGAACATATTCCGGGGAAATTTTCAGACCCGCTACCGCACGCTGCATCGCCAGCATCGTGGCATGCAAAATATTCAGCTCGTCTATTTCATGCGGTTCAGCGCGCCCCAGGCTCCAGGCCAGCGCCTTCTCCTGAATCTCACCAAACAGCGCCAGCCGGCGCTTTTCAGATAATTTTTTTGAGTCGTTCAGCCCGATAATCGGGCGAGCCGGATCGAGGATCACCGCGGCGGTCACCACGGCCCCGACCAACGGGCCACGACCCACTTCGTCCACGCCCGCCACAAGGCGAGTGTGAGGATAAACAAATTCCATCATTTTGCTAACTCCAGCACCGCATCAGCCGCTTGCTCATCAGCATTACAGCGGATCAGTTGATGCAGTTCGCGGAAGGTATCGTGCATCTGGTGGCTGGTCTTGCCGTTGGCGAGCAGCGGCAGCAGTGCATCGGCAAGCGCCTGCGGCTGGCACTCATCCTGCAGCAACTCTTTCACCAGCTCGCGCCCGGCAAGCAGGTTTGGCAGGGAGACATAATCCGTTTTCACCAGACGTTTTGCCAGCCAGAAGGTGAACGGCTTCATGCGATAACCGACCACCATCGGGCATTTCGCCAGCATACATTCCAGCGCCGCCGTACCGGAGGCTAAAAGCGCGGCATCACTCGCATACATCGCTTCCCGTCCTTTACCGTCCAGAAGACGCACGTGGAGATCCGGGGCAACTTCCGCTTTGATGCGCTCAAACTGCTCGCGGCGTTTGGCATTCACCAGCGGAACAACCACTTCAAGGTCAGGATAGGTCTGGCGAAGAATTTGCGCTGTTTTAAGGAAATCGGCGCTCAGCATCTCCACTTCTGCGCCACGGCTGCCTGGCAGCAGTGCCAGACAGTGCACATCATGCGGGATGCCCAGCGCGTCGCGCGCCGCGTTTTTATCCGGATCCAATGGCATCGCATCCGCCATGGTATGACCGATAAAACGGCACGGAACATTAAATCTGTCGTAAAACGCTTTTTCGAAAGGCAGAAAAGCCAGCACCAGGTTGGTGGACCGTCCAATTTTGAAAACGCGTTTCTGTCGCCACGCCCAGACGGACGGACTGACGTAGTGAATGGTTTTTATGCCCTGCTTTTTCAGATTCCCTTCGAGGGTAATGTTGAAATCAGGTGCATCAATACCGACAAACACATCGGGTTTAAGTTCGGTAAAGCGGCGGGTGAGATCGGCACGGATGTGCAGCAAACGGCGTAGCCGTCCCAGCACCTCAACGATGCCCATCACGGCGAGCTCTTCCATTTCATACCAGGCTTCACAGCCTTCCGCCTGCATCAGCGGGCCAGCAACGCCGACAAAGCGAGCATTGGGTACACGCGCCTTAAGCGCGCGGATGAGACCGGCACCAAGAATATCGCCGGAGGTTTCTCCGGCGACCAGGGCTATCGTAAGCGGACGACTGTCGACCATTAACGAATCAGACCCCTTGTTGAACGGTCAAAGAATTCCATGAACGCGTTCACTTCCGGGTGCTTATTCGCCAGCTCGGCAATTTCCGGCTTCGCCTCTTCCAGCGTTTTACCGCTACGGTACAGCAGTTTGTACGCGTTGCGGATGGCAGTAATCGCTTCGCGACTAAAACCACGACGCTTGAGACCTTCGATGTTCACGCCAAACGGCGTGGCATGGTTGCCCTGCGCAATCACATACGGTGGAACGTCCTGCGCCACACCGGAGCATCCGCCAACCATCACGTGCGCACCAATGATGCAGAACTGATGGACTGCGGTCATGCCGCCAATAATGGCGAAGTCATCAACCGATACGTGTCCTGCCAGCGTTGCGTTGTTGGCAAGAATACAGCGGTCACCCACGGTACAGTCGTGCGCGATATGCGCATTAACCATGAACAGGTTATCGCTGCCCACCTTCGTCAACCCACCACCTTGTACTGTTCCACGATGAATGGTGACGCTTTCGCGAATACGGTTACGATCGCCAATTTCCAGACGGGTCGACTCACCAGCATATTTCAGATCCTGGTTAACTTCGCCGATGGAGGCGAACTGATAGATCTCGTTATTGCAGCCAATGGTCGTGTGACCATTCACGACAACGTGAGATTTCAGTACTGTACCCTCACCAATTTCGACATGGGGTCCAACAATACAAAACGGGCCAATGTGGACGTTAGCGCCAATGATGGCACCGGTTTCCACAATAGCGGTAGGATGAATAAAGGCGGATTTATCAATCACGTATCAGGACTCCCGGCTACGAGCACACATCATCGTCGCTTCGCAAACAACTTTGCCGTCAACCAGCGCTACGCCTTTGAAGCGAGTCAGGCCACGACGCGTTTTTTCAAAAGTGACTTCCATGATCATCTGATCACCAGGCACGACAGGGCGCTTAAAGCGCGCTTCATCAATACCCGCGAAGTAATAGAGCTCACCTGGCTCCAGTTTGCCGACGCTTTTAAACGCCAGAATACCGGTAGCCTGAGCCATCGCTTCCAGAATCAACACACCCGGGAAGATAGGCTTACCAGGGAAGTGCCCCTGGAAGAACGGCTCGTTCACGGAAACATTTTTCACTGCGCGCAGAAAACGACCTTCTTCAAAATCCAGCACACGGTCTACCAGCAGAAACGGGTAGCGGTGCGGCAGAAGTTCTAAAATCTCTTCAATATGCAGAGTATGAGTGTCAGTAGTCAAAATACTCTTCCTGTCAAAATGTACTGATAACAATAATAACACGGCCTGCCGGTTTATTAGAAAGCCGACAGGCCGGGAAAAATAGCGTTAAACGGATGACGCTTAATCTTGTTGATCGATTTTGCGCTCAAGAGACTTGAGGCGCTTGCTCATATCATCAATGTTCATCACCAGAGCTGCTGTTTTACGCCATACCTTGTTGGGCTGTAGCGGAATGCCGGAGGAATAGACGCCAGGTTCAGTGATAGGACGCATTACCATGCCCATGCCCGTCACCGTTACCTTGTCGCATATTTCCATATGGCCATTAATCACGCTCGCGCCGCCAATCATGCAATAACGACCAATTTTCAGGCTGCCCGCCATGATGACGCCCCCCGCAACCGCGGTATTGTCGCCAATCACAACGTTATGCGCAATCTGGCACTGGTTATCGATGATAACACCATTGCCAATGATCGTGTCGTCAAGTGCACCACGGTCAATCGTGGTACAGGCGCCGATCTCCACGCGATCGCCAATAATAACGCGACCAAGCTGCGGGATCTTAACCCAGTTACCGCGATCGTTCGCGTAACCAAAGCCATCAGAACCGATCACGGTACTGGACTGGACGAGGCAATTTTCACCGATTTCAACTTCATGATAAACGGACACATTGGCCCATAAACGGGTTCCAGCGCCGATTTTCGTATTTTTCCCAACGAAGCAACCAGGGCCAATAACGACGTTATCGCCCAGCACAACGCCAGATTCGATAACCGCATTTGCGCCAATAGCGACGTTGTTACCCAGCTTAGCCGTCGAGTCAATCGCTGCACTGGCAGCAATGTTCTGCGCCGGCTGCGGCGTGGTATCAAGAATTTGAGCCATGCGTGCATACGTCAGGTAGGGATTTTTCACTACCAGCGCGCTTCCAGTGGCAAAGGGAAGATCGTCCTGCGTCAGAACAACAGCTGACGCCTGGCATTGAGCCAGTTGTTCACGGTACTTAGGGCTTACCATGAAGGTTATCGTGCCAGCTTTAGCAGATTGCATGGACGCAACAGCGGTGATGACGATATCGCCATCACCGTGTAATTCTGCATCCAACTGCTGAGCTAAATCAGCCAGTCGAATTGAAGGCATTACTTATTTAACCTGTTTCAGAACGTCAGCGGTGATGTCTTTAACATCGCTGCTGTTGAAAGCTACGGCGTTCGCATCAACAACCAGATCGATGCTCTGATCGGCAGCCACTGCTTTAACAGCGGTCTGAATGCGAGTCACCAGCTTGCCGCGTTCTTCGTTAGAACGACGCTGACGATCCTGCTCGAAAGCCTGTGCTTTCTGGGAGAACGCCTGGCGCTGAGCCATTACGTCTTTTTCCAGCTTGCTGCGGTCGCTTGCTTTCATGGTAGAACCATCACGCTGCAGACGCTGCATTTTGGACTGAAGATCGTTTTCCATACCCTGCAGTTCGCTTGCACGGCCTTTGAATTCGTTTTCCAGAGTCGCAGAAACACCCGTTTTCTGTGCAACCTGCTGGAACAAATTACCCATGTTGACGATTGCAATTTTGTCTGCTGCCTGAGCAGAAGTTGCCATCGCTAAACCGAGACCTGCAGCTAATAACCACTTTTTCACAATTAACTCCTTACCATCCCATTGGCACCAGAAGGTACCGTTCTTTGCGTGGCAAGGCGACCGTGTTACCGATCGCCAGTTGTCAGCGCTACACTGCCAACGCATTCCATTGCAGCGGATTATTACCAGGTTTTACCAATGTTAAACTGGAATTGCTCCGCTTTGTCTCCATCGTATTTCTTAAACGGCTGGGCGTAAGAGAAGACCAACGGCCCCAGCGGTGACATCCATTGTAATGCGATACCGGCAGACATGCGAATATTGCTCGGATCGCTGTAGTCTGGAACGCCAGCTGCACGCATCTGGGCAGTGTTCTCCCAGTTGGTATCCCACACCGTACCTGCATCCCAGAAGAAGGATGTACGCACGGAGTTTGCGTATTTATCACTGATAAACGGCGTTGGCGTGATGAACTCCAGGCTGGCAACGGCCATGGCGTTACCGCCCACCGCGTCATCAGAGCTACAGACTTCGGATGAAGAAGACTTATTACAGTTATCTTTGTCGTTCCCGCCGTAGTAAACCGCTTTCGGACCAATGTTATTGGACTGGAAACCACGAACGGTGCTGGAGCCACCCGCATAGAAGTTTTCATAGAACGGCAGTTCTTTGCCACCCAAGCCGTCGCCATAGCCCCAACGGGTACGACCCAGAACCACCCACTTATGGTCGTCATCGATTGGGAAGTAGGACGCGGTATCCAGCGTCACCTTATAGAACTCGTTATCGGAACCCGGCACGGTAACTTTACCGTTCAGGTTGACGCGAGAACCTTCCGTTGGGAAGTAACCACGGTCGAGACGGTTATAGGTCCAGCCGTAGTTGAAGGTGAAGTCATCCGCAGCGAAACCGTTGTTATCGCTGTTTTTGCTCGCCGACTGACCGATTGAGTCCAGATAACGCCACATGGCCACCTGCGGTTGCATATTGGACAGGTCGTTATGCACGTAACCTAAGCCCGCACGCAGGGTGTTGTATTCGTTAACCGGGAAGCCAAGCGTACCGTCGACACCGTAACTCTTGTTAGTGTAAGAAGACAGGTCCGCGTCGTCTGCTTTAAAGTCGTTATAGAAGATACGACCGCCCAGGCTCACACCGTCAACGGTGAAGTATGGGTTAGTCACAGATAACTCAGAGTAGGTCTGGTAGTCGTTTTTGGTGCCGTTAATACCGACAGAGTAACCCGTACCCAGCCAGTTATCCTGCTGCACGCCAACCTGGAAGCTGACGCCGCTTTCAGTACCGTAGCCCACACCGAAGTTGAAGCTACCGGTGTTACGCTCTTTAACTTTATAAACGACATCAACCTGATCCGGGCTGCCCGGCACGCGCTGGGTATCGGTATCCACCGTTTCAAAATAGCCCAGACGGTTCAGACGCTCTTTACCCTGATCAACGAGGTCGCTACCCAACCATGCGCCTTCCATCTGACGCATTTCGCGACGCAGAACGGAATCTTTGGAGGTGTCGTTACCGACGAAGCGGATCTTACGCACGTAGAAGCGGTTGCCCGCGTCAACATTCACGTGCAGCTTAACGGTTTTATCCGCATCGTTGATTTCAGGCTGAGTCTGTACGCGCGGATAAGCATAACCATAGCGGCCGAGCAGCTTTTTAATGCTGTCTTCCATTTTGGTTACCTTGGAACCGCTATACAGGTCGCCTGGCTGAATTTTGGTCAGAGATTCGATTTCAGCAGAATGCCCCGCCAGGTTGCCACTCACCTCAACACCCGAAAGCTTGTACTGCTCGCCTTCAGTAATGTTGACCGTAATGTAGATCCCTTTCTTGTCCGGCGTCAGGCTTACCTGAGTCGAGTCAATGTTGAAGCGCGCATAGCCACGATCGAGATAGTAGCTGCGCAGGGTTTCAAGATCGCCCGCCAGTTTCTGTTTCTGATATTTGCGATCGCCTACCACGTTCCACCATGGCACTTCATCGCGCAGCTGGAAGGTGGAGATCAGTTCGTCGGTGCTGAACGCGTGGTTGCCGACAATGTTGATCTGTTGGATCTTCGCAGAAACACCTTCCTGGAAGACCAGCTTCAGGTCAACACGGTTACGCGGCAGCGGAGTGACAACCGCTTTCACGCTGGCGCTGTATTTACCGACGCTGTAGTAGAAGTCTTCCAGACCTTTTTCAATGTCTGAAAGGGTTGTGCGGTCCAGGGATTCACCCACACGAACACCGGATGCTTCAAGGTTCTGCTTGAGCATGTCATCTTTCACCGACTTGTTACCGGAGAAAGTGATACTGGCGATCGTTGGACGTTCTTTTACCTGTACCAGCAGCGTATCACCATCGCGCAGAACGCGAACGTCCTCAAAGTTGCCAGTGGCAAACAGAGCACGGATGGTGTTACTGATATCTTCATCATTAACCGTATCGCCGGGGCGTACAGGCATACTGAGGAGGGCCGCACCAACGGCGACACGCTGGAGGCCTTCGAAATGAATGTCTTTCACTACGAACCCGTCAGCACCGTATACGGTGGCGCTGCTAAACAGCAGCGACGCTATGAGCAACTTTTTCATCGCCATCGTTATTATGCGTTCTTCCTAACACTCTCTTACAACCGAGAGAAATCATTGAAAAGTGCAAGCCCCATTAACAGCACCAGCAAAATCGAGCCAATGCGATAACTAAAGTCTTGAACTCGCTCGGATACCGGTCCGCCTTTTAGCTTTTCAATCGCTAAAAACAGCAGATGACCCCCGTCTAAAACGGGAAGCGGGAACAGGTTGATTATCCCAAGGTTCACGCTAATGAGCGCGAGGAACATGAGATAGTAAATCACCCCGAATTCCGCTGACATCCCAGCCCCCTGAGCAATCGAAATTGGCCCACTGAGGTTGTTCAGTTTCACATCACCGGTTATCAATTTCCCCAACATGTTGACCGTCAGCTTCATCAGTTGCCATGTTTTATCCGTGGCTTCAAGGATGGCGCTGAACGGCCCATACTGGCGTATTGTCTTGTACTCATCTGGCAGCGGGATCACTTTTGGCACAACGCCTGCAAACCCTTCTGCCTTTTTGCCGACCGACTTCGTATCCGGGATCAGCGTCAGCGAAAGCGGACTGCCTTGCCTTTCAACTTCCAGCGCGAGAGACGTTCCCGGATTATCGCGCACCAGAGTAACAAAGGTCATCCACTCTGTTAATGGTTGACCATCGACTTTAACGATCCTGTCGCCCGCTTGCAAACCCGCTTTGCTCGCCGCCGAATTTGCCTGTACTTCGGCCAATACCGGCTCGATCTGCGCGCCGCGTGGACGAATACCCAGCGCAGCGACGGGATCTTCTTTGTCTGGCTCGAAACGCCAGTGACGTAAATCGAGTACTTTGTCCTGACGCGTATCTGAACCAAACGGCGATACGCTGATGGTGGTCTGCGGATCGCCGATTTTGGCTACCAGCTGCAGTCGCACGGCATCCCAATCAGGGGTTTCGATGCCATCAATCGCTTTAAGTTCCATCCCGGATGTAATTTGCGCACTCGCCGCGATGGAGTTGGGGGCAATTTCTCCCACCACCGGACGCACGCCAGGGACGCCGATGATAAACACCAGCCAGTAAGCGAAAATCGCAAAGATGAAGTTGGCTACCGGTCCGGCAGCAATGATGGCGGCGCGTTGTCCAACGGTTTTATTGTTGAATGCGCTGTGTCGCAGCTCAGGAGCGACAGGCTCGACGCGTTCGTCGAGCATTTTGACGTAGCCGCCCAGCGGGATAAGGGCGATGACAAATTCCGTGCCGTGACGGTCGGTGCGCGTCCAGAGTGATTTACCAAAACCGATGGAAAACCGCTCCACGCGCACGCCACAGCGGCGAGCAACCCAGAAATGGCCAAATTCATGCACGGTAATCAGTACACCCAGTGCAACAATGAACGCCGCCAGATTCCAGAGAATGCTCAGCATAAAACCTTCCGTTAAATCGTCCCGAATACCAGTAAAAGCAAACACGCAAACACTGGAACAGCCGCTGTCAGGCTATCAATGCGATCCAGTATACCGCCATGCCCTGGAATCAGGTGTCCGCTGTCCTTAATCCCTGCTTCACGCTTAAACATACTTTCGGTTAAATCACCGAGCACGGAGGCAAGCGCAGCAAAAATTGAGCACACCAGCAGTATTGACGGTGCCACTTCAAGATTCGCCCAGACGCCGTAGCCCCAGGAGATGATCGCTGCCGTAAACAGGCCGCCGATGAATCCTTGCCAGGTTTTGCCCGGAGAAACCTTCGGTGCCAGCTTATGTTTGCCAAACAGTTTACCAAACATATAGGCCCCGGAGTCAGCCCCCCAGACCAGAATCATCACATAAAGCAGCCAGATCGCACCGCTGTAGTGGTTTTCGTCGTAGTGCCAGGCGCGCAGCGCAACCATACCCCAGAAAAAAGGAATAATTGTGAGCAAACCAAAAATCAGTCGCAGCACTTTTGAATTACGCCATAACGCCGCGGAACCTGGATAAAAAAGAACCAGCAACAGCGCGGCAACCCACCAGGCCAACGATATCCACAAGGAACCGGCAACCAGGGGCTGATGAATATCATGGTGATATTCAGGCAACGTAAACAGCATTATGGCCAGGATAAAGCCACAAAGTACCGCAAGCCATACTCGCTGAGTGCGCGAGGTAAAGCCGCTAAACTGTCCCCATTCCCACGCGGCGAGCATGCACACCACCAGCGTGACAATAGCGAATCCCACCGGGGGCAGTAAAAACAGCGCCGCAATGACAATGGGTATTAATACAAAAGCGGAAATCAGGCGATACTTCAGCAAAAGCTACCCCCATCAGGCTTTGTCGCCACCAGGCTCGGTGCCGCCGAAACGACGCTCTCGATTGGCAAAGGCATGCAGCGCACCTTCAAAGTCTTGTTCATCAAAATCGGGCCAAAGAACATCCGTAAAGTAAAGTTCGGCATAGGCAATTTGCCATATCAAAAAGTTACTTATGCGATGTTCCCCCCCTGTCCTAATTACCAAATCCACAGGTGCCTGTTCATTCATGCAGATTTGCTTGCTCAGCGCCTCTTCATCAATTTGGTCGGGTCTCAACAGCCCTTCCTGAACCTGTTCGGCCAGATGCCGAACGCCCTGGATAATATCCCAGCGTCCGCCGTAATTCGCCGCGATATTCAGCGTCAGACCGGTGTTATTTTCCGTCAGCGCTTCTGCTTTGCGAATCCGTTCCTGCAAACGTGAGTTAAAACGACTGGTATCGCCAATGATACGCAGGCGGACGTTGTGGCGGTGCAGGCTTTTTACTTCGCTGTCTAGCGCCCACACAAACAATTCCATCAACGCAGTCACTTCCTGCAGAGGCCGATTCCAGTTTTCACTGCTAAAAGCATAGAGCGTTAACGCATCAATGCCGTTGTTGGCGGCAAAAGAAACGGCGCGGCGAACGGATTTCGCCCCCGCTTTATGCCCAAAGGCTCGTATCTTCCCTTGTCTTTTCGCCCAGCGGCCATTGCCATCCATAATGATTGCTACATGACGGCAGCCATGAGCTGGCAAATTTTCGCTTATTGGTTGATTCGCAGACAACATAACGCGTTTTTTGTCCCTGAAAAGGATTTAACGGTACTCAGGAATACTGAAGCCTATACATAAAAAAGCCGTGTCAAACCACGGCTCACCTGACCACATTAAGTCAAATACCTGCGATCAGGTGGCGCAGACTATATCACTGAAGCCCAACGCTAACAAATAGCACGACGACTAGTGCTTGCTTTATCACCAGCTTGCGAGACGTGTCACCTGTTGGCGCGCAATATTACGCGCAGCTGCATCCACCGCCAGCACCTCTTCCACGCTCTGTGGTTCGCGCAAATCCATCATCTCCAGTACCGATAAATTTAACGACGCAATATCGGTAAAACGAATTTGCTGATTCAGAAATGCCTCAACGGTAATTTCATTGGCTGCATTAAGTGCCGTCGTCGCCGCCTGCCCCTGGTCAAAGGCATTCATCGCAAGCTTCAGACAAGGATAGCGCTCGTAGTCTGGTTCACTGAACGTCAGGGAACTTAGCTTGCAGAAATCAAGCGGCTTCACGCCGGATTTCACTCGATTTGGCCACGCCATTGAATGGGCAATCGGCGTACGCATGTCCGGCTCGCCCAGCTGTGCCAGCACGCTGCCATCCTGATAACGCACCATCGAGTGAATCACCGATTGCGGGTGAATCAGTACTTCCATCTGTTTCGCTGACGCATTAAACAGCCAGCGCGCTTCAATGTATTCCAGACCTTTGTTCATCATGGTGGCAGAATCAACGGAGATTTTACGCCCCATCGACCAGTTCGGATGACGGCACGCCTGATCCGGCGTCATGGCGCGCAGTTCAGACAGTGGTGTTTCACGGAACGGGCCACCAGACCCGGTAAGCAGAATAGACACTACGCCATTCTGCTCCAGATCAGCGTACCCCAGGTTCTGTTGAAAAGGTTGCGGTAAACTCTGAAAAATCGCGTTGTGCTCGCTGTCGACCGGCAAAAGGCGCGCGCCGCGCTGCTTCACCGCATCCATAAACAGGCGTCCGCAGGTGACCAGCGACTCTTTATTGGCCAGCAGGACATCCTTACCGGCGTCAATCGCGGCAAGCGTCGGCAATAATCCTGCCGCCCCGACGATGGCCGCCATCACCTGATCCACCTCATCCAGCGCCGCCATCTCGCAGGCCGCCTGCTGGCCACACAGCACCTCGGTTCGACTGCCCCTTTCACGCAGCTGTGCTTTCAGCAGACGCGCGCTCTCTTCGTCATCCATCACCGCATAGCGGGGCGCAAACTCCAGGCACTGCTCGACCATTCGCTGCACATTCTTTCCGGCCACCAGCGCTGTCACGGTGTAAAGTTCAGGATTATGGCGAACAACGTCGAGAGTGCTGCAACCGATAGAGCCGGTCGAGCCGAGGAGTGTTAAATGCTTCATGAGATGCCCGAAAAAAGTTAGACCAGATAAAAGCAAAACGCCGCCAGCAAGACCCGAAGTCCCTCTGAACGGCGTTTATCAGTGTACGACAGAAATCAGAACTGCATCAGTTCCGCTTCTTTATCTGCCAGCGCCGCATCAATTTTCTTGATGGCAGCGTCGGTCATTTTCTGAATGTCGTCCTGAGAACGACGATCGTCATCTTCACTGATCTCTTTTTCTTTCAGCAGCGCTTTTACTTTATCGTTCGCGTCGCGACGGACGTTACGCACGGATACACGACCCTGCTCAGCTTCGCCACGAACCACTTTGATCAGATCTTTACGACGCTCTTCCGTCAGTGGAGGCAGTGGAACGCGGATGTCAGCGCCCGCAGAGCTTGGGTTCAGTCCGAGGTCAGAGGCCATGATCGCTTTCTCAACGGCCGGGCTCATAGAACGATCGAACACGTTGATTTTCAGCGTACGGGTATCTTCTACCGTTACGCTCGCCAGCTGACGCAGAGGGGTTGGCGTACCGTAGTATTCTACGATGATGCCATCCAGCAGGCTTGGAGAAGCACGGCCAGTACGGATTTTGCTGATTTGGGTTTTGAACGCTTCTACGCATTTTTCCATGCGTACTTCAGCATCTTTTCTGATGTCGTTAATCACGTTACGAATCCTTGAAAACTTGTCTCAGGCAGACTATCCGCCAGCACAGCGCTACAGGTGTGCTAAGTATAGTCGCGTTTAATTCATGACAACGCCAAAGGCGCGTCCGGGTAAGATACCACTACAAAATAAAGCGGAATCTTACCTGTATTTATCGTCAACGGAAATTATTCCGTGATCAAAGTGCCTTCTTTTTCGCCCATGACCACGCGACGCAGTGCGCCAGGCTTGTTCATGTTGAAGACACGGATCGGCAGTTTGTGGTCGCGAGCCAGCGTGAAGGCGGCAAGATCCATCACTTTCAGCTCTTTATCCAGCACTTCACTGTAGCTCAGCTGATCGTACATGGTGGCAGAAGGATCTTTTGCCGGGTCGGCAGTAAACACGCCGTCTACTTTGGTCGCTTTCAGTACCACATCGGCTTCGATCTCGATACCGCGCAGGCAGGCAGCGGAATCGGTTGTAAAGAACGGGTTACCCGTACCGGCGGAGAGGATCACCACGCGGTTGTTGCGCAGCAGGCTGATGGCTTCTGCCCAGCTGTAGTTATCGCAAACGCCATTCAGGGGAATCGCGGACATCAGGCGGGCATTCACATAGGCGCGATGCAGTGCATCACGCATTGCCAGGCCATTCATGACGGTTGCCAGCATACCCATGTGGTCGCCCACAACGCGGTTCATCCCCGCTTTCGCCAGACCAGCACCACGGAAAAGGTTGCCACCGCCAATGACCACGCCAACCTGGATACCCAGTTCGACCAGTTCTTTGATTTCCTGTGCCATGCGATCAAGGATGCTTGCGTCAATACCGAAGCCTTCCGTTCCCTGCAGTGCTTCGCCACTCAGCTTAAGCAGAATGCGTTTGTACACGGGTTTTGCATTGGTAGCCATGTTTCTTTCCTGAGACTGTCAACGATTAAGATGGGGGTTAATTCTGGCGACATGATATGCCGCAAATCAGCACAGCGATACTGGAGCCTGTCTGATTTCCTGTGACGGGTGACAAAAAGAAGCCGCCCTCAGGCGGCTCCTTTTCAATCATTAAGACTGCTTGGACATTGCAGCAACTTCTGCTGCGAAGTCAGTCTCAACTTTCTCGATGCCTTCGCCCACTTCGAAGCGGATGAAGCCAGTTACGTCAGCGTTGTGCTCTTTCAGCAGCTGAGCAACAGACTTGCTTGGGTCCATTACGAATGGCTGGCCAGTCAGAGAAACTTCGCCGGTGAATTTCTTCATGCGGCCTTCAACCATTTTCTCTGCGATTTCTTTTGGCTTACCAGACTGCATCGCGATGTCCAGCTGTACCTGGTACTCTTTCTCTACCACTTCAGCAGACACGTCTTCTGGCTTAACGAATTCTGGTTTGCTTGCAGCGATGTGCATAGCCAGCTGTTTAACCAGCTCTTCGTCAGCGCCTTTAGCCGCAACCAGAACACCGATACGTGCGCCGTGCTGGTAAGAACCCAGTACTTCGCCTTCCAGAGAAGAAACGCGACGAATGTTGATGTTCTCACCGATTTTAGCAACCAGCGCAACACGCTCTTCTTCGAACTGTGCTTTCAGAACTTCAACGTCAGTGATTTTACCCGCAACAGCTGCGTCCAGAACTTTGTTAGCAAATGCCTGGAAACCGCCATCTTTAGCAACGAAGTCAGTCTGGCAGTTAACTTCCAGAATGATGCCGTAGTTGCCGTCGATTTTAGTGATGATCACGCCGTCAGCAGCAACGTTGCCTGCTTTTTTAGCTGCTTTGATCGCACCGGATTTACGCATGTTTTCGATTGCCAGCTCGATGTCGCCGTTCGCTTCAGTCAGCGCTTTTTTGCAATCCATCATGCCTGCGCCAGTACGCTCGCGCAGCTCTTTTACCAGGGATGCGGTAATTTCAGCCATTCTTAAATCCTCGGGAGATGTGAACTGCCCGGCCGGGGGCCAAACAGTGTAAATTGAAAAAAGGGGCCGGTAATGGGCCCCTATTCATACACGGTACTAATAAGGGGTAAAACCTTATTATTCAGCTTCTACGAAGCTTTCTTCCGCCTGAGAAGCCAGATCCTGGGAACGGCCTTCACGAACGGTAGCAGCTACAGCGCTCAGGTACAGGCTAACAGCACGGATTGCGTCGTCGTTACCCGGGATAACGAAGTCAACACCGTCCGGATCGGAGTTGGTATCAACGATAGCGAATACCGGGATACCCAGGTTGTTAGCTTCTTTGATAGCGATGTGCTCGTGGTCTGCATCGATTACGAACAGCGCGTCTGGCAGGCCGCCCATATCTTTGATACCGCCCAGGCTGTTTTCCAGCTTGTCCAGTTCACGAGTGCGCATCAGCGCTTCTTTCTTAGTCAGCTTGTCGAAAGTACCGTCCTGAGACTGGGTTTCCAGATCTTTCAGGCGTTTGATGGACTGACGAACAGTTTTCCAGTTGGTCAGCATGCCGCCCAACCAGCGATGGTTCACGAAGAACTGGTCGCAGCTGTTAGCAGCATCTTTCACAGCTTCGCTTGCAGCGCGCTTAGTACCAACGAACAGAATCTTACCTTTACGGGAAGAGATCTTGTTCAGCTCAGCCAGGGCTTCGTTGAACATTGGTACAGTTTTCTCAAGGTTGATGATGTGAACTTTGTTACGCGCGCCGAAGATGAAAGGCTTCATTTTCGGGTTCCAGTAACGGGTCTGGTGACCGAAGTGAACACCAGCCTTGAGCATGTCGCGCATGGAAACAGTTGCCATGTTTAAAACCTCTATATTGAAAGTTGGGGTTATGCCTCCACGTATCCCATATTACCGACCCCGAAGGGCACCCCGGAATATGTGCCGATACGTGTGTGTTGTTACACAAAGTGAGATTTGTCGCTTCCGTCCAGCCTGTGTATCTGAGATGGATCGGAAGTCCGGCGCGCTTTATACCACAAAACACGACCAGAAACCAACAGTTGTTGGCGGAGTGTGCTGTTAATGATTCTCAATTTGGCACGGAGCGTGCCTGACTGATACCATTGACGACACTTAGACTAGTATTGTCGAAAAAATCGACACCGATGGACAGATTACATGGCTATCTCTATTAAGACACCTGAAGAAATTGAAAAGATGCGCGTCGCCGGTCGTCTGGCCGCGGAAGTGCTGGAAATGATTGAGCCGTTCGTGAAGCCGGGCGTTAGCACCGGTGAACTTGACCGTATCTGTAACGACTATATCGTGAACGAGCAGCACGCGGTTTCCGCCTGCCTCGGCTACCACGGTTTCCCGAAATCCGTCTGCATCTCTATTAATGAAGTGGTGTGTCACGGCATCCCGGACGACGAAAAACTGCTGAAAGATGGCGACATCGTCAACATCGACGTGACCGTCATTAAAGACGAGTACCACGGTGACACCTCAAAAATGTTCATCGTTGGCAAGCCGACGATTCTTGGCGAGCGTCTGTGCAAAGTGACGCAAGAGAGTCTCTATCTGGCGCTGAAAATGGTTAAACCGGGTATTCGCCTGCGTACCATCGGTGCAGCAATCCAGAAATTTGTGGAAGCAGAAGGTTTCTCCGTGGTGCGCGAGTACTGCGGCCACGGCATTGGTCGCGTCTTCCATGAAGAGCCGCAGGTCCTGCACTATGATGCCGATGACGGCGGCGTGGTGCTGCAAAAAGGCATGACCTTTACCATTGAGCCGATGGTCAACGCAGGTGATTACCGCATCCGCACCATGAAAGACGGCTGGACGGTGAAAACCAAAGACAGAAGCTTGTCTGCGCAGTACGAGCATACTATTGTGGTAACAGACAACGGCTGCGAAATTATGACGTTGCGCAAGGATGACACCATCCCGGCGATACTGACGCACGATGAATGATAAAAAAGCCGGCGAATGCCGGCTTTTTTAATGGCTATAGCTTTTTCTTATGGGTGGCGCACGATGAGTAATCTTTTACCCGAACAGTATGCTAACACAGCACTTCCCACCCTTCCCGACCAGCCCGATAACCCGGGCGTCTGGCCGTCGCACGAGCTGACCTGCGCGCATATTAAAGCCCATATGGATGTCTTCCATCGCTGGCTGGGCAGCGCGTTCGACGCGGGCGTATCGGCCGAGCAGCTCATTGAAGCGCGCACCGAATTTATCGACCAGTTGCTGCAGCGTCTGTGGATTGATTACGGGTTTGGGCAAGTCAGCGATGTTGCGCTGGTTGCCGTCGGGGGCTATGGCCGCGGTGAGCTGCATCCGCTTTCCGATATCGATCTGCTGATCTTAAGCCGCAAAAAGCTGCCGGACGAACAGGCGCAAAAAATTGGCGAACTGCTGACGCTGCTCTGGGACGTGAAGCTGGAGGTCGGCCACAGCGTGCGCACCCTGGAAGAGTGCCTGCTGGAAGGGTTATCGGACCTGACCGTTGCCACTAACCTGATTGAAACCCGCCTGCTGATTGGCGACGTCGCCCTGTTCCTGGAGCTGCAAAAGCACATCTTCAGCGACGGCTTCTGGCCGTCAGAAAAGTTCTTCGCCGCGAAGGTCGAGGAGCAAAACCAGCGCCACCAGCGCTACCACGGCACCAGCTATAATCTTGAGCCCGATATTAAAAGCAGCCCCGGCGGCCTGCGCGACATCCATACCCTGCAGTGGGTCGCCCGCCGCCATTTTGGCGCCACCTCGATGGACGAGATGGTCGGCTTCGGCTTCTTAACCGAGGCAGAGCGTAACGAGCTGAACGAGTGCCTGCACCTGCTGTGGCGCATCCGGTTTGCCCTGCATCTGGAAGTCACCCGCTATGACAACCGCCTGCTGTTTGATCGCCAGCTCAGCGTGGCGCAGCGCCTGAATTATCAGGGCGAAGGCAACGAGCCGGTTGAGCACATGATGAAGGATTTCTTCCGCGTCACCCGCCGGGTGACCGAGCTGAACCAGATGCTGCTGCAGCTGTTCGACGAGGCCATTCTGGCCCTGACGGCGGACGAGAAACCGCGCCCGATTGATGATGAGTTCCAGCTGCGCGGGACGCTTATCGATCTGCGCGACGAAACGCTATTCATCCGCGAGCCGGAAGCGATTCTGCGGATGTTCTATACCATGGTGCGCAACAGCACCATCACCGGGATCTACTCCACCACCCTGCGTCATCTGCGCCATGCGCGCCGTCATCTGACGCAGCCGCTGTGCTATATCCCGGAAGCGCGCTCGCTGTTCCTGAGCATGCTCCGCCACCCGGGCGCCGTCAGCCGCGGGCTGCTGCCGATGCACCGCCACAGCGTGCTGTGGGCCTATATGCCACAGTGGTCCCACATTGTCGGGCAAATGCAGTTCGATCTGTTCCATGCCTACACGGTGGATGAACACACGATCCGCGTGATGCTCAAGCTGGAAAGCTTTGCGAAAGAAGAGACGCGCTCCCGCCACCCGCTGTGCGTGGAGCTGTGGCCGCGCCTGACCCATCCGGAACTGATCCTGATTGCCGCTCTGTTCCACGATATCGCCAAAGGTCGCGGCGGTGACCATTCGGTGCTTGGCGCGCAGGACGTGCTGAAATTTGCCGAGCTGCACGGCCTGAACTCGCGTGAAACGCAGCTGGTGGCCTGGCTGGTACGCCATCACCTGCTGATGTCGGTCACCGCGCAGCGTCGTGACATTCAGGATCCTGAAGTGATCAAGCAGTTCGCGGAAGTGGTTCAGACGGAAAACCGTCTGCGCTATCTGGTTTGCCTGACGGTGGCCGATATCTGCGCCACCAACGAGACCCTGTGGAACAGCTGGAAGCAGAGCCTGCTGCGCGAGCTGTACTTCGCCACTGAAAAACAGCTGCGTCGTGGGATGCAAAACACCCCGGACATGCGCGAGCGCGTGCGTCATCACCAGCTCCAGGCGCTGGCGCTGCTGCGGATGGACAACATTGATGAAGAGGCACTGCATCAGATTTGGGCCCGCTGCCGTGCCAACTATTTTGTCCGCCATAGCCCAAACCAGCTTGCGTGGCACGCGCGGCACCTGCTGAAGCACGATCTGTCCCAGCCGATGATCCTCCTGAGCCCGCAGGCTACCCGCGGCGGGACGGAGATTTTCATCTGGAGCCCGGACCGACCTTATCTGTTTGCTGCGGTCTGCGCCGAGCTGGACAGGCGTAACCTGAGCGTTCACGACGCGCAGATTTTCACCACCCGCGACGGCATGGCGATGGACACCTTTATCGTGCTTGAGCCGGACGGCAGCCCGCTCTCGTCGGACAGGCATGAAGGGATACGTTTTGGTCTGGAACAGGCGATTACCCAGCGCAGCTGGCAGCCCCCGCAGCCGCGCCGCCAGCCGGCGAAATTGCGCCACTTTACCGTCGATACCGAGGTCAATTTCCTGCCGACCCACACCGACCGTAAATCGTTCCTGGAGCTGATCGCGCTCGACCAGCCGGGGCTGCTCGCCCGCGTCGGCCAGGTTTTTGCCGATCTGGGAATTTCGCTCCATGGGGCCCGAATTACAACGATTGGCGAGCGAGTAGAAGATTTATTTATAATCGCGACAGCGGACCGGCGTGCCCTTAATAATGACCTGCAGCTTGAAGTGCAACAACGGTTGACAGCAGCCCTCAATCCAAACGATAAAGGGTGATATGTTTTTTAGTGAAATGGAAAGAGTAAACAATGCAGCAGTTACAGAACGTTATTGAGTCCGCTTTTGAGCGTCGCGCCGAGATTACCCCGGCAAATGTGGATACCGTGACCCGTGAAGCGGTAAACCAGGTGATTTCCCTTCTGGATTCCGGCGCGCTGCGCGTGGCAGAAAAAATCGACGGTCAGTGGGTCACTCATCAATGGCTGAAGAAAGCCGTGCTGCTCTCTTTCCGTATCAACGATAACCAGGTTATCGACGGAGCTGAAAGCCGCTACTTCGATAAAGTCCCTATGAAATTCGCTGACTACGACGAAGCGCGTTTCCAGAAAGAAGGGTTCCGCGTGGTACCGCCTGCGGCAGTACGTCAGGGCGCATTCATCGCACGCAACACCGTGCTGATGCCATCCTACGTGAACATCGGTGCCTACGTTGACGAAGGCACCATGGTTGACACCTGGGCGACTGTCGGTTCATGCGCGCAGATCGGTAAAAACGTTCACCTGTCCGGCGGCGTGGGCATCGGTGGCGTTCTGGAGCCACTGCAGGCTAACCCGACCATCATCGAAGACAACTGCTTCATCGGCGCGCGCTCTGAAGTAGTCGAAGGCGTGATCGTGGAAGAAGGCTCCGTGATCTCCATGGGCGTTTACATCGGTCAGAGCACCCGTATTTACGATCGTGAAACCGGCGAAGTTCACTACGGTCGCGTACCGGCGGGTTCCGTGGTGGTTTCCGGCAACCTGCCGTCAAAAGATGGCAAATACAGCCTGTACTGTGCGGTTATCGTGAAGAAAGTGGATGCGAAAACGCGCGGTAAAGTGGGCATCAACGAATTGCTGCGCACCATCGATTAATCGGGTATAACAAAAAGCGGGGGCAACCCCGCTTTTTTTATATCTGAGGGTGGCGAAAATAGATTTTTTCGTTAATTATTCAAAGGTTATGTTGAGATCAAGGGTACCGCTATGTACGATAATCTGAAAAGTCTGGGCATTACCAATCCTGATGAAATTGATCGTTACAGCCTCCGTCAGGAAGCCAATAACGATATTCTGAAAATCTATTTTCACAAGGACAAAGGAGAGTTTTTCGCCAAAAGCGTGAAGTTTAAATATCCGCGCCAGCGTAAGACCGTTGTTGCTGACGGTGTAGGACAGGGATACAAAGAAGTACAGGAAATCAGCCCTAACCTGCGCTATGTGATCGATGAACTCGATCAGATCTGCCAGCGCGACCGCACCGAAGTCGATCTTAAACGTAAGATCCTTGACGATCTGCGTCACCTTGAAAGCGTTGTAACGAATAAGATCAGCGAGATTGAAGCGGATCTTGAGAAATTAACTCGCAACAAATAAGTTGGGTGCGGCCTGATGCCCTCACCCCGGCCCTCTCCCCATGGGAGAGGGAGAAAACCATCATGTAGGCCGGGTAAGGCGAAGCCGCCACCCGGCAAACAACATCATCGCTGCTCATCCAGCTGCAGCGCCACATACAGCAGCAGCCTGTCGTCAAAGTTTCCCAGGTCCAGCCCCGTCAGCTCCGAAATCCGGTTTAACCGATACTCCAGCGTATTGCGGTGAATAAACAGCGCCTTTGAGGTCGCCAGCGGCTGCACGTTATGGCGGAACCACGCCTGCAGCGTCCGGCGCAGCAGGCCGTTGTTATCCATGGCTTTCAGACGCGCTAATGGCCGCGCCAGCTCATTGGCCTGCCAGCCCCCGCGCAGGCTGTCGAGCAGCACCGGCAGCATCAGATCCTGATAGAAATAGCTGCGGCTCTCCGGCATGCGCTGCTTGCCCACCATCATGGTGGTGCGCGCGGTACGCCAGGAGCGAGCGATACTGCCCGGCCCGGTAAAGTAGTTGCCCAGCGCAACGCGAAAACGCAGCTGACCATTCTCCTTCATCCGGGAAATCAGCAGCTCCACGCGACGACGATGATCTTCCGCATCCCAGCGGCCGAACGCGTTAAGCGCCGGTTTGAGCACCACCATTTCCGTCAGAGAAACGATCGCCACCAGGTTGTCGCGCTCCGGCGTCGCCAGCGCGTTTTGCAGCTGCTGCAGTTCGGCCATCGCGCTGTCTACGCCAAGCTGGCCGCTATCGACCTCAATGACCGCCACCACGCGCGGCTGGTTCAGATCGATCCCCAGACGCTGCGCCCATTCGCTGAGCGCAGGCGTATGATCTTCCGCCTGAATAAGGTTCATCACCAGCTCTTCACGCAGGCGGCTGTCCTGGGCAAGCAGGTGCATCAGGCGCGACTGCTCCAGCATCATCTCTGCCGTCATACAGACCAGCTCACCGTATTTTCGCAGTGACTCGGGCTCGCCGGTCAGGCCGATTACCCCCACAATTTCGCCTTCAAGGCGCAGCGGTAAATTGATGCCCTGACGTACGCCGTGCAGGTGTTTCGCTACCGCATCGTCGATATCCACGACCCGCCCCTGGGAGAGCACCAGCAGCGCACCTTCGTGCAATTCCCCAATACGCTCGCGATCGCCGCTGCCAATAATGCGCCCGCGGGCATCCATTACGTTGATATTGGTATCAATGATGCGCATAGTGCGCGCCACGATATCCTGCGCCATTTTGGTATCAAGATGCCAGCCAGCCATAGAATCCTCCCGTGAGCAGAGCTCAAGCATAGGGAAGTTCAGCGACGGCTGCATTGTGCGAATGCACAAAGAGAGAGGGAGAAGTATGGAGTTGTGGCAAGAATCACAGAAACGAGAAAGCCCCTGCGAACAGGGGCTTCAGAGGATTACTGCATCAGCAGATAAAGCGAAGTATCACCACGCTGGATATTCAGCGCCAGCACGGAAGGCTTGCTGTCGAGGATCTTGCGCAGTTCAGCGATGTTTTTCACTGGTTGCTGGTTAGCGCCCATAATCACATCGCCTTTTTTCAGGCCGATACGGGCTGCCGGTGAATTCGCTTTCACGTTGTTCACCACCACGCCTTTGTCTGCGCCTTTATTGCTCATCTCGGCACCTTCAATACCGCTGAAGATGGTGCTGGAATCCACCTGATTCTGGCTGCTCTGCTGCAGTTCCAGGCTCACGTTAACCGGCTTACCGTCGCGCAGCAGGCCGAGGGTCACTTTGCTGCCAATCGGCATTGAGCCCACTTCGGCACGCAGGGCGGCAAAGCTGCTGATCGGCTTACCGTTCAGGGAGGTGATCACATCACCCGCTTTAATGCCCGCTTTCGCCGCAGAGGAATTTGGCATCACCTGGCTGACGAATGCCCCGCGCTGGGCGTCAACTTTCATCGCCTTCGCCAGTTCGGAGTTCAGCTCAGTCCCGAGGATACCCAGCTCGCCGCGTTTCACCTGGCCATACTGCACCATCTGCGAGGTCAGGTTTTTCACCATGTTACTTGGGATAGCAAAGCCGATCCCGATGTTGCCGCCGTCCGGTGCCAGGATCGCGGTGTTGATACCGATCAGCTCACCGTTCAGGTTCACCAGCGCACCGCCGGAGTTACCGCGGTTGATCGCCGCATCCGTCTGGATGAAGTTTTCATAGTTCTCGGCATTGAGGCCGCTACGGCCCAGCGCAGAGACGATACCCGAGGTCACGGTTTCACCCAGACCGAATGGGTTACCGATCGCCACGGTATAGTCGCCCACGCGCAGCGCGTCGGAGTCGGCAATTTTAATCGCCGTCAGGTTTTTCGGATCCTGAATTTGAATCAGCGCGATGTCGGAGCGCGGGTCTTTACCCACCACTTTGGCGTCGAACTTGCGGCCATCGCTCAGCTGAACCTTAATGCTGTTAGCGTTATCAACCACGTGGTTGTTGGTGACGACGTAGCCTTTCGCGGCATCAATAATCACCCCCGAGCCAAGCGCCATGAATTTCTGCTGCTGGCCGCCGCCCTGGCTGTCATCCCCGGCACCGCCGCCCTGACAGAACGGTGAACTCTGGAATGGCGAACCGTCCTGGCAGAACGGTGAGTTATCACCGAAGAACTGCTGGAAGTTACGCGGCATACGCGGCGTATTGACGGTCGTGCTGCCCTCAACGTTAATACTCACCACCGATGGCATCACTTTTTCGAGCATCGGTGCCAGGCTTGGCATCTGCTGCGCGGTTGCTGCCGACGACGCGGTCTCGGCTGCAGTAGCAGTCAGAGGAGACAGCGCTAAACCTAAACTCAGAGCCAGTGCACTCATTGCTAATGTGGTTTTTTTCATGTTTCTCAATCTCGATTTACAGGTAACGCAAAATTGCTGTGTAACTCAGATTCGTTTTATACCGCTTAGTTCCGGTGATAAGTTTATGGAAAAGGTAAAAATTTATTGGCCGTCTTTACAAAACTCAGGGATTATTCCACCGCCATCAGCTTGCGGTATTCATCCCAGGCATACAAATCCGTCATGCCGCTGATATAGTCCTGGATAAGACGGCAGCGATAATAATATTCCATCACCGGCCATTGGGAAGCGTGGCGATCCAGCTTGCCAATCGCTTCGACATACGCCAGACGATGCCGGGTAGAGAGTTTCTGATAAAGCCGCGATTCGATAGGTATTCGGCGCACGCGCTCATGTTCCACCAGCTCGCTGAACTCGTCGAACGACAGCTGGAGCAACGGGGAATAAATTTCCAGTAACCCACTGATTACCCGATAGCCCTGCAGTTCCAGCTGCTCAACATCCGGATGGCTAAATACATGCCGCATCGCCACCTGTTTATAAAGCTCAAGGAGTTGACTGAAACTGCTGTCATCTTCCAGCAGCGCGTGGTTGAATTCCCCGCTGAAGATCAGCGGTAAATTATCAATAAAGCGCGACGCCGCATACGGCACCAGTTTATTTAATGTATTGACCCGCAAATACATAAAGAATTGGTCTTCCGTACTGCGGCTTAACGTATTTGAGCGCGATTTTTCCCAGGCATTTTCGACAACCTGCGCAAACAGCGAGCCTTTTTCATGAGTCCCCCAGGCCGCATAAAGATGCTGATAAAGCTCCTCGACGCTGAAGATTCTTTTCTCAACGGCATCCTCCAGATCGGCTACGCAATAGGAAATATCATCGGCGGCTTCCATAATCCAGGTCAATGGGAAGCGGCCGTTTGGCGTCAATGAAAGTTCTTTACGTAACCGTTCAATATAGGCCTCTTCAGAAAGGTAATAGCCCGGTTTTTTCATTAAATAGCTGTGGGACGCAGGCGTATCCCCCATCCACCACGCGGGGCGCGTATATTTCAGAATGCAGCCGACCTGTGCCCAGGTCAGGTTCATGCGCATCAGGGAATGGACCAGCCGGATCCCCTGCGCGTTGCCTTCGAAGTGACACAAATCCTGGCGCACTTTGCGGCGCAGGTCGTTCAGCCGCTCTTCACCTTCACGCAGGCGTAAATCGCGTACGATGCAGCGGTCATCGCTGAGGGGCTGGCTTACCGCATCCGAAGGATAAAGCCGCTGCTTAAACCAGTCATTGATAGCCGCCTCACCAAAGTGACCGAAAGGCGGGTTGCCGATGTCATGCATCAGGCAGGCCATCTCAACGATGCTCTCGAAGGGCCCCGTCAGTTCGTCCAGACCGTAGGTTTCCAGTAAACGCTGCTCTTTGAGACGGCTTAAAATCTCTTTGGCAATATAGCGCCCGACCTGCTGCACTTCCATTGAGTGGGTTAAGCGGGTGCGCACCGCGGCGTTACGCTCCAGCGGGAATACCTGGGTCTTTTGCTGCAGACGGCGAATGGCGGGCGAGTTAATAATCCTCCCGCGATCGCTCTCGAAGATACGCAGGATCTCATGCTCGCTCTTGTCGCCCTGCGGCGAACGGAAACGTCGGTGCCAGTTAATTTTGGTGCGAAAATCGATTGGTGCCATGTGCTCCCCCGCGTGAGAATGCGTTTCCCCTTAACCGCATGATAGACTATGCATCTTAACAAGGCACATCGCGAGTAAATCTATGAAAATCGGCATTATTGGTGCAATGGAAGAAGAAGTTACGCTGCTGCGTGACAAAATTGAGAACCGTCAGACACTCTCTCTGGGTGGTTGTGAGATCTACACCGGCCAGCTGAACGGCGTTGACGTGGCTCTGCTGAAATCAGGCATCGGTAAAGTAGCTGCTGCGCTGGGTGCAACCCTGCTGCTCGAGCGCTGCAAGCCGGACGTGATCGTGAATACCGGCTCTGCGGGCGGCCTGGCGCCGACGCTGAAAGTGGGTGATATCGTTGTCTCCGACGAAGCGCGTTACCACGATGCCGACGTCACCGCGTTCGGTTACGAGTACGGTCAGCTTCCGGGCTGCCCTGCGGGTTTTAAAGCTGACGACAAACTGATTGCGGCGGCAGAGGCCTGCATCGCAGAACTCAACCTCAACGCGGTACGCGGTCTGATTGTCAGCGGTGATGCCTTCATCAACGGCTCCGTTGGGCTGGCGAAAATCCGTCATAACTTCCCTCAGGCGGTTGCCGTTGAGATGGAAGCGACCGCGATCGCTCATGTTTGCCATAACTTCAGCGTACCGTTCGTGGTGGTTCGCGCCATCTCTGACGTGGCAGACCAGCAGTCCCACATCAGCTTCGACGAGTTCCTGACCGTTGCGGCAAAACAGTCCACCGTGATGGTGGAACGCCTGGTGCAGAATCTGGCACGTGGCTAAACATACCGTCAGGGCGCTGGCCGCCCTGCTTCTTCTCGCTCCGCTGTGGCTCTATGCTGTGCCGCGTGTGATTACGCTCTCTCCCGCGAATACGGAACTGGCATTTGCCGCCGGGATCACCCCGGTTGGCGTGAGTAGCTATTCGGATTACCCACCACAAGCCGCGGATATTGAACAGGTGGTAACCTGGCAGGGGATGAACGTTGAGCGCATCGTGGCGCTTAAACCCGATCTCGTGCTGGCCTGGCGAGGCGGCAACGCCGAGCGGCAGGTCAACCAGCTCACCTCGCTTGGCATAAAAGTGATGTGGATTGATGCCGTCAGCATTGAGCAGGTCGCTCAGTCGCTGCGCGCCCTGGCACCCTATAGCCCTACCCCCAAAAAAGCCGAGGCTGTGGCGAAGCAAATGCTAAGCGACTATGCCGCGCTGAAATCCCGGTACGATACCCCAGTTAAAAAGCGCATCTTCCTGCAGTTTGGCAGCCAGCCGCTGTTCACCACCGGAAAAGGGTCGATTCAGAACCAGGTGCTGGAGGTCTGCGGCGGGGAAAATATCTTTGCTGCCAGCCGGGTACCGTGGCCTCAGGTGAGCCGTGAGCAGGTTCTGGCGCGCCAGCCGCAGGCCATCGTCGTGGTCGGAAATGCGAGCGAAATTCCCAAAATTGAGCAATTCTGGCAAAAGCAGCTAAAAATACCGGTAATACCCCTCAACAGCGACTGGTTTGAACGCGCCAGCCCGCGTATTATCCTCGCCGCAAAACAGCTCTGTGCCGCGCTGGCAGAGAGTCACTAACATAAGACCCTTTTCGAGGATTTAACGATGCTCGTTTATTGGCTGGATATTCTTGGCACAGCCGTTTTTGCTATCTCCGGCGTCCTGCTCGCCGGAAAACTGCGCATGGATCCGTTTGGCGTGCTGGTACTGGGCGTCGTGACCGCCGTCGGCGGCGGGACTATCCGTGATATGGCGCTGGCAAATGGCCCGGTGTTTTGGGTCAAAGATCCTACCGATCTGGTGGTGGCGATGGTCACCTGCCTGTTGACCATCGTACTGGTTCGCCAGCCCCGCAGATTACCCAAATGGATATTGCCGGTACTGGATGCCGTCGGTCTGGCCGTGTTTGTCGGTATTGGCGTCAATAAGGCGTTTAATGCGGGTACCGGTCCGATGGTGGCAATCTGTATGGGCGTATTAACCGGCGTAGGCGGTGGGATCATTCGCGATATTCTGGCGCGTGAAGTGCCGATGATCCTGCGTACTGAAATTTACGCAACGGCCTGCATTGTGGGCGGGATTGTTCACGCGACCGCGTACTACACCTTTGCCCTACCGCTGGAAAATGCCGCGATGCTGGGGATGGTCGTGACGCTGGTGATACGTTTAGCGGCGATACGCTGGCACCTGAAGCTGCCGACGTTTGCGCTGGATGAGAATGGCAGGTAAATGCAAAACGGTAACCATCAGGTTACCGTTTTTAGCGTTTTGCCGGGGTGAGGGCATCAGCCCGCACCCTCTTAAATACTGAACGACGAACCACACCCGCAGGTGCTTGTCGCATTTGGGTTGGTGACCACAAAGCGCGAACCTTCCAGACCTTCGGTGTAATCAACCGAACCACCCACCAGATACTGCAGGCTCATCGGGTCAACCACCAGCGCGACGCCCTGTTTCTCGATAGTCATATCGCCATCGTTAACCTGATCGTCAAAGGTAAAACCATACTGGAAGCCGCTGCAGCCGCCACCGGTAATATAGACACGCAGTTTCAGATCCGGATTGTCTTCGTCGGCAATCAGGACTTTCACTTTGTTGGCTGCTGCTTCGGTAAATTCGAGCGGTACAGCTACTACGTCATCACTCATCTTATGCTCCCATGAATACTGCCATTGGGTAAAATTCACCCAATTCTTTGTGTCATTATCTAATACCCTGGTAATTCATTCAAGTATTCTGCGCGGCGGCCCGCTCCGCCTCTTGTTTTGCCAGGGTACGCGCAAGGATGGTGGAGTATAGCGGTTTTCCACCCAAGAACTGGGCTAATAGTGTCGCCCCGAGACAGGTAATGATCATTGGCAAAATGAGCTGGTAATTGTCCGTCATCTCCAGCACCAGCACGATCCCGGTCAACGGCGCACGCAGTGACGCGGCCAGCAGCGCCCCCATTCCGGCGACGGCAAAGGTCCCGGCGTCAAGATGATAGGCGGGAAACCCCACTTCAGCCGCCATACCAAACGCGGTGCCCAGCAATGTCCCCAGCGCCAGCATTGGGGCGAAAATCCCGCCGGGTGCGCCGGACGAGAAGCACAGCACCGTCGTGATGACTCTAGAAATAAACATAAACAGCAGCAGACCCACGCTGAAATTCCCCGCCGCCGCTATGGGAATCAGCCCGAACCCGCCACCTGCGGCATTCGGCTCAATAAACCCGAGTACGCCACACATGCCGCCCAGCAGCCCCCCCATCAGCACCCATTTCGTGGTGTTCCCGCCGTGAATGCGCTGGAACATATCCTGAGTTCGCAGGATAAAGGTGTTAAACAGCGGCCCCACCACGCCAAAAATCATCCCGAGGATCAGGTAAAGCCACAGGGTGTTGACCGGCGCGTTGGTCAGTTTACCCACCTCTATGACCGCGCCCTCGCCATTAAAGAGGCGAAACACGATGCTCGACATAATAACGCCGGTAAACACCGCTTTAATCGAGATCAGGTTGTAGCGAAACTGCGCGCGCATCTCTTCGATTATGAACAAAATGCCCGCCAGCGGCGCGTTAAATGCGGCGGAAAGCCCCGCCGCCGCGCCGGTTGCCAGCAGCGTATGGCGTGCTTCGGCGCTTCGCATCCGAAACAGATCGCCCACCATGCGGCCGACGTTTCCCCCCAGCTGTACCGTAGGCCCTTCCCGGCCAAGCACCATGCCCGCGCCCAGGGTACCCATGCCGCCGATAAATTTAACCGGAATCACCCGCCACCAGCGCACCGGACGCAGCTCCTCCAGCGCACCTTCAATTTCCGGGATGCCCGAGCCCCCCGCCTCCGGCGCGAATTTACGCACCAGAAAATACCCCACCATCGCAAACAGCGCAGACAGCCCGAATGCCCAAACCCAAACCAGCCATTCGCTATCGGCGAAACCGGCCACGGTGCCCACTCGCCAGTTGAGTACGGCATTAACCGCTTTTTCAAACGCCACGCCAACCAGACCCGCGAGAGTCCCCACCACGGCAGCGGCCAGCAGGATCGCCAGCGGCGTTTTATCGCGATTGAGCAGCCGCCGGATACTGATTCGGTGCTGGGCGCGCGTAAACTGTTGTTCTTCAAAAGACGGAGAATCTGATTTCATGTTCTGTTCTTATTCGTCATACAAAAACCGCAAGGATTTTACCAGAGACTGCCCTACCGTCTCCTGAAAATTACTTTACAAATCTTAAAGCATTACCCGGCTAAAAATTTCATAACCTTCCCCGAATCACTTAGAATAGTGGGCTTAATCATTTTATACGAACCAGGAACGACGCCATGAGCAAGTCTGAAAACCTCTACAGTGCAGCCCGCGAGCTTATTCCGGGTGGCGTGAACTCACCTGTGCGCGCCTTCACCGGCGTGGGCGGTACGCCGCTGTTTATCGAACGTGCTGACGGCGCGTATCTGTATGATGTCGATGGCAAAGCCTATATCGATTATGTGGGTTCCTGGGGTCCGATGGTGCTGGGGCACAACCACCCGGCGATTCGTAACGCGGTAATCGAAGCCGCCCAGCGCGGCCTGAGCTTCGGCGCGCCAACCGAAATGGAAGTGAAAATGGCGGAGCTGGTGACCGAACTGGTGCCCACCATGGACATGGTACGCATGGTGAACTCCGGCACCGAAGCCACCATGAGCGCTATCCGCCTGGCGCGCGGTTTTACGGGTCGCGATAAAATCATCAAATTCGAAGGCTGTTACCACGGTCATGCGGACTGCCTGCTGGTGAAAGCCGGTTCCGGCGCGCTGACGCTCGGCCAGCCTAACTCGCCTGGCGTACCGGCAGATTTCGCGAAGCACACCCTGACCTGCACCTACAACGATCTTGCTACCGTTCGCGCGGCGTTCGAGCAGTATCCGCAGGAGATCGCCTGCATCATCGTTGAGCCGGTGGCGGGCAACATGAACTGCATCCCACCGCAGCCTGAGTTCCTGCCGGGCCTGCGTGCCCTGTGTGACGAGTTCGGCGCACTGTTAATCATTGATGAAGTCATGACCGGCTTCCGCGTAGCGCTGGCGGGTGCCCAGTCTTACTACGACGTTGAACCGGACCTGACCTGCCTCGGCAAAATCATCGGCGGCGGCATGCCGGTCGGCGCATTCGGCGGGCGTAAGGACGTGATGGAAGCCCTGGCACCAACCGGTCCGGTTTACCAGGCGGGCACGCTCTCCGGTAACCCTATTGCCATGGCGGCGGGCTTTGCCTGCCTGACCGAAGTGGCACAGCCTGGCATTCACGAAACCCTGACCGACCTGACCTCGCAGCTGGCAAACGGTCTGCTGGAGGCCGCAGAAGAGGCCGGTATCCCTCTGGTGGTCAACCACGTGGGCGGCATGTTCGGGATTTTCTTCACCGATGCGAAAACCGTGACCAGCTATCAGGACGTGGTGAAGTGCGACGTTGAACGCTTCAAACGCTTCTTCCACCTGATGCTGGACGAAGGTGTATACCTCGCGCCGTCCGCGTTCGAAGCGGGCTTTATGTCCGTGGCGCACAGCGAAGAAGATATCAATAACACCATCGACGCGGCGCGTAAGGTGTTTGCGAAGCTGTAAGGGCATTGCCGGGTGGCGCTAACGCTTACCCGGCCTACGATGCTCTCCCTCTCCCCGTGGGAGAGGGCCGGGGTGAGGGCATCAGCCCGCACCTGACTACCGGCTCTGCTTTCTCAACAGATAAATAAAGTACGGCGCACCGATAAAGGTCGACAGCAGACCCGCCGGGATCTGATACGGGAACAGCACCATTCTTCCGCACCAGTCCGCGAACACCAGCATCACCCCGCCCGTCAGAGCCGACATCAAAATATGCGGCATCGTCCGGCGAAATCCCATCATTCTGGCAATGTGCGGGGCCATTAATCCGACAAAACTCAGCGGTCCAATCGTCAGGGTTGCCACAGCCGTCAGGCACGCCGCCAGCAGCAGCAAGGCTACGCGCGCTGGCGTCAGCGCCATTCCTACCGCACGCGCGGTTTCACCGCCAAGCGGCAGAATGGTCATCCAGCGACGGCACAGCGGCACCATCGCCAGCAGCACGATCATCACGAGCCCGGACCAGACCACCTGGCTGCCTGTGGCGCCGTACGTTGAGCCGGAAATCCAGGTCAGGATCTTCGCCATACGCGGATCGCCGCTGGCCTGCAGCATCATCAGCAGCATCGTGAACGCGGTACTGAGCGCCATGCCGGCCAGCAGCATGCGGTGGGGTGAAAACCCGCCGCGACCGGCGGCTATCAGAATAATCATCAGCGTGACTGCCGCGCCAATACTGCCGGCAGGCATCAGCCAGCCAAACGCATTGCCCGGCACGAAGAACAGCATCAGCACCACGCCAAAGGCGGCGCCAGAGCTGATCCCAAGCACTTCCGGGCTTGCCATCGGGTTGCCGGTCAGACGCTGAATAATGCACCCGGCCACCGCCAGCATTACCCCTGCGATTAGCGCAGCAAAGATACGCGGCCAGCGCCACTGCAGCAGTTCGTTGAGTAAATCACCCGTTGCCCAGTGCCAGCCCGAGGCATCGCGTCCGAATGAGAGCGCCGCGAACGAGGCAATCATCAGCACCGCCAGACCGGCAAGGCTACACCACAGCACCGACCGACGTTCAGCGTAGACTTTATCGCCCGCGTCCATCGCCGGTGCGCTCATGCTGCGCAGGCGCGGGAGCAGCCACAGCAGCAGCGGTGCTCCGATAAGCGCGGTCACAGAGCCGGTGGAGACTTCCCTCCAGACCTGCGCCAGCCAGAGAATAAGCTGATCGGAAAGCCAGAGGATCAGCGCCCCAATCAGCGGCGCCAGCATCAGACGCGTCAGTAAACGACGCGCCCCGAGCATTTTTGCCAGCAGCGGCGCAAACAGGCCGATAAACCCGATGATGCCGACCGCGTTCACCAGCAGGGCACTTAATACAATCGCCAGCGTCAGCGCCGCCAGGCGAGCCAGCGACAGCGCCAGCCCCAGGTTACGGGCCACGCCATCATCCAGCCCCATGAGCGTCAGAGGCCGCAAGAGCAGCAGCGTCAGCACAACGCCGCCAGCCAGCTGCGGCCAAAGGCGTTGCACAATGCTCCAGTCGGTCTGGGTGAGCGTGCCGGTACTCCACAGGAACATGCTTTGCAGCTGATCGTGGTGGAACAGCACCAGCAGCTGGTTAATCGCGCCACAGTAGAGGCTCACCACCAGCCCGGCCAGAATAAGCGTTACCGGAGAAAGGCGCTTGCCCCAGGCCACGCCAAAGACCAGCGCGCCCACCACGCACGCCCCCGCAAGAGCCGCAAACTGCGAGGTTAACGCTCCCGGCAGCGCCCACAGCGTGGTGACGGTGATCCCAAGCTGTGCGCCGGTCGCGACGCCGAGCGTGGTTGGCTCTGCCAGCGGGTTACGCAAAACCTGCTGGAACAGCACGCCCACCAGCCCTAAACCGGCGCCGACTAAAAGGGAAACTGCCAGACGCGGCAGCAGGCTGTAGTGGAACAGCATCTGCTGAATATTGTCGATATCCGGCGAGGCCAGAGCGGTCCCCCACTGCGCGCGGGGTAATGCCGTCGAGAGGTTGAACCCGGTTAATACCAGCGCAACCAGAAAAAGCAGGGATAACAGCAGCGCCGGGAAGCGGGCGATACGCGTACTCATGCTTTACCTCCCAGGGCGTTATCCAGCACGCGGGCAAAATGCATGGCCGACAGCGTCGCACCGTAGAACCAGACCGCCGGGGCGCGCTGGAAGCGTTGCTCACGCACAAACGGCATCGCCTGCCAGAGCGGCGTCACCATCAGGGTTTGCATGGCGCGTTCGTTGCCGTGGTCGAAACACAGCACATCGACATCGCGAAACGCCGCCAGACGATCGATACCCACGGCGGTACTGCCCCAGAACGACATTTCCCCTTCCCAGGCATTGCGAATGCCGAAGCTGTCCAGCACTTCCTGGAACAGGCAGTTTTTACCGAAAACCAGCATATGGCGGGCATCCAGCAGCGTCACCATCAGCAGCGGACGATCGCCCCGGTGAGCAAACCGCGGCTTCAGAGCGTCAATCAGGGCATCAAATTCGTCGAGATGTTTTTTGGCCTCGACCTCGCGGTTGAGGAAATGCGCCATCTCGTTAATCGAGTTTTTCGCCATCGCCAGCGGTTGTTTACCGTCGCTGAAGGCGAATCCACGTCCTGGTGCAATGCGCGCCATGATCTCCTCTGACGGACCGTAGCCCGCTGACCAGAACAGGAATGACGGTTTCATCTGGGTCAGCAGCTCAAGGTTTGGCTCCGTACGCAGACCGATGTCGATCACCGAGTCCGGCAGCTTCGGCTCGTTTACCCAGAGGTTATAGTTAGGGATGTCCGCCACGCCGTAGGGCGTGACGCCGAGCGCCATCATCAGCTCGACCGGCAGCCACTCTAGGGCCACAATACGGTGCGGATCGACGGCGGCGGCACGCGCCGTATTCATTTTGAACAGCAGCGGTGAGAGCGCCATCGCCGTCAGCAGGCGACGGCGGCTAATGCGTGTGTTATCCAGCATCAGTAGACAAAGCTCACCGGTGCAGCCCCGGCAGGGTGAGGCAGAATACCCATCGGAATACCGTAAATATGTTCCAGCGTTTCGCTGCGCATCAGCTCTGCCGGTGTGCCCTGGGCAATCATCTCGCCCCCGCGCAGCGCGACGAGGTAGTCACAGTAACGCGCGGCCATGTTGATATCGTGCAGGACCGCAATGACCGTCAGACCACGCTGCTGGCTCAAGCGATGCACCAGCGCCAGGACGTCGACCTGATGCGCGATATCCAGCGCAGAGGTCGGTTCATCCAGAAGCAGACAGCGGCTGTCCTGCGCCACCAGCATCGCAATCCACGCGCGCTGACGTTCGCCGCCGGACAGGCTATCCACCAGACGGTGCGCCAGCGGTTTTAGCCCGACCAGCGCAATCGCCTCTTCCACCTTCTCTCTGTCGGCGACGCCGAAGCGCCCAAGCGCCCCGTGCCACGGATAACGCCCAATCGCCACCAGCTCACGCACCGTCATCCCTTCCGCCTGCGGCAGTTGCTGCGGCAGATAGGCCACTTTGCGGGCAAAGGCTTTGCTGCTCCAGCTCTCCAGCGGTTGGTCATCCAGCAGAATATCGCCTTCTGAAGGCGGCTGATGGCGCCCCAGCATCTTGAGCAGCGTGGATTTACCGGAACCGTTGTGACCAATCAGGCCCGTCACTTTACCGGCGGGGAACGTCAATGAGAGCGGATGCAGCAGAGTGCGCCCGGGTACGCGAAAGGAGAGATGATTGAGCGTAAAGGTGGTGTCGGGTTGCGTTTGAGTATCCTGCATATCAGCCAACTTAAATAAAAAGGGCACGGCGAACCGTGCCCGAAGAGAGATTAGAAGCGGAAGGTCGCGGTGGCAACAACCTGACGTCCAGCTCCCCAGTAGCATGCATATTCGCTATAGCAGCTGGAAACGTACTCGCGGTCAAAGATGTTGTTCACGTTGACGCCGACTGAAGAGCCTGGCATTCCGAAGCGCGCCAGATCGTATTTAACCGTCGCATCTGCCAGCGCGTAACCCGCCACATTAAACGACTCGTAGGCTTTCGGCGACGCGGCGGAGTAGTAGGACACGGTATTGCCGATATAACGGGTACCCGCGCCGACAGTCAGCCCGCTTAGCGCCGTTTCGTGGAAGGTGTAATCTGCCCACAGAGAGGCCATGTTGCGAGGTACTTCTGCCGGGCGACGGCCTTCATACCAGGTATCGTGCGTATATTCCGCATCGGTGTAGCTGTAGGATGCCGTCACGTTCACGTTGGCAGACACGGCCGCTTTTGCTTCAAGTTCGAAGCCACGGGAACGGATTTCTCCACCCTGTACGCTAAAGCCGCTGGTCGGGTTCGCAGGATCGGCGGTCAGATTGTTATTTTTGGTCAGCTGGTACACCGCGGCAGTGACAACAACAGGCAGATCTTTCGGGACATACTTCACGCCCGCCTCGTACTGCTTGCCGCGAGCCGGATCGAACGGCTTACCGCTCTGGGTCGTTCCGGAAACCGGTTCGTAAGATTCGCTGTAGCTAAAGTACGGCGTGATACCGTTGTCGAACAGGTAGTTAATGCCCCCGCGCCAGGTGAATGCCTGGTCGTTAATTTCCGCGGTGGTTCCGCTAGCGCGGTTCAGAGCTGACGTTTTTGCAAAATCATAGCGTCCCCCCATCGTGAGCACCCACTTATCCCACTCGGCCTGATCCTGAGCGTACAGGCCCGTTTGCTCCTGACGGTTAAGCATCTGATACAGGTAGTAAACATCGACGTTCGGATTACCGTACTCAGGCTTCGTCATGCTGATAGGATCGGCTGTGCCATAGTCAGCATTAATGTCATTACGCATGCGGAGGTAATCGACACCCGTCAACAGAGTATGATCAACTGCACCGGTCGCAAATTTGGACTGAAGCTGCGTATCAACGGTGAAAGAATTCAGATTTTCATCAGAACGGACATAGGCGCGGCTGATCTGTCCCGGAGCGATATAGCCATTGCCGTAGACTGAGCGGTAAAGGGTATTGATTTTGCTGTAGCGCAGATTTTGACGCACGGTGAAGGTGTCATCGAATTGATGCGAAAAGCTATATCCCACCATCTTCTGACGACGGGAGATCTTATTATCTTCCTCGCCTTCATTGAAGTCTGTCGGCAGTTTATGCGCTTTGCCGTTTACGTCGTAGTAAGGCACAACGGTGCCTTCCCGCGGCAGCCAGCCGTAATAGCCTGCATCCGGATCGCTCTGGAAGTTGCTCAGGAAAGTAAAATCGGTTTTATCATCAGGACGCCAGCTGAAGGAAGGCGCAATCGCGTAGCGGGTAGACTTCACCATTTCCTGCTGCGCATTTTCGCTGCGCCCCAGACCGGTGAGGCGATATGCCCATACGCCGTCATCGTCAATCGCATCGCTGAAGTCAAACCCGGTTTGCCACAGGTTATCCGTTCCCATTTTGAACTGGACTTCTTTCAACGGCTCCGTGGTTGGGCGCTTGCTCACCATACTCACCACTCCGCCCGGATGGCTTTTACCATACAGCACGGACGTTGGGCCACGCAGCAGTTCAACGCGCTCAAGGAAATAGGGATCCATAGAGGCTTCAGAATAGTTATCACCCTGCAGCTTCATGCCATCCAGATACTGGTTGGTGTTTACGGTGCTGGAGGTGGTGAAGCCACGAATAGAAACTACATCATAGGTCGTTGATGCGCCGCGCGTTGAAAATACGCTCGGCGTATAGGCCAGAGCCTGTTTAACCGTACCCGGCTGTTTCATGTCCATTTCTTCACGTGTTACCACGGAAATGGACTGCGGGGTTTTCTCAATGGGAGTATCGGTTTTGGTCGCTGTCGCGGTCCGTTTTGCTGCAATTGTCGGCGCTGGTCCCCAGGCACTTTCTTGCGCAGCAGGTGCGGCAGTAACGGTGATAGTTTCTTCTTTTTTCGGGGTTTCGGCAGCCTGTGCGTAAGTAGACATGCCAGCAACCGCTGTGGCTACGACAACCGCGATTTTACGCAGCGACGTGTTAATTGGCTGAGCAGTATTGGAAAGCGCCATGTTGTTCTCTGATGGAAAAGTGAATGATAACGTAAACGAGAATTATTATTATGAGCGCCAGAATAATATGCGAAACGCTGGTTGCATAGCAAGCAGTAAGCGGCCCTACAAGATTTAAGGGTTTAAGAATTAACCAGATGAAAAGAGAGGGTTAATGAGGTTAGCGAAATGATCGCTAAAGCCCGCCGAAACGGGCAGAGGGGATTAACGGTAAAACACTTCGAACGTGGCGACGGAATCGACTTTGCCCGCTTTAACCTCCCCCGTTTTGACGTAGCGCGCCTTGAGGGGAATTTCGACGGGGACTTTGTCCTGCGTGCTGGCTATCGCCGTGTAGTTCTGGTCAAACTGCAGCACCGTATCGTTCTTGTCGAGAATTTGGATGCCGACACCCGCAGCGGCGGCATCTCCTGCGGCAATGCCGAGGATATTACCGTTCGTCACCCCCGTCGAACCCGCGCTGGTGAACTGATAATCGACCTTTGTCCCCGCCGCGCAGTCGGTGATTTCAATCTTAAAACTGCCGTCGGTGAGAATGTCTGAGTATTGTCCGTTGAAATCCTGCACATTAACCATTTTTAGGGGCACATAGATGTTACGGTCGACCAGATTACAGGTGTTGGTGGTGATATGAACGCTGGTGGGCGAAAAACGCATTTCACCGATCACGACTCCCCCTAACGTATCCTGAGCGGTTAACCGCGAGGTATCGAGATACCCCTCCTGGACATCGCCTATGACGATGAGCTGCGCAGCGGCACGAAAAACGGATGTGGAATGAGAATAGCCGTGAATCGATCCAACGCTATGCCACGGGCGAGTCAGGTTTTCTTCAGTATAATCAGGGGATTGCTCGGAAGAAGAGGCCGCGCGGATCCCAATCCCCGGCACGTTCGTTTTATACACTCCCGGCAACACATCTTCGCGAGCATCCCCCTCCGTTAGCGTCAAATACCCTCGTCGAATCTGGGCGTCAGCGCCGCCGCAATCTACTCTGACTTCGCCGCTTTCCACATTGTTGTCATAAATCACCGTCCCCACCGGCGTATCGGGATCGAGAACGATCGCGGGCGGGATTTGGAACGTAACCACCCCGTCCTTTCCCCCCTCTCCTGTGAAGGTGCAGTTAGCATACGCCGGATGCAGAAAAACGGTGGCGATCAGCAGTGCAACCCCTGCGCACAAGGAGTGTATCGTCATACGTTGGCTCATCGGGTTTCCTTATTCACCTGCACGTTACCGTTGCCTTAACCATGTCAGTCACGCCGTCGTCGGGCATGTCGATTTCCCCCTGACACTGTTGTTCAGCCTCTTCTCCCCACTGCACGCTGAACGTCGTTTTGTCATGAAGCCCCGTCAGATAGGCTTCTCCGCCATCTCCGACAATGGCAGTGGTGGTATCCAGCGCAACCACTGCGCCAAACGGAACAGGCTTGCCCGCAAAGAGCAGGGTCACCAGCGCGCGCCGTCCAACGCGTGCATCGAACGAGACCTTTATGGCTGCCCCTTTCGTCGGCACGCGATCCTGTGTTGCCGCGTCAATATCAATATCCTGCCGATCCTGAGTATTCACCGTGATGGCGTTGTGTCGATAGGCCGTCAGAGAGGGGACAATCGCATTGCCAAATAGGTCGGTATAAATACCTCTCCCGTTTTGTACTTTGACGTTATCGCCCTTATTGATGTGCACAATGGCGAAGGCGTCACGCACCGGTTGCCCCAGCGTCACGCCATGCTCATGGGCAACAACCGAGCCCTGCGCGCTGTAGTTCCACTGTCGGTTATCGCCACCGTAGCTGTACCCCATCCCGACCTCACCGGAAGCACCACGGTAACGCCCGGACAGGCTGCCGCCGTAACCAGTGTTCTGATTGGCATAGCTCTGCTGGAGGTTGTAGCTCAGCTTGTTGTCCTCCAGCGCGGTGCCGCCAAGCCCGGCCTGATGCGAGACAAACCCACCGCTGGCGGTATTCGCGCTGTAGGTTGCCCAGGTATCAGGCAGCCACTTTGAGAACGGAATATTGACCGTCAACGCCATTTGCCGGTCGGTATCGGCATCCGGCGTGCGGGTCAGGTTGTAGCTTATCGACCAGGTGATATCGCGCCAGCTGGAGCTCAGCCCGGCGCTGACGCTACGCTCATGGCCGTCCATATCCCAGTAATCCTGCTGATAGCCGTTGAGATACGCCGAGCCCCAGTCTGAAATACGCTGAGAAAGGTTTAGCTGCATGCGGCTACGGCGGTTGTTGGTTCTGCGGTAGGTATAAATGCCGTCATCGATCTCGCTGTCACGCCGATCGATAGCCTCCTGAAAGGTATAAAACCCCGAGGTAGAGTAGCGGTAGCTGGCAAGCGTGACGGTCGTATCCGTGTCGGGAATATCTTTTGCGTACTGAGCCCGCCACGATAAACCGCTGGCATCGTCACGCCCATCGTGGAACGCGGTACGCGCGGTCGTTAGATCGACGGATGCGGAGCCGAAGTGCCCCAGGTCGGCACCCAGCCCCAGCAACAGCGCATGATACAGTGATGCTCCCAGCGCGCCGGTATAGGCGGTAACACCGTAAGGCAGACCATAGATAGCCGTGCCTTGCGCAAAGATAGGTTCATCTTCACCTTCGTTACCACGATAGCGCCCTGCGGCCAGCGAGTACTTAAAACCGCCTTCTCGCTGTAATACCGGCACCGACGCGCTGGCCTGTATGAAGCTGTGCTCGCTACCATCCGCCTCTTCGACGGTCACTTCCAGATCGGCGCCGGATGTTACCTGGCTCAAGTCGCGGATCTCAAAAGGACCCGGCGAGACGTTTGTTTGATAGATGATGTAGCCGTTTTGCTTGATGGTGACTTTCGCGTCGCTATTAGCAATACCCCGCACAACAGGCGCAAAGCCTTGCTGGCTGACGGGCAGCATAGCGGTGTCCGTTTCCAGCTTAACGCCGGTCATCTGGACGCTGTCAAAAAGCTCGCCATTGGTATAGGTCTGCCCCATCTCAAGCTGGCTTTTCAACGCTTTGATGTCACGCTGCAACGTGCTGGCGATAGCCTCCCAGCCGGAAGCGTCGCTCCAGGTGCTGTTATTGCGCAGTCGCCACGCCCCAAGGTTAATCCCCGACTCCAGACCGAGCCAGGTTGAAGAGGTATTGCCCGAGCTATAGTGCTGCTGAGAACCGCTGAGCTGATAGCTTGTCCAGGCGGCAGGCGCACCGTCATCCCAGAATTTCGGGTTAATCGCCCCGGCGGCGGCGCGATCGCGATAGATCTGCGGAATGACCAGCTTCAGGGTCTGGTTATCCTGATCGTAATCGTAGCGTGCATTTTCAATGAAATGAGAGATGTCCCGAACGTAAGCCTGGTCGTCCAGTTCTTTCAAATCCGGGATCGTGTCGACTTTCACGCCGTATTCACGCAGGTCCGCTTTGGTCAGTTCCGGCAGCAGATGCTGTTTATCGACAGAAAGCACATAGGTGAGCGTACGTATATCCAGCACGTCCCGATCCCACATAATCGTCGTGGGGTAGCTCCCCGCAAGTAACCCGTTATCATTGATGAAGTTTTTGAGCGTGGAGGTATTTTCGAGAGGGGTATCCAGTTCAAGGATCCGCAGGTTGAATTCGTCATCCGCATTTGCAGGCTGGATCGCGGCGAGCAGCGCCAGCGCGATCCCGGACAGTACCTGTTTGTGAAGTAAAGATGACGACATAACTTACCAACATGATCGATTTAAAGAGCCTGCTTGCGTTGAGGAGTCTGGGCGCCGAAATCATTAATAGCCGTCCAGGTCACCGCGCCATTTGTCGCTTTTGGTAGCGCGAAACTCTGCTTGCTAAACGGCGCAACCATCATTGAAATGGCACCCGGCGTGGTTTTGGTCTCTTTCACCGGTACACTTTTTCCGCCAACGGACAGTTCGCCAAAAGAGACGTAAAAAGGCGTAGGGTTGTTTGCGATTAGCGTGTCACCCTGACGATGGAACGTGATTTTTTCATAGGCGCCCAGGGCATCAGCTTCCTTCAACTGAGCGGGACGCCAGAAAAGCTTCAGGCGCGTTTTCATAGCGAACTGCAGGGTATTCTTCTCTTTCAGATCGGGAGACAGAGCAGAGACAGATTTCACATTCGCCAGAAACAGTGATTCGCGATCTGCCGGCAGGCTGTTTTTATCACCGGTAAAAATAACGTGTAACAGCGTCTGACGATTTTCCTGCAACTTATAGACAGGCGGCGTAATAATAAAGGGGGCTTTTGCATCATTGGGATAACTGACCCAGCTTTGCACCAGATAACGCGTATGAGGATCTTTATTTTTAAGTGCGATTTGTACTTCAGATTTATTCGATGAATAAATAATTCGCGTACCACCGAGAACAACGCTTGCCTGCACTGAACAGCAAGAAGCAATTAAACAACCACATAACAATTTAAATAACGTCTTCATACAGCTTTCCAGAAGGCAGCCATTCAGGCTGCCAATAATTGCTTAGCGATAGACAACCTCAAATGTGGCCGAGGAAGAGTAATGACCCGCGGTTGGCGCGGTATCACCAACCTGAATCACTTTCGCGGTGTAGTTAAAGACAGATGCCGCTGCGCCGGTCGCATCGTTAGCCACGTCGGTGCCCGCATCCGGTACTGAACCGTCGAAGACCACATCGCCTTTGGAGCCGTTGTCATTGCTGACAATGATGCCAACGTTAGTGGCGTTGCCTGCACCGGAGAGATCGTTCTTCAAACGCTTGTACGCAGCGTCTGTTGTTGTGCCGCTGAACTTGAGGTTCAGTTTGGCGACCAGCGGGTCACATTTTTTCACTTCAATCTTAAACGCTTTAGACGTCCCGACCTGGCCGTCGATGCCAAAATCTGAAGGGTAAGTATCTGCAAATGTAACGGTGGATGTATTGGTCCCCGTACCATCAACATTGATCTCGCATGTATCCGCCACAATTTTTCCGGCGAAATTTACCGTACCTGAATCATTTGCCGCAAAGACCGGCAGCGATAAAGCCGCCATAATGCTTCCGGCCAATAAAGAGGAAATAAATGTCTTATTCATAACAACATCCTTATATGCTTATAATGGAATCCATTCCTGGAAAAAATACTTTTCGCCAGAATGCTTTGTAAAACGAGACATCACTTAGACCCGAGAGACCATTAATAAGAACATCCCATGAGGAAAGTGAAATTCACGAACTTAATTACATCAGATTAATCTTTATCGTGTCCAGCGGGCTGGCGAGTAAAAGAGTTTAAAGTGGCACCAACACACTGATTAAACTAATAAAACTTACGCATTAATAATTCTTAATTAGACATTTACTAAAATTAAAATAAGAACAAATGTAAAGACAAAAAAAAGCCGCTTATTACTAAGCGGCTTTTTTATTCAGGAAACTAATCAGTTTCCGCCAAACATGTCCTTAATCCAGCCGGCTACGCCATCGCTGTCTTTCTTCTCATTCTGCTGCTGCGGCTGCTGTTGCTGTTGCTGCTGCGGCTGAGAAGACTGATCGAACGGATTGCCCGTCGGCTGTTCAGGCTGGCTTTGCTGGCACAGCGAGTCCGGATTGGCCGTCCAGACCGGCAGGGTACGCATCCCGCCGCCGCAGACAAAGTTACCGGAACTGTCCACGCCCATATCGACGATATCTTCCGGCGCGACCAGGTTCAGCGGCACCGGGGACTGATTGGCCAGATAGCGCTGGTAAATCGACATCGCCCCGCTCGCCCCGTACAGCTTGGTCGGCTGGTTGTTATCGCGGCCTACCCAGGTGATCACCACTTCACGGCCATCAATACCGGCAAACCAGGTATCGACGTTGTTGTTGGTGGTACCAGTTTTACCCGCCAGATGCAGACCCGGATACTTCGCACCCAGCTGGCGCCCGGTACCGCGCTGAACAACCTGCTGCATCGTCCACAGCGTCATATAGGCGGCCTGAGCTGGAACGGCACGCTCCGCCTGCGGGAAGCTCTGATACAGCACGGAGCCATCTTCGGCAATCACCGAGCGCAGGGCAGACAGCGGTGCGCGGTTGCCCCCGCTGGCAATGGTCTGGAACGCCTGCGCCACTTCGATTGGCGTCAGGTTAAGCGCCCCGAGGATCATCGCCGGCACCGGGTGCAGCTGATCTTTCGACACGCCCAGTTTTTGCCAGGTATCGACAATCGCCGGCAGTCCCAGCGACATGCCCAGGTTCACCGTTGGCACGTTCATGGAACGCGTTAACGCGTCCACCAGCATCACCTGGCCGCTGAACTGTTTATCATCGTTCTGCGGCGACCAGACCTGGCCGTTAGGCTGGCGCAGGGAGATCGGCGCATCCGCAATCCAGGTATTCAGGCGATACTGATTTGGCTGACTCAGGGCAGTGAGGTAGGTTGCCGGTTTTGCCAGAGAGCCGATTGAGCGACGCGCCTGCATGGCGCGGTTGTAGCCTGCATACTGCGGCTCGGCACCGCCCACCATGGCGCGAACCTCGCCGGAGTTACGGTCAACCACCACCATCGCGGTTTCAAGATCGGAGAGCTTACGCTGTTTCTTCAGCGCCGGAATGCCTTCCACCGCCGCTTTTTCTGCTGCATCCTGCGCCACGGAGTCAAAGGTGGTAAAGATCTTCACGCCGGAGAGATCTTTCACCTTATCGCCGAGCTTGCTTTGTAGCTCCTGACGCACCATCTGCATAAACGCAGGCTGCGGGGAGATCACGCCGCCGCGCGGCTGAACGCCGAGTGGACGCGCGCTCAGCATGTCGTACAGTTCCTGGTCGATCACCTGCTGTTGTTGCAGCAGACGCAGCACCAGGTTACGACGCTCCAGCGCCAGTTTCGGGTTACGCCACGGGTTATAGATGGACGCCCCTTTCACCATGCCCACCAGCAGCGCCTGCTGGTCAAGGCTCAGCTCTTCCACCGGACGGCCAAAGTAGTACAGGCTCGCCAGCGGGAAGCCGCGGATTTCGTTATCGCCGCTCTGACCGAGGTACACCTCGTTCATGTAGAGCTCAAGGATACGATCCTTGCTGTAGCGCGCATCCATCAGCACGGCCATGTAGGCTTCGTTCGCTTTACGCCAGTAAGAGCGTTCGCTGGAGAGGAACAGGTTTTTCACCAGCTGCTGGGTCAGCGTACTCGCTCCCTGCACGGTGCGACCGGCCGTCAGGTTAGCCAGTACCGCACGGCCAATCGAGTAGAGGCTGATGCCATCGTGCTCGTAGAAGTGACGGTCTTCGGTTGCCAGCAGGGTATCTACCAGCAGATCCGGGAAGCCGTTACGCGCCACGAACAGGCGCTGCTCGCCGTTAGCCGACGAAAGCATGGTGATCAGACGCGGATCGAGACGGAAGAAACCGAACTGACGGTTGTTATCCATGTTCTCGATGGTGTCCAGACGATCGCCGTCAAAGGTCAGACGCGCGCGCACCTGCCCCTCTTTGCTGTCCGGGAAATCAAACGGACGACGGATCATCTCAATGCTGTTGGACTGCACGGTAAATTCGCCAGGACGCGTCATTTTTGACACCTGACGATACTGGGTGGCTTCCAGCAGTTTAACCATCTCGTTCTTCGTGATGGACATATCTGGCTCAAGGTTCACCATACGGCCATACACTGCCGCAGGTAGCTGCCAGACTTTACCGTCGATACGGCTGCGGATCTTCTGATCCAGATACACGCCGTAAATCGCCATCAGCACAACAAAAACAATAAACAGCTTCAGCAGCAGCCAGAACCAGCCGCGCTTGCCCCGAGGCTTACGCCCTTTGCCTTTTCCATTACGCGGCATCGGTTCTTCATCCTCATAATCGTCTTCATAGTCATCGTCATAGTCCTCATCTCTGAGGCGACGACGGCTTACCTTTTCTTTCGCCGGACGCGTGGGTTTTCCCTTACGTCCTATTGGCTCGCGGTCATTCCCCGCCATGCTTTTTCTCCGCAACTTTCAGGCGCAAAGGCCAGATTTTCTTTTCTTTCACAGGCCTGTGAAAGAAGAAATCTCTCAAAATTTGTTTTCTCCCTCTCCCCGTGGGAGAGGGCTGGGGTGAGGGCATCAGGCCGCACTCCCCTTTTACGAATATTTCTTCGTTCGCCGCGTCGGCGCCGTATTCGCCGGATCGTCCGGCCAGACGTGTTTGGGATATCGCCCCTTCATCTCTTTTTGCACTTCACGGTAGCTTCCCGCCCAGAACGCCCCCAAATCTCGGGTGATTTGTAATGGACGGTGCGCAGGCGACAGCAGCTCAAGCACTAACGGCACACGCCCTTCCGCAATGGACGGCGTGGTGGCCTCACCAAACATCTCCTGCATCCGAACCGCCAGCGCCGGCGGATTATCCTCATGATAACGGATGGCAATCCGGCTTCCGGTCGGCACAGTGTAATGCCCAGGCAGTTCACTATCCAGACGTTGACGTAATGACCAGTCCAGTAAATTCTGTAACGCGGTCTTAACATCAAGCGCCTTAAGGGCTCGCAGGGAGTGCACGCCGCTCATTTGCGGCAATAACCAGTGCTCAAGCGTAGCAAGCAGCGTCTCGTCATCCACCGCAGGCCAACCGTATTCCGGAAGCCACTTCGCGGCGCAGTGCAGACGAATGCGGTACTGCTCGGCTTCCGGCGTCCAGTTAAGGGCGCTCAGTCCTTTTTCCCGAATGCCGTTCAGCATGGCCTGATGGAGCTCTTCTTCCGACGGCTTCGCCAGCGGCTTCGTCCCTAACGTCAACTTTCCAATCTGGCTGCGACGAAACGCCTTCAGCGTGCCCTGGGCGTCATCCCATTCCACGGTATCAGATTGCTGAAGCAGCTGCGGACAGGTACGCGTCAGGGCGTCAATCTCTACGGCAATCGCCTGCAGGATACGCGCATCCGGGGAATGACTCCCCTGCAGCAACAGCGGCGCAATCAGCCACTCATGACGCGTCAGCGCATCATCGCTGTCCAGCATCGCCCCCATGCCGTTTGCCAGCTGGTAGCGACCGTCCAGCCCGCGCCGACGCGCAATCCTGTCCGGGAAGGCCTGTGCCAGCAGGAAGGCAATCTTATCGCTGTCAGGCGCTCCCCCCCGGCTATTCAGGCGTTTGCACAGCTGCAGCGCCCGCTGCTGCCAGTTCCCCTGGCTGCGCGAAAACGCCTGCCCCAGATCGCTGCTGCCACCGCGAGGCGGCTCCTCAAGAATAGCCGCCAGTTTTGCCGCCGTGGCAATTTCATCTTCCCCCTGCGCGGCCACCAGCATCGCGGCCAGACGCGGATCGTTGCCCAGCGCCGCCATTTTCTGGCCGCGCGCCGTCAGACGCTCGCCTTCCAGCGCGCCAAGCTGCGTCAGCAACGTGCGCGCAGCGGTGAGGTTTACGACGGGCGGAGGATTAAGCCAGGTGAGCTGCTCAGGGTTCGGGCAGCCCCACTGGAGCAGATCCATCACCAGGCCAGACAAATCGCTTTGTAAAATTTCCGGCGTGCTTTGCTGTGCGGCGCGTTCTGCCTGTTCCGCGCTGGTCAAATGCAGGCAGATACCCGGCTCAAGACGCCCCGCACGGCCCGCGCGCTGCACCATCGACGCCTGGCTAATGCGCTGCGTCAGGAGTTTAGTCAGCCCGGTACGCGGGTCAAAGCTTGCCACCCTCTCCTGCGCGCTATCCACCACCAGCCGAATCCCTTCAATGGTCAAACTGGTTTCAGCAATGTTGGTTGCCAGCACCACCTTGCGCTGCCCCACCGGGGCCGGAAGGATAGCTTTACGCTGCTCCTGTAGCGACAACGCGCCGTAGAGCGGGCAAAGCAGCACATCGCCGCCTACGCGGGCAGAAAGCTGCTCCTGCACGCGCTGAATTTCACCGACGCCCGGCAAAAACAGCAGCAGGGAACCGGCCTCCTGGCGCAGCAGCTCAGCCGTAGCAATGGCGACGGCCTCGTCAAAACGCTGATGGGTGGGAAGCGGTTGATAGAGGCGTTCAACCGGAAACGCCCGCCCCTCTGAGCTGATGACCGGCGCATCGGGTAACGCCTGTCGTAGCCGCTCGTTATCCAGCGTGGCCGACATAATAAGCAGACGGAGATCGTCGCGCAGCCCCTGCTGCACATCCAGCAACAGCGCGAGGGCCAGATCCGCCTGCAGGCTGCGCTCGTGGAACTCATCGAGGATCACCAGCCCGACGCCGGTCAGCTCCGGATCGTTTTGCAGCATGCGGGTGAGAATGCCCTCGGTGACCACTTCAAGACGCGTGGTCGGGCCAACGCAGGTCTCGGCGCGCATCCGGTAACCTACCGTTTCGCCCGGTTTTTCATTCAGCAGTTCCGCCAGACGCTGTGCAACGTTGCGCGCGGCCAGCCTGCGCGGCTCCAGCAGGATAATTTTCCCGCTGATGTTTCCGTCTTTCAGAATCTGCAGCGGCAGCCAGGTGGACTTACCCGCGCCCGTAGGGGCATTCAGCAAAACCTGCGGGGCATGGTGTAAGGCAGCGAGAAGTTCAGGAAGGACAACGGCGACCGGCAATGAGGACACTAACAGCTCCAGAGGGTTAACATTAGTCGGCGTACATTGTAGCATCGGCGCATATCATTACCGAGTCCTCCGTATGCCTGAGTCGAAACGGCTGTTTTTTGCCATTGAAGTGCCCACCGCGATACAGCGTCAAATTGTTCGCTGGCGCGCCGATTGCTTCCCGCCGGAGGCAGGCCGTCCCGTAGCGGCGGCCAACCTGCACCTGACGCTGGCCTTTTTGGGCGACGTCAGCGCCGAAAAGCAGCGGGCGTTAGCCGCAATGGCCGGGCGTATTGCCCAGCCGGAATTCACGCTGCACCTCGACGACGCGGGCCAGTGGCTGCGTTCGCGCGTGGTCTGGCTGGGAACGCGCCAGCCACCGCGCGGATTATTGCAGCTAGCGAATATGCTGCGCGCGCAGGCGGCGCGCAGCGGCTGTTATCAGAGCCCACAGCCGTTTCATCCTCATATCACGCTGCTGCGCGATGCCGGTCAGGCCGTTACCATCCCGCCGCCGGGCTTTCACTGGGCCTTTCCGGTCAACGGATTCGCGCTTTACGAATCCGTCTTTGCACAGGGACGCACCCGCTATACGCCGCTACAGCGCTGGACGCTGGGCAACACCGAAAGGAATTCTGATGAAGTTTAGTCCTCCCCTGCAGCACGCTACGCTTGTCCAACGCTACAAACGCTTCCTCGCCGACGTGATCACCCCAGAAGGGGTACAGCTCACCCTGCACTGCCCCAATACCGGTGCTATGACGGGCTGTGCGACGCCGGGTGACAGGGTCTGGTATTCGACATCAGAAAATACTAAACGCAAATATGCCCATACCTGGGAAATGACTGAAACCCAAAATGGGGCATTTATTTGCGTTAACACTCTGCGCGCAAATCAACTGGTTAAGGAAGCGCTGACCCATGGCACAATTCCTGAACTGGTAGGATATGGCACGCATAAAAGTGAAGTGAAATATGGCGATGAAAGCAGCAGAATTGACTTCATGTTACAGGCGGAAGACAGGCCTGAGTGCTATATTGAAGTGAAATCAGTGACGTTAGCGGAGCAGGAAAATGGCTACTTCCCGGATGCGGTAACGCTACGTGGCCAAAAGCATCTGCGAGAGCTAATGAGTGTTGCGGCGGCGGGCAAACGCGCCGTATTGCTGTTTGCGGTGTTGCATTCAGCCATTGAACGTTTCTCCCCTGCCCGCCATATTGATCCTAAATACGCGCAATTGTTGAATGAGGCACAAAAGCAGGGGGTAGAGGTTTTCGCTTATAAAGCGGAACTTTCTGCCGATAATATGACTCTGAGATCCTCTCTTCCCATTGTCTTATAAGGGATTAGACGATTGACGATTAAGTGTTCTGGCCGCGTGCGCAAATACGCTTTTCCTCACAGGCTTGTCAAGTGTTACGTTTAGATAATTGCCATCCGGAAAAGCATCTGCTATTTATAGCGACCTGATTTTTCCCCCAACACGGGGATCGATAGTGCGTGTTAAGGAGAAGCAACATGCAAGAAGGGCAAAACCGTAAAACATCGTCCCTGAGTATTCTCGCCATCGCTGGGGTGGAGCCGTATCAAGAGAAGCCGGGCGAAGAGTATATGAACGAAGCCCAGCTGTCGCACTTCAAGCGTATTCTTGAAGCATGGCGTAATCAACTCAGGGATGAAGTCGATCGCACCGTTACTCATATGCAGGATGAAGCTGCTAACTTCCCGGATCCGGTAGACCGTGCCGCTCAGGAAGAAGAGTTCAGCCTCGAACTGCGTAACCGTGACCGCGAACGCAAACTGATCAAAAAGATCGAGAAAACGCTGAAAAAAGTCGAAGACGAAGATTTTGGCTACTGCGAATCCTGCGGTGTTGAAATCGGTATTCGTCGCCTGGAAGCGCGTCCAACTGCCGATCTGTGCATCGACTGTAAAACGCTGGCCGAAATCCGCGAAAAACAGATGGCCGGTTAATACCAGCGCTGTTTACACACTCCAAAGGCGGGAGTCTCTCCCGCCTTGTTACTGTTGATATGTCTGAATCACACTATATTGGGCGCTTCGCGCCATCTCCTTCCGGTGAATTACACTTCGGCTCATTAATTGCCGCGCTCGGCAGCTACCTGCAGGCTCGCGCCCGCCTGGGAAAATGGCTCGTACGCATTGAAGATATTGACCCTCCACGTGAAGTTCCCGGTGCTGCAGAGACGATTCTGCGTCAGCTGGAACATTACGGTCTTCACTGGGATGACGAGGTTCTCTGGCAGTCAAAACGTCACGAGGCTTATCGTGAACGTCTGGCCTGGCTTCGCGATCGGGGGCTTTCCTATAACTGCACCTGCACCCGCGCGCGTATCCAGAGCGTGGGTGGCGTCTATGACGGCCATTGCCGCACGCTTAATCTTCCCCCGGAAAATGCGGCCGTACGTATAAAGCAGCGCTCCCCGGTGACGCGCTTTACCGATCTCCTCTCCGGTGAGATTCATGCCGATGAACGTCTGGCGCGTGAGGATTTTATTATTCACCGCCGTGACGGCCTGTTTGCCTATAACCTGGCGGTGGTCGTCGACGATCGTTTTCAGGGCGTGACGGAAATTGTGCGCGGGGCGGATCTGGTCGAACCGACCGTTCGACAAATATCGCTTTATCATCAGTTTGGCTGGACGGCACCGGACTACATTCATCTGCCGCTGGCGGTCAATGCGCAGGGCTTTAAATTGTCAAAGCAGAACCATGCCCCGGCCCTGCCAGACGGCGATCCGCGTCCTGTTTTGATCGACGCGCTGCGATTTCTCAACCAGAATGTAACCAACGAATGGCAGGATCTGCGTATTGACGAACTGCTGAAAATGGCCGTTGCCAACTGGACGCTCGCGGCAGTGCCAAAAATCCAGCATTCTCAAATGCGTTGCGCTGAGCTATGATTAGCCGCTTTTTTCATAACAAAACACACTACGAGGTGTACCATTTTTACCCGAGTCGCTAATTTTTGCCGTAAAGTGCTAAGCCGCGAAGAGAGCATGGCGAACGATGCTATTGCGCAGCCACACATGTCGGTTATTCCGCGTGAGCAGCACACTATTTCCCGCAAAGATATCAGTGAAAATGCCCTCAAGGTGCTCTATCGTCTGAATAAAGCGGGCTACGAGGCCTATCTCGTGGGCGGTGGAGTGCGTGATTTACTGCTGGGCAAAAAACCAAAAGATTTCGACGTGACGACCAGCGCCACGCCTGAGCAGGTGCGCAAATTATTCCGCAACTGCCGTCTCGTTGGCCGTCGTTTCCGTCTGGCTCACGTGATGTTCGGGCCGGAAATTATCGAAGTGGCGACCTTCCGCGGCCACCACGAAGCGGGCGCATCCGATCGCACGACGTCACAGCGCGGCCAGAACGGCATGCTGCTGCGCGACAATATCTTCGGCTCTATCGAAGAAGATGCCCAGCGTCGCGACTTCACTATCAACAGCCTTTATTACAGCGTGGCGGATTTCACCGTGCGCGATTACGTCGGCGGCATGCAGGACCTGAAAGAAGGTCTGATCCGTCTGATTGGCACGCCGGAAACGCGCTACCGTGAAGATCCCGTGCGTATGCTGCGCGCCGTGCGTTTCGCCGCCAAGCTTAACATGCGCATCAGCCCGGAAACGGCAGAGCCGATTCCGCGTCTGGCGACGCTGATTAACGACGTACCGCCTGCCCGCCTGTTCGAAGAGGCGCTGAAGCTGCTGCAGGCTGGCCACGGCTTTGAAACCTACAATCTGCTGCGCGAATACAACCTGTTCCAGCCCCTGTTCCCGACCATTACCCGCTACTTCACCGAAAGCGGTGACAGCCCAATGGAGCGGATGATTGCGCAGGTGCTGAAAAATACCGATACCCGTATTCGCAACGACATGCGCGTCAATCCGGCGTTCCTGTTTGCGGCGATGTTCTGGTATCCGCTGCTGGAAACGGCCCAGCGTATTACCCAGGAAAGCGGGCTCGCCTATTATGATGCCTTCGCGCTGGCCGCAAACGACGTGCTGGACGAAGGGTGCCGTACGCTCGCTATTCCGAAACGTATAACCACCCTGGTGCGCGACATCTGGCAGCTTCAACTGCGCATGTCCCGTCGTCAGGGCAAACGCGCCTGGAAGCTGATGGAGCATCCAAAATTCCGCGCCGCCTTCGATCTGCTGTCGCTGCGTGCGGAAATTGAACGCAATCAGGAGCTGCAGCGCCTGTCCCAGTGGTGGGCCGAATTCCAGGTTTCCGCTCCACCAGAGCAAAAAGATATGCTTACCGGGCTGGATGAAGAGCCGGAACCGCGTCGCCGTCATCGACGTCCGCGCAAACGCGCGCCACGTCGTGAAGGGACAGCATGACCCTCGCGTACATCGCCATCGGCAGCAATTTAGCCTCTCCGCTGGAACAGGTTAACGCTGCCGTACAGGCGCTGGGCGAGATCCCGCTGACCCGGATCGTAGCGGTCTCCTCGTTCTACCGCACCCCGCCGCTGGGTCCGCAGGATCAGCCTGATTATCTGAACGCCGCCGTGGTGCTTGAAACCGCTCTTAGTGCCGAAACGCTGCTGGATAACACCCAGCGCATTGAACTGCAGCAGGGGCGCGTACGCAAAGCCGAGCGCTGGGGACCACGCACGCTGGACCTCGACATTATGCTGTTTGGTCACGAGATCATTAACACTGAACGTCTCACCGTTCCGCATTACGACATGAAAAATCGCGGGTTTATGCTCTGGCCGCTCTTTGAAGTCGCTCCCGATCTCACCTTCCCGGACGGCACACCACTCAAGTCCATTCTGGACGGCCTCAACGCGGAAAGACCCGCTCGCTGGTGATCCTGTTCCCCTGCTGATTAGCCTCAAAATAATTGTGGCTAATCGATTGCCTAAAATCATTGTTCCCTCGAATGTTACTGTTAGAATGCGCAAAGATTCGCTTTTGGGCTATCAGGAAACAGTATGAAACCAACCACCATCTCCTTACTGCAGAAATGCAAACAGGAAAAAAAACGCTTCGCCACCATCACCGCGTATGACTACAGCTTCGCCAAACTCTTTGCCGAAGAGGGGATCAACGTCATGCTGGTCGGAGATTCGTTAGGGATGACGGTACAAGGACATGATTCCACCCTGCCGGTGACGGTTGAGGATATCGCTTACCATACCCGCGCCGTGCGCCGTGGCGCCCCAGCCTGCCTGCTGCTTTCCGATCTGCCGTTTATGGCCTACGCCACGCCGGAACAGGCATTCGAAAACGCGGCGGCAGTGATGCGCGCCGGTGCCAATATGGTCAAAATTGAAGGCGGCGCCTGGCTGGTTGATACGGTGAAGATGCTCACCGAGCGCGCCGTGCCGGTCTGCGGCCATTTAGGCCTGACGCCGCAGTCCGTGAATATCTTCGGCGGCTATAAGGTGCAGGGTCGCGGTGATGCCGCCCAGACGCTGTTTGATGATGCCCTGGCGCTGGAAGCCGCAGGCGCGCAGCTGCTGGTGCTGGAGTGCGTGCCGGTTGAGCTGGCGAAGCGTATTACTGAAGCCCTGTCCATTCCGGTGATTGGTATTGGCGCAGGCAACGTGACCGACGGTCAGATTCTGGTGATGCACGACGCCTTTGGCATCACCGGCGGGCATATTCCGAAGTTTGCCAAAAATTTCCTCACCGAAGCGGGCGACATGCGCGCTGCGGTCAGGCAGTATATTGCCGACGTTGAATCCGGTGTTTATCCGGGTGAAGAACACAGTTTCCATTAAGGAGTCTCGTTGTGCTAATCATTGAAACCCTGCCGCTGCTGCGCCAGCATATTCGTCGCGCGCGTCAGGAAGGTAAACGTATCGCACTGGTCCCGACCATGGGCAACCTGCATGACGGCCATATGAAGCTGGTCGATGAAGCCAGGGCTCGTGCAGATATCGTAGTGGTCAGTATCTTCGTTAACCCAATGCAGTTTGACCGCGCCGACGATCTGGCACGCTATCCTCGCACCCTGCAGGAAGATTGCGAGAAGCTCAAAAAACGCCATGCGGATATTGTCTTCTCTCCGGCGCCGTCGGACGTGTATCCGCAGGGTACGGAAGAGGCTACTTACGTTGACGTACCGGGCATTTCCACCATGCTGGAAGGCGCGAGCCGTCCGGGTCATTTCCGCGGCGTATCGACCATCGTCAGCAAGCTCTTTAACCTGGTGCAGCCAGACGTTGCTTGCTTCGGTGAGAAAGATTTCCAGCAGCTGGCGCTGATCCGCAAGATGGTGGCGGATATGGGTTACGATATCGAGATTGTCGGCGTACCGATTGTACGCGCCAAAGACGGTCTGGCGCTCAGCTCACGAAATGGCTACCTAACCGCGGACCAGCGCAAAATCGCGCCGGGCTTAAGCAAGGTGATGAACGCTATGGCGGAACAACTCCTGGCGAAAGAGTTAAGCGCAGAAGAGATTGTTGCCCTTGCAGAGCAGGCCCTGAATGATAAAGGATTCCGCGCTGACGATATTCAAATACGCGACGCAGATACCCTGCTTGAACTGACGGAGACCAGCAAACGTGCGGTCATCCTCGTGGCGGCATGGCTCGGTCAGGCTCGCCTAATCGACAATAAAGTGGTTGAGCTGGTGTAGTTCTTCACCCTTGATAATTAAAGGTAAACGTAATGATTCGCAAAATGCTGCAAGGTAAACTTCACCGTGTGAAAGTCACCCAGGCCGACCTGCACTATGAAGGCTCCTGCGCCATCGACCAGGATTTCCTTGATGCTGCGGGCATCCTTGAAAACGAAGCGATTGATATCTGGAACGTTAACAACGGCAAACGTTTCTCAACCTACGCGATTGCCGCCGAGCGCGGGTCTAAAATCATTTCCGTTAACGGTGCTGCCGCACATTGCGCGGACGTAGGTGATATCGTCATTATCGCCAGCTTTGTCATGATGTCTGACGAAGAAGCGCGTCGCTGGCAGCCAAAAGTCGCTTATTTCGACGGTGACAATGACATGAAACGCACCGCGAAGGCGATTCCGGTTCAGGTGGCGTAAGCGTATCTAAGATATAATTAAATTACCCGGAGAGCACTTCGGGTAATGAATTCATAATTCCAAGAAATAAATAAAACACATTAATATAAATTTATTATTGTTATACCACTAATCTCTATTCACGCCATACCTCACCTATAATTGATAATTATCAGCTACCTATAAATACATTTTTTAACTAAAAAATCGTTTAAGTAATTCTAATGGCAAATGACTTTCCATCGCCATCCCCCCTCAATTAGAATCCTTTTCCCGAAACATGAGTTCGGAACAAACATAGGCTTTGCGTATGTTTAATTTCTAGCATTTAATATGGATATAAAAAATGTCTTTTAATAAATTAGGTCTGGCAACTGTAGTAGCAATGGTTCTGAGCGCGGGTTCTGCAATGGCGGCTGATCCAATTCCTTCAGATACAGGTACCATTACTTTCCACGGTATGGTTTCTAACAACACCTGTAAAGTATCCCTGGATCAGAAAATTGACCAGGACGGTAACGATTTCGACGTTAACCTGGATACCGTGTTTGTAAAAGATTTCGCCAATCCACTGAGCACCGACAGCACCCTGGGCGAGAAGAAATTCGCTCTGACGCTGACTGGCTGTGATTCTGCTACCGTTTCTCAGGCATCTGCTCAGTTCGATTCATGGGCGGGTTCTTCTTCCACTTCCGGCGGCCTGCTGGTTCCACCAACAAACACCCAGGGCGCAGCTAAAAACGTCAACCTGGTTCTGTCAAACGATGGCAACTCCGCTACCGATCAGATCAAACTTGATCAGACCAACAATACCCAGAAAGCCACTATTGATAGCAATGGCGCAGGCGCACTGTACTACCGTGTAGCTTACACCCAGGGTCAGGGCTGGGACGCAAGCAGCAACCCAGTAACTGCGGGTGTTGTTCAGGCTCAAGCTGCTTTCACAATGATCTACGAATAATTCATAAAACGTAGTTCAAGAGTACTATTCATCCCCTGACATTCGTCGGGGGATTATTTGATATCATTCCAACAGGAAGTGGAAAAATGTTAAGTACATCATTTTATAAGGGATTAAAAGTAGCCTGCCTTGCTGCTGCTGTTTTTGCATCATTCCAGGCAAGTGCAGATATCGTTATTTCAGGTACGCGTATTGTTTATCAGCAATCGCAGAAAGATGTGATTGTTTCTTTAGATAACCGTGGTAAAAAACCGCTATTGGTACAGTCATGGCTCGATGATGGCCGCGATGATACTAACCCACAAGAATTAAAATTACCGTTTATTATCACTCCACCTGTATCCAGAATTGATCCGCAAAAAGGTCAATCCGTTCGTATTTCTTATCTGGGCGGTTCATTGCCTAAAGATCGAGAATCCTTATTCTGGTTCAATGTGCTTGAAATCCCACCAAAATCAAAAGTAAAAGACGGTGAAAGCCCAAACCAGCTTCAGTTAGCATTCCGCACGCGTATTAAACTCTTTTTCCGTCCTGACGGCCTGAAAGGTACGCCAGGAGATGCCGCAGCCAAAGTAACATGGTCGCAGCAAAAACAAGGCAGTACGGTTAACCTGGTCGCCCACAATGATTCACCTTTTAACGTTTCAATTTCGAACGTCACATTGAAATCCGCAGGCAAAGTATACCAGGTTGATCATAAATCAATTTTACCTTTTAGTACTCAAGCCATGCAGATAAAAGGCCTCAGCAATACGACTGCCGGTACTGTTGCTTACGACACGATTAACGACAATGGCGGCTCTGATAATTTCGAAGCCAAAGTCAATTAATCAATACAACACCGCCACATTATAAAAATAAAACGTTTGAATGTTGTGAAGCATTCGAACGGCGACCTGTCTGGATGAAGCATGCTATTTCAACGTTCACTTTTATGCCTCGCTATCTGTGCAGCACTACCGCTGCACGCCAGCGAGAATGGAAAAAATAATGTAGACACCGCTTCCGAATCAGAATCGGCCATTGAATTTAATGACCAGTTCCTTATCGATAATGGTGGAAGTATCAACGTTGAGCGTTACGCTTACGGCAACCCGGTATTGCCGGGCACCTACCGTGTAAAAGTGAATTTGAATGGCAATTCAAAATCCACGGTTGAGATGACATTCGTTGATAATAAAACGCCTCGCGCCTCAGCATGTCTGACAAAACTCATCTTGGCTCAATCAGGTATAGATACCAGCAAATTAGGCGATGACGTCAAGAAGGATGACGCGGCCTGTGTGGATATTAAGAAATATTATCCTGGTGCATCCGAGCATTTTGACAGCAGTAAGCAGGAAATGGATCTCGATTTCCCGCAGATCTATGTGCTTAAACTCCCTGCGGGGTATGTCGATCCCTCATTATGGGATGACGGCGTTACCGCTGGATTGCTCTCATACGATCTCAATACCTGGCACAGCGAATCTAACGGAACAAACTCGGATACTGCCTATGCAGGGCTGCGCTATGGCCTGAACATGGGGGCATGGCGTTTACGTTCTCGCGGCAGCATGAACTGGGACAGCGATAACGGTTCGCACTATTCAAGCCAGGATATCTATCTTCAGCGAGACATTACACCGCTTAACGCACAGATGGTTTTGGGTGATTCCTACACCCGCGGCGATATCTTTGACTCGGTGAGCCTGCGTGGTACGCGGATGTTTAACGATGACCGCAGGCTCCCACAAGGTGCTACTGGCTATGCGCCCGTGATTCGCGGCGTGGCAAACAGCAACGCTAAAGTCAGCGTAATGCAAAGCGGTAACAAGATTTATGAAACGACCGTTCCACCGGGTGCTTTTGAGATCAATGACCTCAGTACGACAGGCTATGGCAATGATTTGATTGTTACCGTTGAAGAAGCTGATGGAAGTAAACGGACGTTTACCGTTCCGTTCTCTTCGGTCACGCAAATGCTCCGCCCGGGTTCCAGCCGGTGGGATGTCGGTTTAGGCGAGCTGAACGATGATTCGCTGCATGACAAACCCAAAGTCGGTTATGCAACCTATGCGTATGGCCTGAATAATACCTTTACCGGCTACGTTGGCGCGCAATATACAGATATGGATTTCTATGCCGGCCTGCTTGGTCTGGCAATGAACACCCGTATTGGTGCATTTGCATTCGACGTGACGCAGTCCTATGCCGATATCGATGGGCTCGACACGCTTAAAGGACAGAGTTACCGGCTGACCTACAGCAAAATGCTGGAAGCGACTAATACCTCCCTGAACGTGGCAGCCTATCGCTTCTCAACGGAGGATTACCTTAGCCTGAATGATGCCGCCTCTTTGCAGGACAGTATCCATCATCAGGAATACGGTAACCGTTCCTATGACAGCAATGCGCAACTGTATGCTGACTATCAGCGTACAAAAAACCAGGTTCAGGTCAGTCTTAACCAGCCGTTAAATGTAAGCGGTGAGGAATACGGTTCTCTCTATATTAGCGGCACCTGGGAGGATTACTGGAACGATAGCAGTTCAACTTCTGACTACAGCGTGGGCTACAACAATAGCTTCGCTTACGGCAGCTATAGCGTTTCACTCCAGCGTACCTATAACGAATCGGGTGAGAAGGATGACAGCGTATACGTCAACCTCAGCGTCCCGTTCAGCGTTTTTGATAAAGACCATACGCAGTCAGGCGGGTTTAACAACGTCAACATGAGCCTGCGCTCAGATTTGAAAGGCGGTACCAGCTTCAACTCTACGGCGAGCGGTAACACCAAAAACAGTGACGTCAGTTACTCCGTCAGCGCCTCTTCAAGCGGCGGAAATTACGGCAATCTCAACCAGATCAGCGGTTTTAGCTCATGGAACAGTCCTTACGGCCCGCTCGGCGTCTCGGCGTCCTTTGGTGATGACAACAGTAAGCAATATTCCGCGAGCTACAACGGTGGGATGGTTGTTCACTCAGGTGGCGTTGTATTTACGCCAGGCAGTATCGGCGAAACGGATTCACTGGCGCTGGTTAAAGCGAGTGGCGCGACGGGGGCTCGCCTGGGTTATGGCCAGAGCCGTATTGATAGCTCCGGATACGGCATTATGCCGTATATGTCTGCCTACAGAGAGAACCGGGTTTCAATTGATATCAGCACCCTCGAAGCGGATGTCGAAATTAAAAACACAAGCGCAGTTGCTGTTCCGCGTAATGGCTCCGTTGTATTAGTGAATTTTGAAACGGACGAAGGCCGTTCGCTTGTTCTGGAATTACAACGTTCTGATAAGGGCTTTATTCCGCTGGGCGCAGATGTGCTGAACGAGAAGAATGAACCAATTGGAACAGTAGGACAAGCTGGGCAAGCGTATGTTCGCGGTGTGGAAGATAAAGGTGTCCTGAGAGTGGTATGGGGCAGCGATAGTACCAGTTCTTGTACCGTACATTATCAGATCCCAGCGAATGCGCAAAAAGCGGGTCTCACGACCCTTCTGAGTAATCAGCAGTGCCAAATGCAATGATATTTACAACAGGGAATCACACCCATGGGAAATAATATGAAGAAACAACGTTGCGGTTATTCATTAATCGCATTAGCAATGTTAGCGATGACAGGATCTGCTGCGGCAACCGATCTGAATGTTAATTTCACGGCCAATATTCGCGAAACCACCTGCGATATGAAGCTAGTTGGCGGAGAAGGTTCAGATACGCAGCAAACGCTGACTCTCGGTACTAACGGTCAGGTGCGTTTGGATGATGTCAAAGCCGGAACGGCGAATGCCGCATTCAAAATCGTGATGGTTGAATGCCCAGCATCGCTGACCTCATTAAAAACAACCGTAAAAGGAACTAAATCAGGTTATTTGGCGAGCGGCCTTGTTAACCAGATAGCAAAAACTAACGGCGGCTCTGATTTCTCTGCGGCCGAAATTGCCAGAGCGGATGCTCCGGATGCGCCATTTATCGTTAACTCTACCGTAGATGCAGAACGCCTGGTCTGGAGCCCATCAGAAATCCAGAATAAGGAAGTTAATCTGGTAGCCACCTTACGTGAAACCAAAGAAAACAGCATGACAATTGGCGATTTTCAAACCGTAGCAACCTTTGAATTCAGCTACGAGTGATTGGTGCAGGAAAACGGAGCAACATTATGAAAATGAAATCAACTTTTATCGCCCTGTCCGTTTCTACCCTTCTGTTCTCTGGAATGGCAAGTGCAGCAATTACAGGTACCGGCAGCGTCGAACTGACGATTAAAACAAAAGTGGTGTCTGGCACCTGTACAGCAAAAGTGCTTAACGGTGCAGGAACTGCATCCAGTGAGATTGCTTTTGGCGACGTATATAAGTCCGATCTGGTGAATAAAACCCGCGTCGAGCCGTTAAAAATTGCCTTTACAAACTGTTCTGGAGTAAGCAAGGCGACGGTATCCGCGGCGAGTGGTGCTGGTGCTGGTAAGGGATGCTCAGGTCTCAATGCGGACGGAGATTCTTATGCCGCAGGGTTGGCGACAGGTTTCGAAATTTGGTCAGGATCTGTCGATACAGGCGTAATGCTGAGCTGCAAAAGACCTCCGGCGGCACAGGAAGTCACCATTGCTGACGGTGCAGCGGAATTCCCGATGAGCTCGCGTATCGTGATTGCGAAAGACAAAAAGATTGCTGATGTTGGCACAGGTGCCGTTACCGCACCGGTAACCTTCACTGTCACCTACCCATAATTCCAGGAACCATCATGCAACAATCACCGTTTACATTATACCAGCCCGGTCTTGTGTTGCTTATGGCTCTGGCTGGCAGCATCCTGCCTGGCGTAAGCCAGGCAGGCTCTGGGCTCGACGTCAATCTTACGGCCAATATTGTTAATAGCACCTGTAAGTTAAGCGTTGAGAATGGCGGAGAGATCTATCTCCCCAACGTGATGCGGAATTGGTTTTATAACGCTGATGGTAGCGATCGCTATACGGCTACCGATGATGCAGGCGGCACCCCTTTTAAGATCCATGTTGATGATTGCTACGGAGACAGCAGCACCGCTAAAAAGCTGAATTTTAGCTTCTCGCCACAATCAGGATTCTGGCCGGGGCAAAACCAGGTATTTAAAAGTGAAGAGACTGCTGCCGGGGCTGCCAAAAATGTTGGCGTTGTCCTTTTCTCTGAGAAATATAAAACGAATGTGTTAAACAACGACGGTACGTCAAAAGTCATTTATGACGTAAGCGACCAGGGTACTGCATTTTTAACGGATTATCAGTTCTATGCCCGCTATCAGAACACTGGCGTAGTGGCTGGCGGTATCGTCACCAGTAAAGTACGGGTTGACGTCACTTACGAATAATAACCAGAACAGGAAAAGGATGAGAATGTTCAACGCTTTCAGAAAGGGTTTCACTTTTAAAGGCCCAATGGCATTTGCCATGGCGAGCTTATTGTTATCCCTTAGCCAGACAGGCTGGGCAGGGGAGTGCCGAATGAACGATGGGCATGGCGGCACCACTACCCTGATCAACGCCGAGTACTCAGGCGGCCCCATCCGCCTTCCACCACCAGGGAATTACATCAGCGCCCTTTTTAACGTTAACCTCACACCGGGCATTCAGGCCCAGTGTGGTGCAGGAAACGATGGCTATAACCTCATGTCGCAAACAGACCCGTCCGTGTACGTGGGGAGCCACTATGGCGAGGCCATGTTTGAAACGAATATTCCCGGCATTCATTATTCCGTGAGGGTTCACACTGCCGAAAGCGATGGTGGCATGGGAGCCTATTTCGGAACGAATACCACCGGCTGGGCCATGGTTTCTCATTCCGATAATGCTGACCCCTGGGATGGCAAATGGATTAATACCTCAGTTCATATTTATATTGATGATGGCTATCAAGGCAACCCGAATAAAGAAACCTTCATCAAACCCAAACCAGGGACCCTGGGTAGAATGTCGATTGGCGATCCAAATGACAGTAACAACCAGCCATGGACATTTATGGTCAATGAGAGCTCATTCCAGATCCCTATCGTTCTTCCAACCTGCGACATTGCCATGCTTTCGGATGGGACTAACGATGTTGACCTGGGAGAATATTATGTCTCAGACATCAGAAACAATCGGGTCAAGGATGTGCCGTTTTCCATCAGGCTGGATAACTGCACCAGCGTGGCAAACTTCACAACCAAGCTGACCACGACAAAATTAACCGGAACTAACAACGACCTTCTTGGTAACACATTGTCGTCCGGAGCTGAGGGGGCTGGCGTAAGAATAATGTATAACGGGACGTCCCAGCTTATGCCGAATAATCCTAACTCAACCTATGTCGTAACCGACTACTCCACGCCGGTTTCAAAGCAAATTGATTATGTTGCCCAGCTGGTAGCCAATGGCAGCACGGTGAAGCCGGGCTCGTTTAAAGCCACTGGCGTGTTCACCCTTTCTTACGATTGACCCCTACCCCTGCGGCTGATTGCTGATCAGCCGCGACATCGTCTCCAGCGAATCCGTTCTTAAGATATACAGGCGTTTTAGCAAGAACGGATTATCCCCCGGCTTCACCTTCCCTTTCACCGTTGTTACCGCCAGGTGAAAACCGGCATCGTTCGCCGCCTTTATCGCCTTATTGTCGTACCCGCCAAAGGGATAAGAGACATACAGCACGTGCGGGTTGAACTGCGCCAGCGCGCGTCGCGAGCGTTCAAAATCAAACAGGATCACGTGGTAGCTGCGGCTCAGTAAAATCGGATGCTTGTTACCATCAACGCGGTGCAGGAAGTGCGTGTGGGACTGAATATCAAACACATCCTGAATGCCCTTAATCTCATGAACGCTCATAAACTGCAGCGATTTCGGGTCCCACTTCTGCGCATGGCCTTTAATACGTGACGATATGATAAACGCCGTCGCGTTAAAGCCGTACTCTTTCAGAATGGGATACGCATAGCGGCTGACCGATTTCAGGCCATCATCAAAGGTGATCACCACCGCCTTCGCGGGCAGGTTCATCTTGTTACGCACGTACCCTTCCAGCTGGTACATCGTCAGCGTGGCATAGCCCTGATCGCGCAGCCAGGCCATCTGGTTGTTGAACGCGCGCACACTGGTGGTCGTGGAGGTATGACGAAAACGCGTGTTCTCTTCATCACGCAAAATATGATGGTAGGTCAGGACCGGCAGGCCGTTATCTTCCTGTGCATCCAGACTACTGACCCACGCCAGACGGTTGCCGATGCGGATCTGATACCAGGTCTGGTTCAGACGATCTTTGAGCTTGTTCAGAATCGGATAGCGGAGATTGGCGCTTAATGTGCCGAAGGGCGCGCTCCCGCTATTGGGGGCGTTATACACCGGCGTGTCTTTCCAGGTGATCAGATTCTGATTGCTCAGCGGTTTGTTGAGATCGCCAAGGCTGTCTTCTACACGCTGCTTGCCCTGCACATTTTCAAGGTGCTCTTTGTCAATAAACCCCGTGCCAAAGCCAAAACGAAACTCGTAGTAGTCCGCAGAGGTCGGCACAACGGCAAGGATCTGCCCCGCGCGCACGTTACCCACGTTGATCACGCTGTTCCCCACCTGCGCCCAGATCGCTGCATCTTCGGTGGTTTGCATATAGCGGGCCGGTAGCCCTTGTTGGCTAATCAAACTGGCAGATGTACCGCCGGAAATCAGCAGCAATAGCAGGAACAGAACGCGCATAAACATGGGATTTAAATCGATACCAGGAATGAGTCGCCATTGTAGCAAAAGCGACACCAATACCAATGTTTAATTCTTATACAAATCATGGAGCAAGACAAAAGGCGGATTTTTCTGCTGCTGATGCCAAAGGCTGCTTACGCCGGGTATGTGCTTATCAACGATAGTATTGCGAAATTCGGCACTGCTTAAAGTTTCACGAAATGGGATCATTAATTCCAGCAACGCATAATTAATGCCTGAGATCACCTCACAATTCTCATGCTTGTGACTCAGTAACGCCGCAGAACGATAAGGTGCTGCCCCGGATTTATCAGTGAGAAAGATAACGCCATCACCGGTGTCGGTTTCATGCAGGGCATCGCACATCATTCGACTGAGCATGTTGGTACTCAATCCGCGCCAGTAGTTCACCGCGCGGCACTGCGCCAGCGGACCAAATTTGGCCTCAAGTTTCTCCAGCATATCCTGCGCATGTTCATCGTGGCAGGTGATAACCCATCCCAGCATCACTCCCTCCTTAGCAGGCGAGTAGTTTAGCGGAGTGAAGGTTAGCTTACGGTGATAACTGTCAAAGAAAAGTGCCCGGCAAACAGATTGTCGCCGGGCAGAGGATTAGCTGCGCAGACCGCGTCCGCGCTGGATCAGATACCAGCACAGCAGGTAGAAGGCGATGATGAACACCACCAGCACCGCCACCGTAGTGAACAACGGCACATCGGTAATGCCAAGGAAGCCAAAGCGGAAGCCGCTGATCATGTAGACAATCGGGTTCAGGTGCGACAGCGCCTGCCAGAACGGCGGCAGCAGCGTCAGGGAGTAGAACACCCCGCCGAGATAGGTCAGCGGCGTCAGCACGAAGGTCGGGATCAGGCTGATGTCGTCGAACGTTTTGGCGAACACCGCGTTCAGCAGGCCCGCCAGCGAGAACAGGATCGCGGTCAGCAGGAGCGTCAGCGCGACAAACAGCCAGGAATGCACCTGGAACGGCACAAAGAACAGCGAAATGGCCGTGACCAGGATCCCCACGCACAGCCCGCGCGCCACGCCGCCGCCAACATAGCCAGCGATAATGACGTGCGTCGGCACAGGCGCGACCAGCAACTCTTCAATATTGCGCTGGAACTTGGCGCTGAAGAATGACGACGCTACGTTGGCGTAGGCGTTAGTAATCACCGCCATCATGATCAGGCCCGGCACAATAAACTGCATATAGGTAAAGCCGTGCATTTCACCAATCCGGGAACCGATCAGGTTACCGAAAATAATGAAGTACAGCGTCATGGTGATCACCGGCGGCACCAGGGTTTGCACCCAGATGCGCATAAAGCGGTTAATCTCTTTCGCCCAGATACTTTTCAGCGCGACCCAGTAAAGATGCGTCATGCCTTGTCTCCTTGTTTGTCCTGTACCAGAGAGACAAACAGCTCTTCCAGTCGGTTCGCTTTGTTACGCATGCTTAAAACCTGAATCCCCTGCGCGCTCAGCTGCGAGAAAACGCTGTTAATTCCCTGCTCGCGCAGCACTTCCACTTCCAGCGTCGAGGTATCGACAAGACGATACTGATACCCTTCGAGCTTCGGTAACGGGCTTTTCGCCGCCAGATCGAGAATAAAGGTTTCGGATTTCAGCTTGGAGAGCAGATTCTTCATCGAGGTGTTCTCCACCAGCTCACCGTGCTGAATAATGCCGATGTTGCGGCACAGCATCTCAGCTTCTTCGAGATAGTGGGTGGTCAGAATAATGGTAGTGCCTTTGTCGTTGAGATCTTTCAGGAAGCCCCACATGGAACGACGAAGTTCGATATCAACACCCGCAGTCGGTTCATCGAGGATCAGCAGCTTTGGCTCGTGCATCAGCGCACGGGCAATCATCAGGCGACGCTTCATCCCGCCGGACAACATGCGCGCACGTTCGTTACGCTTTTCCCACAGGTCGAGCTGCTTGAGGTATTTTTCGCTACGCTCCAGGGCCTCTTTACGCTCAACGCCGTAATAGCCCGCCTGGTTAACGACGATCTGCTGCACCGTCTCAAACGGGTTGAAGTTGAACTCCTGCGGTACCAGCCCCAGCTGACGCTTGGCGTTCACCACATCTTTTTGCAGGTCGTACCCAAAGACGCTCACCCGGCCGGACGTTTTATTGACCAGCGAGCTAATAATCCCAATGGTGGTCGATTTCCCCGCCCCGTTCGGCCCCAGAAGCGCGTAAAAATCGCCGGCCTCTACCTTAAGATTTATTCCGCGTAGCGCCTGAACGCCACCCGAATAGGTTTTTTTAAGCTGCTCAAGCTCCAGTGCAATTGCCATGAAATTAACTTACCTTCAGTTCTTACACACGTTGTGTGGTTTCATTAAAAGTCGGGTTACCCTATAGTAGCGCAACGCAATAACTCGGTTACAGGTCGCTAACCTCCATGAACAACATAGATACACTCATCAGCAATAATGCACTATGGTCAAAAATGCTGGTGGAGGAAGACCCCGGATTTTTTGGAAAACTCGCGCAGGCTCAGAATCCACGCTTTCTCTGGATTGGATGTTCCGACAGCCGCGTACCGGCGGAGCGCCTGACCGGCCTTGAACCCGGCGAACTGTTTGTTCACCGTAATGTCGCCAATCTCGTCATCCACACCGATCTCAACTGTCTTTCTGTTGTTCAGTATGCCGTGGACGTTCTGCAAGTCGAGCACATCATCATTTGCGGCCATTATGGCTGCGGCGGCGTGCAGGCGGCGGTTGAAAACACGGAACTGGGGCTCATTGATAACTGGCTGCTGCACATCCGCGATATCTGGTTCAAACATAGCTCACTGCTGGGCGAAATGCCGCAGGAGCGTCGCATGGATACCCTTTGCGAACTCAACGTGATGGAGCAGGTATATAACCTGGGCCACTCAACAATCATGCAATCAGCGTGGAAACGCGGGCAGAAGGTCTCTATCCACGGCTGGGCGTACGGTATTCACGATGGCCTGCTGCGCAATCTGGAAGTGACCGCCACCAACCGCGAAACGCTGGAGCAGCGTTACCGTTCGGGGATTGCCAACCTTCAGCTTAAGCATGTGAATCATAAATAAAGCCGGGGATGTTCTCCCTCTCCCTGTGGGAGAGGGCCGGGGTGAGGGCATCAGCCCGCAACTACTCGTCCAGCAATACTACTTTCCCAACATACGGCAGATGACGATAACGCTGCGCGTAGTCAATGCCGTAACCGACGACGAATTCGTCCGGAATCGAGAAGCCCACGAACTCTACCGGCACCTGCACTTCACGACGGTCAGGTTTATCCAGCAGCGTACAAATCGCCAGCGATTTTGGCTCACGCAGGCTCAGGATCTCGCGCACTTTTGACAGCGTGTTGCCGGAGTCAATAATGTCTTCAACGATCAACACATCTTTGCCACGAATATCTTCATCCAGATCTTTCAGGATTTTCACATCACGGGTGGTGGACATGCCGCTGCCGTAGCTGGAGGCGGTCATAAAATCGACCTCATGGGGCACATGCACTTCACGGCACAGGTCTGCCATGAACATGAAAGAGCCGCGCAACAGACCGACCAGCACCATTTCGCTGCCGCTGTCCTTGTAATGTTCGGTGATTTGACGACCCAGTTCGGCGATACGCGCTTTGATCTCGGCTTCCGGGATCATCACTTCAACAGTATGTTTCATATTACTAACCAAATGATTTTAATGAAAATCTCTCAATGCAGGTGAATGTATTTCCGGCATCGATACGCAAGCCCGCCATTATATCAGCAAATGGATAAGCCTGGCGTATGAGTTATAAAAAGCAAATATTGTGATTCCGATCACACTTGTTAATACCTATAATTAGTTGCTAGCAAATTATTAACAAAAACTGACGAGTACACTTTCTATGGCTGAAACAAACGCTAAACAGCCGCGTCTACTGGTGACATTAACAGCCGCTTTCGCAGCCTTCTGCGCGCTGTATCTGTTAATCGGTGGCGTCTGGTTGGTCGCTTTAGGCGGCTCCTGGTACTACCCGATTGCGGGTCTGGTTATGGTTGCCGTAACCGTCCTGCTGTTACGTAGAAAACAATCTGCACTGTGGCTGTATGCCGCACTCCTTCTTGCCACCATGATCTGGGGCGTCTGGGAAGTCGGGTTCGACTTCTGGGCACTGACGCCGCGCAGCGACATCCTGGTCTTCTTCGGTATCTGGCTGATCCTGCCGTTCGTGTGGCGTCGCCTGATTGTGCCTTCAAGCGGTGCTGTGGCGGGCCTGGTAGTTGCTCTGCTGATTACCGGCGGCATTCTGACCTGGGCCGGTTTTAACGACCCACAGGAGATCAACGGTACGCTGAACGCGGAATCCACGCCTGCTGCGGCTATCTCGCAGGTGGCGGACGGCGACTGGCCTGCGTACGGTCGTAATCAGGAAGGTCAACGCTACTCTCCGCTGAAGCAGATCAACGCGGATAACGTTAAGAACCTGAAAGAAGCCTGGGTATTCCGTACCGGCGACCTGAAGATGCCGAACGATCCGGGCGAGTTAACCAACGAAGTGACGCCAATTAAAGTTGGCAACATGCTCTACCTGTGTACGGCGCACCAGCGTCTGTTCGCGCTCGACGCGGCCACCGGTAAAGAGAAATGGCACTTCGATCCGCAGCTGAACTCCAACCCGTCCTTCCAGCACGTTACCTGCCGCGGTGTCTCTTACCACGAAGCGCGTGCCGATAATGCCAGCCCGGAAGTCATCGCCGACTGCCCGCGCCGCATTATGCTGCCGGTGAACGATGGCCGTCTGTTCGCCATCAATGCCGAAACGGGCAAGCTGTGCGAAACCTTTGCCAACAAAGGTATCCTGAACCTGCAGACCAACATGCCGGACACCACGCCGGGTCTGTATGAGCCCACCTCACCGCCAATCATCACCGATAAAACCATCGTGATTGCCGGTTCGGTAACGGATAACTTCTCCACGCGTGAAACCTCCGGCGTCATCCGTGGTTTCGACGTGAACACCGGTAAACTGCTGTGGGCCTTTGACCCGGGTGCGAAAGATCCAAACGCGATCCCGTCGGATGAACACACCTTTACCTTTAACTCGCCAAACTCCTGGGCGCCAGCGGCGTATGACGCGAAGCTGGACCTGGTCTACCTGCCAATGGGTGTGACCACGCCAGATATCTGGGGCGGTAACCGCACGCCGGAGCAGGAGCGCTATGCGAGCGCTATCGTGGCGCTGAACGCGACCACCGGTAAGCTGGCGTGGAGCTACCAGACGGTCCACCACGATCTGTGGGATATGGATATGCCGTCCCAGCCGACGCTGGCGGACATTACCGTTGACGGCAAAACCGTGCCGGTGATTTACGCTCCGGCCAAGACGGGCAACATCTTCGTCCTGGATCGCAGCAACGGTAAGCTGGTTGTGCCTGCACCGGAAAAACCGGTTCCGCAGGGCGCCGCAAAAGGCGACTACGTCAGCAAAACCCAGCCGTTCTCTGACCTGAGCTTCCGTCCGAAGAAAGACCTCAGCGGTGCAGACATGTGGGGTGCCACCATGTTTGACCAGCTGGTGTGCCGCGTGATGTTCCATCAGCTGCGCTACGAAGGCATCTTCACGCCGCCGTCTGAGCAGGGCACGCTGGTCTTCCCGGGTAACCTGGGGATGTTCGAGTGGGGCGGGATCTCCGTCGACCCGAACCGTCAGGTGGCAATTGCCAACCCAATGGCGCTGCCGTTCGTTTCCCGTCTGATCCCACGCGGTCCGGGTAACCCAATGGAGCAGCCGAAAGACGCGAAAGGTTCTGGCACCGAAGCTGGCATTCAGCCGCAGTACGGCGTGCCGTTTGGTGTAACCCTGAACCCGTTCCTGTCTCCGTTTGGTCTGCCGTGTAAACAGCCAGCCTGGGGTTATATCTCCGGTCTGGATCTGAAAACTAACCAGATCGTATGGAAAAAACGTATTGGTACGCCACAGGACAGCATGCCGTTCCCGATGCCGGTTCCGGTGCCGTTCAATATGGGTATGCCGATGCTGGGTGGCCCAATTTCCACCGCCGGTAACGTGCTGTTCATCGCGGCAACCGCAGATAACTACCTGCGCGCGTACAACATGACCAACGGTGAAAAACTGTGGCAAGGCCGTCTGCCAGCGGGTGGACAGGCCACGCCGATGACCTATGAAGTGAATGGCAAGCAGTACGTTGTCATCTCTGCGGGCGGTCACGGTTCGTTTGGCACGAAGATGGGCGACTATATCGTCGCGTATGCACTGCCTGACGAAAACAAGTAACTGATAAGCCCGGTGGCGCTGCGCTTACCGGGCCTACGGGTGCCCTATGTAGGCCGGGTAAGGCGAAGCCGCCACCCGGCTTTTTTTATACGGTAAAGCCCAGCATCATCCCCGTATCCTCATGTTCCAGCAGGTGACAGTGCGCCATATAGGCAAACTCCTTCGGCGCGTCGTGGTCAAACTTCACGAGCACCTCGCTGACGCCGCCCTCCACTCTCACCGTATCTTTCCAGCCCGCGCGATGCGCATCCGGCGCTTTGCCGTTCTCTGAAAGAATGCGGAACTGGGTACCGTGGATATGGAACGGGTGCAGCATCATGTCCCCTTCGCCCGAAATCACCCAGCGCTCAAACTGCCCTTTCGCGGCAGCAAACATCGGCGTGTTCATGTCAAACGCTTTGCCATTGATCATATTGGCGTTGTGGAAATCAAAGCCATGGTCGCCGTGATCCATGTTCCCCATGCCGCCCATTTTGCCGTGATCCATATTCATGTGGCCCATCATCTGGCCGTGGTGCATCCCCGCCATCGCCTTATCGCCATATTTCGCCATCAGCGCCTGCATGCCCATCATATCGAGCATGGGGTTCATGGAGAGCTGGAGCTTGCGCTGGGTAAGCCCGTCAAGCGACGGGAGTGCTGGCAGCGTGGTTAACGTATCAGGCAGCGTGCCGGAAGCGGCCACCAGCAATGGCTGAATACGCAGCACCGGATGCGGCTTATCAAACGGCGCAACCGCCATCCCCATCTGGCTCACCGGCAGGGTTACGAGGTCAAACGGCTTGCCGTCGCTGATATCCACCAGCACCTCAAAGCGTTCGCCCATGAGCATCGGCAGCTCGCTCACTTTCACCGGCTCCGGCAGCAGGCCGCCGTCGCTCGCGACCACGTACAGCGGGCGTTTATCGCTGGCGGCGAAATTCAGCGAGCGTGCGTTACAACCGTTGAGCAGGCGCAGGCGCAGCCAGCCTTTCGGCGCGGCATGCTGAGGGTAAATGGCGCCGTTGGTCAGCAGCGTGTCGCCAAACCAGCCTACCGCCGCGCTCATCACGTCCAGCTGGTAGTCAATTTGACCGTCAGCGTTGAATTTCTTGTCCTGCACAATCACCGGCACATCGTCGATGCCCCACTGTTTCGGCAGGCGCAGCAGGCGGCTTTCGTCGTCTTCAATCAGCACCAGCCCCGCCAGCCCCATCGCCACCTGATGGCCCGTTTTGCCATGCTGATGCGGATGGAACCAGCAGGTCGCCGCGCGCTGGTCAGGCGTAAAGGTGACGCTGCGCGTGCCGCCCGCTTTGATGATGCCCTGCGGCCCGCCGTCCACCTCACCCGGCACTTCCAGCCCGTGCCAGTGCAGCGTCGTCTCTTCGGCGAGCGTGTTGTGGATATCCACCGTCACCGCTTTCCCTTTCCGTAGCTGAAGCGCCGGACCGAGCAAATTGCCGTTATAGCCCCACGTCGTGGCGTTGTGCTCGCCGAACGTCGTTTTGCCGGCCTGTACAACAAGCTGGATACGGCTGCGGGCGTCAGCGGTCAGTAAGTCAGGGATGGGTAAGGCAGGCCTGTCAGCCGCGAACACCGCGCGGCTCCAGAGAGGTAATGCGCTGGCAGCCCCCAGCACAGCGGAATATTTTAAAAAATCACGACGTTGCATGTTCATTTCCTTATTTCCAGCAGGCGATCTTTTGAGCATAAACCCTCCCCTTACCGGAAGGTCAAGTCAAGCGGCAATAATAAAGATCGTCGCACCGGCATCAAGTATGCTAACGTTAATTTTCCGTGAAGAAGTGGTAGAAGCAATGAAGACGTTTTTCAGGACAATTTTGTTCGGTAGCCTGATGGCAATGTGTGCGAACAGCTATGCGCTAAGTGAAAATGAAGCGGAAGATATGGCCGATTTAACGGCGGTTTTTGTATTCCTGAAAAATGATTGTGGCTACCAGAATTTACCCAACGGGCAGATTCGCCGCGCGCTGGTCTTTTTTGCCCAGCAGAACCAGTGGGATCTCAGCAACTACGACAGCTTCGACATGAAGGCGCTCGGCGAAGACAGCTACCGTGACCTAAGCGGTATTGGTATTCCCACTGCCAAAAAATGCAAAGCGCTGGCTCGTGATTCACTCAGCCTGCTCGCCTACGTGAAATAACCTTCCCGACGCCCCTGTTGAACCTCTGGCCGTGCAACCACGGTTAGAGTTAGCTATCATGTTTCGCTCATTTTTTGTGAGCGTAATGGATGTTTACACAGGAGGAGTTCGCTATGGCCGACCACACGTTGTGGCATGAAACACTGCATGACCAGTTTGGTCAGTACTTTGCCGTTGATAACGTGCTCTATCATGAGAAAACCGATCACCAGGATCTGATCATCTTCGAGAATGCCGCCTTTGGCCGCGTGATGGCGCTGGACGGCGTCGTGCAAACGACCGAACGGGATGAGTTTATCTATCATGAGATGATGACCCACGTCCCGCTGCTGGCGCACGGTCACGCAAAGCATGTCCTGATTATCGGCGGTGGCGACGGCGCAATGCTGCGTGAAGTGTCCCGCCATCGTTCCATTGAAACCATCACCATGGTGGAAATTGATGCAGGCGTCGTCTCTTTCTGCCGCCAGTACCTGCCCAACCACAATGCCGGTAGCTATGACGATCCGCGCTTTAGCCTGGTGATTGACGACGGCGTTAATTTTGTTAACCAGACCTCGCAAACCTTTGACGTTATTATCTCCGACTGCACCGATCCTATCGGCCCTGGCGCGTCGCTGTTTACCTCCTCCTTCTACGAAGGCTGCAAGCGCTGCCTGAACCCAGGCGGGATCTTCGTCGCACAAAATGGCGTCTGCTTCCTGCAGCAGGATGAAGCGCTCGACAGCCATCGTAAGCTCAGCACCTATTTCGATGATGTCAGCTTCTATCAGGCGGCCATTCCGACGTACTACGGCGGGATCATGACCTTTGCCTGGGCAACGGATAACGACGTATTACGCCATCTCTCTACCGAAATTATTCAGGCCCGCTTCCATCAGGCCGGTCTTCAGTGCCGATACTACAATCCGGCAATTCATACCGCAGCGTTTGCTCTGCCGCAGTACCTGCAAGACGCATTATCCACTAAGGGGGTGAGCTAATTGAAAAAGCTTAAACTGCATGGCTTTAACAACCTGACGAAAAGCCTGAGTTTTTGTATTTACGATATCTGCTATGCCAAAACAGCGGAAGAACGCGATGGTTACATCGCCTATATCGACGAACTCTACAACGCCAACCGTCTGACCGAGATCCTGTCAGAAACCTGTTCCATTATTGGCGCAAATATCCTGAACATCGCCCGACAGGATTATGAACCTCAGGGCGCCAGCGTGACCATTCTGGTCAGCGAAGAGCCGGTCGACCCGAAGCTTATCGACAAAACGGAACACCCGGGCCCGCTGCCGGAAGTGGTGGTTGCCCACCTGGATAAAAGCCATATCTGCGTGCACACCTACCCGGAGAGTCACCCGGAAGGCGGATTGTGTACGTTCCGCGCCGATATCGAAGTGTCGACCTGCGGCGTGATTTCCCCGCTGAACGCGCTGAACTATTTAATCCACCAGCTGGAATCGGACATCGTCACCATTGATTATCGCGTGCGTGGTTTTACCCGCGATATCAACGGCATGAAGCACTTCATCGACCACGAGATCAATTCTATTCAGAACTTTATGTCCGACGACATGAAATCGCTGTACGACATGATGGACGTGAACGTGTACCAGGAAAATATCTTCCATACCAAGATGTTACTGAAGGAATTCGACCTTAAGCACTACATGTTCCACACGAAGCCGGAAGATTTAAGCGAAGAAGAGCGTAAGGCGATTACTGACCTGCTCTGGAAAGAGATGCGCGAGATTTACTACGGCCGTAATATTCCGGCCGTGTAAGAGCAAGCCGGAGCAGGGATGCTCCGGCCTGTTATTTCTGTTTCATGAAGTCTCGGTAGGCGTTCACGACCTGAAGGAAGTCTTCCACGCCGCACATCGACAAGCTCTCTTCGTCATAGTAGCTCATCCCCTCTTCCATCTCGTCGCCTGAAAACTCGAGCTGGTTGGCGCGCACCATCACCTCTTCACCATCCATCCACAGCGTATATTCATGCCCGGCGCGCTGCCAGGATCGTTCACTGCCTTTCACCGTATTTGCCGCCTGTTCAACCTCATCAAGAAGTGCGAGATTTTCTTTCACCTCTTCGTTAAACCAGTGTCCAACGGCTTCGTGGCCCATCGACATACGCACTTTCACCACTCCGGTGATGTCGCGCAGAAATTCGTAATCCATAGTGTTTTCCTCTGCAAAGCCATTAGGGTAATTATCGCAGCAGCGAGGAAGAAAAAAAGCGTGAGAGGTGGGAGGAATGAAAATAAAAAACCCACCGACGTTGCGGTGGGTTTTGTAGGCCCGGTAAGCGTAGCGCCACCGGGCAATGGGTCAGGTGCGGTCTGGTGCCCTCACCCCCAGCCCCTCTCCCACGGGAGAGGGTAGCATTTATACTGCCGTCTGGAAGATAACCCCGTCAGCCTTCTCGGTGTACTGAGAGAGCTGGTCAAAGTTCAGATAGCGATAGGTATCCACCGCCGTCTTATCAACCTGCGCCACAAAGGTCTGGTACTCTTCCGGCGTTGGCAGTTTGCCAATCAGCGCCGCAACCGCCGCCAGCTCCGCAGAGGCCAGGAAGACGTTTGCACCGGTACCTAAACGGTTCGGGAAGTTACGGGTAGAGGTGGAGACCACCGTCGCACCGTCGGCTACGCGCGCCTGGTTGCCCATACACAGGGAACAGCCAGGGATTTCAATACGCGCACCGCTCTTACCAAACACGCTGTAGTAGCCCTCTTCTGTCAGCTGAGCCGCGTCCATACGGGTTGGCGGCGCCACCCACAGACGGGTTGGCAGCTGGCCTTTATGGGTATCCAGCAGTTTACCGGCTGCACGGAAGTGACCGATGTTGGTCATGCAGGATCCGATAAACACTTCGTCGATCTTCTCGCCCTGAACCTCAGACAGCGGACGCGCGTCGTCCGGATCGTTCGGTGCACACAGGATTGGCTCTTTGATATCCGCCAGATCGATGTCGATCACCGCCGCGTAGTCTGCGTCAGCATCGGCTTCAAGCAGTTGCGGATCGGCCAGCCATTTTTCCATGCCCTGGATACGACGCTCCAGCGTACGACGATCGCCGTAGCCTTCTGCAATCATCCACTTCAGCAGCACGATGTTAGAGTTCAGATACTCAATAATCGGCTCTTTGTTCAGCTTGATGGTACAGCCCGCCGCAGAACGCTCGGCGGAGGCATCGGTCAGCTCGAACGCCTGCTCAACCTTCAGATCCGGCAGACCTTCAATTTCCAGGATGCGGCCAGAGAAGATGTTTTTCTTCCCTTTCTTCTCAACGGTCAGAAGGCCCTGTTTAATCGCATACAGCGGGATCGCGTGAACCAGGTCGCGCAGGGTGATACCCGGCTGCATTTTACCTTTGAAGCGCACCAGCACCGATTCCGGCATATCCAGCGGCATCACGCCGGTCGCAGCAGCAAACGCCACCAGACCGGAGCCCGCCGGGAAGGAGATACCGATTGGGAAACGGGTATGGGAGTCTCCGCCGGTACCCACAGTATCCGGCAGCAGCATGCGGTTCAGCCAGGAGTGAATGACGCCGTCACCCGGACGCAGAGAAACGCCGCCGCGGTTCATGATGAAGTCTGGCAGCGTGTGGTGCGTGGTCACGTCAACCGGCTTCGGATAGGCCGCCGTGTGGCAGAAGGACTGCATTACCAGGTCAGACGAGAAGCCCAGGCACGCCAGGTCTTTCAGTTCATCACGGGTCATTGGGCCAGTGGTGTCCTGAGAGCCTACTGAGGTCATTTTCGGCTCGCAGTACGCGCCCGGACGAACGCCGGCGACGCCGCAAGCGCGACCGACCATTTTCTGCGCCAGAGAGTAACCGCGGCTGCTTTCCGCCACGTCTTTCGCCTGACGGAACACGTCGGAGTGCGGCAGACCGAGCGCTTCACGCGCTTTGGTGGTCAGGCCACGGCCGATGATCAGCGGGATACGGCCACCGGCACGCACTTCGTCGATCAGCACGTCGGTTTTCAGCTCGAAGCTTGCCAGCAGCTCGTTGGTTTCGTGGTTACGCACTTCACCTTTGTACGGGTAAACGTCAATCACGTCGCCCATGTTCAGGTTGGAGACGTCCACTTCGATCGGCAGTGCGCCCGCATCTTCCATGGTGTTGAAGAAGATTGGCGCAATTTTGCCGCCGAGGCACAGGCCGCCACCGCGCTTGTTTGGCACATGCGGGATATCGTCACCCATGAACCACAGCACGGAGTTGGTCGCGGACTTACGGGAAGAACCGGTACCCACAACGTCACCCACGTAGGCCAGCGGGAACCCTTTTTTCTGCAGGGCTTCAATCTGTTTGATCGGGCCGACGCTGCCCGGCTGATCCGGCTCAATGCCTTCACGGGCGTTTTTCAGCATCGCCAGGGCGTGCAGAGGGATATCCGGGCGAGACCACGCGTCCGGTGCCGGAGAGAGGTCGTCGGTGTTGGTTTCACCGGTCACTTTAAAGACGGTAACGGTGATTTTTTCAGCCAGAGCAGGACGGTTCAGGAACCATTCGGCATCAGCCCAGGACTGCATCACCTGCTTCGCATAGACGTTGCCTGCTTTGGCTTTTTCTTCTACGTCGTAGAAGTTATCGAACATCAGCAGCGTGGAAGAGAGCGCTTTAGCGGCAATCGGTGCCAGCTTGTCGTTATCCAGCGCGTCGATCAGCGGATGAATGTTATAACCACCCTGCATGGTGCCGAGCAGTTCAATGGCTTTTTCAGGAGTAACCAGTGGGGAGGTGGCTTCGCCTTTGGCGATAGCAGCAAGGAATCCGGCTTTTACGTAGGCAGCTTCATCTACGCCAGGCGGTACGCGGTTGATCAGCAGATCTAACAGGAATTCTTCTTCGCCCTTAGGCGGGTTCTTCAGCAGCTCGACGAGCGCGGCCATTTGGGTTGCATCTAAAGGTTTGGGTACAATTCCCTCGGCGGCACGTTCTGCTACGTGCTTACGGTATTCTTCTAGCACGACGGTTCTCCTCGCTCTCATTGTCATATGCGGCGGGCGTTCTCTTCACGCTCCTGTGAGACAGCAGTTTGTAGGGTAAATGCCCGATACCGCGTCGGGCAGCATAGCAGGATTTCTGCACAGTGTTAATCCGTTTACAAAAAAGCAACATTAAAAAATTTGCTGAATCGTTAAGCATGGTGTAGCGGGGATTCAGGGCATCATTTTGCGACATCTTCTGCACCGTGACGCTTCAGTTTTTTCTTCATCAGATATAATTGTGTAATAAATACTCACACTCTTTATCCGGACGTACCGGACGCTTCCCAAGAAAAGTCAAAACAGTAAAAGACGGGTGAATAATACTCACGCCAACCGTAACGCCTCACGGCACAGCGCTTGTCTCGTTGGAGTCATTTTATGAAGTTGCCCTTTAAGCCACATCTGCTCGTCCTTCTGTGCAGTGCCGGGCTGTTTGCCGCCTCAGGCGTCATGTTTGTCAAAGGCCGCGCTACGGAGCCTGCTGCACCGGCCCCCGTCGCACAACAACCGGTTGCACCAGCGGCGCCTGCCGCAGCCCAGCCCGCCCCTGTTGTCGCGCCAGCCTACACTGCCGCGCAAATCGATCAATGGGTTGCTCCCATCGCGCTCTACCCGGATGCCCTGCTGTCGCAAATTTTAATGGCGTCGACCTATCCGGCCAACGTGATTCAGGCGGCGCAGTGGTCCAAAGACAACCCGAAGATGGAGGGAGACGCCGCCATTCAGGCCGTTGCCAGCCAGCCCTGGGATCCCAGCGTAAAATCGCTGGTTGCGTTTCCTCAGCTGATGTCCCTGATGGGCGAAAACCCGCCGTGGGTACAAAATCTGGGTGATGCGTTTCTCGCGCAGCCGAAGGACGTAATGGATTCTGTTCAGCGCCTGCGCGCGCTGGCACAGAAGACGGGCGCTTTACAATCCACTCCTCAGCAAACGGTCACCACCGTAACAAAAACGGCGCCAGCGAAAACCAGCACCACCGAGACAACGACAACGACGACGGCCGCGCCCGCCCCAACGGTAATCAAAATTGAATCTGCCGATCCGCAGGTTGTTTACGTCCCCACCTATAATCCCAATACGGTTTACGGGACCTGGCCAAACACCGCCTATCCGCCCACCTATCTCCCGCCTACACTCGGGGAGCAGTTTGGCAACAGCTTCGTAAACGGTTTAGGCTTCAGCCTGGGCGTCGCCACAACCTATGCCATCTTCAGCAACATCGACTGGGATGATGACGATGACTGGGATCATCACCATGGCGACGGGGATAATCACGGCGGCTATAACCGCAACGGTGATAACAACATCAATATCAACGTTGAGAACTTCAATAAAATCAGCGGACAGCGCCTGACGGACGCCAACCGCACCTGGCAGCACAACCCGGCCTATCGGGAAGGCGTGCCCTACCCGACCAACCAGCTCAACACTCGCTTCCACTCCACCAACACGGCGACAGGGCTCAGCTCAACGCAGCAAAAACCGGTTAACCGCGATAGCCAGCGTCAGGCCGCTCTGAGCCAGATGGAGAAATCCACGGGCAAAACCTTCCCCCAAACGGCGCGCACCGGAACGAAAGATGTGCAGCGCCAGGCCTCAAGCGAACAGCTGAAGCAGATTTCGCAGCGCAATAACTACCGTGGCTACGACACCAAACCGCAGACGGCGAAGCGCAGCAGCGCTCAGCAACGAGAAAACCGCCAGACCACCGCGCAGAGACAAGAGAAGCGGGCTTCACAGCCCGCGCAGCAACGCCCTCTCCAGCAGCGAAACAGCCAGCCGCGGGCCAATGCGCTGAGCGGTAACGACAGCCGCTCCGCGAACTGGCAGGCGCAGCAGCAGCGTGGCGCGCAAAGCAGACAGCTCGCTGCTCGCCAGCAGCAGCCGCGTCAGCCGTCTGGTGGACGTGCTGAACGCCGTGAAATTCGACATCGCTAAGGGAACCGACATGAAAAGTAAACTACTCAGTGGAATGGTGTTGTTCATGCTTTCGGCCCCGGTGATGGCGCAGCAGTCCTTTAGCACACCCGATCGGGCAACCGATGCGCTGACCAAAGCCATTAGTGAGCAAAATGAGAGTGCAATGACCAACCTGCTCGGAGAGAACTGGCGTGATTTTCTGCCCCCTGAAGGCGTTGACCCTGATGCTGTCGATCGCTTCCTGCGCGACTGGAACGTCCGGCACAACACGGTTGTCGAAGGGGATACGGCGCATCTGGTTGTCGGAGACAGCGGCTGGCAGCTCCCCATCCCGGTGATCAAAACCTCTGCCGGCTGGCAGTTCGATATCAAAGAAGGGGCTGAAGAGATCCTCACCCGCGAAATCGGGCGTAACGAGCTCGCCGCCATTGAAGCCTTACATGCCTATGTTGATGCGCAGCGAAGCTATTTTGCGCTGAACCAGCAATACGCGCAGAAGATTGTCAGCTCGAAAGGCAAAAAAGACGGCTTGTACTGGCCAGCCTCGCCCGGCGAAGCGCCCAGCCCGCTCGGCCCGGCATTTAGCCCGAAAGAGCCAGGGACCGGCTATCACGGCTATCGCTTTCGAATTTTGCCGGATAATCACGGTTTCGCGATGGTTGCCTGGCCGGTCAGCTATGGCCAGACGGGCGTAATGAGCTTTTTGATAAACCAGGACGACAAGGTGTACCAGAGCGATCTCGGCAGTGATTCGGAGCAAAAAGCCCGGGCGTTAACCGCATATCACCCTGATAAAACCTGGCAGCCCGTCGCGCCCTGAATAGCGTCAACGGACCACGTTTTGCAAGCCGGGTATAGCGAAGCCGCCACCCGGCTTTTTAACTTACAGAATATTTGCGACAGATTTTGCCAGCTGAGCTTCCAGAACCGGTTTGGCTTCTTCAAACTTCAGGTTTACTTTGTTAGCGTTCGACACCACGCGGGTTTGATACTTCGCGCGGTCACCCTGCTCGGAGCTGGTTTGGAGCTTCACGCCAGACGTTCCCTGACGCAGCGCCGCGATGTTGTCCGTGGTCACCTTCGCCTTGCTGCGCTCGGAGATCTGCAGGTCGGTCACCATGGTATAGTTTACGTCTTCCACCATCGCATCTGCCGCCATGCCGATCAGCCCCGCAGCCAGCCCCACGCCCAGCGCTGCGCCGGAGGAGTTGCTGTTGTAGGCCGTAATACCGGCCCCCAGCGCGGCACCCACAGCGGCACCTTCATAGCCCGTTTTCAGGTAGCCCTGAGTTTCACGCAGGTCCATTTTGTCTGCTTTCAGAACGTTAGCCTGCACCCAGTAGTATGCGCTGTCAGGTGAGCTGGTGACCTTGTATCCCTTGGCACTCAGATCGTTTGCCAGCAGCGTCTGCAGGTTGCTCATATCTTTATCAGAGGTGTTTTTAACCTGAATGTAGACCGTTTTTTCACTGGATGGCTCAAGCCAGATGGTTTCACTCATCTGCGTTTTTACTTCCAGGTTGCGCTTTTTCACCGCCGTCGTCATCGCACCGCACCCGGTCAGCGTCATCACTGCCGCTAATAAGCCAATCCCCATCACTTTCTTCAAAGACATGTTATTTCCTTTTTGTGTGTAATCAAAAGTCCAGAATCGTTAACCGTGCGGCCAGTAGCTACACAATGGTGCAAAAGGTATCGGCAGACAGATGAAAATTTTTAGGGGAAATAACAATAAGTTACCTACCATAACGGGTAGTTTTCAGGCAAAAAAAACGCCTCCAGAGGAGGCGTTAGCAATCAGGGAAGAAACTTATTTCTTCTTCGCTTTCGCGTTTGGCAGGTCAGTGATGCTACCCTCAAACACTTCTGCCGCCAGGCCCACGGACTCGTGCAGAGTCGGGTGAGCGTGGATGGTCAGCGCGATGTCTTCAGCGTCACAGCCCATTTCGATAGCCAGACCGATTTCACCCAGCAGCTCGCCGCCGTTGGTACCGACAATCGCACCACCGATCACGCGGTGAGTCTCTTTGTCGAAGATCAGTTTGGTCATACCGTCAGCGCAGTCGGACGCGATAGCACGGCCAGAAGCAGCCCACGGGAAGGTGGCGGTTTCGTAGCTGATGCCTTTCTCTTTCGCTTCTTTCTCGGTCAGACCCACCCATGCCACTTCTGGCTCGGTGTACGCGATAGATGGAATGACTTTCGGATCGAAGTAGTGCTTCATGCCGGCGATAACTTCAGCGGCAACGTGACCTTCGTGAACACCTTTGTGTGCCAGCATTGGCTGACCGACGATATCGCCGATAGCAAAGATGTGCGGCACGTTAGTGCGCAGCTGTTTGTCAACGCGGATAAAGCCACGGTCGTCCACTTCCACGCCAGCTTTGCCCGCGTCGAGGTTTTTACCGTTCGGCACGCGGCCGATAGCCACCAGCACGGCGTCGTAACGCTGTGGTTCGGATGGGGCTTTTTTGCCTTCCATGGAAACGTAAATACCGTCTTCTTTTGCTTCAACGGCAGTCACTTTGGTTTCCAGCATCAGGTTGAATTTCTTGCTGATGCGTTTGGTGAAGACTTTAACGATGTCTTTGTCGGCAGCCGGTATAACCTGGTCGAACATTTCAACCACGTCGATCTCTGAACCCAGCGCATGGTACACGGTACCCATTTCCAGACCGATGATACCGCCGCCCATGACCAGCAGACGCTTAGGAACGGTTTTCAGCTCCAGGGCATCGGTGGAATCCCACACGCGTGGATCTTCATGCGGAATGAATGGCAGTTCGATTGGGCGAGAGCCTGCCGCGATGATCGCGTTGTCGAAGTTGATCACGGTTTTGCCGTTTTCGCCTTCCACTTCCAGGGTGTTCGCACCGGTGAATTTACCCAGACCGTTTACCACTTTCACTTTACGGCCTTTGGCCATACCCGCCAGACCGCCGGTCAGCTGAGTGATAACTTTCTCTTTCCAGGTACGAATTTTGTCGATATCGGTTTTCGGCTCGCCGAAGACGATACCGTGTTCAGCCAGCGCTTTGGCTTCTTCGATAACTTTCGCTACGTGCAGCAGCGCTTTAGAAGGGATACAGCCGACGTTCAGACAAACACCGCCGAGGGTGCTGTAACGTTCTACGATGACGGTTTCCAGACCTAAATCCGCTGCACGGAATGCTGCGGAGTAACCTGCCGGGCCTGCCCCAAGTACTACGACCTGAGTTTTGATTTCTGTGCTCATCATGACCTCTTAATTTATACCCGTCGTCCACCGGGTCGTTCTATCCGCCCGCAGTTTACAAAATTGTTAACAATTTTGAAACAACAAACGGCTCACGAATTGTCGCTTTCGCCAATAACCTCACAAACACCGTGAGATTATCAGAAAAAAGCCGGCCGACTGGCCGGCTTTTCGATTACATCACCAGGCGGCGAATGTCGCTCAGGGTGTTGTTGATGATGGTGATGAAGCGCGCACCATCAGCACCGTCGATCACGCGGTGGTCGAAGGACAGAGAGATTGGCATCATCAGACGCGGCACGAACTCTTTGCCGTTCCACACCGGCTCCATCGCGGACTTGGACACACCGAGGATAGCCACTTCCGGCGCGTTAACAATCGGCGCGAAGTGGGTGGTACCCAGGCCGCCGATGCTGGAGATAGTGAAGCAGCCGCCCTGCATTTCGCCGGCAGTCAGCTTACCATCACGCGCTTTCTTGGAGATGGTGGTCAGTTCACGGGACAGCTCAGTGATGCTCTTCTTGTTCACGTCTTTGAAGACCGGAACAACCAGACCATTTGGCGTATCAACCGCAACACCGATGTTGATATATTTCTTCAGCGTCAGCTTCTGGCCGTCTTCAGACAGAGAGCTGTTGAAGCGTGGCATCTGCTCAAGGGCAGCGGCAACGGCTTTCATGATGAAGACGACTGGGGTGAATTTCACGTCCAGCTTACGCTTCTCAGCTTCGGCGTTCTGCTGTTTACGGAACGCTTCCAGATCGGTGATATCGGTTTTGTCGAAGTGCGTAACGTGCGGGATCATCACCCAGTTACGGCTCAGGTTAGCACCAGAGATTTTCTGGATGCGGCCCAGCTCCACTTCTTCGATTTCGCCGAACTTGCTGAAGTCCACTTTCGGCCATGGCAGCATGCCCGGGATACCGCCGCCAGCGGCTGCAGCTGGTGCAGCTTCGGCGCGTTTCACCGCGTCTTTCACGTAGGTCTGAACGTCTTCGCGCAGGATACGACCCTTACGGCCCGTTCCTTTCACTTTCGCCAGGTTCACACCGAACTCGCGCGCCAGGCGACGAATCAGCGGAGTCGCGTGGACGTAAGCGTCGTTTTCAGCGAACTCAGATTTTTCTGCTTTAGCAGCAGGGGCAGCAGCTGGTTTAGCCGCCTGAGCCGGTGCAGCAGCCGGTGCTGGAGCAGCCGCGGCAGCCGGAGCTGCGGCAGGCGCAGCGCCTTCCACTTCGAAGACCATGATCAGGGAGCCGGTAGACACTTTGTCGCCGGTGCTGATTTTGATCTCTTTAACGGTGCCCGCGAACGGCGCAGGGACTTCCATGGAAGCCTTGTCGCCTTCAACGGTGATCAGTGACTGTTCAGCGGCAACTTTGTCGCCCACTTTAACCATCACTTCGGTCACTTCAACTTCGTCACCGCCGATGTCCGGTACGTTAACGTCTTTCGCACCGCCGGCAGCGGCTGGTGCAGCGGCCGGAGCCGGAGCAGCGGCCTGCGCTGGCGCGGCAGCAGGTGCAGCACCCGCCACTTCGAAGATCATGATAAGCGACCCGGTAGACACTTTGTCGCCGGTGTTGATCTTGATCTCTTTAACGGTACCGGCGAACGGAGCCGGCACTTCCATAGAGGCTTTGTCGCCTTCTACGGTGATCAGTGACTGCTCGGCCGCAACGGTGTCGCCCACTTTCACCAGGATTTCAGTGACTTCTACTTCGTCACCGCCGATGTCAGGCACGTTGACTTCTTTCGCGCTCGCGGCAGCGGCTGGAGCAGCGGCGGCCGGAGCGGCTTCTTTCTTCTCTTCCTGCGCAGGTGCAGCAGCTGCTGCACCGTCGGCGGAATCGAAAATCATGATCAGTTTGCCGGTCTCGGTTTTATCGCCAACAGAGACTTTGATCTCTTTAACGATGCCAGCCTGAGGAGACGGGACTTCCATAGAGGCTTTATCGCCTTCTACGGTGATCAGCGACTGTTCAGCTTCAACTTTGTCGCCTACTTTGACCAGGATCTCGGTGATTTCAACTTCATCAGCCCCGATGTCCGGTACATTGATTTCGATAGCCATTATTCTTTTACCTCTTACGCCAGACGCGGGTTAACTTTTTCTGCATCGATGTTGAATTTGGTGATTGCGTCCGCAACCACTTTCTTATCGATTTCGCCACGTTTAGCCAGTTCGCCCAGTGCTGCTACAACCACGTAAGAAGCATCAACTTCGAAGTGGTGACGCAGGTTTTCGCGGCTGTCAGAACGACCGAAGCCGTCAGTACCCAGTACGCGATAATCATCCGCTGGAACGTAAGTACGAACCTGCTCAGCGAACAGTTTCATATAGTCAGTAGACGCCACCGCTGGCGCGTCGTTCATCACCTGAGCGATGTACGGAACGCGTGGAGTTTCCAGTGGGTGCAGCATGTTCCAGCGCTCACAATCCTGGCCATCACGCGCCAGTTCAGTGAAGGAAGTCACAGAGTACACGTCGGAACCCACACCGTAGTCTTTCGCCAGGATCTGCGCTGCTTCACGGACGTGACGCAGGATAGAGCCGGAGCCCAGCAGCTGAACTTTACCTTTGCTACCTTCGAGGGTTTCGAGTTTGTAGATACCTTTACGGATACCTTCCTCGGCACCTGCTGGCATTGCCGGCATGTGGTAGTTTTCGTTCAGGGTGGTGATGTAGTAGTAAATGTTCTCTTGCGCTTCACCGTACATGCGCTGCAGACCGTCATGCATGATGACTGCTACTTCGTACGCGTAAGACGGGTCGTAAGAGATACAGTTAGGGATAGTCAGAGACTGAATGTGGCTGTGGCCATCTTCGTGCTGCAGACCTTCACCGTTCAGAGTCGTACGACCGGAGGTACCGCCTACCAGGAAGCCGCGAGCCTGCTGGTCGCCTGCCTGCCAGCACAGGTCACCGATACGCTGGAACCCGAACATGGAGTAGTAGATGTAGAACGGGATCATCGGCAGGTTGTTGGTGCTGTAAGAGGTCGCAGCAGCCAGCCAGGATGCGCCTGCGCCCAGCTCGTTGATACCTTCCTGCAGGATCTGACCTTTCTCGTCTTCTTTGTAGTATGCAACCTGCTCACGGTCCTGCGGGGTGTACTGCTGGCCGTTCGGGCTGTAGATACCGATCTGACGGAACAGACCTTCCATACCGAAAGTACGCGCTTCGTCAGCGATGATTGGAACCAGACGATCTTTGATCGACTTGTTCTTCAGCATCACGTTCAGGGCACGAACGAAAGCGATAGTGGTAGAGATCTCTTTATTCTGCTCTTCCAGCAGCTGAGAGAAGTCTTCCAGCGCTGGCAGTTCCAGCTTCTCGGTGAAGTTAGGCTGACGGGCTGGCAGGTAGCCTTTCAGCGCCTGACGACGTTCGTGCAGGTACTTGTGCTCTTCAGACCCTTCCGGGAAGGTGATGTAAGACAGGTTTTCTACCTGCTCATCGGTCACTGGAACGTTGAAACGGTCGCGGATATAACGCACGCCGTCCATGTTCATTTTCTTAACCTGGTGAGCGATGTTTTTACCTTCTGCGGTATCACCCATGCCGTAACCTTTGATGGTATGGGCCAGGATGACAGTCGCTTTACCTTTGGTTTCGCGCGCTTTTTTCAGTGCAGCGTAAACTTTCTTCGGATCGTGACCACCGCGGTTCAGAGCCCAGATCTGCTCATCAGTCCAGTCTGCAACCAGTGCTGCGGTTTCAGGATATTTGCCGAAGAAGTGCTCACGCACGTAGGCACCGTCTTTGGATTTGAAGGTCTGGTAGTCACCGTCAACGGTTTCGTTCATCAGCTGGATCAGTTTACCGCTGGTGTCTTTACGCAGCAGCTCATCCCAACGACCGCCCCACATGACTTTGATCACGTTCCAGCCAGCACCTGCGAAGATGCCTTCCAGTTCGTTGATGATCTTGCCGTTACCGGTTACCGGACCATCCAGACGCTGCAGGTTACAGTTGATGATGAAGCACAGGTTGTCCAGCTTCTCACGGGTAGCGATGGTGATCGCACCTTTGGATTCTGGCTCATCCATTTCGCCGTCGCCCAGGAAGGCGTAAACGGTCTGCTCAGAGGTGTCTTTCAGACCACGGTGTTCCAGGTATTTCAGGAATTTAGCCTGATAGATCGCACCGATTGGGCCCAGACCCATAGATACGGTCGGGAACTGCCAGAATTCAGGCATCAGTTTAGGGTGCGGGTAAGAAGACAGACCTTTACCGTGAACTTCCTGACGGAAGTTGTTCATCTGCTCTTCAGTCAGACGACCTTCCAGGAATGCACGTGCATAGATGCCCGGAGAGATGTGGCCCTGGAAGTACACCAGATCGCCGCCGTCTTTCTCGTTCGCTGCACGGAAGAAGTGGTTGAAGCACACTTCGTAAACGGTTGCAGAAGACTGGAAGGATGCCATGTGGCCACCCAGTTCCAGGTCTTTCTTGGATGCGCGCAGAACGGTCATGATGGCGTTCCAGCGGATTGCAGAACGGATACGACGTTCCAGATCCAGATTGCCCGGGTATTCCGGTTCGTCTTCGACGGCAATCGTGTTTACGTAGTTGCTAGCCCCTGCACCTGAAGCAACCTTCACGCCGCCTTTGCGGGCTTCAGAAAGCAGCTGATCAATCAGATACTGAGCGCGCTCAACACCTTCTTCACGGATGACCGATTCGATCGCCTGTAGCCAGTCGCGAGTTTCGATCGGATCCACGTCATTTTGGAGACGTTCTGACATGGGGGTATTCCTTATCTATCTAATACGTTGATTTGTCTGGAACCTGTCCCATTGTGCTCTTGGGCAAGAACACAATAAGACAGGTTCTGCGTTTAGTTGCCGCGCTCTAAAAGTACCTGGCGCTTAATCCTTTCGTTGCTGTATGCGGCGTAATGAACGTTCGCGACGCGATTGTTCACGGCTGCGGTCCAGCAAGATTTCCTCAATGAAAGCCAGATGTCGGTGCGACGCTTCACGCGCCTGCTCCGGTTCCCCGGCCATTATCGCCTCGAATACTCGGGTGCGATGGTTGCTTACCAGTGGGAGCATGTCCCGACGGGCATACAACAATTCAAAATTCTGACGAACGTTCTGGGCCAGCATGGGCTCCATGCAGCGTAGCAGATGGAGGAGCACCACGTTGTGGGCCGCTTCGGTGACGGCGATTTGATACTGGACGACGGCGCTGGACTCGGCGTCTAAATCGCCGGACTGCTGTGCCCGTTCAATGGCCTGATGCAGTTCGCGGATACGCACGCGATCTTCATCAGTGCTGCGAAGGGCGGCGTAATAGGCCGCAATACCTTCAAGCGCGTGACGGGTCTCAAGCAGGTCAAACTGGGATTCTGGGTGGTCAGAGAGAAGTTCTACCAGCGGATCGCTGAAGCTCTGCCACAGGCTGTTTTGCACAAAGGTTCCGCCGCCCTGGCGACGAAGCAGCAAGCCCTTTGCTTCGAGACGTTGAATCGCCTCACGCAGAGAGGGACGTGAAACGTCGAACTGTTTTGCCAGCTCGCGTTCTGGCGGAAGTTTCTCACCCGGGCGCAGAGTCCCTTCGAGGATTAAAAACTCCAGCTGCTGCTCAATCACATCAGATAGTTTTGGTTGGCGAATTTTGCTGTAGGCCATATTCCCTGTCTTACGCCTTTTTGCCCGGAGTCAATTGGTCTTACCAATTTCTATTTCGTATCGCTAAAGTAACAAAGTATTCACCTTCTGTCCATATTGGTTTTGATTGAAATCAGTAAACCCTGCACATTTTAACAACCTTACAGAAATAACGTTTCAGAAATGTAACTTTGCACAAATGAGTTGATTACTCCCAAAGAGGGAGTTTTAACCATAATGAAACGAGGGTTTTTGCAATCTGAAGCGATTCAACAAGGCAAATAATGAAAAATCGCCCACTTAAGGCGCATTTCTATTCTATAGGTTGGGTTAGGAAGAATGAGCGGGCCGATTTACAAATGCTTTCTTTTTATTCAAGTCGTCATCACCCCTTCATAAAGCAGGTGCATTCGCAGGCGCTTACCACTATTCTTGCGCTTACGGAAGCCATCTCCGCTTTTTTCGGTCTCGTTAACCGTAAAGAAATAAATACAGAATATGGATTTTCATAATTACACACGCACAGCGTGAACATAACAACCACACACGAGGTTTCAAATGGAAGCTCAACAGCACGGCGATCAGCTAAAGCGCGGGCTTAAAAACCGCCATATACAGCTCATCGCACTGGGCGGTGCGATTGGTACCGGCCTGTTTCTGGGCAGCGCATCCGTTATCCAGTCAGCCGGTCCCGGCATTATTTTGGGTTACGCGATAGCCGGTTTTATTGCCTTTCTGATTATGCGCCAGCTGGGTGAAATGGTCGTTGAAGAGCCGGTCGCTGGCTCCTTCAGCCACTTTGCCTATAAATACTGGGGCAGCTTTGCCGGTTTCGCCTCGGGCTGGAACTACTGGGTGCTGTACGTTCTGGTTGCCATGGCTGAGCTTACCGCCGTCGGGAAGTACATTCAGTTCTGGTATCCTGAGATCCCAACCTGGGCCTCCGCAGCGGCGTTCTTCGTCATTATTAACGCCATTAACCTGACCAACGTAAAAGTGTTCGGTGAGATGGAGTTCTGGTTTGCCATCATTAAGGTTATTGCCGTGGTGGCGATGATTATCTTTGGCGGCTGGCTGCTGTTCAGCGGCAACGGCGGCCCGCAGGCAACCGTGCGCAACCTCTGGGAACAGGGTGGATTCCTGCCTCACGGCATGACGGGCCTGGTGATGATGATGGCCATCATCATGTTCTCCTTCGGTGGTCTGGAGCTGGTGGGCATCACCGCCGCTGAAGCCGACAACCCGGAGCAGAGCATTCCAAAAGCCACTAACCAGGTTATCTACCGCATTCTGATCTTCTATGTGGGCTCGCTGGCCGTGCTGCTCTCCCTGCTGCCGTGGACCCGCGTGACCGCTGACACCAGCCCGTTTGTATTGATCTTCCACGAGCTGGGCGACACCTTTGTGGCCAACGCCCTGAACATCGTGGTACTGACCGCAGCGCTCTCCGTTTACAACAGCTGCGTATACTGCAACAGCCGCATGCTGTTCGGCCTGGCCCAGCAGGGGAACGCGCCAAAAGCGCTGCTCAACGTCGATAAGCGCGGCGTGCCGGTAAACACGATTCTGGTTTCGGCGGTTGTGACCGCGCTGTGCGTGCTCATTAACTACATGGCGCCGGAATCGGCGTTTGGCCTGCTGATGGCACTGGTGGTCTCTGCCCTGGTCATCAACTGGGCGATGATCAGCCTGGCACACATGAAGTTCCGCCGCGCGAAACAGCAGCAGGGCGTGACTACGCGCTTCCCTGCCCTGCTCTATCCCCTGGGTAACTGGGTGTGCCTGCTGTTTATGGCAGCCGTGCTGGTGATCATGCTGATCACGCCGGGCATGGCGATTTCCGTCTACCTGATCCCGGTCTGGATTGCGATCCTGGGCGTTGGCTATCTCTTCAGCCAGAAAAGCCGTAATGCGATGAAAGCACACTAAGCCTCTCTCCGCGGCGCCTGCTTTTGCGGGTGCCGCGCGTTGTTACCTCCCTCACACTTTCACGCCAACAGCGCATTTATCCATATCACCGCCCTGATACTGCAACGCATATATTCCTTTGCCAGCGAATAATTCTCTCCATACCGTAAACCGGAGAGCTGTCGATGGATAACAACACACTGTCAGTAAAAGAAAAGATCGGCTATGGGATGGGCGACGCGGGATGCAACATCATCTTCGGTGCCATCATGCTGTTTGTTAACTATTTTTATACGGATATCTTTGGCCTCGCCCCTGCGCTGGTCGGCGTGCTGCTGCTTTCCGTGCGCGTCATTGACGCCGTAACGGACCCGATCATGGGCGCGATTGCCGATCGTACCCGCAGTAAATATGGCCGGTTTCGTCCATGGCTGCTGTGGATTGCCTTCCCCTACGCGCTGTTTAGCATCCTGATGTTCACCACGCCGGAGTGGAGCTATAACAGCAAAGTTATCTATGCGTTTGTCACTTACTTCCTGCTCTCTTTGACCTATACGGCAATCAACATCCCTTACTGCTCCTTAGGCGGGGTGATCACCAACGATCCAAAAGAACGCGTGGCCTGCCAGTCGTATCGCTTCGTGCTGGTCGGCATCGCCACGCTGCTGCTCTCATTAACGCTGCTGCCGATGGCCGACTGGTTTGGCGGGGATGACAAAGCCAAAGGCTATCAGATGGCGATGACCGTCCTGGCGCTAATTGGAGCCTGCATGTTCCTGTTCTGCTTCGCCACCGTGCGCGAGCGCGTGCGCCCGGCGGTACAGACCAACGACGAGCTGAAAAACGATCTGAAAGACGTGTGGAAGAACGACCAGTGGGTACGCATTTTGCTCCTGACCCTGTGCAACGTCTGCCCAGGCTTTATCCGTATGGCGGCCACCATGTATTACGTCACCTGGGTGATGGGCCAGAGCACCCACTTCGCCACGCTGTTTATCAGCCTGGGCGTGGTCGGTATGATGCTCGGCAGCGTGCTGGCAAAAGTGCTGACCGACCGCTGGTGCAAGCTGAAGGTCTTCTTCTGGACCAATATTGTGCTGGCGATTTTCTCAACCGCCTTTTATTTCCTCGACCCGAAAGCCACCGTCACCATCGTGGTGCTCTACTTCCTGCTGAACATCCTGCACCAGATCCCGTCTCCGCTTCACTGGTCGCTGATGGCCGACGTGGACGACTACGGCGAGTGGAAGACCGGGAAACGCATCACCGGGATCAGCTTCTCCGGCAACATCTTCTTCCTGAAGCTAGGGCTGGCGATTGCCGGGGCGATGGTTGGTTTCCTGCTCTCCTGGTACGGTTATGACGCAGGTGCAAAATCGCAAAGCGCGGACGCCATTAACGGCATTGTGCTGCTGTTTACCGTTATTCCCGGCGTTGGATACTTAATTACCGCTGGCGTGGTACGTCTGCTGAAGGTTGACCGTGAAACGATGAAACGCATTCAGGAAGACCTGGAGAAGCGTCGCGCTAACTACCGCGAGCTGAATGATTTACAGGAACTCAAAGCCGCTGAGACTAAATAAGGAAAGCCGAATGCAAACCTGGCCAAACCCGTTTATCGAACAACGTGCCGATCCGTACATTTTACGTCATGAGGGGCAGTACTACTTTATTGCCTCCGTGCCGGAGTACGACAGGCTGGCACTCCGCCGCGCGGACTCGCTGGAAGGCTTACGTAATGCCCAAGAAGTCGTGGTCTGGCGCAAACCCGACACCGGCCCAATGAGTCAGCTGATCTGGGCACCAGAACTGCACCACATTGACGGGAAGTGGTACATCTATTTTGCCGCGACGCACACCCAGGCGCTCGACGCGCTCGGGATGTTCCAGCACCGTATGTTCGCCATCGAATGCACCGGCGGCGATCCGCTCACCGGCGCGTGGGTGGAAAAAGGGCAGATCAAAACGCCTTTCGACACCTTCGCCCTGGACGCCACCACCTTTGTTCATCAGGGGAAACGCTGGTATCTGTGGGCGCAAAAAGCGCCGGATATCACCGGAAACTCCAATCTTTATCTGTGCGAAATGGAGAACCCCTGGACGCTGAAAGGCGAGCCGGTGATGCTCAGCAAGCCGGAGTATGACTGGGAGTGTCGCGGATTTTGGGTCAACGAAGGCCCGGCGGTGCTGGTTCACGGCGATAAGCTGTTTATCAGCTATTCCGCCAGCGCCACCGACGAGAACTACTGCATGGGGCTACTGTGGATAGACCTGAATGCCGATCCGCAAAACCCGGCAAACTGGCACAAATCCCCGCATCCGGTGTTCGTTACCAGCTATGAGAACCGCCAGTTCGGCCCGGGCCACAACAGCTTTACGCAAACGCCGGAAGGGGAAGATGTGCTGGTGTATCACGCGCGTAATTACACCGAAATTGAGGGCGACCCGCTGTACGATCCGAATCGCCATACCCGCCTGAAGCTTGTCCGCTGGAATGAAAACGGGATGCCTGATTTCGGCATCCCGCCCGCGGATACGCTGTAGCCTTTGCGGCGCGCTGGCTTACACCAGCGTGCCGTAAATCGTCAGCAGCGCCACGATAACCACCACCACAAACGAGGTTTTTTTCGCCATCGAAACTGCGGCTTTCGGCGTCTCAATCTTGTCGGTATGCGGCTCACGCGCCAGCGAGAACTGCGCCAGGCGCGTTAGCACCTGGTACTGCGACGTATGGCGATCGGCAAGAGACGCGAACCATGCGGGCAGCGCTTTTTCACCGTGACCAATTAACGCGTACACCACGCCCACCAGACGCACCGGGAGCCAGTCGAGCACGTGCAGGATGGCATCAATGCCGGACTGCAGGCGTTCGTGCGGCGTCAGATACCGGGCAAGCCAGGTCTGCCAGGCGCGCAGAAACGCATACCCCATCAGCAGCACCGGCCCCCACGGACCGCCCACCACAAACCAGAACAGCGGTGCCAGGTAGTAACGGAAGTTAATCCACAGCAGCGCGTTTTGCAGCTCGCGCAGAAACTCGCGCTCGTCGCAGTCCGGCGGCACGCCGTGGATCATGGTCAGCTCGCTCGCCATGGCACCGCGCGCATGGGCATCGTCACGGGAAGCGGCTTTCAGGTATGCGTGATAGTGTAAACGCACCTTGCCCGCACCAATGCACAGCACGCCGAGCAGGATCCACACCACCAGCAGCGGCACGTTGAAAAAGAGTCCGTGCAGCGCGCGCAGGAGCAGGAACGTAATGACCATCACCCCCGCCATCATCAGCAGCGTACGCAGCATAGAAAAATGCTTAATCCGGCGGAATAACACCTCCAGCCTGTGATCCAGATGCCAGTGCTCGCCGAGCTTGAACAGGCGTTCAGCGATGATAACCAGCAGCATGGTAAACAACGTCATGGTATCTCCTTATTCTGACGACGCGGCGAGCATGGCGCGAAAACGGGGCCAGTCAAAGGCCGGACCGGGATCGGTTTTTCTCTCCGGGGCTATATCACTGTGTCCCGTGATATTGTCGGCGATAGCCGGGTAGAGTCCGATAAGCGTGCGGGTCACTGCCGCTAGCTGTTGATACTGTGAATCGGTGTAGGGCGTCGTATCCGTGCCTTCCAGTTCGATCCCGATAGAAAAATCGTTGCACCGTTCGCGCCCGTGATACATCGACACGCCGGCATGCCAGGCGCGCTTGTCAAAGGGAACATACTGAACCACTTCACCATCGCGACGGATCAGGCAGTGAGCCGATACGCGCAAATGTGCAATTTCAGCAAAAAAGGGATGAGCATCGGGATCAATCGTTCCCGTGAATAACGCATCGATCCACGGACCGCCAAACTCACCCGGCGGGAGACTAATATTATGAACCACCAGCAGTGTGGGCTTTTCATCCTCCGGGCGGCAATCGTGGTGCGGCGAGGGCACACGCCGCGCATCCACCAGCCATCCGTTTTCTAACAACATGCTGGAACTCCTTCTTTATGGTGCAATGACTCGGTTCAGAGTAGCATGTTTCAATATTATGATTCGTTACCAATTTGGAGTTTTATCATGCCGCCTCGCCGCTACAACCCCGACCACCGACGTGAAGCGCTTCTGGAACGTATTAATATGGATATTCCGGCAAGCGTCTCCCATGCTTTGAAAGAAGATCTGGGCGGTGACGTTAATGCTGAAAAGGATATTACCGCACAATTGTTGCCAAAAGAGACACGCTCCCACGCGGTCATTATCACCCGTGAAGACGGCGTCTTTTGCGGAAAACGTTGGGTTGAAGAGGTCTTTACCCAGCTGGCGGGCGATGATGTACAGGTCACCTGGCATGTTGAAGACGGCGATGCAGTCACGGCCAACCAGCCGTTGTTCGAACTGGACGGTCCTTCCCGCGTCTTGCTGACCGGCGAACGTACCGCGCTCAATTTTGTACAAACGCTCTCAGGCGTGGCCAGTGAAGTGCGTCGCTACGTTGACCTGCTGGCCGGCACCCGGACCCAGCTGCTGGATACCCGCAAAACGCTGCCGGGCCTGCGCACCGCGCTGAAGTATGCGGTGCTCTGCGGCGGCGGCGCAAACCATCGCCTGGGTCTGTCCGACGCCTTCCTGATTAAAGAGAACCACATTATTGCCTCTGGCTCCGTGCGTCAGGCGGTGGAGAAAGCCTTCTGGCTGCACCCGGATGTGCCCGTGGAGGTGGAAGTCGAAAGCCTGGAGGAGCTGGAGCAGGCGATTAAGGCCGGGGCCGATATCATCATGCTCGATAACTTCGAAACGGAGCAGATGCGCGAGGCGGTAAAACTGACAAACGGCCGGGCCCAGCTTGAAGTGTCCGGGAACGTCACTTTCGAAACGATCCGTGAATTCGCCGAAACCGGCGTGGATTACATCTCCGTCGGCGCGCTGACCAAACACGTTCGCGCCCTCGACCTCTCAATGCGCTTCAAGTAACGCATTCTCCCCTCTCCACCCGGAGAGGGGAATTTCAGCCCCGCTCGCATATCCGCTGTTCTTCCCTGCAACACTGAATAAATTCTCTGAAGCCCCCTTCCCGTTCCTTTTTTTGCCCCTCGTTTCTGCACTTTCCCGCTGACAAAGTAGCACCACTTTGCACAAGGAGCAGATATGGACAGACAACAAGGCTTCACACTCATTGAGCTGATGGTGGTCATTGGCATCATTGCGATTCTGAGCGCCATCGGGATTCCCGCCTATCAGAACTACCTGCGCAAGGCGGCGCTGACCGATATGCTGCAAACCTTCGTTCCCTACCGTACGGCCATCGAGCTATGCGCGCTGGATCACGGTGGCGTGGAGAGCTGCGATGCCGGCAGTAACGGTATCCCTTCCCCCACCACGACACGCTACGTTTCAGGAATGAGCGTGGCGAAAGGGATTGTGACCTTAACAGGACAGGAGAGTCTTACCGGGCTGACGGTAACCATGACGCCACGGTGGAGCGACGGCAACGGTATGACGGGCTGGACGCGTGACTGCAACATCAGTGCTGACAGCGCCCTGAAGCAGGCCTGCGAAGACGTTTTCCGCTTCGACAATAACTGAGGAGCGGATGATGAATACCGATCAACTCGTGGCGCTTTGTCTGCGCCATCACGCTCTGCTGCTCACCAGCGACAGTGACATGGTCAGCATCGCCGTCGTGGGCAGTCCCGCGGCTGAACTTATGGAGGCACTGCGCTTCGCGACCCAGAAACGGATTGATATTGAGTGCTGGAGCGCCGAGCGCATGGAAAAACACCGGCAGCTAACGTCACAATCGCATCTGCCCGTCGTTTCGCAAACACACTCAACGGTGGATATCCTCAACCACACGCTGCAGCAGGCAATCAACCAGCGCGCCTCCGACATTCATATCGAACCGATGGAGCACGCGTGCCAGATCCGTTTACGCATCGACGGGGTTCTTTGTCCCCAGCCTCCGCTTGCCGCCTCGCTGGCAAGCCTGTTCAGCGCACGTTTAAAAGTGCTGGGTAACCTGGATATTGCAGAACGTCGTTTACCTCAGGACGGCCAGTTTACGATTGAGCTGGCAAACGAGCCGGTCTCGTTTCGAATTGCGACGCTTCCCTGCAGCGGTGGCGAGAAAATTGTGCTGCGTCTTCTGCATCAGGTTCAGCAGGCACTCGAGCCAAAAGCGCTTGGCATGAGTGCTGAACAGCTGGCCTGTTTTAATGAAGTCCTCCACCAGCCGCAGGGGCTAATTCTGGTCACCGGCCCTACCGGCAGTGGCAAAACCGTGACGCTGTATAGCGCACTGCAGGTACGTAACACCCCTGACGTCAACATCTGCAGCGTGGAGGATCCCATTGAGATCCCCCTTGCGGGATTAAACCAGACGCAGATTAATCCCCGGGCGGGTTTAACATTCCAGAGCGTGCTGCGGGCATTGCTGCGTCAGGATCCAGACATCATTATGGTCGGTGAAATCCGTGACGGTGAAACGGCAGACATTGCCATTAATGCCGCCCAGACCGGGCATCTGGTGCTGTCGACGCTGCACACCAACTCGACGACGGAAACCCTGATTCGCCTGGAGCAGATGGGCGTGGCGCGCTGGATGATATCTTCCGCGCTGTCGATGGTGATTGCCCAGCGGCTGGTCCGGCGTCTGTGCCCACATTGTCATCGGGAAGCCAGCGAACATGCTGAATTACCGCGCGCCGTATGGCCCAGACCGCTTCCACGCTGGCAGCCCACCGGCTGCGATCGCTGTTATCACGGTTTTTATGGCCGCGTGGCCATTTTTGAAGTACTCGCGATCGACAATGTCCTGCGGCAGGCCATTGCCAGCGGGGCAGGAACAGAAGTAATAGAGTCGGGCGCCCGGCAGGCGGGAATGATTTCTCTTTTTGAGCACGGCTGCATGGCCGTCGAACAAGGGCTGACCACGATCGAAGAGCTGGTGCGCGTCCTGGGTATGCCGGATGGCTGCTAATCAACTCTGGCGCTGGCGAGCGCTCACCCAGGAAGGAGAACCCCGAAGCGGGACGCTCTGGGCCACAGACCATGCAGCCGCCTTCACCAGGCTGATGCGTAGCGACCTCCATCCACTGACGCTGACCCGATGCGCTCAGCGACACCGCTGGCGGCCACAGCACTGCTACGAGATGTTTCGCCAGCTCGCAACGCTTCTGCAGGCCGGGCTGACACTGTCCCACAGCCTGCAGATGCTGGCAGAGCAACATCCGTTAAAACCGTGGCAGGCGCTGCTGCAAAGCATTGCCGATGAGCTCAGTGAGGGAGCCCCCTTTTCTGAGTCGCTAACTAAGTGGCCAGCCGTTTTTAGCCCACTGCATGTCTCGATGGTGAAAACCGGTGAGCTAACAGGGAAGCTGGAGGAGTGCTGTCGTCAGCTCGCAAAGCAGCAAAAAGCGCAGCAGCAGCTCAGTGCGAAGGTGAGAAAGGCGCTGCGCTACCCGGCGATCGTCCTGACCCTGGCCGTGCTCGTGGTGCTGGCGATGGTCACCCTGGTCTTGCCCGAGTTTGCCGCTATCTACAAAACGTTTAACACTCCGCTTCCGCTACTGACGCAAATGGTCATGGGGATGGCCGCATTTATGCAGTCATATGCCCTCACGTTGTTCGCCGCGTTATTAGCGCCCTTAGCCGCCGCCTGGGCTCTGCGACAGAACCCTCGCTGGCAGCGCATGCTGATGCAGACACCCGTGTTGGGCGCACTGGCAAAAGGTCAAAAGCTGGGACACATCTTTACCGTGCTGTCACTCACGCAGCAGGCAGGTATTCCCTTTTTACAGGGCCTGGAGAGCGCAGAGGAGACCGTTGAAAGTTGTTACTGGCGGGGAATACTTCGCAGCGTTCGGGAGGAGATTGAAAAAGGTCTCCCCGTCTGGTCATCCTTTCAGAAAGCGGCCATCTTTACCCCGCTGTGCATTCAGCTTTTACGAACCGGCGAAATGTCAGGTGCGCTGGACATCATGCTGGCAAACCTCGCCCGGCATCACACGGAACAGACCTTCCAGCGGGCAGATAATCTGGCGGCACTTCTCGAGCCGGTGCTTCTGATTGTGACAGGGGTCATCATCGGCACGCTGGTGGTGGCAATGTACCTGCCGATTTTCCATCTGGGGGATGCGATGAGCGCGGGTTAGTGCAGAACAGTGCTGGCGCACGGGCATGCGCCAGCTGAAGCCATTACAGGCTATTGAATACGCGGTTTTCCTGTTCCTGAACGCGAATAAACGTTGTACGTTTCGTCAGCTCTTTCAGGCGGGATGCCCCAACGTAGGTGCAGGCCGAGCGCAGGCCGCCGAGGATATCGCGCGCGGTGTATTCAACCGGGCCGCGCAGAGGCAGCTTCACGGTTTTGCCTTCTGCCGCACGGTATTTTGCCACGCCACCGACGTGACGGGTCATCGCGGATTCAGAACTCATGCCGTAGAACAGCATAAATTTCTCGCCGTTTTCTTCAACAACGGTACCACCGCTCTCTTCGTGGCCTGCCAGCATACCGCCGAGCATCACGAAGTCCGCGCCGCCGCCGAAGGCTTTTGCAACGTCGCCCGGCATGGTACAGCCGCCATCGCTGATGATCTGGCCGCCCAGACCGTGCGCCGCATCGGCACATTCAATGACTGCGGAGAGCTGCGGATAACCGACGCCGGTTTTGACGCGTGTGGTGCACACGGAGCCCGGGCCAATACCCACCTTCACGATATCTGCACCGGAGAGGATCAGCTCTTCACACATTTCGCCGGTCACCACGTTGCCCGCGATGATGGTTTTCGTCGGCCAGGCCTCACGCGCCTTGCTGACAAACTGCACGAAGTGTTCGGAGTAACCATTCGCCACGTCAATACAAACGAAGTTGAGCGCCGGGTTAGCGTTCAGGATCTGTTTGGTCTTCTCGAAATCCGCATCGGAGGTACCGGTGGAGACCATCACATGCTTCACCACGTCAGCAGACGCGGACGCAACAAACGCATTCCACTCTTCAGGGCTGTAGTGTTTGTGAACGGCGGTGAGAATGTCGAACTGTGCCAGGGCGGTTGCCATCTCAAAGGTTCCCACAGTATCCATGTTGGCAGCGATGATCGGCACGCCAGACCAGGTCTGACCCGAATGCTTAAAGGTGAATTGACGTTCGAGTTCAACGTCTGAGCGACTTTTCAGTGTAGAGCGTTTAGGGCGGATAAGAACGTCTTTGAAACCTAACTTCAGATCTTCTTCGATACGCATGTGCGGATTCCTGGGGTTAGAGGCAAATATGTTAAAAGCACAACTCCAGTGACGTTATCATACGCACTAATACCTGCTCCGCAAGACTGCGAAATTCTCTTTTTTTACGCTACAATCCTATAAATTTACCTGGTAAAAAGCCGGTAAACGGGGCTAAACAGTTGCTGGCGCACCTAAGAGTTTTAATCAACTGATTTTAATAATGAATAATTCCCAGGATTTGATTTAATGGGGTATATCGTCGCATTAACCGGCGGCATCGGTAGTGGCAAAAGTACCGTTGCGGACGCGTTCTCTCGTCTGGGCATCACGATTATTGATGCCGATATCATTGCCCGCCAGGTGGTAGAGCCCAATACACCCGCGCTAAAGGCCATCGCAGAACATTTTGGTTCGGCCATCATCAATACTGATGGCACACTGAATCGCCGCCAGCTTCGTGAATGCATTTTTTCCGATTCTGCAGAAAAAGTCTGGCTTAATGCCCTGCTCCACCCCATCATCCACCAGGAAACTCAGCGTCAGATTGCCGCAGCCCGCTCGCCCTATGTCCTGTGGGTAGTTCCGCTACTGGTTGAAAATCAGCTGCAGAAGAAAGCCGATCGGGTGCTGGTGATTGATGTCTCTCCCGAAACGCAAATTCAGCGAACCATGACGCGCGATCGCGTCTCGCGGGAGCATGCTGAAAAAATTCTTGCCGCTCAGGCTACGCGCGCTCAGCGCCTTGCCGTGGCGGATGATGTCATTGATAATAACGGCGCACCAGATGCCATTGCATCGGATGTTGCCCGTCTGCACGCGCAGTATCTGACGTTCGCCGCGCAGGCCGTTGCACAGGAAAAACCATAATGTCGACACACATCCTTTTTGAGCATCCGCTCAACGAAAAAATGCGCACCTGGCTGCGCATCGAATTTCTTATTCAACAGCTTTCACAACATCTGCCTGTTAACGATCATGCCACGGCGCTGCATTTCTTCCGCAACGTGGGCGATCTGCTGGATGTGATTGAACGCGGCGATGTCCGCACAGAATTACTCAAAGAGCTGGAGCGCCAGCAGCGTAAATTGCAGGCATGGACAGAGGTCCCCGGCGTAGATCAGAGCCGTATCGATGCGCTCCGCCAGCAGTTGAAAAGCAGTAGCGCCATCCTGATGGCCGCGCCGCGCGTCGGGCAGTTCTTGCGTGAAGATCGTCTGATCGGCCTGGTGCGCCAGCGTCTTAGCATCCCTGGCGGCTGCTGTAGCTTCGACCTGCCGACGCTGCACATGTGGCTACATATGCCACAGGCGCAGCGTGACGCGCAGGTGAACAGCTGGCTGGCAAGCCTGGAGCCAATGCACCAGACGCTGTCGCTGATCCTCGATCTGATCCGTAACTCTGCGCCGTTCCGCAAGCAAACCAGCCTGAATGGTTTCTTCCAGGATAACGGTGATGATGCCGATCTTCTGCGTCTCAATCTGTCTCTTGGCGAACAGCTTTACCCGCAGATTTCCGGGCATAAGAGCCGCTTTGCGATTCGCTTTATGCCGCTGGACAGTGAAAATGGCACCGTGCCGGAACGTCTCGATTTTGAACTGGCCTGTTGTTAAGGAGTGCCGATGTCTGATGTCACCACCGTAAGCTGCCCGACCTGTGGCAAAACCGTTGTCTGGGGCGAAGTGAGTCCGTTCCGCCCATTCTGCAGCAAGCGCTGTCAGCTCATTGACCTGGGCGAATGGGCGGCGGAAGAGAAACGCATTCCAAGCGAAGGCGATCTCTCGGACAGCGATGACTGGAGTGAAACCCAGCAGTAATCTGTAAAGCCTGCTGGCGCTTCGCTCAGCAGGCCTACGGTTGCGCGACTAACCGCAGGATCACGGGCTCATTGGCTGGCGGGAATTTTTCGGCATCACTTGCCTGAAGTTCCACCCAGTTACCCGGCTGTCCCTCTTTTCCCCAGGGTTCACCTTCCCAGTTTTCCACCAGCCAGAACCACAGCGTGATGTGCCTGTCCGGGAACTGGTATTCAAGCTTATCAAACAGCGTTGCGCCAAGCGGAGTGATCCCCACCTCTTCCTGAAGCTCCCGAACCAGCGCCTCTTCCGGCGTTTCACCTGACTCGATTTTACCGCCCGGAAACTCCCACTTGTTCGCCATATGGGCGTCGGCAGCGCGCTGGGTGATGAAGATTTGGTTTTGCGGGTTGCGAATAATCCCAACGGCAATTTGCAGTATTTTCATATTGTCACTTCCATAAAAAAGGCGCAGAAATCTGCGCCTTTTTGTTTTTTTTATGAATTTAGCTCAGACGGCCGTGGCACGCCTTGTACTTTTTACCGGAACCACACGGGCACGGATCGTTACGACCCACTTTACGATCGCCGGTCTGCGCGGCGATCGCCGCTGCGGCTTCGCTGTCGTCGGTCTGATGACTCAGCTGCTGCATTTGTGCCAGACGCTCTGCTTCTTCACGACGCTGCTGTTCCATCGCTTCCACTTCTTCCGGCATACGCACCTGAACCTTGCTCAGGGTGCTGATCACTTCATACTTCAGTGATTCCAGCATAGAGGCAAACATGGAGAAGGATTCACGCTTGTATTCCTGCTTCGGATCTTTCTGCGCATAGCCACGCAGGTGGATACCCTGACGCAGGTAGTCCATCGCCGCCAGGTGCTCTTTCCACAGGGAGTCCAGGGTCTGCAGCATCACGCCTTTTTCGAAGTGACGCATCATCTCAGCGCCAACGACCTCTTCCTTACGCTTGTAAACGTCCAGCGCGGTTTCAAAGATACGTTCACGCAGGGTCTCTTCGTGCAGCTCAGGCTCTTTATCCAGCCACTCTTTGATTGGCAGATCGAGATCGAAGTCGTTCTTCAGGCGTTCCTGCAGGCCTTCAACATCCCACATCTCTTCCAGAGACTGCGGCGGAATATGCGCGTCGATAGTGGCTTTAAACACATCTTCGCGGATGCTGTTGATGGTTTCGCTCACGTCGGACACGTCCAGCAGTTCGTTACGCTGGGTGTAAATCGCGCGACGCTGATCGTTAGCCACATCATCATATTCCAGCAGCTGCTTACGAATATCAAAGTTGCGGCTTTCCACTTTACGCTGTGCGTTAGCGATCGCTTTAGTCACCCACGGGTGCTCAATCGCTTCGCCAGGCTTCATGCCCAGCTTACGCATCATGCCGGATACGCGGTCGGAGGCGAAAATACGCATCAGCGCATCTTCCATAGACAGGTAGAAGCGGGATGAACCGGCATCACCCTGACGACCTGCACGGCCACGCAGCTGGTTATCGATACGACGGGATTCATGACGCTCTGTACCAATGATGTGCAGACCGCCGGAAGCCAGAACGGCGTCATGACGAACCTGCCAGTCGGCTTTGATCTGCGCAATCTGTTCTGGCGTTGGGTTTTCCAGCTCCGCCACTTCAGCCTGCCAGCTACCGCCCAGCATAATATCGGTACCACGACCCGCCATGTTGGTGGCGATAGTCACGGCAGCCGGATAACCCGCCTGCGCAACAATGTCTGCTTCTTTGGCGTGGAATTTGGCGTTAAGAACGTTGTGTTTGATACCCGCTTTAGTCAGCTCGTGCGAAACCACTTCGGATTTCTCGATGGAGATGGTCCCCACCAGAACCGGCTGGCCATTGGCAGTACGGTCGCGAATATCTTCGATGATCGCCTGAATTTTTTCCGCTTCGGTCATATACACCAGGTCCGGCATATCCTTACGGATCATCGGACGGTTGGTTGGAACAACCACGGTATCCAGCTTGTAGATTGAGCTGAATTCAAACGCTTCGGTATCAGCAGTACCGGTCATGCCCGCCAGCTTCTCGTACAGACGGAAGTAGTTCTGGAAGGTGATAGACGCCAGCGTCTGGTTTTCATTCTGAATATCCACACCTTCTTTGGCTTCCACAGCCTGGTGCAGACCGTCAGACCAGCGACGTCCCTGCATGGTACGGCCGGTGTGTTCATCGACGATGATCACTTCGCCATCTTTTACGATGTAATCGACGTCGCGGGTGAACAGCGCGTGGGCGCGCAGTGCAGCGGTCACGTGGTGCATCAGCATAATGTTGCTTGGGGAGTAAAGGGACTCGCCCTCTTCCATGATGCCTTCAGCGACCAGCAGCTCTTCAATTTTCACCAGACCGCGTTCGGTCAGGTTCACCTGACGCGCTTTTTCATCCACGGAGAAGTGGCCTTCACCCTGGAAGGTATCCGAGTCCTCTTTCTCCTGACGCAGCAGGTGTGGAATAATTTTGTCGACCTTACGGTACATCTCGGAGCTGTCTTCAGCCGGGCCGGAGATGATCAGCGGGGTACGCGCTTCATCGATCAGGATGGAGTCCACCTCATCCACCAGCGCATAGTGCAGTTTACGCTGTACGCGCTCTTCCGGGCTGAACGCCATGTTGTCACGCAGGTAGTCGAAGCCGTATTCGTTGTTGGTGCCGTAGGTAATGTCCGCGTTGTACGCTTCGCGCTTGGCTGGCGCAGGCAGGCCGGACATGTTGATGCCGACGGTCATACCGAGGAATTCGAACAGTGGACGGTTGTTTTCGGCGTCACGCTGCGCCAGATAGTCGTTGACGGTAACGACGTGAACGCCTTTACCGGTCAGCGCGTTCAGGTAAGCCGGCAGCGTTGCGGTCAGGGTTTTACCTTCACCGGTACGCATTTCCGCGATGCAGCGCTCGTTAAGCACCATACCACCCAGCAGCTGAACGTCGAAGTGACGCATGCCGAATACGCGCTTACTCGCTTCGCGCACGACAGCAAACGCTTCCGGGATCAGGCTTTCTAAGGTTTCGCCTTTTTCCAGACGCGCACGGAATTCCGCCGTTTTCGCTTTAAGCTCGTCATCAGAGAGCTTCTCCATCGCCGGTTCCATACCGTTGATGACGGCAACTGCTTTACGCATACGGCGCAGGGTACGATCGTTACGACTACCAAACACTTTAGTTAACAATTTGATTAGCATAATAAATTCTCAAACGCCCCATCGTGGGCAGATAAATTAAGGTATTGAAAAAGTTAATTTAGCTGAGGCGTTGCGGCCCGGCGCGAATGCCGTGGGCCTGGCTAATCCAGGTTGAAACAGCGAATGAAACAGGTGAAACAAACGCACGTTGCGTCGTCTGGCGAACCATGACCGGCGGCTGGCTGTCCTGCGTGAGCAGCGCGTTGAGCGTGTCCAGCAGGGCAAGATGCTGAGCCTGCACCGGCAGCGTCTCTTCCGCAACAGGCATGGCCTGCGGCGCCATCGCGAAGGACAGATGGCGGATAACCGTGCGGATAGCGTGCTGGTGCCAGTAATCAACGGAGAAGTTTGGGCGGCGGTTGGCTTCAAGCCACGCGAGGTTAGTAAAGTTAACCCGCGTGTTGAGATCGTGTTTGGTGGTAGAGGTTTTTGCGGGCGTCGCCGCTTCGGCACTGCTGCAGAGCGCAGGCAAGCCGAAACTCGCCGCGACCATCCCTAATAAGAGATGCGGCCAGAAGTAACGTCTGCCAAATTGTCGCCAGCGCGTCAGTATTCCGCTCACCTGCTCCACCCAATAAGCCAGCCTTGCAGAGGCTGAGTTCAGTTATTCTTTTTAGCGCCCAGATAGTACCACTAAAGCCACTATACATCAGCAGGAATGAGGTGCCGCCGCGTGGAAAAACGGTCAAGAATGCAGCTAACGCACACATTTTCTGCGTAAGACAAACGAGAGATAACGCTGGGGCAAACGAAGAAGGGTAAAAATAAAAACGACTGGTCTTCCTGGTCGGAGAGAGTACCAGGTTAACCAGTCGATTTTTTTACGAAACGGTTTGAACCGTTACGCCAGAACCATGCTTGGTGCTTTGAAAGCCAGCGGCAGTTCAGCTTCGTCTTCGAAAGTCACATATTCCCAGGCTTCCTGTTTCGCCAGGACGGCCTGCAACAGTTTGTTGTTCAGCGCATGACCGGATTTAAACGCGGTAAATGCACCAATGATGTTGTGACCACACATGAACAGGTCGCCGATAGCATCCAGCATTTTGTGACGAACGAATTCATCTTCGAAACGCAGGCCGTCTTCGTTCAGTACGCGATAATCGTCAACAACGATGGCACAATCGAAGCTGCCGCCCAGGCACAGGCCGCGGGACTGCAGATATTCGATATCACGCATGAAGCCAAATGTACGGGCTCGGCTGATCTGGCGCATAAACGCATCGGCAGAGAAGTTCATCGCATAGCGTTGGGTGCTGGAATCAATCGCCGGATGGTTAAAGTCGATGGTAAAGTCCAACGAGAAACCATTGTACGGTTTGAATTCAGCCCACTTGTCGCCATCTTCGACGCGAACGGTCTCTTTGATGCGAACAAATTTCTTCGCGCAGTTCAGTTCTTCGATGCCGGCATCCAGCAACAGATAGACGAACGGTGCAGCACTGCCATCCATAATCGGGATTTCTGGCGCATCGACTTCAACAATAATGTTGTCGATACCCAGACCCGCCAGGGCGGCGTTCAGGTGCTCTACGGTAGAAATCCGCACGTCATGCTCGTTCACCAGACAAGTACAGAGCATAGTATCACGCACAGATTTGGCATCGGCCGGAAAATCTACCGGTGGATTCAAGTCGGTGCGACGATAGATGACCCCGGTATTGGCCGGCGCAGGGCGTAACGTCAGCGTGACTTTCTTGCCGGTATGTAAACCGACACCCGTCGCCTGAACGATACGTTTAAGTGTCCTTTGTTTGATCATCGTATAATCTCGCCAAATTAACTATCCAACCGAGAGTGTATATCACTAACGGTGGGCCAGTTTAGCACAAAGAGCGCAAATCCCCTAATTCCAGCCAATTCTTAGTCAGCTTGCTTACGCAGGAACGCCGGGATATCCAGATAATCTGGCTCTTTCGCCGTTTGCGGCGTTGGATCGTTCACTACTTTCGCGGCAGGTTTCTGCTCCTGAGTCAAAGGAGACATACCGTGCTGCTGGTAGCGATCCATTACCGGTTGCTGAGTCTGCTTGTTGGTCACTAAGGTGATCTCAGGACGCTTGTCCATACCGATACCGGTCGCAACAACGGTAACACGCAGCTCGTCGTTCATTTCAGGGTCAAGGGAAGTACCGATCACCACGGTAGCGTTGTCGGAGGCGAACGCACGGATAGTGTTACCCACGGTTTCGAACTCATCCAGACGCAGGTCAAAGCCAGCGGTAATGTTGACCAGCACGCCGCGCGCACCAGACAGATCGATATCTTCCAGCAGTGGAGAAGAGATAGCCATTTCAGCCGCTTCTTCTGCACGATCTTCACCGCTCGCCACGCCAGAGCCCATCATCGCGTAGCCCATTTCGGACATCACGGTGCGAACGTCTGCAAAGTCAACGTTCATCAGGCCAGGACGGGTAATCAGTTCAGCGATACCCTGAACCGCGCCTTTCAGCACGTCGTTTGCTGCACCGAATGCGTCCAGCAGGGAGATACCGCGACCCAGAACTTTCAACAGTTTGTCGTTCGGGATGGTGATCAGCGAGTCCACATGCTTGGACAGCTCGGTGATACCCTGCTCCGCGAAGGCCATACGCTTCTTGCCTTCAAAGTTGAAAGGCTTGGTCACGACAGCAACGGTCAGGATACCTAAATCTTTTGCCACTTCAGCCACAACAGGTGCTGCGCCGGTACCCGTACCGCCACCCATACCTGCTGCGATGAAGACCATGTCCGCACCTTCCAGTGCAGCGCGCAGGGCTTCACGATCTTCTTCAGCCGCATTGCGACCGACTTCCGGGTTAGCCCCTGCTCCCAGCCCTTTGGTGATACCACCGCCGATCTGGATAGTCTGGCCTACAGCCGTCTTACGCAGTGCCTGCGCATCGGTGTTAACTGCGAAGAATTCAACACCTTCAATGCGTTCACGCACCATATGCTCTACGGCGTTACCGCCGCCGCCACCGACGCCGATGACTTTAATCACCGCGTCGTTGGTCAGTTCCATAGGTTCAAACATAATTTCTCTCTCCGTTGTGCCTGTCGCCCGAGACCGCTAATTCTCTCCGGTCTCTTAAAAAAATTAAAACTCTTTTCGCAACCAGTTGTTCAGTCGTTTGACCCACGACCCCACTGAGACGCGTTTTTCCACTTCCGCTTCACCACTGAGATGAGATTCCTTCCCGTAGTGGAGCAGGCCCACAGCCGTTGAATAATACGGCTCCTGAGCATAATCCGTTAAACCGGTGATATTCAGCGGCGCACCAATACGCACTTGCGTATGGAACACGCGCTGTGCACAGGCCGCAAGACCTTCAATTTGCGCTGCACCGCCGGTTAATACAATCCCCGCCGCAAGATGATGCTTAACGCCCTGCTGACGAAGCTGTTCCTGTAACTGTAAAATCTCTTCGTTGACCAGGTTGAGCAGCTCGGTATAGCGCGGCTCAATCACCTCTGCCAACGTCTGGCGCTGCAGGCTACGCGGTGGACGACCACCAACGCTCGGCACTTCAACGCTCTCATCTTTGCCAACGATAGACCCCAGCGCACAGCCGTGGCGCACTTTAATCGCTTCTGCATCGCTCGGCGGCGTACCAAAAGCGTAAGCAATATCGCTGGTCACAACGTTCCCGGCATAAGGGATCACTTTAGTGTGGCGCAACGCACCGCCGGTATACACGGCGATATCCATTGTACCACCACCAATATCGACCACACAGACACCCAGTTCACGTTCATCTTCGGTCAGCACGGAATAACTTGCCGCCAGACCGGCGAAAATAAGTTGGTCAACTTTCAGGCCACAACGTTCAACGGCTTTTACAATGTTCTTCGCCATATCGTTGTGACATGTGATCAGGTGCACTTTTGCCTGCATACGTACGCCAGAAAGACCGACCGGGTTTTTGATCCCTTCCTGGTAGTCAATCGCATATTCCTGCGGGATGACATGCAGCACGCGATGTTCGTCGCGGACGCGCACGGATTTCGCCGTGTGCACGACGTTTTCAACGTCTTCCTGCGTCACTTCTTCTTCAGAAATCGGCACCATACCGATTTCGTTCTGGCAGCTAATGTGCTTACCAGAAAGGGCCAGATAGACAGAAGAAATCTGGCAATCTGCCATCAATTCAGCCTGATCGATGGCGCGCTGAACGCATTTCACCACCGACTCAAGATCGTTTACCCCACCTTTATCCATACCACGGGACGGGCAACTGCCTACGCCAATGATATTGACCATACCGTCGGGCAGAACTTCCCCTACTAAAGCGGCAACCTTCGCGGTGCCAATCTCCAGTCCAACTACCAGTTTTCTGTCCGTCGCCTTGATCATTGTTGTTCTGCCTGTACCTGTGCCTGATTCTGTTGCTGATTAGGTTCCTCGACCGGAGCCGGTACCCAACCGACTGCTGCGCCTGAGTCATAGCGCAAATCAACGTAGCTTATCCGTTTGCCGTCAGTCTGTGCCTGCTGCTGTAAAACCGGGTAAAGTTCGACAAAACGCGCCAGACGCTTCATTGTGTCGCCGCGTCCCAGGTTGAGCTTAATGCCGTTCGTTAACGTCAGCTGCCAGGAACGGCGCGCCGTCATGGCTGCATCTTTTAACGTAAACCTGTCCTTCGCCAGCACCTGACCCATTTCACGAAAACCTTGTAACACTTCGTTTTCGCTGCCTTCAGGGCCATACAACATCGGTAAATTTTGCTTGTTGACACGATCGGCCGGGACGCTGAAGGAATTTCCGTCGACGTCAACCATGTGCTGATCATTCCAACGCGCAATGGGCACATATTCAACCAGATGAATCTTCAATTCATCAGGCCATTGCTTTCTTACGCTCGCCTGTTTTATCCATGGCAGACGTTCTATCTGACTCTGGATAATATTGACGTCCTGCGTCATAAAGGTGCCAGGCGAGCCCAGCGCCAGAATTGACTGGCGAATATCGTCGTTACGCGTGTAGTGACGCTCACCGGTGACCACCAGCTTAGAAAGCGGCAACCGCTGCGCATCTTCCATCCAGCCCAGGACCATCCAGCCGCTGATAAACACGGTGCACAGCACCCCGAGCAGGAAAATGATGCCTGCAAGACGCGTTCCATTACTGCGGCGTGAAGAGGTGTATTCGTCCTCGTCATCGCGGTTGCGCGTGTTCAATGCAGCCTGAGACATATCAGCCCGCCTGGTCCAGAATGCGTACGACTAACTGCGAGAAACTCATCCCCGCCTGACGCGCTGCCATCGGCACAAGGCTGTGGCTGGTCATTCCCGGAGAGGTATTCGCTTCCAGCAGATAAAATTGTCCATCACTGTCCTGCATCACGTCGATGCGTCCCCAGCCGCGGCAACCCAGAACATGCCAGGCTTTAAGCACCAGGGACTGTAAATCTGCTTCACGCTCAGCTTCCAGACCACAAGGGCAGAAATATTGCGTCTCATCAGAGAGATACTTTGCCTCATAATCATAGAAGGTTCCGGCCGGTTGGATACGGATTGACGGTAAAATTTCTTCGCCAAGCATCGCGACGGTAAATTCCGGCCCGCTGAGCCATTTTTCAATCAGAACTTCTTCATCATGTTGAAATGCCAGTGCTAAAGCGGACGAGAGATCGTCAGCTTTGTCGACTTTGGACATTCCCACGCTGGAGCCTTCCCGGCTGGGCTTTACAATAACCGGTAAGCCCAGTTCAGCAATGCGTGCATTAACGCTATCCGGCAGGCCCAATTCAAATTCGCGACGCGTCAGCGCAACCCATGGCGCAACGGGTAACCCCGCGCCCTGCCACAGAAGCTTGCTGCGCAGTTTATCCATAGAGATAGCGGAGGCCATCACGCCGCTGCCGGTGTATGGCATGCCGATCAGATCCAGGAGGCCCTGCAGGGTGCCGTCTTCACCGCCGCGACCATGCAAGGCGATAAAGACTTTATCGAAGCCCATGGCTTTTAATTGCGTCACGTCAACCTCTTTTGGGTCGACCAGGTGAGCATTGAGGCCGCCTTCGCGCAGGCCAGCCAGCACGGCCGCGCCGGAGTTCAGGGAAACCTCGCGCTCGGCGGAGGTGCCGCCAGACAGGACAGCAATCTTATCAGCCATGATGCTCATCCTCCTGATTTTGCGGCTTCAGTTTGATTTCAGCTAAGGTACGGGCGATTTTGCCGATATTTCCCGCACCCTGAATCAGAATCAAATCGTTACCCGTCAGGACCGGCGCCAGAATCTCCGCCACCTGCACAGGGTCAGAAACCAGAATAGGGTCCACTTTACCGCGTCCACGGATGGTGCGACATAAAGAACGACTGTCTGCGCCTGGAATCGGAGTTTCGCCTGCTGAATAAACATCCAGCATTAACAGGGTATCGACCTGGGACAGGACGCTGGCGAAATCGTCATACAGATCGCGAGTACGCGTGAAGCGGTGCGGCTGGAAGACCATCACCAGATTTTTGTCAGGCCAGCCTGCACGTGCGGCTTTAATGGTGGCGTCCACTTCGGTCGGATGGTGACCGTAGTCGTCCACCAGCATCGCTGTGCCGGCTTTACCGTTCACGGCGTCCAGCGGGAATTCACCGAGGAAGTCGAAACGACGGCCGGTGCCCTGGAAGCTTTCCAGCGCGCGCAGAATCGCATCATCATCAATGCCTTCTTCCGTCGCAACGGCTACTGCCGCTGCGGCATTGAGGGCGTTATGGCGACCTGGCGCATTCAGCGTGACGTGCAGCAGTTCTTTGTCCTGACGCGCCAGGGTGAAGTGCCCCTGCGCACCAATCTGTTTGTACTCTTCCACGCGGACGTCAGCGTCTTCGCTGAAGCCGTAAGTGGTGATTTGACGGCCCACGCGCGGCAGCAGCTCGCGGATCACCGGATCGTCTACGCACATCACCGCGCGTCCATAGAACGGCAGATTGTGCAGGAAGTTGATGAAGGTCTGCTTTAAGTTCTCGAAGTCACCCTGGTAGGTATCCATATGGTCAGCTTCGATGTTAGTGACAATCGCAACCATCGGCTGCAGGTGCAGGAACGACGCGTCGCTCTCATCCGCTTCGGCAATCAGATAACGGCTGTGGCCCAGACGCGCATGTACGCCTGCGGCTTTGACCAGACCGCCGTTGACGAACGTCGGATCGAGACCCGCTTCTGCATAAATACTGGAAACCATCGCCGTGGTCGTGGTTTTACCGTGGGTCCCGGCAATGGCGATGCCGTGACGGAAACGCATCAGTTCCGCCAGCATTTCTGCACGGCGGATCACCGGAATGCGCGCTTCATGCGCGGCAACGATTTCCGGGTTGTCAGAGGAGATGGCGCTGGAGACCACCACCACGCTCGCATCGCGCACGTTTTCCGGACGATGGTTGAAATAAATAGTCGCCCCAAGCGACGCCAGCTGCTGCGTAACAGGGTTTGGCGCCAGGTCAGACCCGCTGATCTGATAGCCTTCGTTAGCTAACACTTCGGCAATACCGCCCATGCCAGCACCACCGATGCCAACAAAGTGAATGTGCCGGACGCGACGCATCTCGGGCACGATTGAACGCAGTTTTGCCAGTTGTTGTGTATTCATTCTCTAAACGCCATCGACTACTTAAAATTCATGCAGCGCAACACGCGCTGCGAGGGTTAAGCCTGGGCTGCCAGGCTCACTTCTTTTGCCACCCGTTCCGTCGCATCAGGGATAGCGGCCGCGCGCGCGCGTTGCGCCATCTCCAGCAGTGCGTCTCTGTTCCAGCCCGCCAGGGTGGTGGCGACCGCGTCGGCGGTAAATTGTGGCTGCTCAAAAATTTTCGCGGCACCGGCTTTCTCAAGCGGCAGCGCATTCCAGTACTGCTGCCTGTCTTTGTGCTGGAACGGCACAAACAGGGCCGGCAGACCGGCGGCGGCGATCTCGCTCACCGTCAGCGCGCCTGAACGACAGACCACGACATCGGCCCAGGCATACGCTGCCGCCATGTCGTCGATAAACTCTGTGACTTTATGCTGCGGCTGACCTTCGTCTGCGTAAGCCTGCTCAACGGTCTGCTGAGCGCCTTTTCCGCTCTGATGCCAGATGGTCACGGCATCCCCCAGCTTTGCGGCAACCTGCGGCATCGTCTGGTTTAAGATGCGCGCGCCCTGAGAGCCGCCGACGACCAGTACACGCACCGGCCCTTCACGGCCCGTCAGGCGAGCGTCCGGCAGCGGGAGCGCCAGCACGTCCACACGCACCGGGTTACCCACCACGTCCGCTTTCGGGAACGCGCCGGGAAACGCCTGCATGACTTTGGTGGCAATTTTCGCCAGCCATTTGTTGGTCAGACCGGCAATACCGTTCTGCTCATGCAGCACGACGGGAATACCTAACGACCACGCCGCCAGCCCGCCAGGACCCGAGACATAGCCGCCCATGCCCAGCACCACATCGGGCTTAAAGCGCTTCATGATGGTGCGGGCCTGACGCCAGGCGTTAAAAATACGCACCGGTGCCAGCAGCATTGCCTTGAGGCCTTTGCCCCGAAGGCCGGAAATACGAATAAAGTCGATCTCGATACCGTGCTTCGGTACCAGATCTGCTTCCATGCGGTCTGCGGTTCCCAGCCAGCGTACCTGCCAGCCCTGATCCATTAAATGGTGCGCAACCGCCAGTCCCGGGAACACGTGTCCGCCGGTACCGCCTGCCATCACCATTAACCGCTTCGGTTGATTCATCGTGAACCTCGTGTAAACGCCTGGGCTTTTTCCAGACGCGTTTCATAATCTATGCGCAACAAAAACATGATGGCTGTCGACATAATCAACAGACTCGAACCACCATAACTGATCAACGGCAACGTCAGACCTTTGGTCGGCAGCATACCCGCTGCGGCCCCGACGTTAACCAATGCCTGGAAGCTAAACCAGATACCAATTGAACAGGCTAAGAATCCTGAGAAGCGGTGATCGATCTCCAGCGCTTTCCGGCCGATGGACATGGCGCGGAAAGCGACGAAGAATACCATTAATAGCGCTAATACCACACCGATATAACCCAGTTCTTCCGCAATAATGGAGAAGATGAAGTCAGTGTGCGCTTCCGGTAAATACTCCAGTTTCTGTACCGAGTTACCCAGACCCTGCCCCCAGACTTCACCGCGACCAAAGGCCATCAGCGACTGCGTCAGCTGGTAACCGCTGCCGAACGGATCTTCCCACGGGTTCCAGAACGAGGTTACACGGCGAATACGGTAAGGCTCGGCGAGGATCAGCAGCACAACCGCCGAAATCCCCATCCCGATGATAGCGATGAACTGCCACAGCTTCGCGCCCGCCAGGAACAGCATGGCCAGGGTAGTAACGAACAGCACGACAACGGTACCGAGGTCAGGCTGCGCCAGCAGTAATACCGCCAGCACCAGAATCACGCCCATCGGTTTTAAGAAGCCGCGCAGGTTGTTACGCACTTCATCTACCTTACGCACCAGGTAGTTAGCCAGGTAGCAGAACAGGGAGAGCTTGGTAAATTCCGCAGGCTGAATACGCAGCGGGCCAAAGGCGATCCAGCGTGATGCCCCGTTAACAGAGCTCCCCACCACCAGGACGATCAGCAGCATAATAATCGAGGCGATCAGCATCGCCGTACTGTGCCGCTGCCAGAACTCCATCGGTAGACGCAAGGTCACCAGCGCCAGACAGAACGCCAGGATGATGTAAAGACCATCACGCTTGGCAAACAGGAAAGGATCGTTCGCCAGACGCTGCCCGACAGGCATTGAGGCTGACGTCACCATAATAAAGCCCACCGCCGCCAGCCCCATCGTGAGCCAGAACAGCGTGCGATCGTACATGACCAGGCTGTCGTTATCTTTTTGACGAGAGCCCATCACCCAGCCTTTGAGCGCCGCAAACACCCATGCCAGGATCCCAAATCCTGGCAGGCGCGGCATTTTCAGGCGAGGGAGAGATAAACGCATTAGCCTAACTCCTTCGCCAGGCGGGTAAAGACATCACCACGCTGTTCGAAATTCTTGAATTGATCGAGGCTGGCACAGGCCGGAGAGAGCAGCACCATATCGCCAGGCTTCACGCGAGGAGCAATCAGCCGCATCGCCTGTTCCATGGTTTCGGTTTGCTCAGCAACCTCAGGGCGCAGTTCAGCCAGCTCGCTGCCGTCACGGCCGAAGCAGTACAGACGGACGTTATCTCCGGAGAGATACGGCTTCAGGGAGGAGAAATCAGCGGATTTACCGTCGCCGCCCAGCAGCAAATGCAGCGTGCCGTCAACGTGCAGGCCGTTCAGTGCGGCCTCCGTGCTTCCTACGTTGGTGGCTTTGGAGTCGTTGATCCAGCGCACGCCGTTGTGCTCCAGCGCCAGCTGGAAACGGTGTGCCAGGCCGGAAAACGTGGTTAACGCTTTCAGGCTGGAAGAGCGCGGCAGCCCGACTGCATCCGCCAGCGCCAGCGCCGCCAGGGCATTGGTATAGTTGTGCTGACCAGTGAGCTTCATCTCTTTCACGTTCAGCACTTTCTCACCCTTCACGCGCAGCCAGGTTTCGCCCAGCTGGCGGTTCAGGTGGTAATCCCCCATCGTGATACCGAAGCTGATACAGCGATCGTCTGCACCACGCACAGGCATAGTCAGCGCGTCATCGGCGTTAACCACGCAGACTTTGGCATTTTCATAAACGCGCAGCTTGGCGGCACGGTACTGCTGCAGGCCAAATGGATACCTGTCCATATGATCTTCAGTCACGTTGAGGATCGTCGCAGCCGCAGCGTGCAGGCTGGAGGTTGTTTCCAGCTGGAAGCTGGAAAGCTCGAGAACATACAGCTCGCAGCCTTTATCCAGCAGCATCAGAGCGGGTAAACCAATGTTACCGCCAACGCCGACGTTCACGCCCGCCGCTTTCGCCATTTCACCCACCAGAGTGGTGACGGTGCTTTTACCGTTAGAACCGGTAATGGCGATAACGGGTGCCTGCGCTTCGCGGCAGAACAGCTCGATATCGCCGACAATCTCAACGCCCGCATCCGCGGCAGCGCTCAGCGAAGGGTGCGCCAGCGCCATACCTGGGCTGGCGACAATCAGATCGGCTGCAAGCAGCCAGTCATCATTCAGACCACCAAGGTGGCGTTCAACCTGTTCCGGCAGTTTGTCCAGACCCGGCGGAGAGACACGCGTATCCATCACGCGTGGCGTCACGCCGCGTGCGAGGAAAAAGTCCACGCAGGAGAGCCCCGTGAGGCCCAACCCGATGATAACGACTTTTTTGCCCTGGTAATCTGCCATGATTAACGTACCTTCAGCGTTGCCAGGCCAATCAGCACCAGCATCAGCGAAATAATCCAGAAGCGCACAATCACGCGCGGCTCCGGCCAGCCTTTCAGTTCATAGTGGTGGTGAATCGGCGCCATACGGAAGATACGCTGACCGCGCAGCTTGAAGGAACCGACCTGCAAAATCACCGACAGGGTTTCAACCACAAACACGCCGCCCATGATCACCAGCAGGAACTCCTGACGCAGCAGTACGGCGATAATGCCGAGCGCACCGCCCAAAGCCAGAGAACCAACGTCACCCATAAAGACCTGCGCCGGATAGGTGTTGAACCACAGGAAGCCCAGCCCCGCGCCGACAATTGCCGTACAGACGATCACCAGTTCACCCGCGTGACGCAGATAAGGGATATGCAGGTAGTTCGCGAAGTTCATGTTACCGGTCGCCCACGCCACCAGCGCAAAACCGGCGGCCACAAAGACGGTTGGCATAATGGCCAGGCCATCCAGACCGTCGGTCAGGTTAACGGCGTTGCCGGTACCGACAATCACAAAGTAGGCCAGCAGGATGTAGAACAGCCCCAGCTGTGGCATCACATCCTTAAAGAACGGCACGACCAGCTCGGTGGCTGGCGTGTCTTTCCCGGCCAGATACAGCGCGAAGGCAACGCCCAGCGCGATCACCGACATCCAGAAATATTTCCAGCGCGCGATCAGGCCCTTAGTATCTTTACGAACGACTTTGCGGTAATCATCAACAAAACCGATGATCCCGTAACCCACCAGTACCGTCAGAACGCACCAGACGTACGGGTTGGAGGGATAGGCCCACAGCAGCACGGAAACGACGATGGCGGTCAGGATCATGATCCCGCCCATGGTCGGCGTGCCGCGCTTGCTGAAGTGCGATTCCGGACCGTCGTTACGTACAACCTGGCCGAAAGAGAGTTTTTGCAGACGGGCAATCATGCGCGGGCCCATCCACAGCGAGATGAACAGCGCAGTCAGCAGGCTGACGATGGCGCGAAACGTCAGATAGGAAAAGACGTTAAAGCCTGAATAATATTTGACCAAATGTTCGGCCAGCCAAACTAACATGTCCCGTTCTCCTGTAATGCGTGCACAACCTCTTCCATGGCGGCACTACGTGAACCTTTCACTAACACAGTCACAATTTGTTTTTCTGTAATCAACGCCTTAAGGCGCGCTATCAACGCGGCTTTGTCAGCAAAATGCTCGCCAACGCCGCTGGCATGGCTAATCGCCTGGCTCAGTTTTCCCGCGCTCAGCACGCAGTCCAGCCCCGCCGCTTTCGCCGCTTCACCGACCTGGGTATGACAGGCTTCGCTTTCGTCGCCCAGCTCTGCCATATCGCCAACCACCATGATGCGGTAGCCCGGCATTTCAGATAACACCTGCACCGCCGCCGTCATCGAGCCAACGTTCGCGTTGTAGGAGTCATCCAGCAGCAGCTTGTTTTCCGAAAGCTGAATCGGGAACAGGCGTCCCGGTACGGCTTTCAGGTTCGCCAGCCCGGTTTTAATCGCCTCATGCGACGCGCCCACCGCCGTCGACAACGCCGCCGCCGCAAGCGCATTAGCGATATTATGGCGGCCCGGCAGCGGCAGCAGCACATCAACGCCACCCGTTGGGGTGGTGAGGGTGAACTCCGTGCCGTGCGACGTCACATGGATATTGGTCGCGGTAAAATCACTGTTGGCCGCATTCGGCGAGAAACGCCAGGTTTTGCGCGAACCAATGATGCTCTGCCAGTTCAGCCAGTCGTTGTTGTCGGCGTTCAGGATGGCGATACCGTCATCCGGTAGACCGGTGTAAATCTCACCTTTGGCTTTCGCTACGCCTTCCAGCGAGCCAAAGCCTTCCAGATGCGCAGCCGCGAGGTTATTCACCAGCGCGGCTTCCGGGCGAGTCAGGCTCACGGTCCAGGCGATTTCGCCCTGGTGGTTTGCTCCTAACTCGATCACCGCAAACTCATGTTCTTTGGTCAGGCGGAGTAATGTCATCGGCACGCCGATGTCATTATTGAGGTTGCCCGCGGTATAAAGCGTATTGCCGCACTGGCTGAGGATCGCCGCCGTCATCTCTTTCACCGACGTCTTGCCTGATGATCCGGTCAAGGCGACAACGCGCGTAGGGACCTGCTGGCGAACCCAGGCGGCCAGCTCACCGAACGCGAGACGCGTATCTTTCACCACAATTTGCGGCAGATTGAGATTGAGCTTGCGGCTGACCAGCAGCGCACCGGCGCCGTTCTCTTTGGCCTGTTCAGCAAAATCATGCGCGTCAAAACGCTCGCCTTTCAGCGCCACAAACAGACAGCCAGCGGTGATTTTGCGGGTGTCCGTCGTGACGGCATCAATCGTCAGGTCTTGCCCGTGCAGGTCGCCCTGCAGGACGGCAGCGGCCTGGCTTAACGTGATGCTAATCATGCCACGACTCCCAGCAGACGCGCTGCCGTTACGCGATCCGAGTAGTCCAGACGGCGATTGCCAACGATCTGATAATCTTCATGGCCTTTACCCGCCAGCAGGACAACATCATTCTCCCGCGCCTGCATGATGGTGTTGGTCACGGCTTCCGCACGCCCTTCCACCACGCGAGCGCGGCCCGCGTCCAGCATGCCCGCCAGAATGTCATTGATGATGGCGCGCGGCTCTTCGGTACGCGGGTTGTCATCGGTCACAACTGGAATATCCGCGAACTGCTCGGCAATAGCCCCCATCAGCGGGCGTTTGCCTTTATCGCGATCGCCGCCGCAGCCAAACACGCACCAGAGCTTACCGGTGCAGTGCAGACGCGCCGCCTCCAGCGCTTTTTCCAGCGCATCCGGCGTGTGGGCATAATCAACCACAACGGTCGGTTTGCCCGGCGCGCTGAACACTTCCATACGGCCGCAAACCGGCTGCAGACGCGCTGAGGTTTTCAGCAGTTCAGCCATCGGATAACCCAGCGCCAGCAGCGTTGCCAGCGCCAGCAGCAGGTTGCTGACGTTAAAGGCGCCCATCAGGCGGCTTTCAATTTCACCTTCACCCCAGGAAGAGGCAAAGCGGATTGTCGCCCCGCTGTCGTGGTAATTCACCTCAACCGCCTTCAGCCAGCGGCCGTGGCAGTTTGGATTGATATGGTCTTCCATCGACACCGCAACCGCATCCGGCAGTTTCGCCAGCCAGCGGCGGCCCACTTCGTCGTCGGCGTTGATGATGGCTTGTCCGTAATGGTGAGTAGAGAACAGCAGCCATTTCGCGGCTTCGTAATGCTCCATATCACCGTGATAATCAAGATGATCGCGGCTCAGGTTGGTAAACACGGAAGCGGCAAATTTCAGCGCCGCGACGCGGTGCTGTACCAGACCGTGGGAAGAGACTTCCATCGCAGCAAAGGTTGCCCCCTGCCCTGCCAGACCGGCAAGCACGTGCTGTACATCTACCGCCGAGCCGGTGGTGTTTTCCGTCGGGCTCACTTTGCCCAGCAGGCCGTTGCCCACGGTTCCCATCACCGCACCGGTTTCACCCAGCAGCTGGGCCCACTGCGCCATCAACTGCGTAGTAGTGGTTTTACCGTTGGTACCCGTCACGCCAACCAGACGCAGCTGGTCGGAAGGTTCGTGATAAAAACGTCCCGCCAGCGCGGAAAGACGCTCGTTTAACTGGCTGAGATAGATAACAGGCACCCCGTGCATTTCACGGATCTCCCCGTCGGTTGCCTCATCTTTCGCCTCAGCAATAATGGCAGCCACACCTTGCGCAATCGCCTGCGGGATATAACGACGCCCGTCCGCCTGATGACCGACCACCGCCACAAAAAGATCGCCAGAAGCAGCCACGCGGCTGTCCAGTACCATCTCTCGCAGTGCTCGCTCCGGTGCATTTGGCACCCACGGAGCGAGAAGGTCGCGCAAATTACGATCTGCCACCTGTACCCTCGCCTTGATTAATTACAAATTCACTTTTTTCGCCCGTCGCCAGCGCATCCGGTTCAATGTTCATGGTGCGTAACACGCCGCCCATGATAGCCCCGAACACAGGCGCGGAGACGGCGCCGCCGTAGTATTTACCCGCCTGTGGATCGTTTATTACGACCACCAGCGCAAAACGCGGATTGCTTGCAGGCGCAACGCCTGCGGTATAGGCAATGTATTTGTTGATATAGCGGCCGTCCGGCCCCACTTTCTTCGCCGTACCGGTCTTGATGGCGATGCGATAACCTTTGATTGCCGCCTTCACGCCGCCGCCGCCAGGCAGCGCCACGCTTTCCATCATATGAACAACCGTACGGACGGTCGATTCCGGGAAGATACGCTCACCGGGAACCGGTGGATCAACTTTGGTGATCGACAGCGGACGATAAACGCCATAGCTGCCGATCGTTGCGTAGACTCGCGCTAACTGTAACGGTGTCACCATTAGCCCGTAGCCGAAAGAGAAGGTGGCCCTCTCTATGTCAGACCACCGTTGTTTTTGAGGATATAAGCCACTGCGTTCTCCGACCAACCCCAAATTGGTCGCCTTTCCAAGCCCAAAACGTGAGTAAGTCTCTACTAACGCTGAGGACGGCATCGCTAACGCCAGCTTTGAAACACCGACGTTACTCGACTTCTGTAACACCCCGGTCAGGGTCAATTCGCTATAACGCGCCACGTCTTTGATTTCGTGACCGTTAATACGGTAAGGAATGGTATTCAGAACGGTATTTTCATTAACGATACCGCGCTGAAGTGCAGTCATAACCACCATCGGCTTAACGGTCGAACCCGGTTCGAACACGTCGGTGATGGTACGGTTACGCATAACATCCTTCTGCGTACCGGTGAGATTATTAGGGTTGTAGGACGGGCTATTGGCCATCGCCAGCACTTCACCCGTGTTGACGTCGACTAACACGGCACTGCCCGATTCCGCTTTGTTGAAGGCCACGGCGTTGTTCAGCTCGCGGTAGACCAGCGCCTGTAAGCGCTCATCGATACTCAGCGCAAGGTTGTGCGCGGCCTGACTGTCCGTTGAGGAAATGTCCTCGATCACGCGACCATAGCGGTCTTTACGCACAATGCGCTCGCCGGGCTGGCCGGTGAGCCATTTATCAAAGCTTTTTTCAACACCTTCAATCCCCTGGCTATCAACGTTAGTAAAGCCAATGAGGTGAGCAGTCACTTCGCCGGATGGATAGTAACGACGGGATTCTTCACGCAGATGGATCCCCGGCAGCTTTAATTTTTTAATGTAATCAGCCATATCAGGGTTCACCTGACGCGCCAGATAGATAAAACGCCCTCTCGGGTTGCTATTCACGCGTGAAGCTAACTGGTCCAGCGGCATCTTCAGCGCGTCCGCAAGCGCCTTCCAGCGGTTATCAAGCGTGATACCGCCAGCGTCGTGCAGCTCTTTCGGATCGGCCCAGATCGCCTTCACCGGCACGCTCACCGCCAGTGGACGACCCGAGCGGTCGGTGATCATCCCGCGGGAGGTCGACACTTCCTGGACGCGCAGAGAGCGCATATCGCCCTGGCGTACCAGCATGTCAGGGGCGATGATTTGCAGCCAGGCCACGCGTCCCAGCAGAAAACCCAGCGCGAGTAAAATGCAGCCGCAAAGCAACGCAAAACGCCAACTGACAAAGTTGGCCTGTTCTTCCTGACGTTTTGGTTTTAGCGTTTTTGCCGCTGCTTTCATGCGTCGCGTTTTCCCTTATTTTTGTACTACGATATTTTCCTGCGAAGGATCAACATGCTGCAGCTGCAGCTTTTCCGTTGCGATCCGTTCAACCCGGCTGTGATCGCCGAGCGCGTTTTCTTCAAGGATCAAATTTCGCCATTCAATATCCAGCGCATCGCGTTCCAGTACCATCTGCTCGCGTTGCGCAGTCAATAAACGTGTATGGTGGGCGGTGGTCACCACCGTAACTGCCGTGACAATGATGCAAATGAACAGACAGAGTGGCAGTTTCCCAAACCGCAAAAGATCGTCGCCGATCACGCCAGGCAAGGCATGGCGCTCGTTGCTTCCTAACGAATCCTTAACTTTGCTTAGGGTCTCTGTCACTCTGCCGATCATGCGTTCGTCCTCTCTGCAACACGCAGCACTGAACTACGGGCGCGTGGATTCTCTGCCACTTCTTCTTCGCCCGGCATCAACTTGCCTAATGCTCGCAACTGACGGCCACCCAGCTTCCTGAGTTGTTCTTCCGTCATCGGCAGCCCCGCTGGCACCTGAGGACCGCGGCTTTGTTCACGCATAAAGCGTTTCACAATACGGTCTTCCAGCGAATGGAAGCTGATGATGGATAACCGCCCACCCGGGGCCAGCACGTCGAGCGAGCTTTTTAGCGCCAGCTCTATTTCCTCCAGTTCACTGTTTACCCAGATGCGAACCGCCTGGAAGGTACGGGTCGCGGGATGTTTGTGCTTATCCTTCACCGGCGTCGCCGCCGCGATCACTTCGGCCAACTCTTTGGTGCGGGTCATTGGCTCAATGCGATTGCGCTCAACGATGGCGCGCGCAATGCGTTTGCCAAAGCGCTCTTCGCCGAACGTTTTGATGACCCATGCAATATCTGCTTCGTCAGCGGTCTGTAACCACTCAGCGGCAGACTGGCCGCGCGTCGGGTCCATCCGCATGTCCAGCGGACCATCACGCATAAAGGAGAAACCACGTTCAGCATCATCGAGTTGGGGTGAAGAGACGCCAAGATCGAGAAGAATCCCGTCGATCTTGCCCGTCAGGCCGCGCTCAGCGACATAGTCCGCGAGCGCAGAGAAAGGTCCATGCACGATGGAAAAGCGTGGATCATTGATGGTCTGTGCAACGGCAATAGCCTGCGGATCGCGATCGATTGCCAGCAGACGTCCTTCCTCTCCAAGCTGGGAGAGAATCAAACGCGAGTGACCACCGCGACCAAACGTGCCATCAATGTAGATGCCATCCGGACGAATATTCAGGCCGTTAACGGCCTCGTCCAGTAACACCGTTTTATGTTTATAATTTTCCATCATATTTATAGAGACAAGTCCTGCAGCCGTTCCGATAATGTCGCGGAATCAGACTGCTCAGCGTCGATATCTTCCTTGACCTGTTGATACCAGGTCGTTTCATCCCACAGTTCAAACTTGTTGAACTGCCCGACCAGCATCACTTCTTTGGTCAGACCGGCATGTTGCCGCAACACAGGGGCAATCAGTAACCGCCCTGCGTTATCCATCTGACATTCACTGGCATGTCCCAATAACAGCCGCTGTACGCGGCGTTCCTGCGGGTTCATGCTCGACAGTCGCGACAGCTTTTGCTCAATAATTTCCCATTCAGGCAAGGGGTAAAGCAGCAGGCAGGGGGAGTTAATGTCAATGGTGCAAACCATTTGACCCGCAGCGTTCTCAATCAGCCGATCGCGGTATCGGGTTGGTACCGATAAACGCCCTTTGCTGTCGAGATTGACTAACGTAGCTCCACGGAACATGCCAGTCTCACCCCTCCTCACCACTTTAACCCACAAATTCCCACCTAAAGGAGTTTACGGAGCGAGGGAAAAGCTTGTCAAGCCAGGACTCTCCGTATAAGGACTCGAAAGCCCTCTATTTACAGAGATAAACAGTCCTGGTTAATAACTGCACAACTGGCGAGGCAAAATTAACGTTATGAATATTTGTAAGAAAAAAACCGAATATGCACACTAGCGTTAAAGCTCACTCAATATCATCGCAGATAAATATAAAGTGTCAGTTTGCGACGCGGGCAGCATTTTATGACAGATTCACAGGGGATAACAGCGCCAGATTCACCCAGATACACGGTAAGCACGGCGGTTGCCACGTAAGCTGGCAAAGGAGAAGGAAAAACGTCTGAATATTCATCGACCGAAGAGGGTTTGTAACAAAATAATACAAAGAATACTGTTTAAAATCGCCCGGGCGTTCTTTAAAGGAACAATTTAAAAGCCAGAATGAATTATCAAAAATAGGTGATTATGATCCCTCAAGAATTATCCTAATTTCTCTCCGGGAATTATCTGCACGAATTAACGCAACACAATGGGGCAGATTTCTCCGCCCCAGTCATTTCATTTTTGGCGGCTTAAAATTCCGCGATGGTAGAGATTACGTTTGATACGCGTCAGGCCCGGCTTCGGCTTGCGCGGCTCATCCAGGCTTGCCAGCACAATCTCAAGCACGCGTTCAGCGACATCGCGGTGACGCTGTGCTACCGCCAACACCGGACACTGGAGGAAGTCGAGCAGCTCGTTATCCCCGAACGTGGCAATCGCCAGGTCGGAGGGCAGTTTCCCTTCACGGCGTAAGGTCACATCCATAACGCCCTGCAAGAGCGCGAACGAGGTGGTGAAAAGCGCCTGAGGCATCGGGTGCGTTTCCAGCCATTTCTCGAACAGCTGCGCGGCGGCTTCACGCTCGTAGCTGTTAGCATAAAGGTAATGAACCTCGCGCGGATCGTCTTTCCAGGCGGTTCTGAACCCCTGCTCGCGCAGGAAGCTCACGGAAAGCTCGGGCAGCGCGCCAAGATACAGCACCGTTTCAGCGGGGAATGTTCTCAGCTCTGCGGCCAGCATTTCTGCATCATCCTGATCCGCACCCACGACGCTGGTGAAATGCTCGCGATCGAGCGCACGATCCAGCGCAACAATTGGGAACGGGTCGTTCGCCCAGCGCTGGTAGAACGGATGTTCTGGCGGCAAGGAGGTCGACACGATGATGGCATCCACCTGGCGCTGGAGAAGATGCTCAATGCAGCGCATCTCGTTGTCGGGCTGGTCTTCAGAGCAGGCAATCAGCAACTGATAGCCGCGCTGACGCGCCTGACGTTCAAGATAGTTGGCGATACGGGTATAGCTGGTGTTTTCCAGGTCAGGGATCACCAGACCAATAGAGCGGGTACGCCCGGCACGCAGACCGGCTGCGACAGCATTCGGATGGTAGTTATGCTCACGAACCACCGCCATAACTTTTTCAACGGTCTTGTCGCTGACACGGTACTGCTTTGCTTTACCGTTAATCACATAGCTGGCCGTTGTTCGTGACACGCCGGCTAGCCGGGCGATTTCATCCAGTTTCACAATTGCCCCTTAAAAAAAGAAAAGAGTCCATGGCCCTGTCAAGGTTATGGTTAAATCTTTTAACATCTAAACGCAGAAAAGCCTTCGCGGCAACCGCTTTTATCTGCGTTGTCGGCTGATTACACAAAAAAAAGCCCGGCTTTGGCGACCGGGCAGAAAGAGGCGAACCTTTTTGACAACTAACGCATGATTTTCTCGCCGCGTGACAGACCAACTACACCCGATCTCGCTACCTCGACAATTTTTGCGACATCCCGCACGGACGCCAGGAAAGCATCCAGCTTGTCGCTCGTCCCGGCCAGCTGAACCGTATAAAGAGAAGGCGTGACGTCGATAATCTGTCCGCGGAAAATATCCGCATTGCGTTTGACTTCATCACGCCCGTAGCCGCTGGCCTGGATTTTCACCAACATGACCTCACGTTCAACGTAGGCCCCCTGCCCCAGCTCGCTCACGCGCAGTACGTCGACCAGCTTATGCAGCTGTTTCTCAATCTGCTCAAGCACTTTGGCATCGCCGACGGTTTGGATCGTCATGCGCGACAGCGTGGGGTCTTCCGTCGGGGCAACGGTCAGGCTTTCAATGTTATAGCCGCGCTGCGCAAAAAGGCCAATGACGCGCGACAGTGCGCCAGACTCGTTTTCCAGTAAAACAGATAATATCCGGCGCATATCAGGTTCTCTCCGTTTTGCTTAACCACATTTCATCCATACCACCACCACGAATATGCATCGGATAAACGTGCTCGGTTCCATCAACAATCACATCCATAAAGACGAGGCGGTTGTTTTTAACGTGCTCAAGCGCTTGTGCGAGCTTCGTTTCCAGCTCAGCCGGATCGGTCACCCGCATGCCTACATGTCCGTAAGCTTCAGCAAGACGAACAAAGTCCGGCAGCGATTTCATATATGACTGAGAATGACGGCCGGAGTAGATCATATCCTGCCACTGCTTCACCATACCGAGATACCCGTTATTCAGGTTCAGTACCAGTACCGGCAGTTCATACTGCAGCGCGGTAGACAGCTCCTGAATGTTCATCTGAATACTGCCATCTCCGGTCACGCAGACGACGGTTTCATTCGGCAGCGCCAGCTTCACGCCCAGCGCGGCAGGCAGACCAAAGCCCATGGTTCCTAAACCACCGGAGTTGATCCAGTGTCGCGGTTTATCAAATGGGTAATACAGGGCAGCAAACATCTGGTGCTGCCCCACGTCTGAGGTCACGTAAGCCTCACCTTTCGTCAGTCGCCACACCGCTTCAATGACCGCCTGCGGCTTTATGTTTTCACTTTGGGTGTCATATTTCAGGCACTGACGCGCGCGCCACTGTTCAATCTGCTGCCACCAGTCGCGGATCTCATCCAGCGGCTGGGTTGTACTCTCCTGGGTCAGCAGGTCCAGCATTTGCTCCAGAACCTGACGGGCATCGCCGACGATTGGCACATCAGCCGACACCGTTTTTGAAATTGACGTAGGATCGATATCAATGTGCAGCACGGTGGCGTTTGGGCAATACTTCGCCAGGTTGTTGGTGGTGCGATCGTCGAAACGCACGCCGACGGCAAAGATGACATCGGAATGATGCATCGTCATGTTGGCTTCATAGGTACCGTGCATACCCAGCATCCCCAGCGCCTGACGATGGGTGGCAGGAAACGCCCCCAGCCCCATCAGCGACGACGCAACGGGAAGGTTAAGCTTTTCAATCAGTTCACGAAGCTGGACTTCACAGGCAGCGTTGATCGCCCCGCCACCGACATAGACCACCGGTTTTTTGGCTGCCAGAAGCGTTTGCAATGCCCGCTTGATCTGCCCTTTATGCCCCTGCGTTGTGGGGTTATAAGAGCGCATACTGACCGATTCCGGCCAGACATAAGGAAGCTTGTTTGCCGGGTTCAGAATATCTTTAGGCAGATCGACCACCACCGGTCCAGGGCGTCCACTTGCCGCCAGCCAGAAGGCTTTTTTCAGTACGCCGGGAATGTCTTCTGTTTGCTTGACCAGGAAGCTGTGCTTCACAACGGGACGCGAAATCCCGACCATGTCGCACTCCTGAAACGCATCGTAGCCAATCAGTGAGGTTGCCACCTGCCCGGAGAGGATCACCAGCGGGATAGAGTCCATGTAGGCCGTCGCAATACCGGTAATGGCGTTTGTCGCGCCGGGGCCAGACGTAACTAACACCACGCCCACTTCACCCGTCGCACGCGCCAGGCCGTCAGCCATGTGCACCGCCGCCTGCTCGTGACGTACCAGAACATGGTCAATGCCCCCTACCGTATGCAGCGCATCATAAATATCGAGGACCGCACCGCCAGGGTAGCCGAACACTTGCTTTACGCCCTGATCGATCAGCGACCGAACGACCATTTCCGCGCCAGACAACATCTCCATGCTTTGCCTCCAGGCATTTTGTTATAGACGGACTGCCGAATTCATTTCCGCACCGTCTTACGATTGGGATAAACCAATCTTATATTTTGCAGAGTGTTCTTTACCTTAACCGCTCGTTATGAGGCAGGCAATTAGCAAACCCGGGGAGATAAACGGCACGCAAAGCAGAAAAAGCAGCCGTTAACAGAAGATATGGTTAATTCCTCTGGGAATAGAGGATGGGGTGATAAATCATCGCTGAAAAGCACGACAATGCAGGAAATCATCTATTTTTGCGTGCCGTAGAGCAGCCTGAAAAAAATCACAGAAGAACAAAATAGCAATTATCCAAAAGAAATCAGGATAAATCACATAAACCGATGCAATTTATCCTGATGCGTTTATCGGCGACAGATGCCAACCAGCAGCTCTTCCATCCACTGATGTCCTTTATCCCGGCCCGCAGCTTCATGCCAGGAAAGATAACAGGTACGGCTGTTTAGCTTGAGCGGTAGAGGCAAAATTTGCAGATTTAAAGGGTCAGAAAACTCTTCTGCCAGCCAGCGCGGCGCAATCGCCACCAGATGCGTCTGGGAGACCACGTTTAATACGCTGACCATGGCCATGCCCTGATAAGCCACGCTTGCCTGTTTATCCGCAGTGTCATACCACGGCAGGCTAAAGGACGCATATCTGTCTAGCGCAACAACGGCGTGCTGCTCGTTATAAACATCGTTTTCTCGCAGCGGAGAATTAAGGCGCGGGTGTTTTTTACTGGCGACCAGAACCATTTCATCTTTAAACAGCGGCACGCAGGAAAATTCTGGACGACGGAACTCTTCATATCCCAGAACAAATTCGATCTCCTGATAGCGTAACTGATGTTCCGTGTTTTGATTCAGGGATGATTTAAAAACCAGATTGATATTGGGTGCGATCTCTTCAACTTTATTATAAATAATCGATGTTAAATAATTATCTAAGGGGCTACAGACGCAAAGATGGAATACGCGCTCGCTGCTTAAGGGTTCAAAGCCCGATCCCGGCAGCTCGTTTTGTACCAACTGCAACGCCTGGCGGATAGAGCCAAACAGTTGAAATGCGCGCGCTGTAGGCTGAATCCCCCTCCCGTAACGGACAAATAACTCGTCGTTAAACATGACCTTAAGTCTGGCAACGGCATTACTTACGGCAGGTTGAGACATCCCCAACGTTTGGGCCGCGCGGGTGATATTCTGTTCCTGCATGACAGCATCAAACACCGTCAGAAGATTAAGATCCACCGTGCGTAACTGCGGTTTAATCCCATCAGTAACTTGAGGTTGTTTAATATTATTTTCTGACACTTCTGACTCCACTGTCACGCTACACTCCCTTTGCCATCGTACGGTAATAATCTCGAAAAATATGATTTATCATGCAAATACGAACAGCGAAAGAGAATTATTTAAAATTCGGAATATATAAAGACTCAATATAAACGAAAATTAATGAGCGCAAATGATATGTTTGACTTTAGGATTTGAATGAAACCATAAACCAAACAAATATACAATTGCCGTCAGGTTAATGATGACTTAAGTATTATTAAACTGTTATTGCTATCCCCCCACAATTAGTTAACAACCTGTTATCTCTGTTCGCTTTTCAACATTATGGAATAGATTCACAGCATTTATAACTTGATGATATCAAAACCTTTTAATCATAAAGGATCGTCTTCAGGGCATTTTACGCATTTTAAACAATAATATTTATTTGTTTATGCAACGCTTTTCTTAAGTCCAAAATTAGACAATTAGTCTGGTCGAGAAAGCTAAAACCAGCACAATTAGCTAAAGCGGTCACCCTGTCAATTCCGTCTGTCGGGCGCGTTTTCATCGTCAGGGGTTGACATGAACGGGCGTATCCAGTACCACTAAAAGCATATTGAATTTAACGGAGCACGATTCATGATTCGCACCATTCGTTTCACCGGTCTACTACTACTAAACGCATTCACTGTGCGCGGTAGACTGGCGGGCGAAATTCAGCGTTGAATCGTCACCAGTAAGACTAAAAACCCGCGCCACTGCGCGGGTTTTTTTATGCTCGTAGCAAGGCGCCCTAAGACTGACAAGGACCTAACCCATGAGCCAGCAAGTCATTATTTTCGATACTACTTTACGTGACGGTGAACAGGCATTACAGGCAAGCCTGAGTGTAAAAGAGAAACTGCAGATCGCGCTGGCTCTCGAACGTATGGGTGTCGACGTGATGGAGGTCGGTTTCCCGGTCTCGTCTCCGGGTGATTTCGAATCCGTCCAGACTATCGCTCGCACGATTAAAAACAGCCGCGTATGTGCCCTGGCGCGCTGCGTAGAGAAAGACATCGACGTTGCTGCCGAGTCATTGAAAGTGGCCGAAGCATTCCGTATCCACACCTTTATTGCGACCTCGCCTATGCACATCGCAACCAAGCTGCGCAGCACGCTGGATGAGGTGATTGAGCGCGCGGTCTACATGGTTAAGCGCGCACGCAACTATACCGATGACGTTGAATTCTCCTGTGAAGATGCGGGCCGTACGCCAATCGAAGATCTGGCGCGCGTCGTAGAAGCCGCCATCAACGCGGGCGCGAAAACCATCAACATCCCGGACACCGTCGGCTACACCATGCCGTTTGAGTTCTCCAACATCATCACCGGTCTGTATGACCGCGTACCAAATATTGATAAGGCAATTATCTCCGTCCACACCCACGATGATTTGGGTCTGGCCGTGGGTAATGCCATCGCTGCCGTCCACGCCGGGGCGCGTCAGGTTGAAGGCGCGATGAACGGTATCGGCGAACGCGCGGGCAACTGCTCGCTGGAAGAAGTGATCATGGCGATTAAAGTGCGCAAAGACATCATGGACGTGCACACCCGCATCAATCACAACGAAATCTGGCGCACCAGCCAGACCGTCAGCCAGATTTGCAACATGCCTATCCCGGCTAACAAAGCGATTGTCGGTACCGGTGCCTTCGCACACTCCTCCGGTATTCACCAGGATGGCGTGCTGAAGAACCGTGAAAACTACGAAATCATGACCCCGGAATCCATCGGCCTGAATCAGGTGCAGTTGAACCTGACCTCCCGTTCCGGCCGTGCAGCGGTTAAGCATCGTATGGAAGAGATGGGCTATAAGGACAGCGATTACAACATGGATCAGCTGTACGACGCGTTCCTGAAGCTGGCCGACAAAAAAGGCCAGGTGTTCGACTATGACCTGGAAGCGCTGGCCTTTATTAACAAGCAGCAGGAAGAACCGGAGCACTTCCGTCTGGATTACTTCAACGTGCAGTCCGGCTCCAGCGACATCGCCACCGCCTCGGTCAAACTGGCCTGCGGTGATGAAATTAAAGCAGAGGCCGCTAACGGTAATGGCCCTGTTGATGCCATCTACCAGGCGATTAACCGCGTCACCGAGTACGACGTTGAGCTGGTGAAGTATGACCTGACGGCCAAGGGCCACGGTAAAGATGCACTGGGTCAAGTGGACATCGTGGTCAATTACAACGGCCGTCGCTTCCATGGCGTGGGCCTGGCGACCGATATCGTTGAATCCTCCGCGAAAGCGATGGTGCACGTTCTGAACAACATCTGGCGCGCCGCCGAAGTCGAAAAAGAGTTGCAACGCAAAGCTCAGAATAAAGAGAACAACAAGGAAACCGTGTAATGTCGAAGAATTACCATATTGCTGTGTTACCGGGCGACGGTATTGGTCCGGAAGTGATGGCACAGGCGCTGAAAGTACTGGAAGCCGTTCGCGCGCGTTTTGCGATGAAAATCACCACCAGCCACTACGATGTGGGCGGTATTGCAATTGATAACCACGGTACGCCACTGCCGAAAGCGACCGTGGAAGGCTGCGAAAATGCCGATGCCGTGCTGTTTGGTTCCGTCGGTGGCCCGAAATGGGAACACCTGCCGCCAGCAGAGCAGCCAGAGCGCGGCGCGCTGCTGCCGCTGCGTAAACATTTCAAGCTGTTCAGCAACCTGCGTCCGGCGAAGCTGTATCAGGGTCTGGAAGAGTTCTGCCCGCTGCGCGCGGATATCGCCGCCAACGGTTTCGACATTCTGTGCGTGCGTGAACTGACCGGCGGGATCTATTTCGGTCAGCCAAAAGGGCGCGAAGGCAGCGGACAACACGAGAAAGCGTTCGACACCGAGGTGTATCACCGCTTCGAAATCGAACGTATCGCCCACATCGCGTTCGAGTCGGCGCGCAAACGCCGCCATAAAGTAACCTCCATTGATAAAGCGAACGTGCTGCAGTCTTCCATTTTGTGGCGCGAGATCGTCAGTGAAGTGGCTAAGCAGTACCCGGACGTCGCGCTGTCGCACATGTACATCGACAACGCAACCATGCAGCTGATTAAGGATCCGTCCCAGTTTGACGTGCTGCTGTGCTCCAACCTGTTCGGCGATATCCTCTCTGACGAGTGCGCGATGATCACCGGCTCCATGGGGATGCTGCCCTCCGCAAGCCTGAATGAAGAAGGCTTTGGCCTGTACGAGCCGGCAGGCGGCTCCGCGCCGGATATCGCAGGCAAAAACATTGCCAACCCGATTGCGCAGATCCTCTCCCTGGCCCTGCTGCTGCGCTACAGCCTGGATGCAGGCGATGCGGCAACCGCAATTGAAAACGCCATTAACCGGGCGTTAGAAGAAGGCGTCCGTACCGGCGATTTAGCACGCGGCACGGCGGCAGTCAGTACCGATGAAATGGGCGACATCATTGCCCGCTATGTCGCTGAAGGGGTGTAATCATGGCTAAGACGTTATATGAAAAGTTGTTTGATGCGCACGTTGTTTACGAGGCACCAAACGAAACCCCGCTGCTGTACATTGACCGTCATCTGGTGCACGAAGTGACCTCTCCTCAGGCATTTGACGGCCTGCGCGCGCACAAGCGCCCGGTACGTCAGCCGGGTAAAACCTTCGCGACGATGGATCACAACGTATCCACCCAGACCAAAGACATTAATGCTTCGGGTGAGATGGCCCGTATCCAGATGCAGGAGCTGATTAAGAACTGCAAGGAATTTGGCGTTGAGCTGTACGACCTGAACCATCCATACCAGGGGATCGTCCACGTGATGGGGCCTGAGCAAGGGATCACCCTGCCGGGCATGACCATCGTCTGCGGAGACTCCCATACCGCGACCCACGGCGCGTTTGGCGCCCTGGCGTTCGGTATCGGCACGTCCGAAGTGGAACACGTGCTGGCAACGCAGACCCTGAAACAGGGCCGCGCCAAAACCATGAAGATTGAAGTGAAGGGTAAAGCCGCACCGGGTATTACCGCAAAAGACATCGTGCTGGCCATCATCGGTAAAACCGGCAGCGCGGGCGGCACCGGTCATGTTGTTGAATTCTGCGGTGAAGCCATCCAGGCGCTGAGCATGGAGGGACGCATGACCCTGTGCAATATGGCCATTGAGATGGGCGCAAAAGCCGGTCTGGTCGCCCCGGACGAAACCACCTTTAACTACGTGAAGGGTCGTCTGCACGCGCCGAAAGGTCAGAATTTTGACGACGCGGTCGCGTACTGGAAAACCCTGAAAACCGACGATGGCGCAACGTTTGATACCGTTGTCACGCTGCAGGCTGAAAAGATTGCGCCTCAGGTGACCTGGGGCACCAACCCGGGCCAGGTGATTTCCGTCAATGACGCCATTCCCGATCCAGCCTCCTTCGCCGATCCGGTCGAGCGCGCCAGTGCGGAAAAAGCGCTGGCCTATATGGGGCTGAAGCCCGGCGTGCCGTTGACCGACGTTGCCATTGATAAAGTCTTTATTGGTTCCTGCACCAACTCCCGTATCGAAGATTTGCGTGCCGCCGCCGAAATTGCCAAAGGCCGCAAAGTGGCACCGGGCGTGCAGGCGCTGGTGGTACCTGGCTCCGGTCCGGTGAAGGCCCAGGCGGAAGCCGAAGGTCTGGATAAGATCTTTATCGAAGCGGGCTTCGAGTGGCGCCTGCCTGGCTGCTCCATGTGTCTGGCCATGAACAACGACCGCCTGAATCCGGGTGAGCGCTGCGCCTCCACCAGCAACCGTAACTTTGAAGGCCGTCAGGGCCGCGGTGGGCGCACCCATCTGGTCAGCCCGGCAATGGCCGCCGCTGCGGCAGTCACCGGCCATTTCGCCGATATTCGCAGCCTGAAATAAGGAGACAATCATGGCAGAGAAATTTACCCAACATACGGGCCGGGTTGTCCCGCTGGACGCCGCTAACGTCGATACTGACGCTATTATTCCGAAACAATTTCTGCAGAAAGTAACGCGTACCGGTTTCGGCGCACACCTGTTTAACGACTGGCGTTTCCTGGACGATAAGGGCGAAGTGCCTAATCCGGAATTCGTTCTGAACTTCCCGGAATACAAAGGCGCCTCCATTTTGCTGGCGCGGGAAAACTTTGGCTGCGGCTCATCTCGTGAACACGCGCCGTGGGCGCTCACCGACTACGGCTTTAAGGTGGTCATTGCCCCAAGCTTCGCGGATATTTTTTACGGCAACAGCTTCAACAACCAGCTGCTGCCCGTCACGCTGAGCGATGAACAGGTCGATGAATTGTTCGCGCTGGTTAAGGCGAATCCGGGCATTTCGTTTGAAGTGGATCTGGAAGCGGAAGTGGTGAAAGCCGGGGATAAGACTTACAGCTTCAGCATTGATGCGTTCCGCCGTCACTGCATGCTGAATGGTCTGGACAGCATTGGTTTAACTCTCCAGCACGACGCGGCGATTGCCACTTACGAAAACAAGCAACCTGCATTTATGAAATAATCCTCCGGCCTGCAGTCCATTCTGCAGGCCGCATTTTATCCCGATACCCGCCACCTTCGGTAAATACGTCCCAAACCCAGCCAATAATGACGTTATATTTAATGTCAATTTAATGTTTCCTGCGCAGAATAACCGCTCAATCAGCTGGCAGCGGAAATAATCATGGAAAAGAAAAATGGCAATGAGTCTCATATCCGTTCTCGGGAAATACATAAATGCACATTAGTAAGCGTGATAATAAATAGTTTACTCACCGCCTTTCAGATACTTGCAGGAATATTTTCCGGCTCGCAGGGTTTAATTGCTGATGGGATTCATTCTCTTTCCGATTTATCCTCCGACTTTGTCGTTTTGATTGCGAATAAAAAGAGTCAGAAAGCTTCTGATATCGATCATCATTACGGTCATCTGCGTTTCGAAAACGGTGCAAAGCTCATTATTGGCGCTATTCTGCTGCTTGTTGGCGTCGGGATGCTCTGGTCCGCAGGGAATAAACTGCTTCACCCCGAGACGCATCAGCTGGTGAACGGGGCCGCGTTGTGGGTGGCAATACTGGCGCTGGTGGTGAAGGAAAGCCTGTTCAGATACATGTTTGCCACGGGAAAACGTATTCAGTCCTCGCTGCTGATAGCCAATGCCTGGCATGCCCGCTCTGACGCAGCCTCGTCAGTGGTCGTCGCCATCGGCATTGCCGGGAATTTAGTGGGTTTTCACGCGATGGACCTGATTGCGGCCCTGATTGTCGGGATTTTCATCGCCCATATGGGTTACAAATTCTCTGCCGATGCCCTGCACGACCTGATGGACCGCTCGCTTGAGCCCGAACTGGAGCACGACATCAAAACGTGTCTTCTTGCAACCGAGGGCGTCACCGGGCTCCATGATTTAAAAACCCGCAAGATGGGCGACTTAGCCCTTGTCGATGTCCATCTGGAAGTGAACGGCGAATTAAGCGTAAAAGAAGGACATCAGATTGCTGTGAATGCCAGAAACAATGTAATGCAAAAATTCAATGTACTGAACGTGATGACGCATATTGATCCAGCCCACTAATCAGAACGCATAAATACAGTGTGACGCAAGCGATCGTTAAGGTTTCGTTAATTAATCTGCGTCACACTGCATCGCATGAGCACTCTCATTATTGAGGTAAAAAGCGATGAACCCAACATTACGCGATACGCTTCCCCATAAAGAAACGCCTTTTCTTCGCATACTACACATTCTCGTGGCCGTACTGGTCCTGGCCCAGATTATCAATTCTAATTTCACCGAAAGTGAAGCCCTCCACGAATCCGGGTTAAACGGAATTGTCACCTGGGTCCATGTTATCTCCGGATTTGGTTTAATTTTTTGTGGCATTGCCATGATGGCATGGATGTTAACCCAGCGCGGATTTAAGTATTACTTCGCCTGGCTGGCGCTGGATTTTCGTGGAATTGTTGACGATATTCGCACCCTCGCGCAGCGTCAGCTTCCTGACGCGCATGCCGGCGGCATGGCGGCAACGGTGCAAGGTCTGGACGTGCTGGCGCTGCTGGGCGTTGCACTCTGCGGCGCGGCCTGGTTCGTGCTGAACGCCACGCTCGGGCCGGTTTCGTCCGTCACGGAATCCGTCCTGGATTTGCATAAATTCCTGACGGTCTTTATCGAGACATATTTCTGGGCACACGGTTTCATGGGCCTCGTTCATATGTACCTGACGCTACGCGCACAGCGTAAATATCAGTATTCAGAATAAAACAGTTCGCAGAGCCCGGCGTTCCCGGGCTCCGTTTCACTCATCCAATCACACGTCTTTTACGCGGCAGGTCAGCAGGAGCGTCACGACGGATAGCGCCGCAATCATCCAGTAGACAGACGCATGCCCATAGCTTTGCGCCAGCGCCCCCTGAATCACGCCAGCCAGAATCACTCCGGTTGAAATACTGTTGGTAAAAAGCGTGGTCGCCGAACCTGCACGACCGGGCATGAGATCCTGAAACCAGAGCATGCCGATCCCGGCAACAATCCCAATAAACACGGCGTTAAACAGCTGAAGAGCCAGCAACGCTTCTCGCGAATGGAAAAGGATCAGCCCCGCGTAGAACAGCACCCCGGCCGCCACGGCGACGATCATCATCCTGCGCTTTCCAAAGCGCTTAACGTAGTAACCCGCCAGAATCATTGCCGGAATTTCCAGCCCGGCGGCAGTTCCCATTAAGATCCCCGCGAGTTTGTCCGGTAAACCCAGATCGCTGCTGATCCACAGCGGCATATCGATGATGTACATGGTGTTGCAGGTCCACATCAGCGTGGAGGCAATAAACAGCATGCGGACGTTTTTGTCCTGCCAGCCGCTCACCTGGGTGACAGGTTTATCCGTCGCCTGTTCGACGCGCGCCATGGACGGCAGCGCAAAGGCAATCAATACCAGGCTGATGACAAAAATCCCGGCGGCAATGGAAAACATGGTGGTAAAGCCGTAGTTCAACGCCAGCATGAAGGCCAGCGGTGGGCCAATGACCCACGCCAGCGAAAGCTGGGCACGCATCACCGAGCTGAACATCACCACTTCACGCGCCGAGTTATCCGCATATTCACGGGCCAGCGCGAACAGCTGCGGCATGGCGGTGTTCGCCAGCGACGCCAGCAGTACGCCGCAGGTAATCAGCGTCAGGTAGTGGCGGTTGAAGGCAAAGAGCAGCGCGTTACCCACGGCCATGGCGCAGCAAAAGAGGATCAGCTTACGACGATCGCCCTGGCTATCCGATCGTTTCGCCAGCGCGAGGCTGACCAGGATCCCCGCAATCGCGTTGACGGTATAAAACAGGCCGACCCAAAACGGCTGTGCCCCCACCTCGCGGCTGAGAAACAGGCTCAGCGTCGGCGCCTGCAGCGCCCCCGCCACGCCCATCATAAAGGCCACCAGCATAAAAGCGGCATACACGCCGTTCAGGCGTCGCCCCATCGTCATCAACCACAGCATGCGCAAGTCCTTGTGAAAGCGAATCGAAATTGGGTGAAAGAATAAACGAAAAAAGCCAGCAAAAACATTTTGCTGGCGGGTGATTAGCACCAATACTCAGTCACACATGATCGAGGCGAGTTAGCGGGAAGAGGTCGGTGTTGTAACGTCCCACTGCATCAATTCTTCTAACGTTTTCAGCCGTTGCTCGGCACACCGGCGGGCCAGCCAGGACGATCCCTTCGTCGCTGAAAAGTACTGCTGATAAAACTGACGTGCGGTAGACCTCTTCATAATTTACCTCCTCGCTTCATCGAGGAGAATTATTGGCCTAATATAGGGATAAATAAATTGCTGGTTTTTTGTCAGGAGTTCCCCTTTTATGCCTTCCGGTCGTCTGCAACAACAGTTTATCCGCCTCTGGCAGTGCTGCGAGGGGCAATCGCAGGAGACCACGCTCAACGAGCTGGCTGACCTGCTTAGCTGCTCCCGCCGCCATATGCGCACGCTGCTCAACACCATGCAGCAACAGGGCTGGTTAAGCTGGGAAGCGGAGGCGGGACGCGGCAAACGTTCGCGGCTGACCTTTCTCTATACCGGGCTGGCGTTGCAGCAGCAGCGCGCGGAAGACCTGCTTGAGCAGGACCGCATCGATCAGCTGGTACAGCTGGTGGGTGACAAGGCCGCCGTGCGCCAGATGCTGGTTTCCCATCTCGGACGCAGCTTTCGTCAGGGCCGACACATTCTGCGGGTGCTCTACTACCGTCCGATGAAAAATCTTTTGCCCGGCACGGCCTTACGCCGCTCTGAAACCCACATGGCCCGGCAAATCTTCAGCGGCCTGACGCGGATAAATGAGGAAAATGGGGAACTGGAGGCGGATATCGCGCACCACTGGCAGCAGGTTTCCCCGCTTCACTGGCGCTTTTTTTTACGCCCCGGCATCCACTTTCACCACGGCCGCGAGCTGGAAATGCACGACGTCATCGCGTCTCTGGAGCGAGCCCGCAAGCTCCCGCTCTACTCGCATATCTCCCGCGTCCACTCCCCCACGGCCTGGACGCTGGATATTGAGCTGTCGCAGCAGGATAAGTGGCTTCCTTGGCTGCTGGGCTACGTGCCGTCGATGATTCTGCCCGGCGAGTGGGAAACATTGAACAATTTTGCCAGCCTGCCAATTGGCACCGGGCCCTACTCCGTCTCCCGCAATAACAGCAACCAGCTGAAAATCCGCGCGTTCGATGACTACTTTGGCTATCGGGCGCTGATCGACGAAGTGAACGTATGGGTATTACCGGATCTCAATGAAGACCTGAGCTGCGGGCTGACGCTTGAAGGCCCCACCACCGGAGAAAAGGCCGTGGAGAGCCGCCTGGAGGAGGGCTGTTACTATCTCCTCTTTGACCGCCGCACCCACCGTGGGGCAAACCAGGCCGTCCGCAAGTGGATCAGCCACGTTTTGTCCCCTTCCAATCTGATTTACCATGCGGAAGAGCAGTACCAGACATACTGGTTCCCGGCGTACGGCCTGCTTCCGCGCTGGCACCACGCCCGCCCGGTGCAATGCGACAAACCCGCAGGGCTGGAGTCCATCACCCTGACCTACTACCGCGAGCACGTAGAGCATCGTTTTATCGCCAGAATCATGACCCGACTGCTGGCAGCCGAGGGGGTCAGGCTGGAGATCAGGGAAGTGGACTATGACGAATGGCATCAGGGGGAGATCGCCAGTGATATCTGGCTCAACAGCGCCAACTTTACCCTGCCGCTCGATTTTTCCCTTTTCTCGCATCTGTATGAAGTGCCTCTCATCCAGCACTGCATCGACCGTGACTGGCAGCAGGACGCCGCCCAGTGGCGTGCGGGAGATATGAATCTTGCAGCGTGGTGCCAGCAGCTGCTGGCCGAGCAGGCGATCGTCCCGTTGATCCACCACTGGCTGATGATCCAGGGCCAGCGCAGCATGCGCGGCCTGCGGATGAATACCCTGGGCTGGTTTGATTTTAAATCCGCCTGGTTTGCGCCGCCGGAGCCATAACGCTTTCGTAATATTCACCAAATCATTACAATAGCGCCGTTCTCAACGGGGTGCTGCATCACAGATGTGCGCTGAGATAATACCCGTCGAACCTGATCCGGATAACGCCGGCGAAGGGATTTGAGGCTGTTGCTCAAAATCCTTTGCCACTCAACTTTGAGGTGCAAAGTGTTAAAAAAAGTTCTTCCCCTGCTGGCGCTGTTTGCGCTGCCTGCTTTTGCCAAGCCCGTCCTGACGGTCTACACCTATGACTCTTTCTCTGCCGACTGGGGCCCTGGCCCGGTGGTTAAAAAAGCCTTTGAAGCGGACTGTAACTGCGAGCTGAAGTTCGTGGCGCTGGAAGATGGCGTGTCGCTGCTCAACCGTCTGCGCATGGAAGGGAAAAACAGCAAGGCCGACGTGGTGCTCGGGCTGGATAACAACCTGCTGGACGCCGCCTCGCAAACCAAACTGTTTGCCAAAAGCGGCGTCGCGGCAGATGCCGTTAACGTGCCGGGCGGCTGGAAAAACGACACCTTTGTGCCGTTCGATTACGGCTACTTTGCTTTTGTTTACGACAAAAATAAGCTGAAAAACCCGCCGAAGAGCCTGAAAGAGCTGGTCGAAAGCGATCAGAAATGGCGCGTGATTTATGAAGACCCGCGTACCAGTACGCCTGGCCTGGGCCTGCTGCTGTGGATGCAAAAGGTCTACGGGGATAAAGCGCCGGAAGCGTGGCAGAAGCTGGCCGCCAAAACCGTCACCGTCACCAAGGGCTGGAGCGAAGCCTATGGCCTGTTCCTGAAAGGTGAAAGCGACCTGGTGCTGAGCTACACCACCTCTCCGGCCTACCACATTATCGCCGAGAAGAAAGATAACTACGCCGCCGCTAATTTTGGTGAAGGACACTATCTGCAGGTGGAAGTCGCCGCGCGTACCGCCGCCAGCAAACAGCCGGAGCTGGCCGAGAAGTTCCTGAAGTTTATGGTTTCACCGGCGTTCCAGAATGCGATTCCCGCAGGCAACTGGATGTATCCGGTCACTAACGTTACCCTGCCCGCAGGTTTCGAGCAGTTGACCAAACCAACAGCCTCGCTGGAGTTTACGCCGCAGCAGGTCGCCGCGCAGCGTGCAGCATGGGTAAGTGAATGGCAACGCGCCGTCAGCCGCTGATTCCCGGCTGGTTACTTCCCGGGCTGCTCGCCGCCATAGTGATGGTGGTGGTCAGCCTGGGGGCTTTTCTTGCACTGTGGTTCAACGCGCCAGAGAGTGACCTGCTCGCCCTCTGGCACGACGGCTACCTCTGGCACGTTATCCGGTTCTCCTTCTGGCAGGCGTCGCTTTCTGCCCTGCTGTCGGCGATCCCGGCCATTTTTCTGGCGCGCGCCCTGTATCGGCGGCGTTTCCCCGGCAGGCTTGCCCTGCTGCGGCTGTGCGCCATGACGCTGATCCTGCCCGTGCTGGTGGCGGTATTTGGTATTCTGAGCGTTTACGGTCGCCAGGGCTGGCTGGCCTCGCTATTCGGCCTGCTTGGTCTGGAATGGTCATTCTCGCCTTACGGCCTGCAGGGCATTCTGCTGGCGCACGTCTTTTTCAATATGCCGATGGCAACGCGCCTCTTTTTGCAGGCGCTGGAAAATATTCCCGGCGAACAGCGTCAGGTTGCCGCCCAGCTCGGCATGCGCGGCTGGTCATTCTTCCGCTTTGTCGAATGGCCGTGGCTGCGCCGCCAGCTTCCCCCCGTGGCGGCATTAATCTTTATGCTCTGTTTTGCCAGCTTTGCCACCGTGCTGTCGCTCGGCGGCGGGCCGCAGGCTACCACCATTGAGCTGGCGATTTACCAGGCGCTAAGTTACGACTACGATCCCGGTCGCGCCGCGCTGCTGGCGATGGTGCAGATGGTGTGCTGTCTGGCGCTGGTGTTACTCAGCCAGCGGCTGAGCAAAGCGATCCCCGCAGGAAGCAATAATCTTTCTGGCTGGCGCGATCCGCAGGACAGCCTGCACAGCCGCATCTCGGACGTGATGCTGATCGCGCTGGCGCTCCTGCTTCTGCTGCCGCCGCTGCTGGCCGTGATCGCCGATGGCCTCAACAGGAATGTGGTGTCGGTACTGCAACAGCCGGTCCTGTGGCAAGCCACATGGACCTCGTTGCGCATTGCGCTGGCAGCCGGGCTACTGTGCGTGACGCTGACCATGATGTTGCTCTGGAGCAGCCGCGAGCTGTACGCGCGACATGCCCGTAAAGCCGGACACGCGCTGGAGCTGACGGGCATGCTGATCCTGGCGATGCCGGGAATCGTGCTGGCGACGGGCTTCTTTTTACTGTTCAACAGCACCATTGGCCTGCCGGAAAGGGCCGACGGCATCGTGATTTTCACTAACGCCCTGATGGCCATCCCCTACGCGCTCAAAGTGCTGGAAAACCCGATGCGCGACGTCAACAGCCGCTACGGTTTGCTGTGCCAGTCGCTGGGCATGCAGGGCTGGCAGCGGCTGAAGGTGGTCGAACTCCGCGCGCTGAAACGTCCGCTGGCGCAGGCGCTGGCGTTTGCCTGCGTGCTGTCGATTGGCGATTTTGGCGTGGTGGCGCTCTTTGGCAATGACGATTTCCGCACGCTGCCATACTGGCTCTATCAGCAGATCGGCTCTTATCGCAGTCAGGACGGTGCGGTCACCGCGCTGTTACTGCTGCTGCTGTGCTTTGCCTTATTTACCGTTATCGAAAAACTTCCGGGGCGTGATGTTAAAACTGACTGATGTAACCTGGCTTTACCAGCATCTGCCGATGCGCTTCACGCTCTCCGTGCGTCAGGGAGAGATGATCGCCGTACTTGGCCCAAGCGGCGCGGGAAAAAGCACGCTGCTTAATTTGATTGCCGGTTTTCTGCAGCCGGCAAGCGGCGCGATCGTCATTAACAATCACGATCATACCCACACGCCGCCCGCAAAACGTCCTGTCTCAATGCTGTTTCAGGAAAACAACCTGTTTACCCACCTGACGGTGCGGCAAAACATCGCGCTGGGAATGCATCCGGGACTCAGGCTGAACGATGCCCAGCGCCAGAAGCTGGAGATCATTGCCGCCCAGATGGGGATCACCGAATTCATTGACAGGCTGCCGGGCGAGCTTTCCGGCGGCCAGCGTCAGCGCGTGGCGCTGGCACGTTGTCTGGTACGCGAGCAGCCGATCCTGCTGCTGGATGAGCCGTTCTCGGCGCTCGATCCCGCACTGCGCCAGGAGATGCTGGCGCTGGTGCAGGACGTCTGTCAGCGCCAGCAGCTGACGATGCTGATGGTGTCGCACAGTATCGAAGATGCCGCCCGCATCGCGCCGCGATCGGTGGTGATTGCCGAAGGACGTATTTTGTGGGATGGGAAAACAGAAGAACTGCTGAGCGGTAAAGCGGGGGCGTCTTCACTGTTGGGCATTCGTGCGGTCTGATGCCCTCACCCTGCCCCTCTCCCACTGGGAGAGGGAATAAACCTTAACGGCTCACCACCTTCAACAGGATCTCGCCGTATACCGGCATCAGCGGGTGGCGAATCAGCGCGACCAGCGCCACCACGGCCACACCCAGCGTCAGCGGAGCCAGCCACAAAAGACGAGAGCGCGGAAGATAGCGCGTCAGGCGATCGACGCTGGCTTTCGCGCTGCGCCACAGCCGCCAGCAGAGCCACGCAGCCAGCCACAGCAGCACAGCCGTGCCCAGCAGCAGCCACTTAAACTCACCGCTCTGCATCCCGTCAGGAATATCAATGGCAGCACCCGCGAGGATCCCCGGCAGGAAGTAGAACGGCGGCCAGAAGACGCAGCCGATAATGTTCGGTACCACGAATTTCGCGACGGGCAGATCCAGCATTCCCGCCACCATCGGCACCAGCGGACGCGTTGGTCCCACAAAGCGGCCGACGAGAATGGTAAACATGCTGTGCTGGTGCAGCGCATGCTCGGTTTTATCCAGCAGGGCTTTGTTCTTTTTCATGAACGACCAGCGGTGCAGCGGCTTCTTAAAGCGCCAGCCCAGCCAGAAGGAGATCCAGTCACCCAGCAAACAGCCGATAATCCCGGCCAGCCACGCCTGCCAGAAATTGACCTCACCGCTGCCAATCAGCGCCCCAAGCCCCGCCATCATCACGGTGCCGGGCAGGATCAGCCCAACCAGCGCCAGCGATTCCAGAAACGCCACCAGCGCCACGGCGATGAGCGAGTACATAACGGACTGGGTAATAAAGTGTTCCAGCAATGCCTGCATAACTATTCCGGTCAGAAAACGAATCAGCGATTCTGCTTAGCGCCCCGCACCGCGTCAAGGCATCAATTGTCTGAATAGTTTACAAGATGCGCCTGAAGTTCACCTGAATGTTTACCGTTTATTCACATCCCGCGCGGAATTCACTCGGGCTGGCGCCGGTACATTTTTTAAATACCCGGGAGAAATAGAGCTGATCCTCAAAGCCCACGTTGCGCCCCACGGTGGCGATGGGCATCCGGGTGGTGCTGAGCAGCAACTTCGCCTGGCTGATGCGCTGATCCTCGCGCCAGCTCAATACGCTGACGCCCAGCTGCTGACGGAACAGATGCGACAGCCGCGACGGCGACAGGCAGACGTGCTGCGCAACGCTGGCGATATCAAACTGGCTATCGGCCAGGTGGTCGCTGATGTACTGGCAGGCGTCGCGCACGCGGTTATCCAGCGGCGGGTTAAGCGACTCGTTTATCGCCTCCATCCGTCGCAGCAGCAGTTGTTCGAGCAGGTTAATCGCCAGCAGTTCAGCGTAGCGCCCACCGGCCTGTCCCGCCTCGATAATCTGCGCAAAAAGCTCGCGAAACTGCGCCAGATGAACCTCATCCGGACGATAAAAACCGGTGTGCGCAAAAATAGCCGGCCAGGAAAGCCATTCCTGCCAGTAGGCGCGCGGACGGAAGTAGACCCACTGGTGATACCACTCTTTGGCATCCGGATGACGGCCATAGTGGTGGATCTCCCCCGGCGGGAACAGCAGGATATCGCCGGGGCGGCAGACAAACTGCTGGTCACCGTTCTTGATGATCCCTTCTCCTCGCACGGTCAGATTGAGGATATACCCTTTCATCCCGAGCGGTCGGTCGACGTAAAAGTCGAGATATCCCTCAGCCTCGATAGGGGTCAGTCCCGCCACAAGGTGCGCGTTAAACGAGTATCCCGGCAGAAGGGGATCGTTTTGCGTTTCGGCCATAGATTCAGTTCTCCCAAGGGTCCTGAAGGAAACCAATTGTCCATATCATTAAAAGCAGGTTAAAAATGGCCCGCGAAAAGATCCAAAAAGCATCACGCCGCTTTTACGTCCGCCATGTTTCAGCCTTTCCCCCTGATTTCTCCGCCAGAGCAGGCAGATAACCAGTAACAAAAGTGTCTATAAGTGCGGCAGAAATGTCCACATTGAATATTTGCACGGCGTCACACTTTCCGCTGTAACAGCAATTTAGTCCATAAGATTAGCGGATCCTGCCTGACGACTTTTGTCCCCAGTCTCTAATGTTCTTCCATACCTGTTTTTTCGATGGAGCAACACCATGGCAATTGCGATTGGCCTCGATTTTGGCAGCGATTCAGTTCGCGCGCTGGCAGTGGACTGTACGACTGGCCAGGAGATAGCAACCAGCGTTGAGTGGTATCCGCGCTGGCAAGAGGGGCGCTACTGCGACGCGCCAAACAACCAGTTCCGTCACCACCCGCGCGATTACATTGAATCGATGGAAGCGGCGATCAAAACCGTGCTGGCTGAACTGACGGACGCCCAGCGGGCCGATGTCGTGGGGATTGGCGTTGACAGCACCGGCTCAACGCCTGCTCCTGTCGATGCCGAAGGCCGCGTACTGGCGCTGCGACCGGAGTTTGCCGACAACCCGAACGCCATGTTTGTGCTGTGGAAAGACCATACCGCCGTGGAAGAGGCCGAAGCCATCACCCGCCTGTGCCATCAGCCGGGCAAAACAGACTACTCGCGCTACATCGGCGGGATTTACTCCAGCGAATGGTTCTGGGCCAAGATCCTCCACGTTACCCGCGCCGACGCCGCCGTTGCACAGGCAGCCGCATCGTGGGTTGAGCTGTGCGACTGGGTGCCTGCCCTGCTCTCCGGCACCACGCGACCGCAGGATATCCGCCGCGGCCGCTGCAGCGCCGGGCATAAATCCCTGTGGCATGAAGGCTGGGGCGGCCTGCCTCCGGCCGCGTTCTTCGATGAGCTCGACCCGATCCTCAACAAGAACCTGACATACCCGCTGTTTACTGACACCTTCACCGCCGATATTCCGGTCGGCACCCTCTGCGAAGAGTGGGCGACGCGCCTCGGCCTGCCGCAGAACGTGGCGATCTCCGGCGGTGCCTTTGACTGCCATATGGGCGCCGTGGGCGCGGGCGCACAGCCAAACACGCTGGTCAAAGTCATCGGAACCTCCACCTGCGACATCCTGACGGCGGATAAAGGCACCGTCGGCGACCGCGCGGTGAAAGGCATCTGCGGTCAGGTTGACGGCAGCGTGGTACCCGATTTTATCGGCCTCGAAGCGGGTCAGTCCGCCTTCGGCGATATCTACGCCTGGTTTGGCCGCGTGCTGGGCTGGCCGCTGGACCAGTTGGCGGCGGCGCATCCTGAACTGAAAACACAGATTACCGCGAGCAAAAAACAGCTCCTGCCGCAGCTCACCGAAGCCTGGGCAAAAAATCCGTCTCTCGACCACCTGCCGGTGGTGCTGGACTGGTTCAACGGTCGCCGCACGCCGTTTGCCAACCAGCGCCTGAAAGGGGCGATCGCGGATCTCAACCTGGCAACCGACGCGCCTGCGCTGTTCGGCGGCCTGATTGCCGCAACGGCCTTCGGCGCCCGCGCCATTATGGAGTGCTTCACCGAGCAGGGCATCGACGTGAACAACGTGATGGCGCTGGGCGGCATCGCCCGTAAAAACCCGGTGATTATGCAGGCCTGCTGCGACGTGCTGAACCGGCCGCTGCAGATTGTGGCCTCCGATCAGTGCTGTGCGCTGGGCGCGGCGATTTTCGCGGCCGTGGCCGCAGGCGTTCATGCCGACATCCCGACCGCGCAGCAGCACATGGCAAGCGCCGTCGAAAACACACTCCAGCCGCGTGTCCAGCAGGCACAACGCTTTGAACAGCTTTATCAGCGCTACCAGCAATGGGCAAAAAGCGCCGAACTTCACTATCTCCCTGTCGCCGCCCCGGCCAAAAGCACCGCGGACACTACGGCAACCCTGACCCATTAAGGACACGATGATGACCATTTTTAATAACTATGAAGTGTGGTTTGTGATTGGCAGCCAGCATCTGTACGGACCGGAAGCCCTGCAGCAGGTGACGAAACACGCGGAGCACGTGGTTAACGCGCTGAACGCGGAAGCCAAACTGCCGTGCAAACTGGTTCTGAAGCCGCTGGGCACCACGCCGGACGAAATCACTAATATCTGCCGTGACGCCAACTACGACGACAAATGCGCAGGGCTGGTGGTGTGGTTGCACACCTTCTCGCCGGCCAAAATGTGGATCAACGGCCTGTCTATCCTCAACAAACCGCTACTGCAGTTCCATACCCAGTTCAACGCCTCCCTGCCGTGGGACAGCATCGACATGGACTTTATGAACCTGAACCAGACCGCGCACGGCGGCCGCGAGTTTGGCTTCATCGGCGCGCGTATGCGTCAGCAGCACGCGGTGGTCACCGGCCACTGGCAGGATGGCAAGGCGCAACAACGTATCGGCTCATGGATGCGTCAGGCGGTCTCTAAGCAGGATACCCGCCACCTGAAAGTGGTGCGTTTCGGCGACAACATGCGTGAAGTGGCGGTCACCGACGGTGACAAAGTCGCCGCGCAGATCAAGTTCGGCTTCTCCGTGAATACCTGGGCCGTGGGCGATCTGGTGCAGGTGGTGAATGAAATCAGCGACGGCGACGTAAGCGCGCTGGTCGACGAGTACGAAAGCCGCTACCGCCTGACGCCTGCGGCACAAATCAACGGCGACAAGCGCCAGAACGTGCTGGACGCGGCGCGCATCGAGCTGGGCATGAAGCGCTTCCTGGAACAGGGCGGCTTCCACGCCTTTACCACCACTTTTGAAGACCTCCACGGTCTGAAACAGCTGCCGGGTCTGGCGGTACAACGTCTGATGCAGCAGGGCTACGGCTTTGCGGGCGAAGGCGACTGGAAAACTGCCGCTCTGCTTCGCATCATGAAGGTGATGTCGACCGGTCTGCAGGGCGGCACCTCCTTTATGGAGGACTACACCTACCACTTCGAGAACGGCAACGACCTGGTGCTCGGCTCCCACATGCTGGAAGTGTGCCCTTCTATTGCCGTCGAAGAGAAACCGATTCTGGACGTGCAGTATCTCGGCATCGGCGGTAAAGCCGATCCGGCGCGTCTGATCTTCAACACCCGTACGGGCCCGGCCATCAACGCCAGTCTGATCGATCTGGGCGATCGTTTCCGCCTGCTGGTGAACTGCGTTGATGCGGTTGAAACCCCGCACTCCCTGCCGAAACTGCCGGTTGCTAACGCCCTGTGGAAAGCACAGCCTGACCTGCCAACCGCCTCAGAGGCCTGGATCCTGGCCGGCGGCGCGCACCATACGGTGTTCAGCCACGCGCTGGATCTGAACGATATGCGTCAGTTCGCCGAGCTGCACGATATCGAACTGACCGTCATTGATAACGATACACGCCTGCCTGCGTTCAAAGACGCGCTGCGCTGGAACGAAGTCTATTACGGTTCAAAACGCTAAGCCCTGAATGCCCGGTGGCGCTGCGTTTACCGGGCCTACGGTTCCGTAGGCCGGATACGCGAAGCGCCATCCGGCAGGAGATAACAATGTTAGACGATCTCAAACGTCAGGTGCTCGAAGCCAACCTGGCGCTGCCGAAACATAATCTGGTGACCCTGACCTGGGGCAACGTCAGCGCCGTTGACCGGGAAAAAGGCGTGTTCGTGATCAAGCCTTCCGGCGTGGATTACGCGGTAATGACCGCAGACGATATGGTGGTGGTCAGCCTCGAGACTGGGGAAGTGGTCGAAGGTAAGAAAAAACCGTCCTCCGATACGCCGACTCACCGCCTGCTGTACCGGTCATTCCCAACCATTGGCGGCATCGTGCATACCCATTCGCGCCATGCGACCATCTGGGCGCAGGCGGGCCAGTCCATCCCGGCGACCGGCACCACCCACGCGGACTACTTTTACGGCACCATTCCCTGCACGCGTCTGATGACCGATGCGGAGATTAACGGTGAGTACGAGTGGGAAACCGGCAACGTGATTGTTGAAACCTTCGAAAAACAGGGGATCGACGCGGCGCAAATGCCCGGCGTGCTGGTGCATTCCCACGGCCCGTTTGCCTGGGGTAAAAACGCAGAAGACGCGGTGCATAACGCCATCGTGCTCGAAGAGGTGGCCTATATGGGGATCTTCTGTCGCCAGCTGTCGCCGCAGCTGCCGGATATGCAGCAAACCCTGCTGGATAAGCATTACCTGCGCAAGCACGGTGCGAAGGCCTATTACGGGCAGTAGCTCATCGCCCGTTGGCGCTGCGCTTACCGGGCCTACGGAACCTGTAGGCCGGATAAGCGCAGCGCCATCCGGCAAAACCAGCACTGTATAAAACCCCAGCAAACACCCCTTAACCAGGCTATAATCAGGCCTGGTTTTATTTTCTGGGATAACGGCGTGGCGCAGGCGCAAGAAGGTTTTTTACTGACCCGACACTGGCGGGATACTCCTCAGGGCACCGAGGTCGCGTTCTGGCTGGCAACCGACAACGGTCCGCTGCACGTTACGCTGCCCCCCCAGGAATCCGTGGCCTTTATTCCTGAAGCCCACGTCGAGAAGGTGAAGCAGCTGCTGCGCGGCGAAAACGGCTGGCGCATCACCCCGCTTGAACTGAAAGATTTCCACCGCCAGCCGGTTTATGGGCTTTACTGTCGCGCCCATCGTCAGCTGATGCGCTATGAAAAACTGCTCCGCGAGGCGGACGTGACGCTCTACGAAGCCGATATCCGCCCACCGGAACGCTTTCTGATGGAGCGGTTTATTACCGCCCCGGTCTGGGTCGACGGCACCGCGCATAGCGGCAGCCTCGTTAACGCGCGCCTGAAGCCGAATCCGCACTATCGCCCGCCGCTGAAGTGGGTCTCCCTGGATATCGAAACCACCCGTCACGGCGAGCTTTACTGCATTGGCCTGGAAGGCTGCGGCGATCGGGTTGTCTATATGCTCGGGCCGCCGAATGGCGATGCGTCCGCGCTGGATTTCCGGCTTGAGTACGTCAGCAGCCGCCCGCAGCTGCTGGAGAAGCTAAACCAGTGGTTTGCCGACTACGATCCCGATGTTCTGATCGGCTGGAACGTGGTGCAGTTTGACCTGCGCGTGCTGCAAAAACACGCCGAGCGCTACCGCATCCCGCTGATGCTGGGGCGCGGAAACAGCGAGCTGGAATGGCGCGAGCACGGTTTTAAGAACGGTGTTTTCTTTGCACAGGCTAACGGTCGCCTGATTATTGACGGCATCGAGGCGCTCAAGTCCGCCTTCTGGAACTTCTCTTCATTCTCCCTTGAAGCGGTGGCGCAGGAGCTGCTTGGCGAAGGCAAATCCATCGACAACCCCTGGGACAGAATGGACGAGATCGACCGGCGCTTTAACGAAGATAAGCCCGCGCTCGCCACCTATAACCTGAAAGACTGCGAGCTGGTCACGCAGATTTTCCACAAAACCGAGATTATGCCGTTCCTGCTGGAGCGCGCGACGGTGAACGGACTGGCTGTCGACAGGCATGGCGGCTCCGTGGCGGCCTTTAGCCACCTCTATTTTCCGCGGATGCACCGCGCAGGATACGTCGCCCCCAACCTCGGGGACGTACCGCCGCAGGCAAGCCCCGGTGGATATGTCATGGACTCCCGACCAGGATTGTACGACTCCGTTCTGGTCCTGGATTACAAAAGCCTCTACCCGTCGATCATCCGCACCTTCCTGATCGATCCCGTCGGGCTGGTTGAGGGCATGGCCCAGCCGGATGATGAGCACAGCACTGAAGGCTTCCTCGGCGCACGCTTCTCGCGGGAAAAACACTGCCTGCCTGAAATCGTGGGAAACATCTGGCACGGTCGCGATGAGGCCAAGCGCCACGGCAACAAGCCCCTTTCTCAGGCGCTGAAAATCATCATGAACGCCTTTTACGGCGTGCTGGGCACCAGCGCCTGCCGCTTCTTCGACCCGCGTCTGGCCTCCTCGATCACCATGCGCGGACACGAGATCATGCGCCAGACCAAAGCGCTGATTGAGTCCCGGGGCTATGACGTCATCTACGGCGACACGGACTCCACCTTTGTGTGGCTTAAGGGTGCGCATTCAGAAGACGACGCCGCGCAAATCGGCAAAGCGCTGGTCGCCTTCGTGAACGACTGGTGGCAAGAACATTTGCAGAAAGAGCGGTTAACCAGCGCGCTGGAACTGGAATTTGAAACCCATTTCGCCCGCTTTTTAATGCCCACCATTCGCGGCACCGATCAGGGTAGCAAGAAGCGCTACGCCGGGCTGATTCAGGAAGGCGACGCGCAGCGGATGGTGTTTAAAGGCCTGGAAACGGTGCGCACCGACTGGACGCCGCTGGCGCAGCAGTTCCAGCAGACGCTCTATCTGCGGGTGTTCCGCAATGAGCCGTATCAGGACTACGTGCGCGAGACGATAGCCAGCCTGATGGCGGGCGAACTTGACGCGCAGCTGGTGTACCGCAAGCGTCTGCGCCGCCCGCTGGCCGAGTACCAGCGTAACGTTCCTCCGCACGTACGCGCCGCGCGTCTGGCGGATGAAGAAAACGTCCGCCGCGGCCGCGCGCCGCAGTATCAAAACCGGGGAACCATCAAGTACGTCTGGACAATTAGCGGCCCGGAACCCGTGGATTATCAGCATTCTCCTCTGGATTACGAACACTATCTGACCCGTCAGCTTCAGCCGGTTGCCGACGGAATTTTGCCCTTCATCGACGACGACTTTGCTACACTAGTGACAGGGCAACTTGGCCTATTTTGACGCGTGACGAAATGGCTGCCATCCAGTACCATAGCGCCCTTTCCATTCCCGGACCCATTTTTCGATGACCGTCTTTTTTGACGGGGGTCGAACTATTGCCTGCAATTAAAGATTAGAGCCGAACAACTATGCCTTTTACACTTGGTCAACGCTGGATCAGCGATACAGAAAGCGAACTTGGATTAGGAACCGTCGTAGCAATCGATACGCGTATGGTTACCCTCCTTTTCCCAGCCACCGGTGAAAACCGTCTGTACGCTCGCAATGACTCCCCTGTAACCCGCGTGATGTTTAATCCGGGTGACACCGTGACCAGCCATGACGGCTGGCAGCTCAAGATTGAAGACGTAAAAGAAGAGAATGGACTGCTCGCCTACATTGGGACTCGCCTGGACACCGACGAGGCCAATGTCATCCTGCGTGAAGTGCTGCTCGACAGCAAACTGGTGTTCAGCAAGCCGCAGGATCGCCTGTTTGCCGGGCAAATCGACCGTATGGATCGCTTCTCCCTGCGCTATCGCGCGCGTAAGTTCCAGAGTGAACAGTACCGCATGCCCTGGAGCGGCCTGCGCGGCCAGCGCACCAGCCTCATCCCCCACCAGTTGAATATTGCTCATGACGTGGGCCGTCGTCATGCGCCGCGCGTGCTGCTGGCAGATGAAGTGGGCCTGGGGAAAACCATCGAAGCGGGCATGATCCTGCATCAACAGCTGCTTTCCGGCGCTGCCGAACGCGTGCTGATTGTGGTACCAGAAACCCTGCAGCACCAGTGGCTGGTTGAGATGCTGCGCCGCTTTAACCTGCGTTTCTCTTTGTTCGATGACGAACGCTATGCCGAAGCGCAGCACGATACCGACAACCCGTTTGAAACCGAACAGCTGGTCATTTGCTCCCTGGACTTCGTGCGCCGCAGCAAGCAGCGTCTTGAGCACCTGTGCGATGCCGAGTGGGACATTATGGTCATTGACGAAGCGCACCATCTGGTCTGGAGCGAAGATGCGCCGAGCCGCGAATACATGGCTATCGAGCAGCTTGCCGAGCGCGTGCCTGGCGTTCTGCTGCTGACCGCAACGCCGGAACAGCTGGGTCTGGAAAGCCACTTCGCCCGTCTGCGCCTGCTCGATCCAAACCGTTTCCACGACTTTGCGCAGTTCGTGGAAGAACAGAATAACTACCGCCCGGTCGCGGATGCCGTCGCTATGCTGCTGGCGGGCAAGCGTCTTTCCAATGACGAACTCAACACCCTGAGCGATCTGATTGGCGAGCAGGACATTGAGCCGCTTTTGCAGGCCGCGAACAGCGAGAGCGACAACGCGGAATCCGCGCGTAAAGAGCTGATCGACATGCTGATGGACCGCCACGGCACCAGCCGCGTGCTGTTCCGAAACACCCGTAACGGCGTTAAAGGCTTCCCGAAACGCGAGCTGCACACCATCAAGCTGCCGCTGCCGACGCAGTATCAGACGGCGATTAAAGTCTCCGGCATTATGGGCGCGCGCAAAACCCAGGAAGAGCGCGCGCGTGACATGCTCTACCCGGAACAGATTTATCAGGAGTTTGAAGGCGACACCGGCACCTGGTGGAACTTCGATCCGCGCGTGGAGTGGCTGATGGGCTATCTGACCGCGCACCGCTCCCAGAAAGTGCTGGTAATCTGCGCCAAAGCGGCCACCGCGCTGCAGCTGGAGCAGGTCCTGCGCGAGCGCGAAGGTATTCGTGCCGCCGTGTTCCACGAGGGCATGTCCATCGTCGAGCGCGACCGCGCCGCGGCGTGGTTCGGGGAAGAAGACAGCGGCGCACAGGTTCTGCTGTGCTCGGAAATCGGCTCTGAAGGCCGTAACTTCCAGTTCGCCAGCAACCTGGTGATGTTCGATCTGCCGTTTAACCCGGATCTGCTGGAGCAGCGTATCGGCCGTCTGGATCGTATCGGTCAGGCACATGATATTCAGATCCACGTGCCGTATCTGGAAAAAACCGCGCAGTCCGTACTGGTACGCTGGTTCCACGAAGGTCTGGACGCGTTTGAACATACCTGCCCGACGGGTCGCACCATTTACGATCAGGTACATGGCGATCTGATCGGCTACCTGGCCGCGCCGGAAAACGCGGAAGGGTTTGACGATCTGATCAAGTCCTGCCGTGAGAAGCACGACGCGCTGAAAGCGCAGCTGGAGCAGGGCCGCGACCGCCTGCTGGAGATCCACTCCAACGGCGGTGAAAAAGCGCAGGCGCTTGCCGAAAGCATTGAAGAACAAGATGATGACACCAGTCTGATCAGCTTCTCCATGAACCTGTTCGACATCGTCGGCATCAACCAGGACGACCGCGGCGAGAACCTGATTGTCCTGACCCCGTCCGATCACATGCTGGTTCCGGATTTCCCGGGCCTGCCGGAAGATGGCTGTACCATCACCTTCGAACGTGATGTGGCGCTGTCACGCGAAGACGCCCAGTTTATCACCTGGGAGCACCCGCTGATCCGCAACGGTCTGGATCTGATCCTGTCCGGCGATACCGGCAGCAGCACCATCTCTCTGTTGAAAAACAAGGCGCTGCCGGTGGGTACCCTGCTGGTGGAGCTGATCTACGTTGTGGAAGCGCAGGCGCCGAAACAGCTCCAGCTCACCCGCTTCCTGCCGCCAACGCCCGTCCGCCTGCTGCTGGACAAAAACGGCACGAACCTGGCCGGACAGGTCGAGTTCGAAAGCTTCAACCGACAGCTGAGCGCGGTGAACCGCCATACCGGCAGCAAGCTGGTTAACGCGGTTCAGCAGGACGTGCATGCTATTCTGCAACAGGGCGAAACCCAGATTGAAAAAGCGGCCAGAGCGCTGATTGACGCCGCGCGCAGCGAAGCCGACGAGAAACTGTCCGCGGAGCTGTCCCGTCTGGAAGCGTTAAAAGCCGTCAACCCGAACATCCGTGACGACGAGCTGGCGGCGATTGAAAGTAACCGTCAGCAGGTGCTGGAAAGCCTGAATCAGGCGAGCTGGCGTCTGGATGCCCTGCGTCTTATCGTTGTGACGCATCAGTAACCGGAGCGCAAGATGGTGATGGAGCCGTACAATCCGCCGCAGGATCCCTGGCTGGTTATTCTGTATCAGGATGAACACATTATGGTGGTCAACAAGCCCAGCGGGCTGTTGTCCGTGCCGGGGCGTCTGGACGAGCACAAAGACAGCGTGATGACGCGCATCCAGCGCGATTATCCGCAGGCGGAGTCCGTCCATCGCCTGGATATGGCCACCAGCGGCGTGATTGTGGTGGCGCTGAATAAAGCGGCGGAACGCGAGTTAAAGCGCCAGTTCCGCGAGCGCGAGCCGAAAAAGCAGTATGTCGCCCGCGTCTGGGGCCACCCCGCGCAGGCGGAAGGGCTGGTAGATTTACCGCTGATCTGCGACTGGCCGAACCGGCCAAAGCAGAAGGTGTGCTACGAAACCGGCAAGGCCGCGCAGACCGAGTATGAAGTGCTGGAGTACGCGCCGGATAATACCGCGCGCGTCCTGCTCAAGCCGATTACCGGACGTTCACACCAGCTGCGCGTGCATATGCTCGCCCTGGGTCATCCGATTCTGGGCGACCGCTTCTACGCGCCGCCCGAAGCGCTGGCCTTAGCGCCGCGTCTGCAGCTGCACGCCCAGACGCTCACCATCACCCATCCGGCCTTCGGTAACGCGATGACGTTTAAAGCCCCGGTGGATTTCTAAAAAAAAGCCCGACACCGTCGGGCTTTTTCTTATTTGAAACCTTTCTTCTCTTTAATGAGCTCGTACGCCTTCTGGATTTCCTGCGCTTTTTGCTTCGCCATCTCCATCATTTCCGGCGGCAGGCCTTTCGCGACCAGCTTGTCCGGATGATGCTCGCTCATGAGCTTACGATAGGCACGTTTAATCGTGGTCTGATCGTCAGAGGGCTTTACGCCAAGCACGTTGCAGGCATCTTCCAGCGTCGGACCACGCTGCGCCTGCTGCCAGGCGCCGCCGGACGACTGCTGGTGATAGCCGCCGCCAAACTGCGCCCCGCCCTGCATCATGCGCAGGAACTGATCGAACTGCATGCGGGAGATGCCCAGCTCTTCCGCAATGACGTACAGCACGTCACGTTCATTAGGGTGAAGTGACCCGTCGGCGAAGGCCGCCTGGATTTGAATTTCCAGAAACATCCGAATTAAATCAAAACGTCCAAAGCAGATGCTGCGGAACTGACGCATTTTTTCGCGAAGCGGATAATTATCCGATTTACCGATGCGAAACGCATTTTGTGCTGCCAGACGGGAATCACCGTGCAGGTTCATGCGATCCATAAAGACGCTGGCAATCTGAATATCGGCTTCTGTGACACGCCCTTTGGATTTGGTTAAGTGCCCCATCACCTCAAAGGTGGTGGAGAAAAAGAGTGACTGACGCTCGCGCTGATTGGCAAACCAGGCCATTTTGCGGCTGCGCGCCTTATCAAACATATGGCCGATAATAAGCCCAAGCACAATCCCCCAGAACCCGGCACCCATGATGATGGCGAACGCAACGCCGATTATTTTACCCCAATACTGCATATACTCCCCGGATAGTCATATTCCTGGCCGACGCAACGTCATCATCACTGTGTTCAAGTCACGGTCAATTGAAGGACATCGCCTATAATTTGCTTTATCATACTCGTCATTCGATAGCGAGCCTAACACTCTGGCACGCAAACGGGCAGGATTAACGCTGGTACTGCGCAGATGAGTAAGATAGTCTCTGAGCGTTTGTAAGCCGTAGCCACTGATGACGGAACAATAAAATACAACGTATGAAAAAACGTATCCCCACCCTCCTGGCCACAATGATTGGCTCCGCCCTGTACAGTCAACAGGGGCTGGCGGCCGATCTCGCCTCGCAGTGTATGCTTGGCGTCCCAAGTTATAATCGCCCACTGGTGAGTGGCGATACAAATAGCTTGCCGGTAACCATTACTGCCGACAGTTCGAAAGGGACTTACCCTGACAATGCCACGTTTACGGGCAATGTTGATATTAACCAGGGCAATAGTCGCCTGCAGGCAGACGAAGTGCAATTGCACCAGAAGCAGCCGGAAGGTGCGGCCGAGCCGGTACGAACGGTGGATGCGCTGGGTAATGTGCACTATGACGACAATCAGGTCATCCTGAAAGGTCCGAAAGCCTGGTCAAACCTGAATACCAAAGATACTAACGTCTGGAAAGGTGATTACCAGATGGTGGGTCGCCAGGGGCGCGGTGACGCAGACCTGATGAAACAGCGCGGTGAAAACCGCTATACGATCCTGGAAAACGGTACGTTCACGTCATGTCTGCCGGGTTCAAATACCTGGAGCGTGGTCGGGAGCGAGGTTATCCATGACCGCGAAGAACAGGTCGCAGAGATCTGGAACGCCCGCTTCAAGCTGGGTCCGGTGCCGATATTCTACAGCCCTTATCTGCAGCTTCCCGTGGGTGACAAACGTCGCTCCGGTTTCCTGATCCCGAATGCCAAATACAGCACGTCGAACTACTTTGAGTTCTACCTGCCGTATTACTGGAACATCGCGCCAAACATGGATGCGACGATTACGCCGCACTATATCCACAAGCGCGGCAACATCATGTGGGAGAACGAATTCCGCTATCTGACCCACGCCGGTGCGGGTCTGATGGAGCTGGATTATCTGCCGTCAGATAAAGTCTTCCAGGACGAGCATCCGACCGAAGGTGATAAGCACCGCTGGTTATTCTACTGGCAGCACGCCGGGGTGATGGATCAGGTGTGGCGCTTTAATGTTGACTACACCAAAGTCAGCGATTCGTCTTATTTTAACGACTTCTCGTCCAAATACGGCTCGAGTACCGATGGCTATGCCACGCAGAAATTCAGCGTTGGCTATGCGATACAGAACTTTGACGCGACCGTCTCGACCAAGCAATTCCAGGTATTTTCTGACCAGTCCACGCCTACCTATGGCGCAGAGCCACAGCTGGACGTTAACTGGTATCAGAATGATGTGGGTCCATTCGACACTCACGTCTACGCTCAGGCGGTACATTTCGTTAACACGGATTCGGACATGCCTGAAGCCACGCGAGTTCACCTTGAGCCGACGGTCAATCTGCCATGGTCTAACGACTGGGCAAGCCTGAATACCGAAGCCAAGCTGATGGCGACACACTATCAGCAAAAAAATGTTGATAACTACAACGCAACAAACGATACGCATCTGGCAGAGTCGGTCAACCGCACGCTCCCGCAGTTCAAAATGGACGGCAAGCTCATCTTCGAGCGTGATATGGCCCTGTTGGCGGATGGTTATACCCAGACGCTCGAACCGCGTATGCAGTATCTGTACGTGCCGTACCGCGATCAAAGCAAGATTCAGAACTACGACTCCTCTTTACTCCAGTCTGACTACAGCGGCCTGTTCCGTGACCGTACCTACGGTGGTCTTGACCGAATCGCCTCAGCAAACCAGTTGACGACCGGCGTCACAACCCGTGTATATGATGATGCCGCCGTTGAACGTTTTAACGTTTCTGTTGGTCAAATCTACTATTTCACCGAGTCACGCACCGGTGATGACAACATTAACTGGGAGAAAGATAACAAAACGGGATCGCTGGTTTGGGCAGGAGATACTTACTGGCGTATGACTGACCGTTGGGGTCTGCGCGGTGGTGTGCAATATGACACTCGACTCGATAATATTGCGACAAGTAGCGCTGCTATTGAGTACCGCCGTGATGAAGACCGTATGGTGCAGCTGACGTATCGTTACGCCAGCCCTGAATATATTCAGGCAACATTGCCATCTTATGCTGGCTCAGAACGCTATAAAGACGGTATTTCGCAGGTGGGTGGTGCAGCAAGTTGGCCAATCGCCGACCGCTGGTCAATCGTAGGCGCTTACTACTTTGACACTAACGCCAATAAATCTGCTGACCAGATGGTGGGTCTGCAATATAACTCCTGCTGTTACGCGCTGCGTGTCGGCTACGAACGCAAACTTAACGGCTGGGATACTCAAAACAATCAGAGCAAATACGATAACGTGATTGGCTTTAACTTCGAGTTACGCGGCCTGAGTTCCAACTACGGTCTGGGTACGCAGAAAATGCTGCGCTCGAATATTCTGCCGTACCGTAGCGCCTTGTAATGTGCTTGATTTGCAACGTAATCCGCTTTGCGGTTAATTGAAATGGAAAAAGTATGAAGAACTGGAAAACGCTGCTGCTCGGTGTCGCTATGGTTGCGAATACCAGCTTCGCGGCCCCCCAGGTTGTTGATAAAGTCGCTGCTGTGGTTAACAACGGCGTCGTGCTTGAAAGTGACGTTGACGGTCTGATGAAATCGGTGAAGCTCAATTCGGGCGAAGCCGGTCAACAGCTTCCGGATGACGCCACGCTGCGCCACCAGATCCTGGAGCGTCTGATCATGGATCAGATCGTTCTGCAGATGGGGCAGAAAATGGGTGTGAAGGTCACTGACGAGCAGCTCGATCAGGCGATCGCTAACATCGCGAAGCAGAACAATATGACTTTAGATCAGATGCGCAGCCGTCTGGCCTATGACGGCATTAGCTACGCCACCTACCGTAACCAGATCCGTAAAGAGATGCTGATTTCGGAAGTGCGTAACAACGAAGTGCGTCGCCGCGTCACCATCCTGCCTCAGGAAGTGGACGCGCTGGCAAAACAGGTGGGTAATCAGAACGATGCGAGCACAGAGCTGAACCTGAGCCACATTCTGATCCCACTGCCAGAGAACCCAACGTCCGATCAGGCTGCGGAAGCAGAAAGTCAGGCGCGTTCTATTGTTGAACAGGCGCGTAACGGCGGCGACTTTGGCAAACTGGCAATCACTTACTCCGCTGACCAACAGGCGCTGAAAGGTGGCCAGATGGGCTGGGGACGTATTCAGGAGCTGCCATCCATCTTTGCCCAGGCGCTGAGCACGGCGAAGAAAGGGGATATTGTCGGTCCTATCCGTTCAGGCGTGGGCTTCCACATTCTGAAGGTGAACGATCTCCGCGGCCAGAGCCAAAATATCTCCGTCACCGAAGTTCACGCTCGCCACATTCTTCTGAAGCCGTCACCGATCATGACTGACGATCAGGCGCGGATGAAGCTGGAGCAGATCGCAGCTGACATTAAGAGCGGTAAAACCTCGTTTGCGAAGGCAGCAAAAGAGTTCTCTCAGGATCCAGGCTCTGCTAACCAGGGCGGCGATCTGGGCTGGGCGGCTGCGGATATTTACGATCCCGCCTTCCGCGATGCGCTGATGAAGCTGAACAAAGGCCAGATCAGCACGCCGGTCCACTCTTCGTTTGGCTGGCATCTGATCGAGCTGATGGATACCCGTAACGTTGATAAAACGGATGCGGCACAGAAAGACAGAGCCTACCGTATGCTGTTTAACCGTAAGTTCTCAGAAGAAGCAGCAACCTGGATGCAGGAACAACGCGCCAGTGCTTACGTGAAAGTTCTGAGCAACTAATGAAACAGCATCGTGTTGTTATCACGCCCGGCGAACCCGCCGGGATTGGGCCTGACCTCGTTGTCCAGCTCGCCCAGCGCAGCTGGCCGGTAGAACTGGTTGTCTGCGCCGATGCAACACTGTTACAAGACCGGGCAACGCTGCTCGGTCTGCCTTTAACGCTCATTCCTTACGTTGAAGACCAACAGCCAGCGCCGCAGCAAGCCGGTACGCTCACCCTTCTTTCCGTTCCCCTACGTACGCCGGTCATTCCGGGCCAGCTCAGCACAGAAAACGGCCACTATGTCGTTGAAACCCTTGCGCGCGCCTGCGACGGTTGCCTGAAGGGCGAATTTGCCGCCCTGATTACCGGCCCCGTTCATAAAGGCGTCATCAACGAAGCGGGTATACCGTTTACCGGGCATACGGAGTTCTTCGAAGAGCGCTCGCACAGCCCGAAAGTGGTGATGATGCTGGCGACGGAGGAGATGCGCGTTGCGCTGGTGACAACCCATCTGCCGATCAAAGCCATTCCTGACGCGATCACCCCTGAACTCCTGCGCGAGATCATCGGGATTTTGCATCACGATCTGCAGACAAAATTTGGGATCCCGCAGCCGCACGTGCTGGTCTGCGGCCTGAATCCGCACGCCGGAGAAGGCGGGCACATGGGGACCGAAGAGATCGACACCATTATTCCGGTGCTCGACGAAATGCGGGCGAAGGGGATGAACCTCAGCGGGCCGCTGCCTGCGGATACCCTTTTCCAGCCGAAATACCTGGATAATGCCGACGCCGTGCTCGCGATGTACCACGATCAGGGCCTGCCCGTGCTAAAATACCAGGGCTTTGGCCGCGGAGTGAATATCACCCTCGGTTTACCCTTTATTCGAACGTCCGTTGACCACGGTACTGCGCTGGATCTGGCAGGCCAGGGGAAAGCGGATGTCGGCAGTTTTATTACGGCGCTTAATCTCGCCATCAAAATGATTGTTAATACTCAATGACTAATCGAGTCCACCAGGGCCACTTAGCCCGTAAACGTTTCGGGCAAAACTTCCTTAACGATCAGTTCGTGATCGAAAGCATTGTCTCGGCTATTAATCCGCAAAAAGGTCAGGCGATGGTCGAAATCGGCCCGGGCCTTGCCGCGCTGACCGAGCCGGTAGGCGAACGCCTCGACGCGCTGACCGTCATCGAACTGGACCGCGATCTGGCCGCACGCCTGCAAACGCACCCGTTCCTCGGGCCGAAGCTGACCATCTATCAGCAGGACGCCATGACCATGAACTTTGGCGAGCTGTCGGAAAAAATGGGCCAGCCGCTGCGCGTCTTCGGCAACCTGCCGTACAACATCTCCACGCCGCTCATGTTCCACCTCTTTAGCTATACTGATGCCATTGCCGACATGCACTTCATGTTGCAAAAAGAGGTTGTTAACCGTCTGGTTGCAGGCCCGAACAGTAAAGCGTATGGTCGTTTAAGCGTGATGGCACAGTATTACTGCAACGTGATCCCGGTACTCGAAGTACCGCCGTCAGCGTTCACACCGCCACCGAAAGTGGATTCAGCGGTTGTGCGCCTTGTGCCGCACAAGACGAAACCGTATCCGGTTAAAGATCTGCGCGTACTGAGCCGCATTACCACTGAAGCCTTTAACCAGCGCCGTAAAACGATCCGTAACAGCCTGAGCAATTCGTTTACCGTTGAGGTGTTAGCCGAGCTGGGGATCGACCCGGCAATGCGTGCGGAGAACATTTCCGTAGAGCAGTACTGCAAGCTGGCTAATTACATCAGCGATAATGCGCCGCCGAAGGAGAGTTAAGCCATGATTGATTCGCCCCGCGTATGTGTCCATGTACAAAGCGTCTATGTTGAATCACAGTCCTCCCCGGAGGAAGAACGTTTTGTTTTCGCTTACACCGTGACCATTCGTAATCTGGGGCGGATGCCCGTGCAGCTGCGCGGGCGCTACTGGCTTATCACTAACGGCAATGGCCGCGAAATCGAAGTTCAGGGTGAAGGTGTGGTCGGTGAGCAGCCCCATATCGCCCCTGGCGAAGAGTACCAGTACACCAGCGGCGCGGTGATTGAAACGCCGATGGGTACCATGCAAGGCCATTATGAAATGGTCGACGTCGATGGCAATGATTTCCGCGTTGCCATTCCTGTGTTCCGTCTCGCCGTAACCACACTCATTCATTAATCTAATGTCTACATATCTGATTGGCGACGTTCACGGTTGCTACGATGAACTGATCGCATTATTAAAACAGGTCGACTTTACGCCAGGACAGGACACGCTCTGGCTGACGGGCGATTTAGTCGCGCGTGGCCCCGGCTCCCTTGAAGTATTACGTTTCGTCAAATCGCTGGGCGACAGCGTGCGCATGGTGCTGGGCAATCACGATCTGCATCTGCTGGCGGTTTTCGCCGGGATCAGCCGCAACAAACCTAAAGATCGCCTCACCCCATTGCTGGAAGCGCCGGACGCGGACGATCTGATTAACTGGCTGCGCCGTCAGCCCCTGCTGCAGATCGACGAAGAGAAAAAGCTGGTCATGGCGCATGCCGGGATCACCCCGCAATGGGATCTTGAGACGGCAAAAACCTGCGCGCGTGACGTTGAAGCGGTGCTGGCGAGCGACTCGTATCCTTTCTTCCTTGATGCCATGTACGGCGATATGCCGAACCACTGGAGCGAGGAACTGAGCGGTCTGGCCCGTCTGCGCTTTATCACCAACGCGTTCACCCGCATGCGTTTCTGCTTCCCGAACGGACAGCTGGATATGTATTCCAAAGAGACGCCGGAAAGCGCGCCCGCTCCGCTCAAACCGTGGTTTGCCATTCCGGGGCCGGTGACAAGCGAGTACAGCGTGGTGTTTGGTCACTGGGCTGCGCTGGAAGGAAAAGGAACACCGGAAGGGATCTACGGTCTGGATACCGGATGCTGCTGGGGCGGAGACTTAACCTGCTTACGCTGGGAAGATAAAGCTTACTTTGTGCAGCCGTCCAACCGACAGCTGGACTTAGGAGAAAGTGAGGCCGTCGCCTCCTGATACGTTATTCCCTCTCCCGGCCGGGAGAGGGAAAATCACTTAACGACGTTCCAGAATCTCGAAGCAGTAGCTATGTGAGTTCTGTGCATCCGCGTCGTGGAATTCGCTGAATACCGATTCCCACTCGTCCGGATCGTAGTCCGGGAAATGGGTATCCCCTTCCACTTCTGCATCAATGTGGGTCAGATAGAGCTTCTGCGCTTTTGGCAGGAACTGCTCGTACACGCGCCCACCGCCAATCACCATGATCTCTTCGGCATTGCCGCAAGCAGCAATCGCCTCGTCTACTGATCTAACCCATTCGACGCGATCGTCAGTGCCTGGCTGGCTACTGATAACGATATTCTTACGGCCCGGCAATGGACGACCAATCGACTCCCAGGTCAGGCGGCCCATCACTACCGGCTTGTTTAACGTAGTACGTTTAAACCATGCGAGATCGGCAGGCAGGTTCCACGGCATGGCATTTTCCATACCGATAACGCGGTCCACCGCCAGCGCTGCAATCAGACTGATCATTGAAAATTTCCCGGATGCAAAAAATTGCCGCCACTATACGGAAAGCTTAATCTTTCGTCGACTGGCGGCAGGGTAAAGATAAAGAAATTTTTTATTATTGCTGGCAACTCCACTTCACGCGGAAGGTTTACTCTCGGGCTCGTCAGCCGGATCGCCGGTATGCTTGCCCTCTTCCGTGCCCTGCCAGCCATGACGCTGGATCAGCGACAGGTGGTTACGGTCCTCGTTAATGATTTCCGTCAGCATCGCGCTGGTGCGTTTGAACACCGCCGCACGCTCGGTGGCCGTACTGCCGGCCATCGCCGCCATCTCTTCCACCATCTCGGTATTAAAGCGGCGGAACAGGTCCGCGCGTTCGCGCGCTTCATACGCGCCGAGCCCCAGATTTTCCAGCGCCATACGGCCAGACTTCAGCGCACCTTCGAACGTTTCACGCTCCGGCGCGTCTACGCCCGCCTGTCGCAGCCTGATGTAGTGATCCACATCGCGCGCGCGGGAGATAATGGTCAGCGCCGGGAAATGTTCTTTTACCAGCTCCACCATCTGCATGCTGGTTTCCGGATCGTCAATGGCGTTAATCAGTACCTCGGCTTTTGCCGCCCCGGCGGATTCCAGCAGATCGACGCGGGTCGCATCCCCGTAAAACACCTTCATATCGAATTTACGCAGGGTATCAACATGGTCGGGATCGTGATCGAGGATGACCATTTTCACCCCGCTGGAGAGCAGTAAACGACCGACGATCTGCCCGTAGCGGCCAAATCCGGCGATGATGACGCGCGGCTGCTCCTCGTCAATCTCATCGGCTTCGCGCTCCTGCTCGCTGTCCGATTTTTCCAGGCGCGTCAGCACCACCAGCAACACAGGCGTCGCCGCCATCGACAGTGCGACCGCCAGCGTCAGCGCTTTCGCCCACTCGGGATCGAGTACGTTTGCCATCTGCGCGGCGCCAAAGACCACGAACGCAAATTCACTCCCCTGCCCCAGCAGCACGGCAAACCAGCGGCGCTGCCTGCCCGGCACGTTCAGTGGACGAGCAATCAGCCACAGCATCACCATTTTAATGACCAGGAATCCAACGAGCAGGATGACGATCCGCAGCGGGTGCGTCACCAGCGTGCCGAAGTCGACGGACATCCCGACGCCGATGAAAAACAGCCCCAGCAGCAGCCCTTTAAACGGCTCAATATCGCTTTCCAGCGCGTGACGGTATTCAGAGCTCGCCAGCAGAACGCCTGCGAGGAACGCCCCCATCGCCATCGACAGCCCGGCTTCCTCCAGCAGCAGACCGAAGCCAAACACCAGAAACAGCGCCACGGCGCTGAACACTTCGCGCAGGCCAGAGCGGGCAACAAACCGCAGCAGCGGGCGGGTCACGTAGCGGCCAAGCAGCACCACCAGCGCCAGCGCGCCCGCCACCTTCAGCGCCGACAGCGCGAAAGCGCCCAGCGTCGTCGAGGAACCGCTGGCCGCCAGCAGCGGGATCATCGCCACCAGCGGGATAGCGGCAATGTCCTGGAACAGCAGCACCGAGAACGCGCTGCGTCCCATCTGGGAGACCGTCAGATTTCGCTCGTTCATCGCCTGCATGGCAATGGCCGTTGAAGAGAGCGCCAGCGTCATGCCGATGAGTTCTGCCACTTTCCAGTCCATACCCAACAGGATGCAGAACCCGCCCAGCAGCAGGCCGCAGGCCACCATCTGCAGCGCCCCACCGCCAAATACCGAGGCGCGGAGCTTCCACAGCCGCTGCGGATCGAGCTCCAGGCCAATCACAAACAGCATCAGCACTACGCCGATTTCAGCGAAATGCAGAATAGCCTCTGCATCCGTGACCAGTCGGAAGCCCCACGGCCCAATGACGCAGCCCGCAATCAGGTAGCCGAGAACAGAGCCCAGCCCCAGGCGTACCGCCACGGGCACAATCAGCGCCGCCGCGCCGAGGTAAATCAGCGCCTGTATCAGCGTATGGCTATCCATGGTGCGCCTCCTGCCACTCAAGTAAGCGTTGTTTATAATGGCGAGCCTGCGCCTGCAGCGTTTCATCGTCGCAAACAAACGTGCAGTGCATCGCAAAAGGCGGGAGCCAGTTCAGACCGCAATAGAGCGCGGTCGCCTGCAGCGGTTGCGCCAGGACGTCAAAACCCGGGAAGGAACCGATATCAAAGTGGCTTTCCCCTCCGCCGGTGGTGACCGCCCACATCAGGCTTTTCCCTTTTAGCGCATCGCCGTTGTGGCCGTACGCCCAGCCGTGGGAGAAGACTTTATCAATCCACAGTTTCAGGAGCGGGGGCGTGCTGTACCACTGCATGGGATGCTGCCAGATAATCAGATCGGCACGGGAAAGCGCCTCCTGTTCGGCGGCGATATCAATATTAAAATCGGGATAGAGTTGATAGAGGGAACGTATCTCTACGTTATCAAGCGTCCTTACCTGCTCAAGCATCCGCTTATTCGCATGCGAGTGCTGCGGATAAGGATGGGCATAAATTATCAGAATCATTGATTAGCCTGTTGTTACTGCTTTCTTTTAACAAAAGAGTGTAGTCAGTAATTCAACAGGCTAATAGTGAATATTATTGACGGGCTTACGTCAGAATTCTGAATTAGTTATCCAGCTCGCCCATGGATTTTACCTGGTCACGGTTGATCTGCTCGGTTTGACCGGTTTCGGCGTTCTTGTACGACACCAGACCGGTATCGTCATCCACCTGCGGTTTGCCGTCGGTGACAATGGTTTTGCCATCGGTGGTTTTTACGGCCTGATTAGACGAACAGCCCGCAACGGTAAACATTGTCGTGGCAGCCAGAACGGAAGCGATCAGTAATTTATTTTGCATGGTGTTTTCCCCTGCTCTCAGTTGAATTTCGTTATCGACCTAACCATTTTAGGCTAACTGACTGAAAGCGGATGAAAAACCAGAAGGTTCTGAAGATGGGGAAAATGCCCGGCAGCCGAACGGCACCGGGCATTTTGACTTACTTGCTAATCTGCGCGTGCATTTCCTGCACCGAAATCACCTTCTCGGTGGCATCCGCGTTCAGTGCCATGGCCGTCGCGAACCCGCCGTTCAGGGTGGTGTCGTAGTGCACTTTGTACTGCAGCGCGCTGCGGCGAATCAGCTTGGAGTCTTCAATCGCCTGGCGGCCTGCGGTGGTGTTGATGATGTAGGTGTATTCGCCATTCTTGATACGGTCCTGAATGTGCGGACGACCTTCATGCACCTTGTTCACCAGACGCGGGTTGATGCCGGCTTCGCCCAGCACAATCGCCGTACCGTGGGTTGCGTCCAGCTCGAAGCCCTGTTTCAGCAGCTTGGCGGCCAGGTCAACCACGCGCTCTTTGTCGCCTTCGCGAACGGAGAGCAGCGCACGGCCTGATTTTCTCATGGTGGAGCTACTGCCCAGCTGCGCCTTCGCGAACGCTTCTGCGAAGGTGCGGCCCACGCCCATCACTTCCCCGGTAGAGCGCATTTCTGGCCCTAACAGCGGGTCAACGCCCGGGAATTTGTTGAACGGCAACACCACTTCTTTCACCGAGTAGTACGGTGGAATGATCTCTTTGGTCACGCCCTGCTGCGCCAGCGTCTGGCCCGCCATCACGCGCGCCGCCACTTTCGCCAGCGGTACGCCGGTGGCTTTGGAGACGAACGGTACAGTACGTGCCGCGCGCGGGTTAACTTCAATCAGGTAGACTTCGTTGTCTTTCACTGCGAACTGGACGTTCATCAGACCGCGAACCTGCAGCTCGAAGGCCAGCTTCTGCACCTGCTGGCGCATCACGTCCTGGATTTCCTGGCTCAGGGTGTACGCTGGCAGAGAACAGGCCGAGTCACCGGAGTGCACGCCCGCCTGCTCGATGTGCTCCATGATGCCGCCAATCAGCACCATTTCGCCGTCGCAGATGGCATCAACGTCCACTTCTACCGCATCGTCGAGGAAGCGGTCGAGCAGCACTGGCGCATCGTTGGAGACGCTTACCGCGGTCTGGAAGTAGCGGCGCAGGTCGGCTTCGTCATACACGATTTCCATCGCGCGGCCGCCCAGCACGTACGAAGGACGCACCACCAGCGGGTAACCAATCTCTTTCGCCTTCTCCACCGCTTGTTCAATGGCGGTGACGGTGGCGTTCGCCGGCTGTTTCAGCTTCAGACGGTCAACCGCCTGCTGGAAACGCTCGCGGTCTTCCGCACGGTCAATCGCGTCCGGGCTGGTGCCGATAACCGGCACGCCTGCTGCTTCCAGCGCGCGCGCCAGCTTCAGCGGGGTCTGGCCGCCGTACTGCACGATAACGCCTTTTGGCTTCTCGATGCGCACGATTTCCAGCACGTCTTCCAGGGTAACCGGCTCGAAGTAGAGGCGGTCAGAGGTGTCGTAGTCGGTAGAGACGGTTTCCGGGTTACAGTTGACCATGATGGTCTCGTAACCGTCTTCGCGCAGCGCCAGGGAGGCGTGTACGCAGCAGTAGTCGAACTCGATGCCCTGGCCGATACGGTTTGGACCGCCGCCCAGCACCATAATCTTGTCGCGGTCGACGGACGGGTTCGCTTCGCACTCGTCTTCATAGGTGGAGTACATGTACGCGGTGTCGGTCGAGAATTCAGCCGCACAGGTGTCCACGCGCTTGTAGACCGGGTGCAGGTCGTACTGGTCGCGCAGCTTGCGGATTTCCGCTTCACGCACGCCCGCCAGCTTAGCCAGACGCGCATCGGCAAAGCCTTTACGCTTCAGCACGCGCAGGAAGTCAGCGTCCAGGCCGTTGATGCCCAGCTCCGCCACTTTCTCTTCCAGACGCACCAGCTCTTCAATCTGCACCAGGAACCAGCGGTCAATGTTGGTCAGGTTGAACACGCCGTCGACGGACAGGCCCGCGCGGAAGGCATCGGCGATGTACCAGATACGCTCTGCGCCCGCGTCTTTCAGCTCGCGGCGGATTTTGGTCAGTGCTTCCGGGTCGTCCAGGCTGACTTTCGGGTCAAAGCCGGTCGCGCCCACTTCCAGGCCGCGCAGCGCTTTTTGCAGGGATTCCTGCTGCGTGCGGCCAATCGCCATGACTTCACCAACAGATTTCATCTGGGTAGTCAGACGGTCGTTGGCGCCGGCGAATTTCTCGAAGTTGAAGCGTGGAATTTTGGTGACAACGTAGTCGATGGACGGCTCGAAGGACGCTGGCGTGCGGCCACCGGTGATGTCGTTCATCAGCTCGTCGAGGGTGTAACCCACCGCCAGCTTCGCCGCCACTTTCGCAATCGGGAAGCCGGTCGCTTTAGAGGCCAGCGCGGAGGAACGGGACACGCGCGGGTTCATTTCGATAACAATCAGACGGCCGGTTTTCGGGTTCACGGAGAACTGCACGTTAGAACCGCCGGTTTCCACGCCGATTTCACGCAGTACCGCCATCGAGGCGTTACGCATGATTTGATACTCTTTGTCGGTCAGGGTCTGGGCTGGCGCAACGGTGATGGAGTCACCGGTGTGGATGCCCATCGCATCGAAGTTTTCGATAGAGCAGACGATGATGCAGTTGTCGTTTTTATCACGCACCACTTCCATCTCGTACTCTTTCCAGCCAATCAGCGATTCATCAATCAGCAGCTCTTTGGTTGGGGAGAGATCCAGACCGCGTTCGCAAATCTCTTCGAACTCTTCGCGGTTGTAGGCGATACCGCCGCCGGTACCGCCCATGGTGAACGATGGACGGATAATGCACGGATAGCCCACGTCAGCCGCGACGGCCAGCGCTTCTTCCATATTGTGTGCGATACCAGAACGCGCGGTGTCGAGGCCGATTTTCTTCATCGCCACGTCGAAGCGGCGACGGTCTTCTGCTTTATCAATCGCGTCGGCGGTCGCACCAATCATGGTCACGCCGAATTCGGCCAGCACGCCCTGACGCTCCAGCTCCAGCGCACAGTTCAGCGCCGTCTGGCCGCCCATGGTTGGCAGCACCGCGTCCGGGCGCTCTTTCTCGATAATTTTACGCACCACTTCCCAGTGAATCGGCTCGATGTAGGTTGCATCGGCCATTTCCGGGTCGGTCATGATGGTTGCCGGGTTAGAGTTCACCAGGATAACGCGGTAACCCTCTTCACGCAGGGCTTTACATGCCTGCGCGCCGGAGTAGTCGAATTCGCAGGCCTGGCCGATGACGATCGGTCCAGCGCCAAGGATCAGGATGCTTTTTATGTCTGTACGTTTTGGCATTGTCTTCTCGGCTCCTGATTATTTAGCGGTCTTACGGTATTGCTCGATAAGTTCGATGAAGTGATCGAACAGCGGCGCGGCATCGTGTGGGCCCGGGCTGGCTTCCGGGTGACCCTGGAAGCTGAATGCTGGCTTATCGGTACGGTGGATACCCTGCAGGGTGCCATCGAACAGCGACTTGTGGGTCACGCGCAGGTTAGCCGGCATCGAGGCTTCATCGACGGCAAACCCGTGGTTCTGCGCGGTGATCATCACCGTGTTGTTATCAATGTCTTTCACCGGGTGGTTACCACCGTGGTGGCCGAACTTCATCTTAACGGTGTTCGCACCGCTCGCCAGCGCCAGCAGCTGATGGCCAAGGCAGATGCCGAATACCGGGATGTCGGTTTCCAGGAAGGACTTGATGGCGGCGATGGCGTAATCGCACGGCGCCGGGTCGCCAGGGCCGTTGGACAGGAAAATACCGTCCGGATTCATCTTCAGCACGTCTTCGGCAGACGTTTGTGCCGGAACCACCGTCAGGCGGCATCCGCGGTCAACCAGCATGCGCAGGATGTTGCGCTTGGCGCCGAAATCGTAGGCCACCACGTGGAACGGCAGCTCGCTCTCTTTTTTCGCTTCCGGCAGGTCGCCTTCCAGCGTCCAGCTACCCTGCGTCCAGCTGTAGGCTTCAGCGGTAGTTACTTCTTTCGCCAGGTCCATGCCGTTCAGGCCCGGGAAGGCTTTCGCTTTTTCCAGCGCCAGGGCCGCATCGAGGTTATCACCCGCGATGATGCAGCCGTTTTGTGCACCCTTCTCGCGCAGCAGACGCGTTAACTTACGGGTATCAATATCGGCAATCGCCACGATGTTATGGCGCTTCAGGTAAGAAGAGAGGTCTTCGGTATTGCGGAAGTTGCTGGCAATCAGCGGCAGGTCGCGGATGACCAGGCCTTGCGCATGTACCTGAGAAGATTCTTCGTCAGCCGCATTGGTGCCGACATTGCCGATATGAGGATAAGTAAGAGTAACGATTTGGCGAGAATAGGAAGGATCAGTGAGGATTTCTTGATAACCGGTCATTGAAGTATTGAAAACGACTTCCCCAACCGCCGAACCCGTTGCCCCTATGGCCCGACCGATAAACTGGGTTCCGTCTTCCAGAACCAATAGCGCTGACTTAATCAAAACACCCTCCAGAGAATATTCACTCACTTTATTTGCATATTAATTCATAACCATATCATGAATCAATGCAAATGTGTTGCCAGCGGATTTTTGGCAAACGGCGGCATTCTGGGGATTTGGTGGGTAAAAGTCAACTTAAAACGGATATTTTGTTTAGTCTTTTGCAGGCCTGGTGAAAGGAATGCAGCTTAAGCGACAAAAAGATCAGGTAAATCACTGCGGAAAACGCTTGCGCGCCTGGTTTAATAAAAAGTAACGCGATGGAGCTTAATAAAGTGGACCAAATGGTCAAAATTTACATTCCAGTAACGTAAAAATGCAGCAAGAGATAGCGTTTTATTGGCTTAAATAAAAATACACCACGAAACAGGTAAAATAAAAGGGCAATAAAATATTGCCCTATGCAATCAATCAATTACGACTGCAATAACCACATCACGATGGGTAATAATGCTTACAAATTGTTGAGATCGAGCACATCTCGCATATCAAAAAGGCCATCTTTCTTGTTTTTCAGCCACAAAGCGGAACGCACGGCGCCGTTGGCGAACGTCATTCGACTGGAGGCTTTATGCGTAATTTCGACACGTTCGCCAATATCGGCGAACATCGCCGTGTGTTCGCCGACGATGTCACCCGCTCGCACGGTTGCGAAACCAATGGTGCCCGGGACGCGTTCGCCGGTGTAACCTTCACGGGTATAAACCGCGCAGTCTTTTAAATCTTTATCAAGTGCATGAGCAATCGCTTCGCCCATCGCCAGCGCCGTGCCTGATGGCGCATCAACTTTGTAACGGTGGTGAGCTTCTACGATCTCAATATCGGTATAGTTGCCCATCACCTTCGCGGCCTTCTCCAGCAGCTTCAGCATGACGTTAACGCCCACGCTGAAGTTTGCGGCGAAGACAATTGCAATCTCTTTTGATGCATCCTGGATAGCCTGCTTACCCGCATCGTCAAAACCGGTGGTGCCGATCACCATCCCCTTGCCGTGCTGGCGACAAAAAGCCAGATGCGCGAGCGTCCCTTCCGGGCGGGTAAAATCGATGAAGACATCGAAGTCCTCTTTTACCGCCTCAAGGCTGCTTTGCACGGTAACGCCCGTGTGGCCTGCGCCCGCCAGCTCACCGGCATCGGTCCCCAGAAGCGATGAACCTTCACGCTCCAGGGCCGCGCCAAGCGCGACGCCATCCATCTGAAGTGCCGCCTGAATAAGCTGACGGCCCATACGTCCACCCGCGCCCGCAATGGCGACACGGATCTGTGCATCATGCATAGTTATTCTCTTACGTTAAAATGATGTAAACCGTTTTCAGATTAACCAGCCTTGAGAAGCACTGCCAACTGAAAACACCGATAATTAGAATTTAACGTGAAACCGACTTAAATATCAGTAAAAGACATGATTTTGTCGTCACGATAAAGTAACGAGTAAAAAAAAGGCCAGCACAGGAGGTGCTGGCCTTTCATCAGAAAAAGGACTATTCGACTTCGCGGGCGTCGATGCGCAGTTCTTTCGGGACTTCGAAAACGATGTTCTCTTCACGTCCTTCCAGCGGCACCGCTTCGCCACCACCCAGCTCCTGCAGACGGGAAATGACGTTCTGTACCAGAATATCGGGCGCAGACGCCCCGGCCGTCACGCCGACACAGGTCGCGTGCTTAACCCACTCTTCCTGAATATCTGACGCATCATCAATCAGGAAAGCCATTTTCCCCATACGCTGCGCCAGTTCGGCCAGACGGTTGGAGTTAGAGGAGTTTTTGGAGCCGACCACCAGCACCACATCCGCCTGTTCAGCCAGTGCGCGCACCGCTTCCTGACGGTTAGTGGTCGCGTAGCAGATATCATCCTTACGCGGACCGACGATTTTCGGGAAGCGCTGGCGCAGGGCGTCAATCACGTCTGAAGTATCGTCTACGGAGAGCGTCGTCTGGGTCATAAACGACAGACGGGCTTCATTTTTTACGTTCAGCGTAAAGACATCTTCCGGCGACTCGACCAGATACATGCCCCCTTCCGGGTTACTGTACTGACCCATGGTGCCTTCAACTTCCGGATGACCGGCATGGCCAATCAGAATCGACTCTTCACCGCGACGGCTGGCGCGCGCCACTTCCATATGCACTTTTGTCACCAAAGGACAGGTGGCATCAAATACGGTCAGGTCGCGGCTTTTCGCCTCGTTGCGTACCGCCTGAGAGACGCCGTGCGCGGAGAAGATCAGGATCGCACCGTCCGGCACTTCGCTGATCTGCTCAATGAATATAGCGCCGCGCTCGCGCAGGCTGTCGACCACGTAGCGGTTATGCACCACTTCGTGACGCACATAAATCGGCGCGCCGTAAATCTCCAGCGCGTTTTCAACAATGCTGATAGCGCGGTCTACACCGGCGCAAAAGCCGCGCGGGTTAGCCAACAGGATCTGCATTTCAGGCCTCCAGTGCAGGATCGATTTCCAGCACTTCAACATCAAAATGAACGGTACGCCCGGCAAGCGGATGGTTGAAGTCAACGGTAATAGAGTCACCGTTGATTTCGCGGATCACGCCAGGCATTTCGCTGCCGTCCATAGCGGTAAAGAGCATAATCGCTCCGATTTCCGGTTCACCCGCGTCCATAAACTCGCGGCGCGAGAAATACTGGATCAGGTCCGGACTCGGCACGCCAAACGCGGCATCCGGCTCCAGCGAAAAGGCTTTTTTCTCACCCTCTTTCAGACCGAGAAGCTGCTGCTCAAGACCTTCAGACAGGGAGGTATCACCAAGACGAAACAGGGCCGGTTTGCCGTTGTTGCGGGTGGATTCGGCCGTGGAGCCGTCATCCAGCTTCAGCGTGAAGTGAACAAGAACCGCGCTGTTGCTCTGTACGGATTTAGACATGCAAATTGCTCGCTTGTTTTGGGTCACCTGTTGCCCGGTGGCGCTGCGCTTACCGGGCCTACGGGAGGCCACAAATTCTGTAGGCCGGGTAAGCGCAGCGCCACCCGGCATTGACAATTAAGCCTGCTCTTTCGCAGCCGGTTTAGGCAAGAAGCCTTCCAGCACGATTAACGCGGCGCCTACGCAAATTGCGGTGTCGGCCAGGTTAAAGGTCGCGAAGTGCCAGTCGCCGACGTAGAAGTCGATCATATCGACCACAAAGCCGTGCCACAGGCGGTCAAACAGGTTGCCCAGCGCGCCGCCAATGATCAGCGCGTAGGCGATGTTATTCAGCTTTTGCGTCGCCTTCGAACGGTACATCAGCACCGCGAGGATCACGCAGATACCGAGAGCGATACCCGCAAAGAACCAGCGCTGCCAGCCACCGCTGTCGGCAAGGAAACTAAACGCTGCGCCGTAGTTACGCGCGTAGTGCAGGTTAAGCGACGGGAACAGCGGGACCGTCTCCCCCAGAGCGAAATTCTGGAGGATCAGGAATTTGCTGCCCAGATCGATAATCAGCACCACCACAACCAGCCACAGCCAGCGCAGTCCTGTTGAACAGAGAGTTTTACTCATCAGGCAAACTTACGTTTTTCGCCGTCACCGGCGACGTTGCTTACACAGCGTCCGCAGATGTCTGCGTGTTCCGCCACCTGGCCAACATCGGTGGTGTAATGCCAGCAACGCGGGCATTTCTCACCGTCGGCTTTGCTCAGCGCGACTTTCAGTCCTTTGAGCAGTTCGCTCTGCTGAGCATCAGCAGAAGCCTCGGCATAATCCGCAACTTTCGCGCCCGAGGTCAACAGGACAAATCGTAATTCATCGCCCAGCGCCGTCAGTTTCGCCGCCAGCTCCGGTTCGGCGTACAGCGTGACTGCCGCTTCCAGAGAGCCGCCGACTTTCTTGTCCGCACGCGCCTGCTCGATAACCTTGTTCACTTCACCACGCACTTTCAGCAGCTCGTCCCAGAAGGCATCGTTCATTGCTTCGGTGCTGGAGAGATCGAACAGCCCCTCGTACCACTCGCCCGTGAACACATACTTCTCACGATCGCCCGGCAGGTAGCCCCAGATTTCGTCCGCGGTGAAGGACATGATCGGCGCCATCCAGCGCACCAGCGCTTCTGCGATGTGGAACAGCGCGGTCTGGCAGCTACGACGCGCCACGCTGTCCGCTTTCGCGGTGTACTGGCGGTCTTTGATGATGTCGAGGTAGAACGAGCCCATCTCGATAGAGCAGAAGCGCATCAGGCGCTGCACCACTTCGTGGAAGTCGTAAGACTCATAGGCTTTCAGGATATCTTCCTGCGCCGCTTTCGCGCAGCCTACCGCCCAGCGATCCAGCACCACCATCTCTTCCGGTTTCACCATGTCTTTTGCCGGATCGAACCCGTTCAGGTTCGCCAGCAGGAAGCGCGCGGTGTTACGGATACGACGATAGCTGTCGGCGGCACGCTTCAGGATCTCGTCAGACACCGCCATTTCGCCGGTGTAGTCGGTCGACGCCACCCACAGACGCAGAATGTCTGCGCCCAGCTTGTTCATCACATCCTGCGGAGAAACGGTGTTACCGATAGATTTGGACATCTTGCGGCCCTGACCATCCACGGTGAAGCCGTGAGTCAGTACCTGACGGTAAGGCGCTTTACCCTTCATGGCGGTGGAGATCATCAGAGATGACATGAACCAGCCGCGGTGTTGGTCGGAGCCTTCCAGATACATATCGGCAGCGTGACCGGCAAATTCCGGACGCACGTCAACCACGGAGGAGTGGGTAGACCCGGAGTCGAACCACACGTCCAGGGTATCCGGCACTTTTTCGTAGCTGTCTGCGTCAGCGCCCAGGATGTCGCGGGCGTCGAGATCCCACCACGCCTGAATGCCGTCAACTTCGACGCGCTTCGCCACTTCTTCCATCAGTTCCAGCGTGTTCGGGTGCAGCTCCTGCGTCTCTTTATGTACGAACAGAGACATCGGCACGCCCCAGGTACGCTGACGGGAGATACACCAGTCAGGACGGTTAGCCACCATGGATTCGATACGCGCCTGGCCCCAGTCAGGGATCCACTGCACGCCTTTGATCTCTTTCAGAGACTGCTCGCGCAGGCCTTTCTGATCCATGCTGATGAACCACTGCGGGGTCGCACGGAAGATGATTGGGGTCTTGTGACGCCAGCAGCACGGATAGCTGTGCTGCATTTTTTCAACGTGCAGCAGCGCGCCGCTGGTGCGCAGCATGTCGACGATGATGTCGTTCGCTTTGAAGACGTTGATGCCGTCCAGCGCCGGATAGGTGCCTGGCAGGTAAGATCCGTCCGGGCCAACCGGGTTAGCGATTTCCAGGCCGTACTTCAGGCTGATGTTGTAGTCGTCAGGACCGTGGCCACCGGCGGTATGTACCGCACCGGTACCCGCTTCCAGCGTCACGTGGTCGCCCAGGATCGCCGGAACGTCGAAGTCCAGGAACGGGTGTTTGAAGCGCATCAGCTCCAGCGCGTCGCCTTTCACGGTGCCCAGCACGGTGTAGTCGGTGATATGCGCGCGCTTCAGCACGCTCTCAACCAGATCTTTCGCCAGGATAACCGCCTGACCTTCAACCTGAACCAGCGCGTATTCGAACTCACCGGACAGGGAGATCGCGCGGTTGGCTGGCAGGGTCCACGGGGTGGTGGTCCAGATAACCAAAGAGATCGGGCCGTTAATGGACGACACGCCAAATTTGGCTTTCACCGCATCCTGATCGACGGCATGGAACGCCACGTCGATAGACGGAGAGGTTTTGTCGTAATACTCAACTTCCGCTTCTGCCAGCGCAGAGCGGCAGTCCACGCACCAGTGCACCGGCTTAGCGCCTTTGTGCAGGTGGCCGTTACCGATGATTTTACCCAGCGCACGGATGATGTTGGCTTCAGTTTTGAAGTCCATGGTCAGGTACGGGTGCGACCAGTCGCCCAGCACGCCCAGACGGATGAAGTCAGCGCGCTGACCGTCAACCTGCGTCGCGGCGTATTCGCGGCACTTCGCACGGAACTCGGCGGCGGTGAACTTCTCACCCGGCTTGCCAAACTCTTGCTCCACTTTCAGCTCGATTGGCAGACCGTGGCAGTCCCAGCCCGGAACGTAAGGCGAGTCATATCCCGTGAGGCCTTTGGACTTCACGATAATGTCTTTCAGAATCTTGTTAACCGAGTGACCAATATGAATGCTGCCATTCGCATATGGAGGGCCATCATGCAGAATGAAGGATTTTTTGCCTTTTTTGGCTGCACGAATGATGCCGTACAGGTCATCATCGGTCCAACGCGCCAGCATTCCCGGTTCGCGCTTGGCGAGATCGCCGCGCATCGGGAACCCTGTTTCCGGCAAATTCAGGGTTGATTTATAGTCACTCATCAGATTCTCGGTTCCGTATTTATCACGTAGGCAGTTAAGCCGGGTTCAAAGCCCAAAAAACTCGCGGGCCGTCAATTCATCTCGCGCAATTTGCGCTTTTAGTTCATCCAGCGAACCAAATCGCTGCTCGTTGCGTATTTTTTTACGCAGTATCACATCTATATGGCGACCATAGAGGTCCATTACAACGTCCAGCAGGTGCACTTCTAGCTGTTGACGCACACCGGCGACGGTCGGACGCGTGCCAATGTTGGCGACGCCGTAAAACGGCCTATCGCCCAGTCCTGCCACTTCCACCGCATACACCCCTTTAACCGGGGAAACCTGACGACGCAGCGGTATATTCGCCGTCGGGAAGCCTATCGTGCGGCCCAGCGCATCGCCATGGACCACGCGACCAGAGATGGTGAACGGATGTCCCAGCAGGTTTTCCGCCGTATCCAGTTCGTCATCAGCCAGTGCCCGGCGAACCGCCGTGCTGCTGACGCGCACGCCGCCTTCGCAGAAGGTCATCGCGCTGGTGACGTCAAATCCGTACTCCAGACCAGCCTTCTGTAATAGCAAGAAATCGCCCTGACGACCAGCGCCAAAGCGGAAATCATCGCCCACGGCGAGAAACTGCACGCCAAGACGCTTAACCAGCAGGTCGCTGACGAAATTTTGTGCTGTCAGCGCGGCAAAACGGCGATCGAAACGTACACACAATACATAGTCCACGCCGGACTCCGCCAGATAGCGCAGCTTCTCGCGCAGGCGAGTGAGGCGGGCGGGAGATTTATCGCCCGCGAACAGCTCCAGCGGCTGCGGTTCGAAAATCATCACAACAACGGGCAGGCCACGGGCCTCCCCTTCTTTACGCAATCCCTGCAACAGCGCCTGATGACCACGATGCACGCCGTCGAAATTACCAATGGTCAGCACGCACCCGTGTGGCGCGCTGCTGAGATTATGTATGCCGCGTATCAGCTTCATGTCTGGCTCAAAACAGTGAAAATCGCCAAAGTATACCTTGTACAGCGGTTAAGGTTAACCGGCGATTGTTCGCGCAAAACAGAAAGCCGTAATGATTTCATCAGGCTGACCTTTCGCAGCGAAAAAATCTGCTCGTGAACTGCGATTTTTATGCCGAAAGGCTGTATTCAGGGAAGACAAGCTGGTAGAATCCTGCGCCATCACTACGTAACGTAGCGTCGCTAATTAACGGCGCTTATTTGCACAAATCCATTGACAAAAGAAGGCAAAGAGGGCATATTCCTCGGCCTTTGAATTGTCCACATAGAACATATTTGGGAGTTGGACTTGGCTAATATCAAATCAGCTAAGAAACGTGCCGTTCAGTCTGAAAAGGCTCGTAAGCACAACGCAAGCCGTCGCTCTATGATGCGTACTTTCATCAAGAAAGTATACGCAGCAATCGAAGCAGGCGACAAAGCTGCAGCGCAGAACGCATTTAACGAAATGCAACCAATCGTGGATCGTCAGGCTGCTAAAGGTCTGATCCACAAAAACAAAGCAGCGCGTCATAAAGCAAACCTGACCGCGCAGATCAACAAACTGGCTTAATCGCTACTTGTTGTTGCTTGTTTAAAGAACCCGCTTAACGCGGGTTTTTTTATGCCCTCAGATTGCCGGTGGCGTAAACAGCGCCGCGTAGTCACGGTTACAGATTCGCTGTACCGCCGGGTGCTGAATCATCCTTTCGGCAAATATGGCGTGATACTCCTCCATCACGTTATCCACTCTGCCTATCTCCGTAATCTTATCGTCCGAATAGAGATCGTGCGCGTACAGCGTCGGCGCAACGAAGATCGCGTTATGCGCTTCGCCAAAGGCTTTCATCAGCGCCGCATCGTCGAACTCACCGAGGATTTCTACCTTTAGCCCCTGCGAGTTAAACCAGTTCAGCAGCTTGCGTCCGAGCATGGAACGCCTTCCCGGCACCAGCAGGCGGCGCTCTTCAAGGCACGCGGGGAACGGTTTTTCCGGCGGCGGGTTAATGCACCAGAAGCTGACGCCGCATTCGCCAATCTTTACCGAGAACAGCCCTTCCTGCTGGGTGGAGTCAATCGGACAGTCCGAGATAATCATGTCCAGCTTGTGCTGGCTCAGCTGTTCCAGCAGCATTTCGTGGGTGGATTCAAAGCAGCGCAGGTGGATTTGCTCATCTTCCACCACCGCCGCATCCAGCACGCCGCTCACCAGCCGCTTGGACAGCGCATCCGCCACGCCCACGTCAAAGAGCAGGTTCGACTCTTTGCGGTAGTTGACGATATCCAGCATCTCCTGGCTCAGGGTGAACATTTTGTCCGCATAGCGGAACACCAGCTCACCCAGTTCGCTGGGTTCAATCCCACGCCCTTTACGCTTGAACAGCTTGCCCTGCAGACGCTCTTCCAGGGCTTTGATTTGCCCGGTGATGGTTTGCGGCGTCAGGTAGAGCGCCTCTGCGGCCCCCACCACCGAGCCCTGTTTATAGACGTGCCAGAAGTAGTACAGATGGTTGTAATTTAAATGAGACATCGTGTCTTCTCTCCCTGAGTGTGTATCGGGAGAAGGCTCGCCTCCTCCCGGTGTTCCGCTATGCCTGGACGGCCTGTCCGGACAATTTCACCTTCAACAAGGTATAACCGATTATCGCGGCCAGTAATGACCCGATGAGGATGCCGAGTTTCGCCCAGACGATAAGCTCAGGCGCATGCGCACCAAACGCCAGCGTCGAGATAAAGATCGACATCGTAAACCCGATGCCACACAGCACGCCGACGGCCATAATCTGCGTAAACGTGGTGCCGTGCGGCAATGACGCCAGCTTCAGCTTCGTCGCCAGCCAGCAGAAGAGGCTAATGCCCAGCGGCTTACCGATAAACAGCCCGGCAATGATGCCCAGCGGCAGCACGGACGTCAGCCCGTCCAGCGTCACGCCCCCCAGGGAAACACCGGCGTTAGCAAACGCAAACAGCGGCAGGATCATAAAGGCAACCCACGGGTGCAGCACATGCTCCAGCTGTTTGGCAGGCGACCTGCCGTCCTGTGGCTTAAGCGGCACGAAAAAGCCGACGATCACACCAGCCAGCGTAGCGTGCACGCCCGATTTCAGCACCGCCGTCCACAGCACCATCCCCACCAGGATATAGATACCGATGCGGCGAACATTGAAGATGTTCAGCAGCGCCAGCACCGCAATCGCCCCGGCGGCCACGCTCAGGGACAGGATCGACAGATCGCTGGTGTAGAACAGCGCAATAATCACGATCGCGCCCAGGTCATCAATAATCGCCAGCGCCATCAGGAAGATTTTCAGCGCAACCGGCACGCGGCTGCCGAGCAGGGCTAAGACACCGAGCGCAAAGGCGATATCCGTCGCAGCCGGGATCGCCCAGCCGTCACGCGCTACAGGATCCTGCCAGGTGAACGCCAGGAAAAGCAGCGCCGGAACGACCATTCCGCCAATGGCGGCGATCACCGGAAACGCCGCGCGCTGGCGGCTGGCAAGCGAGCCCAGAACCAGCTCACGCTTAACCTCAAGCCCGACGAGCAGGAAGAACACCGCCATGAGGGCATCGTTGATCCACAGCAACATGTTCTTGTTAATTTCCAGCGCCCCGACCTTCAGCTCAACGGGCGTTTCCAGAAATGCATGGTAGAGATCCTGCGTGATGCCAAGGTTAGCCAGCACCATCGCGGCCGCTGCAGCAATAATCAGGATCACGCCACCGGACGCCTCACTGCTAAAGAAACGGTGTAGTAATTTCATTTAAGTTCTCTCTTTTACAACAATACCTCGATAAAACCATAATACCAAGCCAAATAACTCGGCAAAAACAGATTAATGTTGAGTATAGACTCAGTTTAACCGAGCTATACGCGCAAATAAAAAGCCCGGAATCGCTTCCGGGCTTTTGCGGATGAAAACCTGAGAACAGATTAACGGGTCAAATCATCGAAGAATTTTTTGACGCCATCGAAGAAGCTTTTGGAACGCGGGCTATTTTTTTCACCCGTCGGGCCGCCAAAGCTCTCCTGCAACTCTTTCAGTAGCTGTTTCTGCCTGTCGTTCAGGCCAACCGGCGTTTCCACGACGACGCGGCACAGCAGGTCGCCCTGCGCGCCACCGCGAACGGATTTAACGCCTTTCCCGCGCATGCGGAACAGCTTGCCGGTCTGGGTTTCGCCCGGCACTTTCAGGTTCACGCGACCGTCCAGCGTAGGCACTTCGATTTCACCACCGAGTGCCGCCATCGCGAAGTTGATCGGCACTTCGCAGTACAGGTTATTACCTTCACGCTCAAAGATGGCGTGCTGCTTGACCTGAACCTGAACGTACAGATCGCCTGCCGGTGCGCCGTGCTCCCCTGCTTCACCTTCACCCGCCAGACGGATGCGGTCGCCCGTATCGACGCCAGCCGGGATTTTAACGGACAGGGTCTTGGTTTTCTCAACGCGACCGTGGCCGTGGCATTTGGTGCACGGATCTTTAATCAGCGTACCGCGACCATGACAGTGCGGACAGGCCTGCTGCACCGCGAAGAAGCCCTGGCGCATCTGCACCTGACCGGAACCGTGACAGGTTGGACAGGTCTGAGGCTGCGTACCCGCTTTCGCGCCGCTGCCGTGGCAAACGTCACACTCTTCCAGCGTCGGGATACGGATCTCTTTGGTGACGCCGCGAACGGCCTCTTCCAGCGTCAGCTCCATGTTGTAGCGCAGGTCCGCGCCGCGCGCCGCGCGCTGACGACCACGGCCGCCGCCGAAGATGTCGCCAAACACATCGCCAAAGATATCGCTGAAGTCAGCGCCGCCGCCAAAGCCGCCGCCGCCGAATCCACCGCCGCCCATGCCGCCCTGTTCAAAGGCTGCGTGACCGTACTGGTCATAGGCCGCACGTTTTTGTGCATCGGTCAGGACTTCGTAGGCTTCTTTGATCTCTTTAAATTTGGCTTCAGCCTCTTTGTCACCCTGATTACGGTCCGGGTGGAATTTCATGGCCAGGCGCTTATACGCCTTTTTGATTTCACGCTCTTCCGCAGTTTTCGGAACGCCTAAAATCTCGTAATAGTCTTGCTTTGCCATTGGTTTTTTTAAGCCCCTTAACATGCGAGCACGGGCGTGGAGAATTCTCCTACGCCCGTGCCGATTAATTACCCTGCATCAGGGCGATTATTTTTTATCTTTAACTTCTTCGAACTCAGCGTCGACAACGTCGTCGTCTTTCGCGTTGTTCGCCGAAGCGTCAGCGCCCGCCTGCTGTTGAGCGTGCTGCTGCTGAGCGATTTCCATCAGCTTCTGAGAAGCCTGCGCCAGCTCCTGCATCTTCGCTTCGATGTCCGCTTTATCTTCACCTTTCAGTGAGGATTCCAGCGCACTCAGTGCAGCTTCGATAGCAGTCTTGTCTTCCGCTGGCAGTTTATCGCCTGCTTCTTCAACCTGCTTACGGGTACTGTGCAGCAGATGGTCACCCTGGTTGCGGGTCTGAACCAGCTCTTCGAACTTACGGTCGGATTCCGCGTTAGCTTCGGCATCACGAACCATTTTTTCGATTTCCGCTTCGTTCAGGCCAGAAGATGCCTTGATGGTGATCTTCTGCTCTTTACCGCTGTTTTTGTCTTTCGCAGACACGTGCAGGATACCGTCAGCATCGATGTCGAAGGTCACTTCGATCTGCGGCATGCCGCGCGGTGCCGGGTTAATACCGTCCAGGTTGAACTGACCCAGAGATTTGTTATCCGCCGCACGCTTACGCTCACCCTGAATCACATGGATGGTTACCGCAGACTGGTTGTCTTCAGCGGTAGAGAACACCTGGCTGTGTTTCGTTGGGATGGTGGTGTTTTTGTTGATGAGCGCAGTCATCACACCGCCCATGGTTTCGATACCCAGAGACAGCGGGGTAACGTCCAGCAGCAGTACGTCTTTAACTTCACCGGTCAGTACGCCACCCTGAACCGCAGCGCCGATTGCAACCGCTTCGTCCGGGTTAACGTCTTTACGTGGCTCTTTACCAAAGAACTCAGCCACTTTCTTCTGAACCATTGGCATACGGGTCTGACCACCCACCAGGATAACGTCCTGGATATCGGATACGGACAGGCCAGCGTCCTGCAGAGCAACTTTCAGCGGCTCGATAGAACGGTTCACCAGGTCTTCTACCAGGCTTTCCAGTTTCGCACGGGTCACTTTGATGTTCATGTGTTTAGGACCGGTCGCGTCTGCGGTGATGTACGGCAGGTTCACGTCGGTCTGCTGAGCGGAAGACAGCTCGATCTTCGCTTTCTCAGCGGCTTCTTTCAGGCGCTGCATGGCCAGCGGATCGTTACGCAGGTCAATGCCCTGATCTTTCTTGAACTCGTCAACGAGGTAGTTGATCAGACGGGTATCGAAGTCTTCACCACCCAGGTGGGTATCACCGTTGGTTGCCAGAACTTCGAAGGTTTTTTCGCCGTCAACTTCGTCGATTTCGATAATAGAGATATCGAAGGTACCACCACCCAGGTCGTAAACCGCGATAGTGCGGTTGCCAACTTCTTTATCCAGACCGTAAGCCAGTGCAGCAGCGGTTGGTTCGTTGATGATACGTTTTACTTCCAGACCTGCGATACGGCCAGCATCTTTGGTTGCCTGACGCTGAGCATCGTTGAAGTACGCAGGAACGGTGATAACAGCTTCAGTTACCGGCTCACCCAGGTAATCTTCAGCGGTTTTCTTCATTTTTTTCAGCACTTCAGCAGAAATCTGCGGTGGTGCAGTTTTGGTGCCTTTCACATCAAGCCATGCATCGCCGTTATCTGCCGCGATGATTTTGTAAGGCATGATGGAAACGTCACGCTGAACTTCTTCGTCCTGGAAGCGGCGGCCGATCAGGCGTTTAATCGCAAACAGGGTGTTTTGCGGGTTTGTCACTGCCTGACGTTTAGCCGGCTGACCAACCAGAGTTTCACCATCCTGGGTATAAGCAATGATAGAAGGCGTGGTGCGATCGCCCTCGGCGTTCTCCAGCACGCGTGCAGTAGTGCCATCCATAATCGCTACACAAGAGTTGGTAGTACCCAGGTCGATACCAATAATTTTACCCATCTAAACGTCTCCACTAAAAATTCAGTCAACATGTGGTTGTGTACCTGTAATAAGGGCAGAACGTGCTTTTTCAACTGCCCAGATTTGATTTTTTTCAGGTCCACACACTGCGGTTGACTACAAGATGGGGTCGCGACGGCATCCATCAAGGGGCAAGCATAAAAAAAATTTTAATTTCACCCTGATGAGATCATAGACGCCATCAATTGCGCCCATTATGATGCCGCGCCCAGTCAGGGAGTACTGACGCGGGTTTAACCATTTCACCATATTAATGATGATTTTTTTTGAGGACTTATGGGCAACACTAAGTTGGCTAATCCGGCTCCGCTGGGCCTGATGGGTTTTGGCATGACCACTATCCTGCTGAACCTGCACAATATCGGGATGTTCCCGATGGATGGCATCATCCTGGCGATGGGCATTTTTTACGGCGGTATCGCGCAAATCTTCGCGGGCCTGCTGGAATATAAGAAAGGCAACACCTTCGGCTTAACCGCCTTCACCTCTTACGGTTCTTTCTGGCTGACCCTGGTTGCCATTCTGCTGCTGCCTAAAATGGGCATGGCGGACGCGGCAAACGCCCACTTCCTGGGCGTTTATCTGGGCCTGTGGGGCGTCTTCACCCTGTTCATGTTCTTCGGTACCCTGAAAGGTAACCGCATGCTGCAGTTCGTCTTCCTGAGCCTGACCGTGCTGTTCGCCCTGCTGGCGATCGGTCACCTGGTGGATAACGAAGGCATCGTTCATGTTGCAGGCTGGATTGGTCTGGTTTGCGGCGCAAGCGCTATCTACCTCGCAATGGGTGAAGTGCTGAACGAGCAATTTGACCGCACCATTCTACCGATTGGTGAAAAACACTGATCCCTCTGTCGTGCCCGCCTCGCGGGCACGACATCCCCCCGCCTGACGAAGCCAAAATCCTAATACCAGCCCCATCAGCGAGAGCGCGAGTACATACCAGGCTGGCGCCATCGGCGACACGCCCATCAGTACGGTAACCGCAATCGGCGTTAGCCCGCCGAAAATGGCATATGAGACGTTATAAGAGAACGAGATCCCGGTGAAACGAACTTCCGGCGGGAAAGCTCGCACCATGACGTAAGGCACAGCACCCACTACGCCTACGCACAGCCCTACCACGCCGTACAGCAGAAACAGCTGTTCAGGATGGCTGCCCGCCAGATGGTAAAACGCCCAGCTTGATGCGGCCAGTAACAGGCTGCCGACGATAAAGGTCACGCTGGCACCGAAACGATCTGCCGCCAGCCCGGCGGCCAGACAGCCGAAGCAGAGCATGATTGTCGCGATACTGTTCGCCTGTAGCGTCACGGCAGGGGCGAAGCCGTACTGCTTTTGCAGCCACACCGGGGACATCAATATCACCACCACAATGCCCGCCGAGAGCAGCCAGGTGAGCAGCATCGACACCACCACCGCTTTTTTATGACGTACCACGACCGCCTTAACCGGCAGCTCCTGCGCCAGCGCTTTGCGCTGCTGCATCTCGAGGAAAATCGGCGTCTCCTGCAGCCAGCGGCGCAGGTACATCGCGACCAGACCAAACGCCCCACCCAGCAGGAACGGAATACGCCAGCCCCAGTCGTGCACGGCCTGCTGCGTCATGCTGGTATTCACAATCGTTGCGACCACCGAACCCAGCAAAATCCCTACCGTTAAACCCGCCGTTAAGGTTCCGCAGGCGATACCAATGCGGCGCGCCGGAACATGCTCCGCGACAAACACCCACGCGCCCGGCACTTCACCGCCAATCGCCGCCCCCTGAAGGACGCGCATCAGCAACAGCAGCAGCGGAGCAAGGATACCCATCGAGGCATAAGTGGGCAGCAGACCAATGGCCAGCGTCGGCACGGCCATCAGCAGGATGCTTAGGGTAAACATCTTCTTACGCCCGACCAGATCGCCAAAGTGGGCCATGATAATGCCGCCCAGCGGACGCGCCAGATACCCGGCGGCAAAAATGCCGAAGGTTTGTACCTGACGCAGCCATTCCGGGATATCCGCCGGGAAGAAGAGTTCTCCCACCACGGCGGCGAAGAAGACGAAGATGATAAAGTCGTAAAACTCCAGCGCGCCGCCTAGGGCCGCGAGCGTGAGGGTTTTGTAGTCCTGTCGATTCAGAGGTCGGGTGTTATGTGACATAGCGAACCATTATGCGTTTATTGTGGATTTATTTTTACAGTAATCGTAAAGAAAAAATTACTATACCGTAAAAGCGTTACCACGCTATCGCCGCTTCAGCTAATGTCACATATTAGTTAATTTCAGGAGATTGTTTCGCGACGTGCGTTTTTCGGACGAAAAGCTGCTACCACTTTCTCATCGGTTTCCACATAGGGACCGTCAAGCAGCTGTATACAATACGGTACACATGCAAAGATGCCGTGAACGAGGACGCTGCCATCTTCTGCTTTCAGCCCTTCCAGCGTCTCTTTGATCGATTTCGGCTGGCCCGGCAGGTTCAGGATCAGCGCCTGTTTGCGGATCACCCCGACCTGACGGGAAAGAATGGCCGTCGGGACAAAGTGTAGACTGATCTGGCGCATCTGCTCACCGAAGCCCGGCATTTCACGATCGGCGATAGCCAGCGTCGCGTCCGGCGTCACGTCGCGGCGCGCGGGGCCGGTTCCGCCCGTCGTCAGAACAAGGTGGCAGCTCATCTCATCCACCAGCTCGCAAAGCGTCTGCTCGATGATCGGCTGCTCGTCAGGGATCAGGCGAGTCTGGATCTCAAACGGGGTAGTCAGCGCACTGGCAAGCCACTCTTCCAGAGCGGGGATGCCTTTATCCTGGTAAACGCCGCTGGAGGCGCGGTCAGAAATCGACACTAAGCCGATGCGTAAGGTATTCATATCCATTCCATTCAAAGAGTACTGATTAAAGGGAATGATACACGCACAGAGGAAATTCAGACAGAGGCGGGGGTAAGACGCGTGACCGGGAGCCCGGTCACGCAGAATGATTACAGCAGGTCGCCGATCATTTTTTCCAGTTTGCCCTGGTCAACAGCAAACTTACGGATACCGTCCGCCAGTTTGTCTACCGCCATTGGATCCTGGTTGTGCTGCCACAGGAACTCGGATTCAGTGATGCGCTCTGGGCGTGCTTTCACTTCACCGGTGTAGGACAGCTTACGCTCCAGGGTACCTTCGCTTTCAGCCAGCTCTTTCAGCAGTGCAGGCGCGATGGTCAGGCGGTCACAGCCAGCCAGCTCGATGATTTCACCGACGTTACGGAAGCTCGCGCCCATAACCACGGTCTCATAGCCGTGCTGTTTGTAATATTCGTAGATTTCAGTCACGGAAACCACGCCTGGATCTTCAGCCGGTGCGTACTCTTTCTTATCGGTGTTGGCTTTGTACCAGTCCAGAATACGGCCCACGAACGGAGAAATCAGGTATACGCCTGCTTCCGCACATGCACGCGCCTGCGCGAAGGAGAACAGCAGGGTCAGGTTACAGTTGATACCGTCTTTTTCCAGCTGCTCTGCCGCGCGGATGCCCTGCCAGGTAGAAGCCAGTTTGATCAGGATACGATCGTTGCTGATGCCCGCATCGTTGTACATTTTGATCAGACGTTTGGCTTTCGCGATAGACGCTTCGGTGTCGTAGGAGAGACGCGCATCCACTTCGGTAGAGATACGGCCAGGAACCAGCTTCAGGATTTCCAGACCGATGTTCACTGCCAGCTTGTCGGTGGCATCCACAACCTGCTGCGCGCGGTCGTTGCTCTGTGCTTTCGCCCAGGTCACTGCGTCGTCAATCAGTTTGCGATACTCAGGGATCTGTGCGGCGTTAAGGATCAGAGAAGGGTTAGTTGTGGCATCCTGCGGCTGGTACAGCTTCATTGCCGCGATATCTCCGGTGTCAGCTACGACAGTGGTGAACTGACGAAGGGAGGTCAATTTATCCGTCATGATAGTGTTTCTCTTTTAACGTGCCCTGGATAATTCACGCTACCGACAGCATGCCTGCAGCGGAAAAATGACAGGTTTACTTGTTAGGGGGATGTAACCGGTCTGCCCTGATGATAACACGACGGAGGGGTAGCGCAACCGCAGACAGTGCGCTTAGGCAGAGTATGGTAAACTCGGAATATTAACAGGCTGCTAAGCAACAGCATGCCCAATCAGTGGTAGCGCTTACATATTCACTTTGGCATCAACAAGAGGGACGTTAATGCCTGATTTCTTTTTCTTTATTAACGAAGTCCTCTGGGGTTCGATAATGATTTACCTGCTTCTGGGAGCAGGTATTTGGTTTACGCTACGCAGTGGGTTTATCCAGTTTCGTTATATTCGCAAGTTTGGCAGAAGTCTGAAAAACAGCGTCACGCCCCAGCCGGGCGGATTAACGTCGTTCCAGGCACTCTGTACCAGCCTGGCGGCACGACTCGGCAGCGGGAATCTGGCGGGCGTTGCGCTGGCCATCAGCGCCGGTGGGCCAGGCGCGGTCTTCTGGATGTGGGTAACGGCGCTTCTCGGGATGGCCACCTCCTTTGCCGAAAGTTCGCTTGCACAACTCTATAAAGAGAAAGATAAACACGGCCAGTTTCGCGGCGGTCCTGCCTGGTACATGGCGCGTGGCCTGGGGATGCGCTGGATGGGCGTCCTGTTCTCGCTTTTTTTACTGCTCGCGTACGGCCTCATTTTTAATACCGTCCAGGCAAATTCTGTCGCCAATGCCCTGAGCTACGCCTTCTCCTGCCCGGAGTGGGTCGCCGGTATGACTTTAGCCCTTGTCGTACTGCTCACTATTTCTACCGGTCTCAGGGGCATCGCCCGCCTGATGCAGTGGCTGGTTCCCGTTATGGCGCTGCTCTGGGTTGCCGCGAGCCTGTTAGTCGCCGCACTGCATATCGAGCTGGTGCCTGGCGTGATTGCGACCATCGTCAAAAGCGCCTTTGGCTGGCGCGAGGTGGCCTCCGGGGCGCTGGGCTACACCTTCAGCCAGGCGCTGATGGCGGGTTTTCAACGGGGAATGTTTTCCAATGAAGCCGGTATGGGGTCAACCCCCAACGCGGCAGCCGCCGCCTCTTCCTGGCCGCCGCACCCGGCCGCACAAGGCATTGTGCAGATGATTGGCGTCTTTACCGATACCATCATCATCTGTTCCGCCAGCGCCATGATTTTGCTGCTGGCAGGTCCCGTACCGCATTCCTCAGGAACCGCAGGGATACAGCTTCTCCAGCACGCGCTGGTGAACCTGACCGGCGGCTGGGGCGCGGGGTTTGTCTCACTCATCCTGGTGTTATTTGCCTTCAGCTCGATTGTGGTGAATTACCTCTACGCCGAAAATAACCTTATTTTCCTGAAGCTCGACTCCCGCGCCGCAATCGGAACCCTGCGTCTGGGGGTCATACTGATGGTGATAGCAGGCTCCCTGCTCAGCATGCCACTGGTCTGGCAGCTGGCCGATATCATTATGGCGCTGATGGCGATCACTAACCTCACGGCGATCCTGCTGCTCTCGCCCGTTGTGACCCTGATTGCCAGAGACTATCTGCGTCAGCGCAAACTCGGCGTTCCGCCGGTATTTGATCCCGCCCGCTATCCCGATATTAAGGCGCAGCTTGCCCCCGGCACGTGGGATGATTTGCCGCGGCAATAACAGCTATCGATCAATTCAGGGCGATTTTTTGCTAAAGTCGCTCTAAATTTCCTGCAAGGACTGGATATGCTGATTCTGATTTCACCTGCAAAAACGCTCGACTACCAGAGCCCGCTCGCCACCGAGCGCTATACCCAGCCTGAACTGCTGGACTACTCGCAACAGCTGATCCGCGAAGCGCGTAAACTTTCTGCGCCGCAAATCGCCTCGCTGATGAGCATCAGCGACAAGCTGGCCGATCTTAACGCGACCCGCTTTCACGAGTGGCACCCGGATTTCACCCCGGCTAACGCTCGCCAGGCGATTCTGGCGTTTAAAGGTGATGTCTATACCGGCCTGCAGGCGGAAGATTTTAGCGAAGCCGATTTCGATTTTGCCCAGCAGCATCTGCGCATGCTGTCGGGTCTGTACGGCGTACTGCGCCCGCTGGATCTGATGCAGCCGTATCGTCTGGAGATGGGGATTCGCCTGGAAAATGCCAATGGCAAAGACCTGTACCATTTCTGGGGCGATATCATTACCGACAAGCTGAACGCGGCGCTGCGTGCCCAGGGCGATAACGTGGTGATTAACCTGGCATCCGATGAGTACTACAAGTCGGTGAAGCCGAAAAAGCTGGATGCGGAGATTATCAAACCGGTGTTCCTCGACGAGAAGAACGGTAAGTTCAAAGTGATCAGCTTCTACGCCAAGAAAGCGCGCGGCCTGATGAGCCGCTACATCATCCAGAACCGCCTGACGAAGCCGGAGCAGCTGACCGCCTTCAACAGCGAAGGCTATTTCTTTGACGAGTCGTCGTCGGGGAAAGGCGAGCTGGTGTTTAAGCGCCACGAGCAGTAAAAAAAACCCCGCCAGCTGGCGGGGTTTTGCATTAATGGTGTTTCCAGTCCGGGCCGCGATCGTCGTGGTGGTCATCGTGATGATGGTCGTCGTGACGATCGTCGTGTTTACGATGCTCGTCATGTGGACGCCAGTGGTTATCACGCCAGTCATAATGCGCCTTCCACCAGTCGTGGTCGCGCCAGCGGCCGCCGTCCCAGTAATGCCCGTTGTTATCCTGGTCGCCAATCTGCAGTTTTACCGCCGGTACGAGGGTAATTTCAGATGCCTGAACCGCCATGGGGGCGACCAGTACCAGTGAAAGCGCGATGAGTGCATGTTTCAGTGTAGACACAGGTGACTCCTTATTCTTCTTGCCCAACGTGGGCCGATGTAAGGAGAGTACGCGAGGGGAACGGGGGATGTTATTCTCTGCAATCCTAAACGCTAAGTGGCCGCATTTATTGGGAATTTCTACTTTTTTCCTGCTTTATTTCTCCTTAATTTCTTCACAAAAAAAGCCGGGTGGCGCTGCGCTTACCCGGCCTACGTTCTGAGCCGTTGTAGGTCGGGTAAGGCGTAGCCGCCACCCGACAAAATTTATGCTCGGGTCATCATCAGCTTACGCAGCGCGGCAAAATCTGCCGGCAGTTCATGAGACAGCAGCGGCAGGTCGGCACGCTCGGCCAGCTCTTTCGGCAGCGGCAGCGTTTCGTCCAGGATCGCTTCCACGCTCTCTTTGAACTTCGCCGGATGCGCGGTGCCCAGGAACAGGCCATATTCCCCCGGGTTAAGCTGGTCGCGCAGCGCACGGTAGGCAATCGCCGCGTGCGGTTCAGAGGTATACCCCACCGCCTTCAGCTCGCGCATGGTCTCTTTGGTGGTTTCATCCGTCACCGCGGCGTAGCCCAGGTCACCCAGACGCCAGATCTTACGGCGGAACAGCTCTTCCACGCGCGGCCAGTTGTTTGGCTGCGATACATCCATTGCGTTAGAGAGCGTTGCCTGCGTGGCGTTCGGCGCCCACTTTCCGTCTTTCAGGAAGCGCGGCACGGTGTCGTTGGCGTTGGTCGCGGCGATAAAGCGTTTCACCGGCAGACCCAGAGATTTCGCCAGCAGGCCCGCCGTCAGGTCACCGAAGTTACCGCTCGGCACGGAGATCACCAGCTGGTTGCGCGCTTCCTGCGGCAGCTGCGCCACCGCTTCGAAGTAGTAGCAGATCTGCGCCAGCAGACGGCTGATGTTGATGGAGTTAGCTGAGTTCAGACCCAGGGCCACCTTCAGCTCTTCGTCGTCGAAGGCCTGCTTGACCAGCGCCTGGCAGGCATCGAAGTCGCCGTCAATTGCCACGGTTTCAATGTTGCCGCCGAGCGTACAGAACAGTTTTTCCTGCAGCGGGCTAATTTTGCCTTTCGGATAGAGGATCACCACGCGGACGTTTTTCAGGCCGTAGAACGCGTGCGCCACCGCCGCACCGGTATCGCCGGAGGTCGCGGTCAGGATGGTTACCGGTTTATCGCCGCTGATGTGGGTCAGCATCTGCGCCATAAAGCGGCCGCCGAAGTCTTTAAACGCCAGGGTCGGGCCGTGGAACAGTTCCAGGCAGCCAACGTCAGGCTCAACCTGCTTCACAGGCGCCGGGAAAGCGAACGCCGCACGCACGCGCTCTTCCAGCAGCTCCTGCGGGATTTCGTCGCCGATAAACGCCGAGAGAATTTTGGTGCTGCGGGTGACAAAGTCCTGCTTTAGCAGTTCGTCGATGTCGGTCAGCTGGAATTCCGGCAGGTCATGCGGGAAGAACAGCCCCTGATTTTTGCCCAGCCCCTGAGTTACCGCCTGCGCGAAGCTGACCTGCTCGTTATGATCTTTAAGGTTATAGAGTTTCATTAATTATCCCAGTACTCGTGCGCCAGCCGTGTCCAGACGGCAAATATGAACAAAGCCTTCCTGATTTTGCAGGTAGTGTTTAGAGAGCCAGTCCGCCACGCGCTGCGCGGTGTCAGGCTTGTCGCACAGGGCGAACAGCGTCGGGCCGGAGCCGGAGATGCCGCACGCCTGCGCGCCGATATCCATGGATGCCTGTCGCGCCTCGTTAAAGCCCGGCAGCAGCTTCGTGCGGTACGGCTCGGCAATGACGTCCTTCATCAGCTTCGCCGCCAGCTGCGGCTGACGGGTGTAGCAGGCGTGGATAAAGCCCGCCAGATGACGCCCGTGGGCGATACAGTCCTGACGACGATACTGCGCGGGCAGGATCGCACGCGCTTCCGCAGTTGACACTTTAATGCCCGGATAGGCCAGCACCCACAGCCACTCGTCAAACCCTGGCACCTGCTGGCTGATGATGCCATTTTCTTCGATCATCAGCTGCATGCCGCCGAGGAAGCACGGCGCGACGTTGTCATAGTGAATGCTGCCGGAGATGCGCCCTTCCAGCTCGCCCATTAGCCCCAGCAGGCGGTTGTTGTTCAGCGGCTTGCCGCAGTGCTCGTTCATTGCTACCAGCGCGGCGACCACCGAGCAGGCGCTGGAACCCAGGCCCGAGCCAATCGGCATGCTTTTTTCCAGCGTCATGGCGACCGGCACGTTTTTGCCGATCTCCTGACAGAAGCGTTCCCAGCACTGATAGACGATATTCTCGCGCGGGTCGGACGGCAGTTTGCTGGCGAAGCGGCCCACGTTATTCAGGCTGAAGCTGTCTGCCGCTTCCACCGTGACCGTATCGCCCAGCAGCGAACCATCCACCGGCGTCACCGCCGCACCCAGCACGTCAAATCCGACGCTCATATTCGCGCTGGAAGCCGGGGCATAAACTTTGACCATGTTAAACTCCTAACTTCCATGACAGGGTACGCAGCAGATCGGCAAACACGCCCGCCGCCGTAACATCGTTCCCTGCGCCATAGCCGCGAAGCACCAGCGGCAGTGGCTGATAATAGTGGCTGTAAAACGCGAGGGCGTTTTCGCCGTTTTTGACTTTGTACAGCGGGTCGTTGCCATCCACTTCGGCAATCTTCACCCGGCACACGCCATCTTCTTCAATGTTGCCAACATAGCGCAATACCTTACCTTCATCACGGGCTTTTGCAACGCGCGCGGCAAACGCGTCGTCAAGCTGCGGCAGCCTGGCCATAAAAGCGCCAACATCACCGCTGCTGTCAAATTCTGCCGGCAGGACCGGTTCAATCACGATATCGGAAAGCTCAAGCTCACGGCCCGTTTCGCGGGCTAGGATCAGCAGCTTGCGCGCCACGTCCATACCGGAAAGGTCGTCACGCGGATCCGGCTCGGTATAGCCCAGCTCGCGCGCGGCGCGGGTCGCTTCCGACAGGCTCATCCCTTCATCCAGCTTGCCGAAGATAAACGACAGCGAGCCGGAGAGAATGCCGGAGAAACGCTGCAGTTCGTCCCCTGCGTTGAGCAGGTTTTGCAGGTTCTCGATAACCGGCAGCCCCGCGCCCACGTTGGTGTCATACAGGAACTTGCGGCGCGACTTGCTCGCCGCCAGACGCAACTGGTGATAGTAATCCATCGACGAGGTGTTGGCCTTTTTGTTCGGCGTCACCACGTGGAAACCTTCGCGCAGGAAGTCCGCGTACTGATCGGCCACCGCCTGGTTCGAGGTACAGTCGACGATCACCGGGTTAAGCAGGTGGTACTCTTTCACCAGACGGATCAGGCGGCCCAGGTTGAACGGCTCTTTCGCCTCGTTCATCTCGGCCTGCCAGTTCTCCAGGTTCAGGCCGTGAACGTTGGTGAGTAGCGCTCTGGAGTTGGCAATCCCGCAGACGCGCAGATCGATATGTTTCTTCTTCAGCCATTCCTGCTGACGCTTCACCTGCTCCAGCAGCGCGCCGCCCACGCCGCCCACGCCAATGAGGAACAGCTCGATGACCTGATCGGTGTTGAACAGCATCTGATGCACCACGCGTACGCCGGTGGTGGCGTCATCGTTGTCCACGACAACGGAAATTGAACGCTCTGACGATCCCTGGGCAATCGCCACGATATTGATATTGGCGCGCGCCAGCGCGGCAAAGAACTTGGCGGAGATACCGCGCAGCGTGCGCATGCCGTCGCCGACCACGGAGATGATCGCCAGACGCTCCTGAATGGCGAGCGGCTCCAGCAGCTCTTCTTTTAGCTCCAGATAGAACTCTTCCTCCAGCGCTCGGCGGGCGCGCAGGCAGTCAGCCTGCGGCACGCAGAAGCTGATGCTGTATTCGGAAGAGGATTGGGTGATCAGCACCACCGAGATACCGTTGCGGGACATGGCCGCAAACACGCGCGCCGCCATGCCGACCATCCCTTTCATCCCCGGACCGGAGACGCTGAACATCGCCATGTTGTTGAGGTTGGAGATGCCTTTCACCGGCAGACCGTCTTCATCGGTGCTCGCGCCAATCAGCGTACCCGGCGCCTGCGGGTTACCGGTGTTTTTAATCAGGCAAGGGATCTGGAACTGGGCAATCGGGGAGATGGTACGCGGATGAAGCACTTTGGCGCCGAAGTAGGAAAGCTCCATTGCTTCCTGGTACGACATCGACTTTAGCAGCCTGGCGTCCGGAACCTGGCGCGGGTCGCAGGTATAGACGCCGTCGACGTCAGTCCAGATCTCACAACAGTCCGCGCGTAAACAGGCGGCCAGCACGGCGGCGGAGTAGTCGGAGCCGTTACGGCCCAGCACCACCAGTTCGCCCTTCTCGTTACCGGCGGTGAAGCCTGCCATCAGAATCATGTGGTCAGCGGGAATTTTGCTCGCGGCGATACGGCGGGTTGATTCGGCAATATCAACGGTAGATTCGAGGTAGTGGCCCACCGCCAGCAGTTTTTCAACCGGGTCGATCACTGTCACGCTATGGCCGCGCGCTTCCAGCACGCCCGCCATGATGGCGATAGAGAGTTTTTCGCCCCGGCAGATCAGCGCCGCGTTGATGCTGTCCGGACACTGGCCGAGAAGGCTGATGCCGTGCAGGACGTGTTTGATTTGCGCGAATTCCTGCTCAACGAAGGCCTTCAGCTGAGCGTGCGGGAAGCCGGGCAGCGCCTCTGCCAGTCCTTGCAGTAAGTCAGCAAAGATACGCTCTGCGTCGCTGATGTTCGGGAGTGCATCCTGGCCACCGATGGTTTTTTCAATCATCGCCACCAGATGGTTCGTGATTTTTGCCGGGGCAGAGAGCACGGTCGCAACCTGCCCCTGCCTGGCGTTGCTTTCCAGGATATCGGCAACACGCAGAAAACGTTCTGCATTTGCCACTGATGTACCGCCGAACTTCAACACTCGCATGGTTCTACCTCGTTTCCTTTAGCCGAAAAAAAAGCCCGCACTGTTCAGGTGCGGGCTTTTTTCTGTTTTTCCTGTACGCGTCAGCCCGCATCGTTACCTGTGGTAATGATGATGGTTGTGGTAATGGTGGTGATGCTGATGCGTTTCATGGATGTTGTGTACTCTGTCATTATTATCTGTCTGTGCTGTATTCTTTTAGGGTTAAAGGATCGGGCACCTTAAGTCAACGAATTTTTAATTTGATCACAATTCGTGAGACTCTCACGTCCCGCTGCCTGCAGTTTTATTTTCATCCTATTCGCCCAGGTGCAACCCTTCCAGACAGACTTATTCGCCATAGTAAAAACTTATGACAGTATTTTACTCGGCCAATTTTTTTTCAATATCGTGCAGCAAACGGTGCAGCATTGCGGTGTCCCGCTGCTCAAGACGCCCCAAACGCTGCTGCAGCCAGTCAGCCATTTTTTGATCGTCCGCCACTCCCAGCTGAGACAAGAGTTGCTCAACGCGTGCCCGCAGCGCGGCCAGCTGATTTTCATTCGCCCCTTCTGCCTGAGGTTGGGGGATTTGTATTAGGGAGGCTAATTGATAGCAGTAGACCATGACCGCCTGACCCAAATTCAGGGAGGGGTAATCGGCTACCATCGGCGCACCGGTAAGAACGTCCGCCAGCTCCAGCTCTTCGTTGGTTAACCCGGAATCCTCGCGACCAAACACCAGCGCCGCTTTATCAAGCCACTGGCTTTTCTCGCTCAGCATCGGCACCAGCTCCGCTGGCGTGGCGTAGTAATGGAACTTCGCCCGGCTGCGCGCGGTGGTCGCAACGGTAAACGAAATGTCGTGCAGCGCATCTGCAAGCGTCGCGTAAGTGGTTATATTATCGAGAATATCGCCCGAACCATGTGCCACCCAACGTGCCGCAGGCTCCAGGTGAGCCGTGCTGTCCACGATACGTAAATCGGTAAAACCCATGGTCTTCATGGCACGCGCGGCAGCGCCTATATTTTCTGCTCTGGCTGGGGCAACCAGTACAATCGACAGATGCATTTATGCTCTCTTTTTAGTCAGTTAGCGGGTAAAAATGTGATGCGCTTCAACATATTACGCAGCGCGAATTTACAAAATTGCAACACAAATCACCGAAATAGCGTTTCATAACAAATTAAAAACGCTAAACTATTCCTTGTCTGAACAATCAGTTAGAATGTTAACAGAACACTATTATCCCCATGTTTTATAATGATAATGGTGATATGAATACTCTATTCTGATTGGATTCACTTCGTTTATAAATCAATGTCCGCAACTAGTTGGTTTATTGAAAAATTGTGACAAAGGCTAGCATTCGGCTACGATGATTTCATCAAACTGTTAACGTGCTACAATTGAACTTGATATATGTCAACGAAGCGTAGTTTTATTGGGTGTCTGGTGTCACTTAGCCTGTTATGTTGCTGTTAAAATGGTTAGGATGACAGCCGTTTTTGACACTGTCGGGTCCAAAGGGAAAGTACCCAAGACCAAGCTAATGATGTTGTTGACGTTGATGGAAAGTGCATCAAGAACGCAATTACGTACTTTAGTCACGTTAAGCCGATCATGTTAATTTGCGACATGCATCAGGCAGGTCAGGGACTTTTGTACTTCCTGTTTCGATTTAGTTGGCAATTTAGGTAGCAAACATGCAGACCCCGCACATTCTTATCGTTGAAGACGAGTTGGTAACACGCAACACGTTAAAGAGCATTTTCGAAGCAGAAGGCTACGATGTCTTTGAAGCGACCGATGGCGCAGAGATGCATCAGATCCTTTCTGAAAATGATATCAACCTGGTGATCATGGATATTAACCTGCCGGGCAAAAACGGTCTTCTTCTGGCGCGCGAACTGCGCGAACAGGCGAACGTCGCGTTAATGTTCCTGACGGGCCGTGATAACGAAGTTGATAAAATTCTTGGCCTGGAAATCGGTGCGGATGACTACATCACCAAACCGTTCAATCCTCGCGAGTTAACCATTCGTGCACGCAACCTGCTGTCCCGCACCATGAACCTGGGTACGGTCAGCGAAGAGCGTCGTAGCGTAGACAGCTACAAATTCAACGGCTGGGAACTTGATATCAATAGCCGTTCGCTGATTAGCCCGAACGGCGAGCAGTATAAACTGCCGCGCAGTGAATTCCGCGCGATGCTGCACTTCTGCGAAAATCCGGGCAAAATTCAGTCCCGTGCAGAGCTGCTGAAGAAAATGACCGGCCGTGAGCTGAAACCGCACGACCGTACCGTAGACGTGACCATCCGTCGTATTCGTAAGCATTTCGAATCTACGCCAGATACGCCGGAAATCATCGCCACGATCCACGGCGAAGGGTACCGTTTCTGCGGTGACCTGCAGGAGTAATCCCGCAGTTAACGCATTAAAAAACGGCGCATTGCGCCGTTTTTTTTATTTCCAGATCCGCATCGTATCGTCATCCGGTGCTGCGGGTGGCTCAGGTCGCTTCGGCTGAGAGAGCGAGTACCAGTCGAAATGCCGGGTCAGGTACATCACCGCAAACAGCGCCAGCGCGAGAACCGCTGACCCCAACAGCAGCGCGCTGTCCTCCGAGCGCAGCAGGAACCACATCACCACATCCAGTCCGAGGAGTGCCAGCACAAACATTCCGCTACGCTTCCAGCTTTTCAGCACCGCCTGCAGGTACATTCCGTTCATCGCCGCCCCAACGAGGCTTGCGACAATCCAGGCAGGGGTAAACCCGACGTGTTCAGACAGCGCCAGCAGCACCAGATAGAACAGGACCAGCGACAGCCCCACCAGCAGATACTGCATCGGGTGAAGGCGTAATCCGGTTAAGGTTTCGAAGACAAAGAAGGCCATAAACGTCAGCGCAATCAGCAAAATAGCGTACTTGATCGCACGGTCAGTCAGCTGATACTGGTCGGCTGGCGTCGCTACCGTGACGCTAAAGGCCGGGAGCGCCTCCCACTCCGGCGACTCCTTGTCGTAGAACCAGCTCTCAAGGTTATTTGCAAACCAGCTGCTCTGCCAGTTCGCCTGGAAACCGGACTCGCCTATCTGATGCTTAACGGGGAGATAATCGCCCATAAAGCCCGGATGCGGCCAGTTGCTGTTGAGCGTCATTTCGCTATTACGCCCTACCGGTACCACCGCAAAACTGCCGGTTCCCGCCAGGCTGAGGGACATCTCAAGCGCAAACGTTTTGGCTTCCAGCGCTTTGTCGGTCAGCGGAATGTGGATCCCAGCAAGCGCCCCGTAGACGCCTGAGCCGGGTTCCACGCTTAGCGTCTCACCGTTGATTTTAGAGATACTGACCGTACCGATGCCCCGCGCGTCGCCAACGCCCGTCACGATAAACGGCTGCCCTGTTGTTATCGTTTCCCCTCTCAGCTGTTTTAGCTCTTCGGTATTAAACTGCGCTTTTATCTTCAGGTCAGTGTTCCAGATTTGCCCGTCGTAGATGCCAATATTTCGGGACTCCACGCGCTGGTTACCTTCCACAACCAGAGATTCCGGCAGAATGAAATGCATATAGCTTTTCTTGTATTCGACCTTCTTCTCGTCCTCTATCTTGTAGAAGATCTCCGTCATCGGAATCGCAATCATCGGACCGACCAGCTTTTGCGGTCCGCTGGTGCTCTGACGCAGCGTATTTTCAACATCGTTGCGGTAGCTCTCACGCTCTGATATCAGGTTACTGACCATAAAAAGCGGGACTAACAGCAGCAGGATGCACCCCAGCAGGGTGCTTACTTTCCAGAACAGGGGGGATTTCATCATTACGTCTCCTTTGTGATGAGGAGAGCGTAACCAGGCCGTGTGGGGTCAGTTTGAAGCTATGTGAAGGGACGGTGAAGCGTCAGCGTGGCCATCACGCCGCCTTCCTCACGATTACGCAATGCAATCTCTCCCTGATGCAGACGCGCCACCTCCTGAACAAACGCCAGCCCAAGTCCGCTGCTCTTCAATCCGTTCTCGCGAGGCAGGGAATAAAAGCGCTCAAAAATACGCGCCAGCGCATAATCCGGGATACCGCTTCCGCTGTCGGTGACGATAAGCTGTATCTGCCCCTGCTCTTCCCGGGCCGCCAGTCCAATGGCACCGCCCTGCGGCGTAAAATCAATAGCGTTATCCAGCAAATTGCCAAGCGCCTGTTCGAGCAGGTCGGGATCGCCTTCAACATGAAGCGAAACGGGCTGGAGGGTCAGCACAATCTCTTTTGCCGCCAGCAGCGCCGAGCGCGCGTCGGCAAGACGGGTAAACAGCAGGTCGACACGGACGGTCTGAGGCGTAATCTCGACCCGATTTTCAAGCCGTGCCTGAGTGAGCAATTTTTCAACCAGCGACTGCATACGCGCGTTTTGCACCAGAATATTATCGATAAACCGCGCGGCCACCTGCGGCGGCGGCTGCTCGGCGAGAATTTCCGCCGCGCCGCGTATGGCGGCGATCGGGCTTTTCAGCTCGTGGGTCAGCGCATGGACATAGTGTTCAATGTAGTTTTTCCCTTCCAGGCGAATGCGCATATTCTCCAGCGCCTGGGCCAGCTTGTGCAGTTCGCTGCTGCCAGGATTAGGCAGCGGAAGAGGCGTATCCGTAGTCACCGAGTCGGCATAGCGCGATAACGTACTGATAGAACGATTGATCCACCAGGCGACAAGAAGACCGATCAGCAGGGCAATACCGAGCAGCGCCCCGCCTGCCCACAGGATCCGCCGCTCGCTGCGATGGATAACCGGTGCCATCGCGCTGTTCGGTTTCCCGACCGACAGCACGCCGATAATCTTGCCCTGCTCCACAACCGGCGCGGCAACATACATCACCGTGCTCTCCGGGTCGTCGGGATGGCTCTGGGTACTGCGCGCGCCGTATTCGCCGCGAAGCGTCAGCCAGACATCGTTCCAGCGCGAGTAATCTTGACCCACGGCCAGACCGGCGGAATCAAACACGACGCGGCCCTGCGCATCGGTCATGTAGACGTGGTATTCGTTACGCACTTTATGAATCCCGCCGATATTGGCGCGGAAAGGGCGCTGATGTAGCTGAGAAAAGGCCTGCGCCAGTTTGCCCTGCTGCGCATGGCCCGAAAGCAAATCATCACGCCCAATTTCAGCCAGCAGGGTCGCGGTGTCGATCAACGTGCCCTCGGTTGCCCTGCGCACGCCGGGCTTCACTTCCTGAACAAAGATCGACAGTACGAACCACGCGGCGATGGCGACGATCAGGAAATACCCCAGCAGCAACCGCATCCCAATGCGCATCAGTAAAGGCCCAGACTGTAGCCCATACCGCGATGGGTGCTGATGGGTGACAGTTCCTCATTCACCGCCCGCAGCTTGGCGCGCAGGGTTTTGATGTGGGTGTCCACGGTACGATCGAAACTGTCGCCGTCTTCACCCCACACCTTGTCCATGAGCTGCTGACGAGAAAAGACCCGCCCGGGAGCCTGTAACAAGGTTTTGAGCAGCAAGAATTCGTAGCGGGTCAGGGGCAATGCTTCACCGCACCAGCTGATTCGCGCGGCAGGTTCGTTAAGTTCAAACTGGCCGATGCGCACAATCTCCGAAGGCGCGGCGGATTTTTGCATGCGCCGTAAAATTGTCCGCACCCGCGCACAGACTTCACGGGGTGAGAAAGGTTTAGCCACGTAGTCATCGGCCCCCATTTCCAGGCCAAGCAGCTTGTCTACCTCATCACTGCGCGCCGTCAGAAACAGCACAGGCAGCGAGGGATGCTGCGCCAGCAGCCGGCGGCAAAGCTCAAATCCACTGATGTCCGGCAGCCCGACGTCCAGAATGGCGAGCGCCGGAACCTGCCGCCGCGCCTCCTCCAGCACGGGTAAACCGCGTTCAAACGCCTTTACCGCGAATCCTTCCTGCTGAAGCATGTAGATCAGCGTATCGGCGATACTGGTTTCGTCTTCAACCAGCCAGACCACAGGTTGTTGCATGATTCATCCCTGAATTAATGCCACGGCATAATCGGCACCGCGCTGATCGCGTTTTTCGGCGAACCTTCCACCACTTTGTCGGAATAGGCCAGGTAAGCCAGCGTATTGCGTTTGGCATCGTAGAAACGCACCACCTGCAGCTTTTTGAACACCAGCGAGGTCCGTTTCTGGAATACCACGTCGCCCTGCGCTTTGCCGTTTTTAATTTTATCGCTCAATTCAACCGGGCCCACCTGCTGGCAGGAAATCGCCGCATCGGAGGTATCTTCCGCCAGCCCCAGTCCGCCTTTGATACCGCCCGTTTTCGCGCGGCTGACGTAGCAGGTGACGTTTTTCACGTCCGGATCGTCAAACGCCTCCACCACGATTTTGTGGTCTGGGCCAAACATTTTGAACACGGTATCGACGGAGCCAATCTGTTCTGCCTGCGCCGCGCGTCCGACCATCAGCATCAGCGCGGTGAAGATCAAAGTCTTGTATTTCATATTGTTACCATTCTTTAAAATTACACTGAGCGATTATTCAACACTTTAGATAAAAATGTAGCAAGATCACAGGATTAGAATATATCTGCCTGTAATGTGCTCTAAAAAGCATGAATGCGCAAAAAAAACACTGAATGCTAAAACATCAAAAAATGCTATTATCCGCTAACCTGTTATCAGGCACCTGCTGTTTTAAGGATGAGGATAGTATATGGATCAGGCTGGAATTATTCGCGACCTGCTCACCTGGCTGGAAGGTCATCTCGACCAGCCTTTGTCACTGGATAATGTGGCGGCTAAAGCAGGCTATTCCAAGTGGCATCTGCAAAGGATGTTCAAGGATGTCACCGGTCATGCTATCGGGGCCTATATTCGCGCACGTCGTTTATCTAAATCTGCTGTGGCACTACGCCTGACCGCGCGGCCGATTCTGGATATTGCCCTGCAATATCGTTTCGATTCACAACAGACTTTTACCCGCGCCTTTAAAAAACAGTTCTCGTTGACGCCTGCGCTTTATCGTCGCTCGCCTGACTGGAGCTCGTTTGGCATGCGTCCGCCGCTGCGTCTGGGCGAGTTCGCGATGCCGAAATATGAAATTGTCGCGCTGCCGGAAACCCATCTGATCGGCACAACCCAGAGCTACTCCTGTTCACTGGAGCAGATTTCTGAGTTCCGTCATCAGATGCGCGTTCAGTTCTGGCGTGATTTCCTGAGCCACGCACCGGCGATCCCGCCAATCCTGTATGGCCTCAACGAAACGCACCCAAGCCAGGAAAAAGACGACGAGCAGGAGGTGTTCTACACCACCGCGCTGACGCCAGAGATGGCCAATGGGTACATTCAGGGTTCGAAGCCTGTCGTACTGGAAGGCGGCGAGTACGTGATGTTCTCGTATGAAGGGCTGGGGACGGGGGTTCAGGAGTTTATCCTGACCGTTTACGGGACCTGCATGCCGATGCTAAATCTGAATCGCCGTAAAGGTCAGGACATTGAGCGCTACTACCCGGCGCAGGATGCCAAACCGGAAGAAGGCCCAATCAATCTGCGTATGGAATTCTTGATTCCGATACGTCGTTAACGCTGCAGTTCGTCAAGCGCAGGGGCATCAAGATGCGAAATGTCCCCTGCCATCTCCACTACCCAGCCCGACGCCAGCCACGCGCTCTCCTGATAATCAATCCGGGAAATGGAGCAGTTGCGCAGACGCAAGCGGCGCTCGGCGTAAGCCGGTAACCCCAGAATGGTGCTCACCAGGCAACCCAACGCAATCCCGTGACTCACCAGCAGCGGACGGCTTCCCGCCGGAAGCTTCAGGCATTCCGCCAGTGCAGCATGCATGCGCACGCTCAGCTCCTGCATGGATTCGCCTTCAGGAATACGGCCATCTTCGGTGCCGTTCACCAGCGTGCGGCGCCAGCCCTCCTCCGTTTCCGTCAGCGTATCAATATGGCGTTTTTCCAGCACGCCCATATCCAGCTCGCGCAGGCGCGGCTCCAGCATGACGTCACAGCCGCAGGCATCTGCAATGATGCGCGCCGTCTGCTGTGTGCGACCTAAATCGCTGGTAATCACGTGGGTAATGCCCAGCGTTCTGGCGCGTTCCGCCACCTGCCACGCTTGCTGCACGCCCTTCTCAGTAAGAGGACTGTCTGACTGGCCTTGAATACGTCGCTCGGCGTTCCACTGCGTTTCACCGTGGCGAACAAGGTATACCTGTAACATGCTTTTTTTCCGTTATACTGCGATGAGTTTTTTTTGAATCGAGCTTAATTATGCACCATGTTGTCTCTGCTACCACTAATCCTGCCAAAATTCAGGCAATTCTAAGGGCATTTGACGAGATCTTCGGCGCAGGATCCTGCCATATTGAGGCCATCGGCGTCGAGAGTGGCGTTCCTGAACAGCCGTTTGGCAGCGAGGAAACGCGCGCTGGCGCACGAAATCGCGTGGCAAACGCTAAGGCCGCAGCACCGAATGCGGACTTTTGGGTCGCGATTGAAGCAGGTATCGACGAAGGCGCAACCTTTAGCTGGGTGGTCATCGAAAGCCGCGAGCAGCGCGGTGAAGCGCGTTCGGCCACCCTGCCGCTGCCGGAGATCATTCTGGAAAAAGTCCGTGCGGGTGAAGCGCTCGGGCCGGTGATGTCGCAGTACACCGGCATCGATGAGATTGGCCGTAAAGAAGGGGCGATTGGCGTCTTTACCGCAGGCGCGCTGACGCGTTCAGGCGTTTACCACCAGGCGGTGATTCTGGCGTTAAGCCCGTTCCATAACGCGATTTATCGGTAAGTTTCCAGGCCGGATAAGGCGCAGCCGTCATCCGGCGTTTTTCAGCAATACCGCTTCCAGCCACTGGCGCAGCTCAACCGGCGCAGACTTCAGGCTGTTCGAGCCGCGGGTGATGGTTGCAATGCCCGCGCCGAGCTCATTTTTCAGCTCGCGCTGGCTCATCTCACCGCGCAGCAGCTCCTCAATGATCCGCACGCGCGTGCCCAGCGCCTCGCGCTCGTCCGGCGTGAGCATCAGCTGCATCAGGGGTAAGTGCAGATCCTGTTCGTAAGACTGGCGAAGCAGCTCCACAAAACGAAGCCACTCCTGATGACGTTGTTCGGCCATTGCCGAGGAATACGGGGAATGCTGGGTCATGTTATGCTGCCTCTTGTACTCATTAGCGAGTACAGCATAACACAACCCACGCCGATCAGTAACGTCTCTGCCACTCGGCATCGCTCATCAGGGTATCTTTCTGCCCCATGAAGTAGCGATAGTAAGCGTCATAGGCCAGCACGTTCTTCACGTAGCCGCGCGTTTCCGAGAACGGGATGCTCTCGACAAACGCCACGGCGTCGATGCGTCCGGCGCTGTTGCCGAGCCAGGTACGCACGCGTCCAGGCCCCGCGTTATACGCCGCCGAAGAGAAGATGCGGTTATTGCCGAACTGCTGATACACGTACTGGAGATAGCTGGTACCGATGTTGATGTTGGTATCCGGATCCAGGAGCTGTGACGGGCTGCTGTACCCAGGAATATTAAACATCTTCACCGTGTGCGTCGCCGTGCCCGGCATAATCTGCATCAGGCCGCTGGCACCCACCGGGGAACGGACTTTCGGGTTCCAGGCGCTCTCCTGGCGGGCAATCGCCATCGCGTAGCTTTGCGGGATATCTTTGCCGCTGGTGTAGCGATCGAACAGATCTTTGTACGCCAGCGGGAAACGCTCTTCGAGATGATCCCAGAGCTTGCCGGCGATCGTCGCCTGCACGCTGAGATCCCACCAGTGATTATCAAAGGCGTAGCGGGCAAGCTGGGCTTTCTCGTCGGTGGTGCGGCTGGTGACCAGATTCGCCCACTCGCTGCGCGCGGTGTTATCCATATTCCAGTACATCAGCTCGCGAACGCGCGCCATTTCTGGCCCCTGCGTCAGCGCCGGGTTCGCGTTAGCAGGCGCTTTATCAATGCGGAAGGTATACTCCTCGCCCAGACGCTGCGCGGCTGCCATCGGGTAAAATCCGCGCTGCTGCATCAGCGTATGGAGGATCTCTTTGGCCTCATCATCACGACCGCGCTCCATCAGCAGATCGGCCTGCCAGTAGCGCCATTCGTCCTTCTCTTTGGCCTCCATCGGCAACCGCGCGAGCCAGGTATTCAGCCCACGGCGATCGCCCGTGCCCAGCGCCATGCGCACGCGGCGTTCCACCAGCGACGTGGAGTTCGAACGCATAATGGCATCGTCACGCCAGCGCGCCTGTTCATCGGTCACGTCGGTGCCCATCAGTCGCCACGCTACGATATCGCGCAGCTCCTGGGTTTGCTCCTCATTAAGCTGCTGCGCCTGCACCAGCTGCGGGATCATCAGCCGCGCGTTTTCCACATCGTCACGCGCCACGCTGGCAAAGGCCACCGCCGCCATCTGGCGGGTAAAATCGGTCGCGCCCGTACTGCGGGCAAAGGTCAGCACGCTGTTCGGATCGTTAGCCAGCGAGATAACCGCGGTAGAGATCGTCTGGTAATCGGACGGCATCTGCCCCGCCAGCGTGGTCACCAGACGCGTGTTGCCCGCTTTCATCGCCAGGCGAATGCGCTCGAGGTAGGCCAGCGGATCCTGCTTGCCGGAAGCACGCCATGCCCCAAACAGGGAATCACAGGCGTTCGGCTGGTTTTTCCCGGTAAGCCACAGATCTTTCGCCCCGGCCCAGGCCTCTTCCTGCTGGCCGGTCGCCCATTTCGCGTAGTAATAGTTACACTGGGCTTCGGTGGTATTCGGTTTTTCAGGGCTGAACGCCAGCAGCCCGCGCCAGTCTTCGCGACGCGCCAGCTCATTCACAAAACGAGACTGGAGATTTCGGGCTGGCGGCAGGGTCGGGTTCGCCTGAATGAAGTTATTCACGGTGACGGTAGGCTGGTTCATCAGATCGTCGGTTATCTGGCGATACTCCAGATACGGATACAGCGGATAATCCTTTAGCGTCGGCATAAGCGCCTGTACGGTATCCATCTGCTTGTTGTCCCACGCCTGTTTAATCTGGGCGTAGCGGTTACGTTGTTCATCCAGTGAATCGGCATGCACCGCCTGGCTTACCGCCATTACGCATACGCTGGCAGCCAGCAGACGCCAGACCACCCGTTTGGCTTTTTCCACAAGCTCTTCCTCATTGTTTTTTCGTCAATTGCAGCGTCTTGCCACGTCAAAGTCTAATTAACTTATGCTAACCAGGCATTCTTCAACGCGCCACGTCATGGACACTTTTTTACCTTTCTTGCGCGTTTTAACACTCCCGACGTTCCTGGCTGGGATTAGGACGTGAAAAAGGCTACACTTCGAGGCTGAAATTCCTTCTCATTATGATAAAAGAGGCGAAGTCCAACGTGGCTCAATTCGTTTATACCATGCATCGTGTCGGCAAAGTTGTCCCGCCGAAACGTCATATTCTTAAAAATATCTCGCTGAGCTTCTTCCCGGGCGCAAAAATCGGTGTTCTGGGTCTCAACGGTGCCGGTAAGTCCACCCTGCTGCGCATCATGGCCGGGATTGATACAGACATCGAAGGTGAAGCCCGTCCGCAGCCTGGCATCAAGATTGGTTACCTGCCGCAGGAACCTCAGCTGAACCCGGAACACACCGTTCGCGAATCCGTTGAAGAAGCGGTGTCCGAAGTGGTTAACGCCCTGAAAGGTCTGGATGAAGTGTATGCCAAATACGCCGAGCCGGATGCGGACTTCGACAAGCTGGCCGCGCAGCAGGGCAAGTATGAAGAGATTATCCAGGCGCACGACGGCCACAACCTGAACGTGCAGCTGGAGCGCGCGGCGGATGCCCTGCGTCTGCCGGACTGGGATGCGAAAATCGCGAACCTCTCCGGGGGTGAACGCCGCCGCGTGGCGCTGTGCCGCCTGCTGCTGGAAAAACCAGACATGCTGCTGCTCGACGAACCCACCAACCACCTGGATGCGGAATCCGTGGCGTGGCTGGAGCGCTTCCTGCACGACTTCGAAGGCACCGTTGTGGCGATTACCCACGACCGTTACTTCCTCGACAACGTCGCTGGCTGGATCCTGGAGCTGGACCGCGGCGAAGGTATTCCGTGGGAAGGCAACTACTCCTCCTGGCTGGAGCAGAAAGATCAGCGTCTGGCGCAGGAAGCTTCTCAGGAAGCGGCGCGTCGTAAGTCTATCGAGAAAGAGCTGGAGTGGGTTCGTCAGGGCGCGAAAGGCCGTCAGTCTAAGGGCAAAGCCCGTCTGGCACGCTTTGAAGAGCTGAACAACACCGAATACCAGAAACGTAACGAAACCAACGAACTGTTTATTCCGCCTGGAGCACGTCTGGGGGATAAAGTGGTTGAAGTCAGCAACCTGCGCAAGTCCTACGGCGACCGCCTGCTGATTGACGACCTGACCTTCTCCGTACCGAAAGGCGCTATCGTTGGCATCATCGGTCCGAACGGCGCGGGTAAATCGACCCTGTTCCGCATGATGTCCGGTCAGGAACAGCCTGACAGCGGCTCTATCACCCTGGGTGAAACCGTGAAGCTGGCCTCCGTTGACCAGTTCCGTGACGCGATGGATAACAGCAAAACCGTGTGGGAAGAAGTCTCCGGCGGTCTGGATATCATGCGTATCGGCAACACCGAGATGCCAAGCCGCGCCTATGTTGGCCGCTTCAACTTCAAAGGCACCGACCAGGGCAAACGCGTGGGCGAGCTGTCCGGCGGTGAGCGCGGTCGTCTGCACCTGGCGAAGCTGCTGCAGGTGGGCGGTAACGTACTGCTGCTCGATGAACCAACAAACGACCTGGATATCGAAACCCTGCGCGCGCTGGAAAACGCCCTGCTGGAGTTCCCGGGCTGTGCGATGGTTATCTCGCACGACCGCTGGTTCCTGGACCGTATCGCGACCCACATTCTGGACTACCAGGATGAAGGCAAAGTGGAGTTCTTCGAAGGTAACTTTACCGAATACGAAGAGTACAAGAAACGCACGCTGGGCGCCGACGCGCTGGAGCCGAAGCGTATTAAGTACAAGCGTATTTCTAAGTAAGTGCCCAAAAAGCCGGGTGGCGCTCACGCTTACCCGGCCTACGGTTCTGCGCTGTTTGTAGGCCGGGTAAGGCGAAGCCGCCACCCGGCTTTTTTATTTGTCCACGTAATACCGCTTCACCTCATCAAACTGCATCGCAAAGTCGATATAGCTCATCAGCGCGGGCGAGTTCAGCTTGCGGCTCGGGTAGGCAAGCCACAGATCGTTACCTTCAACGCTCCACTCCGGCAGCACCTTCACAAGCGCCCCCTTTTCGACCTTATCCTCCAGCAGAAACGCGGGTAAGAGCGTGATCCCCGCGCCGGCAATCGCACACTCGCGGGCGTATACCAGATTATCGGTCATGTGCGCGTTATCCGGCAGGTAGCGGTAATCCTCGCCCTCGCTTCGCAGAAGCCACTCCGACCACGCCCGGTGCGTAATGCAGCGGTGTTCCACCAGCTGACGGGGATGAATTAACGGCTCCCGACGCGCCAGATAGTCCGGCGAGGCCAGCATGTAGCGCGGGCAGTGCCCGATTATCCGGCCAATCAGAGAGGAGTCCTGCGGCTTGCCGGTGCGCAGCGCCACGTCAAAACCGGCCTCGACCAGATCCACCACGTCGTCAGAAATAGACACATCCAGCGAAACGTCAGGATAGCGAAGCTGGAACTCGGCATTCATGTGCGCCAGCAGCGTCGCCCCAATCCCCGCCGGACAGGTGATCCTTAGCCGCCCGCTGGGGTTATCGCGCAGCCGCTGAATGGCGTACTCCGCCCGCTCGCTGGCCGCCAGCATCTCGCGGCAGTGCACCAGATAGTGCTCGCCCGCAAACGTCAGGCTGATCCTGCGCGTGGTGCGGTTAAGCAGGCGGATACCCACCTGCTGCTCCAGCTGGCTAATTCGCTGGCTAACGCTGGATTTCGGCAGTTCGGCTTTCTGAGCCGCCGCGGTAAAGCTCCCCATCTCCGCCACCAGTGCGAACAGCGCCATATCCTGCAGCTGTTTAAACATGATTGTTCATCCTGTACGAACGCTGAGTTCTTGATTGTCCATCTTATCACGCAGCTGGCCACTTAATAGACTAGCCTCAATAAAACGCATGCCATTGAGGAGCACACCATGTCAGTTAAAGCCATTGCCGTTAACCCGGAAAATCCCTCTGCTTTCATTGAAATCACTCCGCCGATGCCGCAGCCCGGCGAGCACGATCTGCTGGTGGAGGTGAAGGCCGTCTCCGTTAACCCGGTCGATACCAAAGTCCACGCGGGCATCGCTAAAAACGGGCTGAACGAGCCGCGCATTCTCGGCTGGGATGCCAGCGGGATCGTCAAAGCGGTAGGGGCTGGCGTCACCGGATTCAAACCGGGTGACGAGGTGTGGTACGCGGGCGATATCACCCGCCCGGGCAGCAACACCACGCATCAGCTGATCGATGCGCGGATTGTCGGGCGCAAGCCCGCCAGCCTCGGCTGGGCGGCTGCCGCTGCGCTGCCCTTAACCGCGCTCACCGCGTGGGAAGGCCTTTTTGAACGGCTGAATATTCAGGATGCAGGGGCGGACAAAACGCTGCTGATCATCGGCGGCGCGGGCGGCGTGGGATCGCTGGCGATCCCCTTTGCGAAGCACAACAGCAAGGTGAAAATCATCGCGACAGCATCAAGAGAAGATTCCGCCCGGTGGTGCCGCGATCGCGGGGCTGAGGTTGTCGTAAATTACCGCGACCTTAAAGGCGAGCTGGCGAAACAGGGGCTTACCTTTGTGGATTACATTTTCATCCTCAACGACACCGACGGGCACTGGGATGCGGTCAGCGACCTGATTGCGCCGCAGGGGCATATCTGTTCCATCGTTGAGAATGAACGTCCGCTGAACCAGGACAAGCTGAAGTCCAAATCCGCCGCGCTGCACTGGGAGTTTATGTATACCCGCAGCATGTACCAGACGGCGGATATGGCGCGTCAGGGTGAGATCCTCAATGAGGTGGCGAAGCTGGTGGATAACGGCGTGGTGGAAAGTTCGCTGAGTGAAACGCTGCACGGGCTGAGCGTGGAAAGCATTACCGAGGCGCACCGTAAGGTGCTGGAGGGGCATATGCGCGGGAAAGTGGTGGTTGAGTTCTGAGTGGTTTGATGCCCTCTCCCACAGGGAGAGGGTGGTTAACGCTTACCCCTGCTCTCCCATCATTTCCTTCACCAACTCGACGCAGCGCAGGAAGCGGGAGTCGTAGTCCGACTCTTCCACATGCACAAACTCAACGTTGTTCTCATTGAGCATCTCCACGAGCATGGTCTGAAACTCTCGCCTGTCCACGGAGCTGCCGAGGCTGCGCATGCCGTCAGCGACCCACGGAGTGTTGTTCTCCAGCAGGATCACCAGGTCAAAGCGATATTCGTCAATCAGCGCCTGCACGAACGGGTGCTCGCGCCCTTCGTATTTTTTACAGAACGCCTGCGTGGTGACGAAATCGGTATCGATAAACGCCACCTTGTTGGCATATTTCACCGCAAAATCAATGTACTGAGCATGACCAAGCGCGATTTTGTCATAGTCGGAATACTGCAGCGCCATCTCGTCGCCGCCGAGGTGCGAGAAGACATAATCGCGGCCATACTCCCACGCGCTGGTGGTATTGAAGATGTTCGCCAGCTTGTTGACCAGCGTCGATTTACCGCTCGACTCGCCGCCGAGGATCGCCACCGTACGCACGAAGAACGGCTTCACTTCGGTCGGAATGTAATCCCAGTAGCGGAACGGATTCTCGCGGATCTGCGCCCCGCTGATGTTCATGAAGGTGCGTTTCGGGTCGATCAACACCGTCTCGATGCCCAGATGCTCGCGGAACTGCGGCGCGTCGGACTCTTCAGAGGTGTAGATCCAGTTAGGCGCAATGCCCTTCTCTTCCATAAACGCTTTGATGCCGTTGCTCCACACGTCCCAGCCGTGTGGATACGGCTCCATGCCCTCTTCGTTAAAGGCATGAATACGAATGTTTTTCTGATACTTAAAGGTCTGGAGCAGCCAGCGCAGGCGGTCCGGCACGGTCGGCTGCTGCGACATGGCGCTGTCTTCAAACAGCTGACGGTCGCGGGTTTCGTCGTAGCCCATGATGATGTGCAGCTCGTCCACCTGGCTACAGGCGCGCTGGATCAGATAGATATGCCCGGTATGCAGCGGGTAAAACTTGCCGAACACCACGCCGATGTTCTTTTGCATACGCGGGAATTCCAGCCCCAGAAAGCGGTGCAGCGCTTCCAGCTTCTGCGCGCTGGGGCTTTTGATTTTGGCGTTCAGCAGCTGGCTCAGGTAGCCTTTGGTCATGCCGCTGGCGTCCGCCACCTGCTGCAGCGTGCAGCCCTTCTGGCGGATTGCGGTCTTGATGTAGTCAAATGATGACATAAATTACGGTGCCTCCTGCAAAATCGAATACGTAATTATAAGTCGTCAAAGACATTTAACGCATCTGCGAGTTTCTTCACGCCAAATACCTGCATCCCTTCCGGGATTTTTTTCGGCACGTTGGCGGCGGGAACGATCGCCCGGCGGAAGCCGTGTTTTGCCGCTTCGGATATACGCTCCTGCCCGCTCGGCACCGGGCGAATCTCCCCGGCCAGGCCCACTTCGCCAAAGACGACCAGATCCTGCGGCAGCGGTCGGTCGCGCAGGCTGGAGACCATTGCCAGCAGCAGCGCCAGGTCTGCGCTGGTCTCCGTGACTTTGACGCCGCCCACCACGTTCACGAAGACGTCCTGATCCGCCATCTGCAGCCCGCCGTGACGATGCAGCACCGCCAGCAGGATCGCCAGACGGTTCTGTTCCAGACCGACCGCCACGCGCCGCGGGTTGCCCATCATCGACACGTCCACCAGCGCCTGAATTTCAACAAGCAGCGGGCGCGTCCCTTCCCATAGCACCATCACCGAGCTGCCGGAGGTGATCTCATCGCCACGGCTCAGGAAGATGGCCGACGGGTTGCTGACTTCACGCAGCCCCTGTTCGGTCATGGCAAACACGCCCAGTTCGTTCACCGCACCAAAGCGGTTCTTGTGGCTGCGCAGGGTGCGGAAGCGGGAATCCGCGTCGCCGTCGAGCATCACGGAGCAGTCGATACAGTGTTCAAGCACCTTCGGCCCGGCCAGCGAGCCGTCTTTGGTCACGTGGCCGACCATCACAATCGCCACCCCGCGCGTTTTGGCAAAGCGCGTCAGGTAGGCCGCGGTTTCACGCACCTGCGCCACGCTGCCCGGCGAAGACTGAATGTCCGCCATGTGCATCACCTGGATGGAGTCGATCACCATCAGCTTCGGCTGCTCTTCTTCGGCGATCATGCAGATCTGCTCGATGCTGGTTTCGGAGAGCATATTCAGGTTGCCGGTCGGCAGGCCCAGACGGTGCGCGCGCATCGCCACCTGCTGCAGTGACTCCTCGCCCGTGACGTACAGGGTTTTCATCTGTTCAGCGAGCTTGCAAAGCGTTTGCAGCAGCAGGGTCGATTTACCCGCGCCCGGGTTACCGCCAATCAGAATGGCGCTGCCCGGCACCACGCCGCCGCCGAGCACGCGGTCAAACTCTTTGAACCCGGTGGAGAAGCGCGGCAGCTCTTCGAGGCTGATGTCCGAGAGTTTTTGCACCTTCGCCACGCCCGCGTTACCGGCATAGCCGCTCAGGCGCTCGTTGCGGGCCACGCTCGGCGAAGCCGCCACACCACGCACTTCGGTGATGGTGTTCCAGGCATGACAGGCGCTGCATTGCCCCTGCCAGCGCGGATAATCCGCACCACATTCATTACAGACAAATGCGCGTTTTGGAGCTTTCGCCACGGTTTACCTCGTTATTTCTGTGCAGCCTGCGTGCCGGGTGGCGCTTACGCTTACCCGGCCTACAAAGCAGACCGTTATTTCTGATTAATGCTGCCGGAGAGAATGCAGAACACCCCCATCAGGTCAGCGTGACGGATAGTGACTTCCGTCTTTTCATTGACCTTTGGCTTGGCATGGTAGGCAATGCCCAACCCGGCCGCTTTGATCATCGGCAGGTCGTTCGCCCCGTCCCCGATGGCGACGGTCTGGACGACCGGAATTTCATATTTTTCCGCGAGACGCGTCAGCGTATTGGCTTTGTACTGGGCATCTACGATATCGCCGATCACCTGGCCGGTCAGCTTGCCGTCCATGATCTCCAGCTCATTGGCCACCACGGTGGTCAGATGCAGTTTTTCCCGCAGATAATCCGCGAAGAAGGTGAAGCCACCGGAGGCGATCGCCACTTTCCAGCCCAGCGACTGCAGCTTCAGCACCAGCTGCGTCAGCCCAGGCATCAGCGGCAGCACGTCGCGCACCTGACGCAGAATGTTAGCATCGGCCCCTTTCAGCGTCGCCACGCGCTGGCGCAGGCTGGCGGCGAAGTCCAGCTCGCCGCGCATCGCACGCTCGGTGACTTCCGCTACCAGCTCGCCGCTGCCCGCCAGCTTCGCAATCTCGTCAATACATTCGATCTGAATGGCGGTTGAGTCCATGTCCATCACCAGCAGGCCCGGGGTTTTCAGGTGCGGAATTTTACCCAGCGGCGCGACGTCCAGCCCGGCGTCATGCGCCAGACGCGTTGCGCGCTGCGTCAGGGAACCCGCCAGGCGAATAACCTGGTAGTCTTCCACGCACCAGGCGGCGACGATAACCATCGCGGCGCCCAGCTTGCTTTGATACTGGGTCAGGCGTTGCTTATCCAGACCGCGTCCGTAGAGGAGCCAGCCGCTACGACCGGCGTGGTAATCCAGAGGCATCACCTCATCGCCACTTAAAGAGAGCGGCAATCCTGGCCATAAAGAGACATCCGTTGGCAGGTCACACCAGGTAATGTTCGGCATTAAAGCTCCTGTAATTTCGTTCGCGCCGGAAGGTTGCAGAGGGAAAATAACGCATGAGGCTACCCTGTAACCATCACTTCTGGCAACATTAAGCCGTAAATTTTCAGCAGGTGGAATATGGCTCGCGCAAAACTGAAATTCCGGCTTCATCGCGCCGTGATTGTCCTCTCCTGTCTCGCACTATTAGTGGTGCTGATGCAAGGGGCATCGTGGTTTAGCCAGAACCATCAACGGCAACGCAACCCGCAGTTTGAAGAGCTGGCCCGCACGCTGGCGCGCCAGGTGACGCTCAACGTCGCGCCGTCCATGCGTACCGAAACGCCGGACGATAAGCGAATAGGCCAGGTTTTACGCCAGCTCACGGAGAACAGCCGCATTCTTGATGCCGGCGTCTATGATGAGCAAGGCAACCTGATTGCCCGCGCGGGCGAGCACGTCGACGTGCGCGACAGGCTGGCGCTGGACGGTAAAAAAGCCGGGGGCTATTTTAACCAGCAGATCGTCGAACCTATTCAGGGGAAGAATGGTCCGCTGGGCTATCTGCGCCTGACCCTCGATACCCACACCCTGCCTACTGAAGCCAAACAGGTCGATAATACCACCAATATTCTGCGCCTGATGCTGCTGCTTTCACTCGCCATCGGCGTTGTGCTGGCACGCACCCTGCTTCGGGGCAAGCGCTCGCGCTGGCAGCAATCCCCGTTCCTGCTGACCGCCAGCAAATCCGTCCCCGAAGACGAAGAGAGCGAGAAGAAAGATTAGTGATAAAGTAGGCGAACGATTCGGAAAAGGAACTTTGCCATGACGACGTTACGCCTGCTTATCTCTGACTCTTACGATCCCTGGTTTAATCTCGCGGTAGAAGAGTGCATCTTCCGCCAGATGCCCGCTACCCAGCGCGTACTGTTTCTCTGGCGTAACGCCGATACGGTGGTCATCGGCCGCGCGCAAAACCCGTGGAAAGAGTGCAACACGCGGCGTATGGAAGAGGATAACGTCCGCCTCGCGCGCCGCAGCAGCGGCGGCGGCGCGGTGTTTCACGATCTGGGCAATACCTGCTTTACCTTTATGGCGGGCAAACCGGAATACGACAAAACCATCTCAACGTCCATCGTCCTCAACGCGCTCAATTCACTCGGCGTGACGGCGGAAGCGTCCGGGCGTAACGATCTGGTGGTGAAAACCCCCGAGGGCGACCGGAAGGTCTCCGGCTCCGCCTACCGCGAAACGATGGATCGCGGCTTCCACCACGGCACCCTGTTGCTGAACGCAGACCTGAGCCGTCTGGCGAACTACCTGAATCCTGATAAGAAAAAGCTCCAGGCTAAAGGGATTACCTCCGTGCGTGGGCGCGTAGCGAATCTGGTAGAACTGTTGCCGGGGATTACGCACGAGCAGATATGCGATGCGATCCGCGAGGCGTTCTTTGCGCACTACGGCGAGCGCGTGGAAGCGGAGGTAATCTCTCCAGATAAAACCCCGGATCTGCCAAACTTCGCGGAAACCTTCGCCCGCCAGAGCAGCTGGGAGTGGAATTTCGGTCAGGCACCGGCGTTTTCACACCTGCTGGATGAGCGATTTACCTGGGGCGGCGTGGAGCTGCATTTTGACGTCGAGAAAGGCCATATCACCCGCACGCAGGTGTTTACTGATAGCCTGAACCCGGCACCGTTAGAGGCGCTGGCTGCTCGTTTGCAAGGCTGTTTGTACCGGGCGGATATGCTGCAGCAGGAATGCGACGCGTTGATTGGGGATTTTCCGGAGCAGGAAAAAGAGCTGCGGGAGCTGTCGGCGTGGATTGCGCAGGCCGTGCGCTAGTAAAAAAGCCCGCTGGCGCTGCGCTTAGCGGGCCTACAATACCGTAGGCCGGGTCAGGCGAAGCCGCCACCCGGCACAACAGCGCTTACTCTTTATCGCCCAGCAGAACGGATTCCAGCGCGATTTTGATCATGTCGTTGAAGGTCGTCTGACGCTCGGCAGCGGTGGTCTGCTCGTGGGTACGGATATGGTCGGACACGGTGCAGATGGTCAGCGCTTTCGCACCAAACTCAGCCGCAACGCCGTAGATACCCGCCGCTTCCATTTCCACGCCCAGAATGCCGTATTTTTCCATCACGTCGAACATCTCGCCGCCGTCCGGTGCATAGAACAGGTCAGCAGAGAAGATGTTACCCACGCGCGCTTCAACGCCCAGCGCTTTTGCCGCGTCAACCGCGTCACGCACCATGCCGAAGTCAGCAATCGCCGCGAAGTCATGGTCTTTAAAACGCATGCGGTTCACTTTGGAATCGGTGCAGGCACCCATACCGATAACGATGTCGCGCAGCTTAACGTCCATGCGCACCGCGCCGCAGGAGCCAACGCGGATGATTTTCTTCACGCCGAAGTCGGTGATCAGCTCTTTGGTGTAGATAGAGCAGGATGGGATACCCATACCGTGGCCCATCACAGAGATTTTGCGACCTTTGTAGGTACCGGTGAAGCCCAGCATGCCGCGAACGTTGTTCACTTCACGCACGTCTTCCAGGAAGGTTTCAGCAATGTGCTTCGCGCGCAGCGGGTCGCCCGGCATCAATACGACGTCAGCGAAATCACCCATTTCTGCATTAATGTGAGGAGTTGCCATCTTCAGTTCCTTTTCATTTGAGTTTTTTTGCCCGGTGGCGCGCAGCGATCCGGGCCTACGGTTTTGTAGGCCGGGTAAGGCGCAGCCGCCACCCGGCAATGACCTCAGAACATAGCCTTGCCATATTCCATGTCAGACGTACCAAAGTATTTCGCGATAGTCTGGCCGATGTCCGCGAAGGTTTCACGGTGACCGAGCGAGCCCGGCTTCACTTTCGGGCCGTACACCAGCACCGGAATGTGCTCACGGGTGTGGTCGGTACCGGTCCAGGTTGGGTCGCAGCCGTGGTCCGCGGTCAGGATCAGAATGTCATCTTCACCCACCAGCTCCATCAGCTCCGGCAGACGGCGGTCGAACAGTTCCAGACCGGCCGCGTAGCCCGCTACGTCGCGACGGTGGCCCCAGGAGGAGTCGAAGTCCACGAAGTTGGTGAAGACAATGGTCTTGTCGCCCGCTTCTTTCATCTCTTTGATGGTGGCATCGAACAGCGCATCCAGACCGGTGGCTTTCACTTTTTTGGTGATGCCGCAGTTGGCGTAGATATCCGCGATTTTACCCACGGACACCACGTGGCCGTCTTTCTCTTCAACCAGCTTCTGCAGCACGGTTGGCGCCGGTGGCTCAACGGCCAGGTCGTGACGGTTACCGGTACGCTGGAAGTTACCCGCTTTGTCGCCGATAAACGGACGCGCGATCACGCGGCCAATGTTGTAGCCGCCTTCGGTCAGCTCTTCACGGGCGATTTCGCACAGCTCGTAGAGTTTATCCAGGCCGTAGGTCTCTTCGTGGCAGGCAATCTGGAAAACGGAGTCAGCAGAGGTGTAGAAAATCGGCTTGCCGGTTTTCATGTGCTCTTCGCCGAGCTCGTCCAGAATCACGGTACCGGAAGAGTGGCAGTTACCGAGGTAGCCCGGCAGGTTGGCACGCTTCACCAGCTTGTCCAGCAGCTCCTGCGGGAAGCTGTTCTCATGATCGGAGAAATAACCCCAGTCGAACAGCACCGGCACACCGGCGATTTCCCAGTGGCCAGACGGGGTATCTTTACCGGAAGAGAGCTCGTGCGCCCAGCCGTAGGCACCCACGACTTCCGCGTTGCCGTCCATACCGGCTGCGATTTTACCGGTAGAGCCTTCATGCGCTTTCACCAGACCGAGGCGGGTCAGGTTAGGTAGAGTCAGAGGGCCTTTACGACCGTTGTCCGCTTCGCCTTTCGCACAGGCTTCCGCGATGTGACCCATGGTATCGGAACCCACGTCACCAAAACGTTCTGCATCTTCGGTTGCGCCGATGCCGAATGAGTCCAGCACCATAATAAATGCACGTTTCATAATTGTTCTCCGTACGTAGTGCTTAAAAATGATTGATCAGATCAGTATACCGCTATTCGGTGATACGGCGATAGACAGTCGGTGTGGTTTCCGGCGCTTTATCGTCAAGCGTAATGGCCGCTTTCACCGCTTTTGCCGCGTCCTGCCAGCTGGCTTCGTCTTTGGCGTGGATCACCGCCAGCGGACGTTGACCGTCAACGCTGTCGCCCAGACGGGCCATATCGGTAAAGCCGACGCTGTAATCAATGGTGTCTGATGCCTGACGACGGCCGCCGCCCATCGAGACCACCGCCATGCCGAGCGCACGGGTGTCCATTGCAGAAACGAAACCTTCGCTATCGGCATACACCGCTTTGCTGAGCGTCGCGGTTGGCAGGTATTTCGCGTAGTTCTCGACGAAATCGGTCGGGCCTTTCTGCGCCGCGACCATACGGCCGAAGATTTCCGCCGCTTTGCCGTTGTCCAGCACCGCCTGCAGTTTCGCGCGCGCTTCAGCATCGTCTTTGGCCAGCTTGCCGGAGATCAGCATCTCAACGCACAGCGCCATGGTGACGTCGAACAGGCGCGGGTTACGGTATTCACCGGTGAGGAACTGTACCGCTTCACGCACTTCAACCGCGTTACCGGCGCTGGACGCCAGCACCTGGTTCATGTCGGTGAGCAGTGCGGTGGTGCGCACGCCCGCGCCGTTGGAGACGCCAACGATCGCTTCGGCCAGCGCAGCAGAAAGTTCATAGGTCGGCATAAACGCGCCGCTGCCGACCTTCACGTCCATCACCAGCGCGTCCAGCCCTTCCGCCAGCTTTTTGGCAAGAATAGAGGCGGTGATCAGCGGGATGGAGTCAACGGTCGCGGTAATATCGCGGGTTGCGTAAAAACGTTTGTCTGCCGGAGCAAGAGAGCTGGTCTGGCCGATAATCGCCACACCAACGTCTTTAATAATGTCGCGGAAGCGGTTGTCATCCGGGAAGATATCGAAGCCCGGAATGGCTTCCAGTTTGTCGAGCGTACCGCCGGTGTGGCCAAGGCCGCGCCCGGAGATCATCGGGATGTAACCGCCACAGGCCGCCACCATTGGGCCGAGCATCAGAGACGTCACGTCGCCCACGCCGCCGGTGGAGTGTTTGTCCACAATTGGGCCGTTAAGGTTAAGGCTTTTCCAGTCCAGAACGGTTCCTGAATCTCGCATCGCCATGGTCAGCGACACGCGCTCAGGCATCGACATATCGTGGAAGAAGATAGTCATCGCCAGAGCCGCAATCTGCCCTTCTGAGACGGTGTTATCACGAATGCCGTTGATGAAGAAGCGGATCTCTTCATCGCTTAATGCATGACCATCACGTTTTTTACGAATAATTTCTTGTGCGAGAAACACGGTAACCTCCATGCGGAATCGGGGGAGTTGTGGCGGGTGGCACTACGCTTACCCGCCCTACGATCCTGTAGGCCGGATAAGCGAAGCGTCATCCGGCGTTGTCTGGCAATCAGTAGCTGCTTGCGCTCTTACCGTCGCCGTGGCCCAGCGCTTTCAGCAGGCTGGCCAGCAGGCTGGACGCGCCGAAGCGGTAGTGACGGGAATCGGCCCAGTCGGCACCAAACAGCTCGTCGGCAATCGCCAGGAACTGCTGCGCGTCTTCGGCGGTACGCACGCCGCCCGCGGGTTTGAAACCAACGGTTTTGGACACGCCCATATCGCGGATAACTTCCATCATGATGCGCGCGCTTTCTGGGGTCGCATTCACCGGCACTTTACCGGTAGAGGTTTTGATGAAATCGGCACCGGCTTTGATGGAGATTTCAGACGCCTTACGAATCAGCGCCTCTTCTTTCAGCTCGCCGGTTTCGATGATCACTTTCAGCAGCACGTTTGCCGCCGCACACGCGTCTTTACAGGCTTTCACCAGATCAAAACCGACCTGCTCGTTGCCGGCGATCAGCGCGCGGTACGGGAATACCACGTCAACTTCGTCTGCGCCGTAGGCAATCGCCGCGCGGGTTTCTGCCAGCGCAATCTCGATATCATCGTTGCCATGCGGGAAGTTAGTTACGGTAGCAATGCGCACGTCCGGCGTACCCTGCTCTTTCAGCGTCTTACGGGCAATCGGGATAAAGCGCGGGTAGATACAGATGGCTGCGGTGTTACCCACCGGCGTTTTCGCCTGATGGCACAGGGCGATGACTTTTTCATTGGTGTCGTCATCGTTCAGGGTGGTCAGATCCATCAGCTTCAACGCGCGCAGGCTGCTTGCAGTTAAATCGGTCATAACATTCTCCAACGGCAGTACCGTATAAATTTTACCTTGCGGGTCTGTGAGTATTCTAACATTCACCCGCATCCACACTTCGACATTCATCACAGTTAATGAAAACTGCGTACAAATTTGCATTACTGTAATGAGATCTTCTTCAAACTTTAGCGCGTAAATTGTCTACTAAAGCAGCGATACCCCCTGTCGGATCAAAAGCCCCGACAGGCTGGCTTCCTACAATCCGTTCATCATCCGCAGAACACTCAAGGAAGCGAATATGCCCCACTCCAGCCCCGACGCCCTGCAACAACGTTGCCAGCATATTGTGACAAGCCCGGTGTTAACCCCGGAACAAAAACGTCATTTTCTGGCGCTGGAAGCGGAAAACAACCTGCCTTATCCGGCACTTCCTGAGGCCGCGCGAGCCGCGCTGGACGAAGGGTTTATCTGCGACATGTTCGAAGGCCACGCGCCTTACAAACCCCGTTACGTTCTGCCGGATTACGCAAAATTTCTGGCTAACGGTTCAGAATGGCTGGAGCTGGAAGGGGCGAAAGATCTCGACGATGCCCTCTCGCTGTTAACCATCCTCTACCATCATGTTCCGTCCGTCACATCGATGCCGGTCTATCTCGGTCAGCTTGATGCGATCTTAACTCCATATGTTATAATTCTAACACAAGAAGAGATCGATAGCCGAATAAAACGTTTCTGGCGCTATCTCGACCGTACGCTCCCGGATGCGTTTATGCACGCCAATATCGGCCCGGCGGATACGCCCGTCACACGCGCCATTTTGCGTGCCGATGCAGAGCTGAAGCAGGTCGCACCGAATCTGACCTTTATCTACGATTCCGATATCACCCCGGACGACCTGCTGCTCGAGGTGGCAAAAAACATATGTGAATGCAGCAAACCGCATATTTCTAATGGCCCGATGAATGATAAAATTTTCACAAAAGGCCGTTACGGCGTGGTGAGTTGTTACAACTCCCTGCCACTGGCGGGCGGTGGCAGTACGCTGGTGCGCCTTAACCTAAAGGCTATTGCCGAACGCAGCGCATCGGTTGACGACTTCTTCACCCGCACGCTACCGCACTACTGCCAGCAGCAAATTGCCATCATCGACGCCCGCTGCGGTTTCCTGTACGAGCAATCTGGCTTCTTTGAGAATAGCTTCCTGGTAAAAGAGGGGCTGATTGATGCCGATCGGTTTGTGCCAATGTTTGGCATGTACGGCCTGGCGGAAGCGGTAAACGTGCTCTGTGAGAAAGCAGGCATTGCAGGGCGTTACGGCAAAGATGAGCAGGCCAACGCGCTGGGCTATCGCATCAGCGAACAGCTAGCGGCGTTTGTGGAAAACACGCCGGTGAAGCACGGCTGGAAGCACCGCGCGATGCTGCACGCGCAGTCGGGGATCAGTTCCGATTCGGGCACCACGCCGGGCGCGCGTCTGCCCTACGGCGACGAGCCGGATCCCATCAGCCATCTGCTGGCCGTTGCACCGCACCACAGACATTATCACTCCGGAATCAGCGATATTCTCACCCTGGAGGAGACGGTTAAACGCAACCCGCAGGCGGTGGTTCAGCTTTGCCTGGGCGCGTTCAGGGCGGGAATGCGTGAATTTACCGCCAACGTAGCGGGTAACGATCTGGTCCGCGTGACCGGCTACATGGTTCGCTTGTCGGATCTGGAGAAATACCGGGAAGCCGGATCGCGCACCAATACCACGTGGCTGGGCGAAGAGGCCGCGCGCAATACCCGTATTCTCGAACGTCAACCGCGCGTGATTAGCCATGAACAGCAGATGCGCTTTAGTTAGTCAGGTCATTCCTTTTTCCTGCGTGGACGGGCCGGGCAGCCGCCTGGCGCTGTTCCTGCAGGGCTGCAACCTGCGCTGTAAAACCTGCCACAACCCGTGGACGATTGGCCGCTGCAACGACTGCGGGGACTGTGTGCCCCACTGCCCACACGACGCGCTGACTATTCAGGCCGGACGCGTCTGGTGGCAGGAGAGTGACTGCCAGCAGTGCGACACCTGCCTGCACCTGTGCCGGCAGCAGGCAACGCCTATGGCGCACCGCTTCAGCCTGGACGAGATCCTCACTCAGGTCCGCAAATCCGCACCGTTTATCGAAGGGATCACCGTGAGCGGCGGCGAAGCCACAACGCAGCTGCCGTTTTTAGTGACGCTATTCTCAGCGATCAAAGCCGATCCTGCCCTGCGTCACCTGACCTGTCTGGTAGACAGCAACGGTATGTTAAGCGAAACGGGCTGGCAAAAGCTGCTGCCGGTACTGGATGGCGCGATGCTGGATCTGAAGGCGTGGGGGAACGAGCATCACCGCTTCCTGACCGGGCGCGAGAACCCGCAGATTAAGCAGAGCATCCGCTGGCTGGCAGATCGTCGCCGTTTGACGGAACTCCGCTTATTGGTCATCCCAGAGCAATGTGATTACCTGGAACATCTCAAGCCGCTAACGACCTTTATCCACGGGCTTGGAAATGTGCCGGTGCGCATCAACGCGTTTCATGCGCATGGCGTCTACGGTGAGGCGGCGTCATGGCGCAGCGCCACGCCCGAGGACGTTGAACCGCTGGCGCAGGCGCTGGAAAAACAGAAGATAACGGTGATCCGCCCGGCGCTTTACCTATAGCGTGATGCCAAATACCGAACGGGTATTTTCAAGCAGCGCACCGGCAATCACCTCTTCAGGCTCCTTTCGCAGTTCACACAAGGTGGTAAACACGCGCGCCGCCTGTTCCGGACGATTCGGCTGGCCCTGAAAACCATTCAGCGGCATATCGGGGGCATCGGTTTCCAGCAGAAGCGCCGACAGCGGCAGCTGGGCCATCACGTCCCGGGTTTTACTGGCGCGCGGATAGGTGATGGTGCCCCCGACGCCGATTTTATAGCCTAGCTCAATAAAACGCTGCGCCTGCTGCAGGCTACCGGAGAAACCGTGCACAACGCCCCTGCGAGGCAGATCGATGCGTTTCAGGTGCATCGCCAGCTTATCGTGCGTACGTCTTGAGTGGAGGATCACCGGCAGATCGTGGCGCTTCGCCAGCCTGAGCTGCGCGTCGAGTATCGTCTGCTGGCGCTCAAACTGCGGATCCTCGCGATAAAGATCGAGGCCGATCTCACCGATGGCGACAAGTTTGTCTCCTGCGGTCTGCACTGCCTCATCAAGCCTTTCAATGTGCTCATCAAGATGCCGCTCAATCACAATCGGATGCAGGCCGAGCGCGGCATAGAGCGCGGGGTGTCGCATAGAAAGATCCAGCACCCGGGAAAAATAGGCCGCTTCCACTGCCGGCACAATGATGGCCTGAACGCCTGCCTCAGCCGCTTTCGCAATACTTTGCGCTTCATCTCCCGTAAACGGCGGGAAATCAAAGTGACAGTGCGTATCAACAAAGCGGTGCGTCACGCCAGATCCTCGTTATCCAGTAAAGCGTCATTTGCCTGCGGAATATCCACCAGCGGCACCGTCAGGGCGTCGTTGGCAACAATCGCAGGCGGCGTAATAATGCGTTTATGTCGATGAAGCGGCGGTTGCTCCGCCAGCATTTTCCCCACCGTCGCCAGGAAGTAACGCCCGCACAGCCGCCCCGTTTTGTAATCCATGCGCAGCGCAGGAACGCGGCTACCCAGCGCCATGCTCAGCAGCGGCTTAGGCGGATAAATTTCAAAAATACGCAGCTTACCCGGTGGTTTTTCAATGAAACGCTGCATCGCACCGTAGGTGGTTTCATGCTGCTTCGCGATATTCACCAGCGGCTGCAGGCTGCTATCGCCCAACCAGCGCTCCATCCGCTTAAACCACTGCGGGGTGTAATACATTTGCGACGGCACGGTACGGATCACCACAATGGTTTTCGCCCCGCGCCGGGCGGCTTCCTGCACCGGCACCGCGTCACTGATCCCCCCGTCCAGATAGCTAATGCCGTCCAGCAGGGCGCCGGTACGATAAAAGCCGGGGATCGCGCTGGAGGCGCGGATGATGTCCAGCCAGTTCTCCTTCTGAGGAGAAAAATAGCCCGGCGAATAATCATCGCCCCGGCTGGCACACATCCAGAACTCTTTGCCGCTATCAAACAGACGGGCAGCGGTATCCATGGCAAGCGGCATCTGGCTGGAGGTCGACTCCAGCAGCCAGTCGAGATCGATCAGGTTGCCGCCGCGCACAAAGCGCACCGGGTTAAAAAATTCTTTCGCCGTGGTGTAGCGCATAATGACCTTTCGCGCGTATCCGGGCTGGTTACAGACATAGGCAGAGAGGTTCTGCGCCCCGGCAGAGGTGCCGAAGTAAAGATCAAACGGGTTGAACTGCGCGCGCATAAATTCATCCAGCACGCCGGCGGTGAAAATGCCGCGCTGTCCTCCACCTTCGCAGACCAGCGCGAGTTGACCTGCGCGAAACGGCTTTAACGTCAGCGGCGCAATATTGCCGAGCGTAACGGGAATTCGTTGCCCCACCTCTGCTTTCCTGTTTTGATTATTTTATAACACCACAGTAACGCACCCGGCCTGTTACGCAAATAAGAAAAAGCCAGTCGCAGTGACTGGCTTTATTTTGTTGAAGGAATATTGCGTTTGCTACGGACGTCTGCGACCCGTAAACAGGCTGACCAGGAACAGAATAATACCGACAACGAAGACAATTTTAGCTGCCCATGCCGCTGTACCTGCCAGTCCACCAAAGCCCAATGCGGCGGCAATTAACGCGATAACCAGAAATATAATGCCCCAACGAAACATAAGCTTCTCCTTTACCATAGTTAATGTCGGCCGCTAAACGTGAGCGCTCAGGTCACTCACCGGCGTTTTTCCAGAGTCGTTCTTATTTCGCCCGCTGGAGTCAGCCAGACGGGCGAATGGTCCAGATTTACTTCGTTTTAAGATCGTTTTTAACGCTTTTCACACCGTCAATCGCTTTCGCGATGGACTCGGCACGTTCACTTTGTGCCTGCGAATCTACCGTACCGGAGAGCTGAACCACACCATCGGTGGTTTCTACTTTCACCTTGCGGGATGGCACGATGTCATCTGCTAAAAGTTTAGCTTTGATTTCGCTGGTGGTCGCAGCATCACCGGCATAACCTTTCACCGACGCGTTTTTGGCGTCACGTACGTGCAGCTTATCGCTGACGGAGGCAACACCTTCGACGCCCTTCGCCACTTTCACCGCCTGTTCGGCCTGAGCCTGGCTTTCCACAAAGCCGCTCAGCGTGACCACTTTCTTGTCGGTCTTAACGGAAATATCGGTACTTTTGATGGATTCATCATCCACCAGTGCGGCTTTCACTTTTGCTGTGATTGAGCTGTCATCCATGAAGTTGCCGACTTTATTCATAGAGCTATCGATTTTTTGCCCTGCGCTATCGGCCGTGGACTGTGCTTTATCCATGGTGCTGCTTTCCGCCAGAGCAGAGCCGCTCACCAGAACGCTACCCAGGGTTACAGCCAGCAGAGTTTTCGAAATCTTCAGTCTTGTCATATTCATCGATCTATTCCTGTGTTGACCCGTTATTCGGGCTACATACTTCCTTAGTAGTTTTATATATTGCGAATAAACACACGGGCAAAATGGATAACCTAAAGTCATGCATTGAACAGTTAATTTATCCACGCCCGGTGTTAAACACTGAGTTAAATATAGATCACTCTCACAGAGCCGCTTTCAGAATTGGGTAAAAAACGCGCGAATAGCGTGAAATTGCGTTGAATTAAGAACATTCCGCAAGGGATTAATAAGACAGGAATTAAAGAAGAGCACGGCGGCAGCCGTGCTCTGAGAGGGGATTAGTGCTCGCGGGTTTTACGGAACTGAACGTCAGGATAACGTTCCTGCGTCAGGTTCAGGTTCACCATGGTTGGTGCGATATAGGTCAGGTTATCGCCGCCATCCAGCGCCAGCTGAATTTCGTTCTTACGCTTAAATTCTTCGAATTTCTTCACGTCAGAACACTCAACCCAGCGCGCGGTCGCGACGTTCACAGACTCGTAAATCGCTTCCACGTTGTACTCACTCTTCAGACGGGCAACAACCACGTCGAACTGCAGCACACCGACTGCGCCCACGATCAGATCGTTGTTCGCGATTGGGCGGAACACCTGCACGGCGCCCTCTTCGGAGAGCTGAACCAGGCCTTTCAGCAGCTGTTTCTGCTTCAGCGGGTCGCGCAGACGGATACGACGGAACAGCTCCGGTGCGAAGTTCGGAATACCGGTGAACTTCATCATTTCGCCCTGGGTGAAGGTATCGCCGATCTGAATCGTACCGTGGTTGTGCAGACCGATGATGTCGCCCGGATACGCCTCTTCAACGTGCGAACGATCGCCCGCCATAAAGGTCAGCGCGTCGGAAATCACCACGTCTTTACCGGTACGCACCTGGCGCAGCTTCATGCCCTTTTCATACTTACCGGACACCACGCGCATAAAGGCCACGCGGTCGCGGTGTTTCGGGTCCATGTTGGCCTGAATTTTGAAGACGAATCCGGTGAATTTCTCTTCTTTTGCTTCCACTTCACGGGTGTCGGTTTTACGCGGCATCGGGCGCGGCGCCCACTCCACCAGACCGTCCAGCATGTGGTCAACGCCGAAGTTACCCAGCGCGGTACCGAAGAAGACCGGGGTGATTTCACCGCTCAGGAACAGCGCTTTGTCGAACTCATGAGACGCGCCCTTCACCAGCTCCAGCTCGTCGCGCAGCTGCGCGGCCAGCTCTTCGCCGACTGCCACGTCCAGCTCAGGGTTATCCAGGCCTTTCACCACGCGAACGTCCTGAATGGTGTGGCCTTTACCGGTCTGATACAGATAGGTTTCGTCTTTATAGAGGTGATACACCCCTTTGAACAGCTTACCGCAGCCAATTGGCCAGGTGATTGGCGCACAGGCGATTTTCAGCTCGCTTTCCACTTCGTCCATCACTTCCATCGGGTCACGGATGTCACGGTCGAGTTTGTTCATAAAGGTGAGGATCGGCGTATCGCGCAGACGGGTAACTTCCATCAGCTTACGGGTCCGGTCTTCTACACCTTTCGCGGCGTCGATCACCATCAGACAGCAGTCCACCGCCGTCAGGGTACGGTAGGTATCTTCGGAGAAGTCTTCGTGGCCCGGGGTGTCCAGCAGGTTCACCAGGCAGTCGTGATACGGGAACTGCATCACGGAGGTGGTAATCGAAATACCACGCTGCTTTTCCATCTCCATCCAGTCAGATTTTGCATGCTGGCTGGAGCCACGGCCTTTAACGGTACCCGCAGTCTGGATCGCCTGTCCGAACAGCAACACCTTCTCGGTGATGGTCGTTTTACCGGCATCCGGGTGCGAGATAATGGCAAAAGTGCGGCGCTTGGCCACCTCTTGCAGATAAGGAGACAACGTCATAATTAAATCTTCTTTTATAAGCGCGGCAGCACGCCACGCATCATGGAATACAAAATTGCGGCTATTTTACCCATCAATGGGGGGCAGGCAATCATTGTTTACACAGGAGTTGCTCCAGTTCGTTCAACGACGTCACGGTCCAGGTCGGCTCGATGCCTTCAGGCTTCACGCGGCCATGCGCGTTGAGCCAGACAGTCGACAGACCGGCATTCATGCCGCCCAGGATATCTGACTCTGCCGTATCACCCACCATCAGGACGCGATCGCGGTCAGGATTACCGGACTGCGACAGCGCATAATCGAAAATACGCGGATCCGGTTTAGGTACACCCACCTCTTCGGAGATCACCAGCGTGTCGAAATGATCGCGCAGGCCGGTGCGCTCGAGGCGGATCTGCTGCAGGGCGGTAAAACCGTTGGTGATGATCCCCAGCTTCACCTTGCCTTTCAACGCATTCAGCAGGGAAACCGCCCCCGGCAGTGGCGCACAGATATCGGCCATCGCGTTCAGGAACGCCTCGTTCAGCGTCCCCGGACTGACCTTTAAGCGTTCCGCCCAGACGTCAAAGCGCTGGTGCTGAAGCTGTAACGCGGTGATGGCACCGTTCTGGTAATCCACCCACAGCGGCTTGTTTACCGCCTGATAGTCCTGAAAATCTTCAGCGGTGAAGGTCACGCTATAGTCGAGAAACATCCGCTGTAGTCCGCCGAACGAATCGAACGTAAACAGCGTTTCGTCGGCATCAAAGAAAATCCAGTCCCATTTCATCGTTACAACCTTATTTTTTATTATCCAATCGGCAGAGCCATTATGATGGCGTCTTCACGTCCCTCTGCGGTGGGGTAGTAGTTACGGCGGATTGTCGCCTCGTTAAAGCCTAAGCTTTCATAGAGCGCGATGGCGGCGACATTCGACGCGCGCACCTCCAGCCACAGGGTGAAAACGTCACGGGTTTCGAGCTCACGGATGAGGTGCTCGAGAAGTTCTCTTCCCAGCCCACGGCGCTGGAACGCGGGATCAACCGCGATATTAAACAGCGTCGCTTCATCAAGAACAACCTGCGTGATCGCGAAGGCGGCCATGGTGCCGTCAACGTCCAGGCGGTAGTTCAGATACCGTTCACCCTGATTGCTGGCGAAGGTTTTTTCGCTCCACGGAAAGGCGTGGGCGCGTGTTTCAATCGCAAACGCGGTGGTCAGGTCAGGCGTCGTGAGGGAAGAAATCGTGTTCATATTCGCAGATTTGTTGCCATAGCGCGCTGCGCGCTTTTGGGTTGGCTTTCAGTTCGTCCAGCGCTGGCGTGCAGATCTGGCTCCCCTGGAGGGGGATCTCGTTTGTCTCTCCGATACGCCAGCTGTTACAGCGGCTATCAGGAGGAAGCATCGCGACACGCTCTGGCGTCAGCTGTAAAACCTGGTCGGCCGTCATCTTCAGGCTGCGAAGGACATCATCGATCAGGGGTTCATTCAGGGCAGGCAGTTCTTCCGCCACCATCACCAGGCGTACGTGCGCAGGGATGGAAATGGCGATTTCGCCCTGCAACGCCGTCGGGCGACGCAAAGCCCACTGGGTAATGCCCAGCTGCTGCAACTGCCAGTCTCGTCGGGATGTCATAGGGAAAACTCCTGTCTCTCAGGCGCGCAAATATAGCAAATGTGTCGAAAGTGCGCCATCTACCTACTATAATCCCCGCCTGAGTTTATTGAGGAACAATTCATGTCTGCATTTACCCCGGCAAGTGAAGTCTTGCTGCGTCACAGTGATGATTTCGAAGAAAGCCGTATTCTGTTTGCCGGAGATATGCAGGATGACCTGCCTGCGCGTTTCGACTGTGCTGAAAGCCGTGCCCACACCCAATACTACCACCACTGGCAGGTGCTGAGCCGCCAGATGGGCGAGCGCGCGCGCTTTAGCCTGGTGGCGGAGCAGAGCGATATCGCCGACTGCGATACGCTGATTTACTACTGGCCGAAGAACAAACCGGAAGCCCAGTTCCAGCTGATGAACCTGCTCTCCCTGCTGCCGGTCGGCTGCGATATTTTCGTGGTGGGTGAGAACCGCAGCGGCGTGCGTAGCGCTGAACAGATGCTGGAAGGCTACGCGCCGCTGAATAAAGTCGACAGCGCTCGCCGCTGTGGTCTGTACCATGGCCGTCTGGAAAAACAGACAACGTTTGATGCACAGGCTTACTGGGACGAGTACCAGCTTGACGGCCAGACCATCAAAACCCTGCCGGGCGTGTTCAGCCGTGACGCGCTGGATACGGGCAGCAAGCTGCTGCTCTCCACCCTGACGCCGCACACCAAAGGCAAAGTGCTGGACGTGGGCTGCGGCGCGGGCGTGCTTTCTACCGTGCTCGCCAGCCATTCACCAAAAGTGCGCTTAACCTTGTGTGATGTCAGCGCCCCGGCGGTAGAAGCCAGCCGCGCAACGCTTGCTGCAAACGGCATTGAAGGCGAGGTGATCGCCAGCAACGTCTTCTCTGACGTCACCGGTCGCTTCGACATGATCATCTCCAACCCGCCGTTCCACGACGGCATGGAGACCAGCCTGGAAGCCGCGCAAACGCTGATCCGTGGCGCAACCCGTCACCTCAACAGCGGCGGCGAGCTGCGTATCGTTGCGAACGCCTTCCTGGCGTATCCGAAAGTGCTGGACGAAACCTTCGGTTTCCATGAAGTGATCGCCCAGACCGGCCGCTTTAAGGTCTACCGTACCGTAATGACGCGTCAGGCGAAGAAATAATTCGCCATGCAATGCTTGCCGGGTAAGCGCCAGCGCCATCCGGCAAGCAGGCGTCCCCGTTCCGGCCATTTTTGCAGCAATCAATAAAAGGCGCGCACTTTTCTGTTGACGTAAAGCTGAAAACATCTAGAATGCGCCTCCGTGGTTACGATACTTTTACAGTATCGATGGTATGCGAAGGTGGCGGAATTGGTAGACGCGCTAGCTTCAGGTGTTAGTGTCCTTACGGATGTGGGGGTTCGAGTCCCCCCCCTCGCACCATAAATCACAATGATATTGCTCGCACTGGGCGAAGGTGGCGGAATTGGTAGACGCGCTAGCTTCAGGTGTTAGTGTCCTTACGGATGTGGGGGTTCGAGTCCCCCCCCTCGCACCAACGAGGCGATATCAACAATAGTAAGATGACTGTGCGAAGGTGGCGGAATTGGTAGACGCGCTAGCTTCAGGTGTTAGTGTCCTTAGGATGTGGGGGTTCGAGTCCCCCCCCTCGCACCAATTATCTTGCATCCCTTCTGAAGTTCCTCTTGTTTTCCCTGTTATTTCAAGCTCATCAGTATCACCAGAATTCCACTGACCAGTGCTACACAGGATGGCAGTAAAACAAAGTGGCGCAGCTGCTTATGCCAGATCATGCCTGACGTGACTAACAGTCCTGACACAATGATCGTTTTCCAGGTATCAAGGGAGAGATCGGCAAACATCAACCCGCCGAGAATGGCTCCCGGTAGCAATACCCCCCAACCACTTCCCAGCGCCCTGTTCAACATGATCTGCCCTCTCACAACGATAATGATAACCAATATCATATGACATAGATTATCATTTGTCATCTGAATGAATCAAAATCCATCGACCTTTACCTTTCCCGTAATGACAGGAATTGCCTAAGGTGATAAATTGCACACCTGTTAACAACACCTAAAGATTTTCTGATAATTACTCTTTGAGTTTTTTGCATGTTTTATTGCGAAACAGCACCTACTTATTTGTTTTAATTAAATTTTAATAAAACGCACGACTATGACATCACAATCCTGGCGGTCTTTGGTTCACAGAAAATATCAATTGTCGTTACGTTTATTTTTATTTCTGAACGCAACCTCGGCAGTGTTCTCGGTAACAAATCCGCTCAATTCTGTACGCCTGTTATCTGCCCCACTTATTGCTATTTTCTCCATCAGCACCGGCCTGTTCGTCTGGCACTGGAGAAAGCGCGCGCGGAAGATAAATATTCCTGCCGTTTCAGGGATCTTCGGTATTTTATGGGCGTGGCAAATCGTGTCGAAATTCGCCTTAATTACCCACGACCATGCGACATATTTGTTAATCGCCCTATTAACGGTGCTTTTTATCGGAACGCTGGCATTCGCCAGTAATATCAAAGCATTTACGCTGCACTCATTGCCCACCTTTATTGTCTGCTTGTGGCTAGGCGATCACGATATATGGCTGAGAATGACCTATTCTTTCGCACTTCCTGTGGTGGCAATCGCTATTCATAACATTTTGCAAAGACGTAACGATCGTTTCGCTCAGGAATTGCTCTCTCGCCTGCTGGAAGAGCGAGAAACCCTGACCGATCTCAGCATGATGGACCCGCTTACCGGGCTTTATAATCGTCGCGGTCTGCAAAGCCGTCTGGAGAACCTGCCGACGGTAGAAAATGGCGAGCACTTTGTCCTGCTGATGGATATCGACCACTTTAAAGCCTATAACGACCATTACGGCCATATGATGGGCGACCAGGCATTGAAACGCGTCTCTGCGGCCATCCGCGACGCCGTGCGTTCTCGCGATATTGTGGCGCGTTTTGGCGGGGAAGAGTTTATGGTGCTGCTGACCAATATTTCACTCGAACATGCTCGCCTGACGGCCGAGCGGATCCGCCAGAAAGTCTACGATTTGAAAATCCCGCATCTGTTTAACGAGAGCGTCGCGACAAACGTCACCATCAGCATTGGTATTGCCATTTTCGAGGATGAAGATGTGGAAGGCGCGCTGGAAAAAGCGGACAAAGCCCTCTACGAAGCAAAGCATATGGGGCGTAATAACATTCTGTTGAGTGAAGAGCTTCAGACGGCGTAAACAATACGGCGATGTCACCAGGACAAAAGTCTTGCCATTGGTATGAGCAATAGTTAGGATTGGCAATCATTATCATTTAGATTTCTATCTATACTATGGCCACGCATACCGCACACATCGTCGAACCCTTACTCTGGCGAGCGCCCCTCACCAGCGGGGATGCTTCGCTTGCGGATGCCATACGAGATAAAATTGCGGAGACGCGCGCCCACCTGCTGGACTTTATCCGGCTTGATGAAGCGCACCCGAACCATGCTATGACGCTCTCAGAGTGGCGACAGCCGGCAAAACTGCGATCGCTGCTGGCCACCTACTCTAACCATATCTATCGCAATCAGCCTACCCTTACGCGGGAAAATAAACCTCTGCTCTCACTCTGGGCACAGTGGTATATCGGGCTGATGGTGCCTCCTCTCATGCTGGCGCTGTTAACGCAAAAGAGCATGCTGGAACTCTCGCCGGATAATTTCCACGTCGAGTTTCACGAAACCGGGCGTGCAGCCTGCTTCTGGATCGATCTTCACGAAGACCAGAGCGCGGAACGCCTGACGGCTCAGGAACGTATGGAGCGGCTTATCACGCAGGCCCTGATCCCGGTCGTGGACGCGCTTGAAGCGACGGGAGAGATTAACGGGAAGCTTATCTGGAGCAATACCGGCTATTTAATCCACTGGTATTTAACGGAAATGAAGCCTCTGCTTGGTGATGAGAACGTTGACGCCCTCCGTCAGTCCTGTTTCTTTGCAAAACAGCTTTCCGATGGCCGTGACAACCCGTTATTCCGTACCGTCGTGCTCCGTGATGGGCTTCTGGTTCGCCGCACCTGCTGCCAGCGCTACCGCCTGCCGGACGTTAAGCAGTGCGGGGATTGCACGCTGAAGTAATGCAATGAATTGCCCGGTGGCGCTTCGCTTACCGGGCCTACAAAAACAGGCCCGGCCTGATGCCTTCACCCTGACCCTCTCCCACAGTAAGAGGGAACAAACACTAAAAACGGCAACATGCGTTGCCGTTTTGGTTTTACCTAGGCCACCTGCTGATTGTCCTCTTCCGCGTTACGCTGCGCTTCTTCCGCTTCCTGCTCCAGCAGCTGCTTCTCGTACACTTTGAAGAACGGGTAGTAGATGATTGCCGATACGCAGGCCAGAACCACAACCAGAATAGCCGCGCGGAAATCCCAGCCCAGAGCCCACGCTGCGCCTATCGGCGCCGGTGCCGTCCAGGGGACCACAGAGATGACGCGGCCAATCAGGTCAAACGTCATCGCCGCCCAGGCCAGCACGGCATTTACCATCGGTGCCAGCAGGAACGGAATAAAGAACACCGGGTTCATCACAATCGGCGTACCGAAAATGACGGGTTCGTTGATATTAAAGAAGCTGGGGACCACGCTCAAACGCCCGATAGAACGTAAATGCGCTGAACGGCTACGCAGATAACAAATCACCAGCCCCATCGTGGCGCCCGACCCGCCAATCACGATAAAGAACGTCCAGAACGCTTCCATAAAGATATGCGGCAGAGGCTGGCTGGCGGCCAGCGCGGTCTGGTTAGCGCCAAGGTTAGTCAGCCAGAACATCTGCAGCATCCCTGAGACGATGGCGGCGCCGTGGATCCCGGCGAACCATAGCAGATGGCCAATCAACACGGCCAGCAGGATCGCAGGCAGGGAATCCGCTGCGGAAACCAGCGGTTTAAAGACCGACATAATGGCCTGTGGGATCAGCATGCCAAACTGAGACTGAATGACCAGGCTCAGAGGATAGAGCGTTAACACCACTACCAGCACCGGGATCAGCAGATCAAAAGAGTTTTTGATCATCGGAGGAACCTGGTCTGGCAGGCGAATACCGATGTTATGCGCCTTGAGGAAACGCATCATCTCAACGCAGTAGATCGCCACCAGAATCGCGGTAAAAATCCCCGTTCCACCCAGGCTGTCGACGGGAAGCGAGCCTTTGGTTTTCGGTGCCGCAACCAGCAGAAACGCCATCAGCGACAGCATGGCGCACATGAACGGATCTAGCTGGTGCGATTTAACATAGTGTTTGCCAAGGTTATAGGCAATGGCCGCACAGATATAAATGGACATAATGCCCATCGTCATATCAAACGGCGTCAGGATCTGGCCTTCAAACTGCTTCGCCATATCCAGCCAGGCGCGGGCGAAACCCCAGGTGGTATCAGGCGAAAAAGGTGGGTAAGCGAACACTAATAAAAATGAACCCACAATCATAAATGGCATCGCGGAGATGAACCCATCACGAATAGCCATGACGTGACGCTGGGAAGAGATCCGCCCGGCAATTGGGCTCACGTAATTTTCAACGAAACGGAATATCAGGTTAAACGCAGCATGGTTGGCAGACATGGCAGATCTCCTGTCAGACGTTTGTTACGGGCACTTTCGCGCCGCACGTGGTTCCATTAATCAACTTCACAACCTTGCTGGCTTGTGTACCAGTGGTACTGCTCAGACGAAATGGTTTCATAATTTGCTCTTATTATTGGATACAGGGGACGTTACGTACTCAGTATTAATCGACGCAACACGGTCTGCAACCGGTTACTGTAACCGGTTTCTGTGATTGTGAAGAGGATCCAGAAATCAGCCGTTCGGGATATTTGTTACGTAAGAGATATTTACACAGCATAAATTCTTATGACAGATTACGCAGGATATTTGTCAGGAGGAAACAATGAGTTTGCAGTCTGTACAGCAGTTTTTTGCCGACAACGCGCCGGATATCGACGTAATTGAACTTAGCCAGAGTACCGCTACCGTTGCGTTGGCTGCTGCCGCCCATCGTGTTGAACCGGGACAAATCGCCAAGACCTTGTCTTTAAAGGTGAAAAATGAGGTGATTCTGGTGGTAGCGAAAGGCGATGCGCGTCTGGATAACAAAAAGCTGAAAGACACGTTTGGTGCGAAAGCGCGCATGCTCAGCAGTGATGAAGTGGTGACCATCACCGGTCATCCCGTTGGCGGCGTGTGCCCGTTCGGGCTGGAAAACCCGCTCGCGGTTTACTGCGATATTTCATTAAAGCAGTACGCCGAAGTCCTGCCCGCCGCAGGTGCAATTCATAGTGCCGTGCGTATTTCACCTGACAGAATGGCAGAGCTGACTTCTGCAAAGTGGGTTGATGTTTGCATCTGATTGATGCGCCAGAACCTGTCTGGCGCGCAACGGACAGGTTATAAAAAGGTCGGCTTGCTGAGTGCCAAACTTCGCGGTTCTCTTGCCGGAAGGTGAGTAATAATATCCGCCGCATCGAGCAACCCGACGTCAGAATTCACCCCCAGCTTCACCATCGCATTAAACTTATGCGCCCGGATGGTCTTAATATTACGTTCAAGCTGCGCCGCAATTTGAGGAATAGAATAGCCGCAAGACATATAACGCAATATTGCCCGTTCCGTTGGGCTTAACATTCTGTTTTGACTCCGGTACCAGTGATTCATCATATTGTCATTGATGCGCACCGTTTCACTCAACAACACCATGAGTTTCTGCTGCAGGTGCTCAAGCATCAGCGATTTACTGACCACACCGTGAAGGCGTGACGGCGAAAGGTGGCTAATTAGCCGTGCTTCCGTCTCATCAGCGACCAGGATAATGCGCTGAATATGACCATGCGAAAATGCGAGATCCCGCAGGTGTGCCAGACAGTTACGACGTTCTTCTCGCGCATCGGAAAGTGAATAGATTAGCGAGAAAAAATTGACGTGCTGAAGTGCTTTCTTAAAGCTGTCAAATTCGCTAAACAGATGCAGCTGATAATGATTCAGGCCGGGCAGCGCAAAAAGATGCTGTAGCCCAACAGCACTCATCGTGCAATTTTCGACGATGGCGATATGTCTTGTTGAATCGGTTTTTTCCATTCCTCGAACTCTCCATAGGCTGACATCAAACTCAGCTCTCTCATTCCCTGCGTACTGTTGATCCAGGCGTACATATCGGCATTACTGCGTAATGACAGCCGTCGCATCGCACTGTTTTTCTGCGCACTAATGGTTTTATTGCTCTTCTTGAGCAATGTGGCGATTTGGTTAATCCCCCATCCTTTACCTAACAGACGCAGGACCTTACGTTCGGAGTGCGTGAGCTCGATAACGTGTTCGTTTTCATCCTCCGTACTTTGAGGTTCCGGGGTTAACAACGTCTGGCTTATTCGCTCTGCCCGCTCGCTCCCTGCCCGAATAGCGTTAACCACGCCTTCAATAGGCTCCATATCAGACAGCAAGGTACTTTCCGGGCGCATAAGTAACTCAACCGCAATAGGGTAAAGCGGCCGCGAGACTAAAAAGATCCAGTGAATGTCCCGATATTGATTCAATAAACCGTAGTACTCTTCGAGGGTGCCCCGGGGATTTCGGTATTCGCCTGAAATATCAGCAATAATGACGTCTGCGCGGCGTAACTGGAGCAGCGTTAACTCCTGCAGTGAGCGGCAATAGGTCAATTCAAAATCCGGGAAATGGCATGCCATCACGCCCCCTAACCCGTTTTGCATCACGGGTATCCGGCTAATGACAACGCCGTGCTTACCATGCAATGACAACATAGACCCTCCGTGTCCATTCTTCATTTGATGAGTAACATTAAAACGCATCAATGTATGAGTATTTTCGTCCCTGAGTGTAAAACTGATTAATACAAGCAGAAGATGAGATATGTTCTTTGTTTAAGAAATGCCTAAAACAGCCGTAATATCTCATAAAGCGCAAATAAGTTTAATTGCGGAGCCATTAAAATAACGACAATATAAAATTAGAATAACTAAATACAAATATTCTATATTTTCATATTAATAATTCACCGCATTGATAAATTGAGTCAACGTCCCTTTCGCGATACGGGTGAGACTGTTTGCATAAACCTTGATCTGGCCCACAGCAAGAGGCACTGCACTTTGTGCTAAAAGTAATCACTATCGGCCAACCGGCAACTTTCCATCTTCTTCAGGACAATACATGCAGGCAGATCGGTCAACGCAGCGTGCTATCACGCGGCTATGTATTCAGTGCGGTCTTTTTCTGCTCCAGCACGGCGCGGAAAGCGCGCTGGTTGAGGAGCTTTCCACCCGGCTGGGTGTGGCGCTGGGTATGGATAGCGTGGAAAGCGCGATCTCATCCAACGCCATTGTGCTGACCACGATCAAAGACGGTCAGTGCCTGACCTCCACCCGCAAAAACCATGACCGCGGCATTAACATGCACGTCGTGACCGAAGTGCAGCACATCGTGATCCTTGCTGAACACAAGCTTCTCGATCTCCATGAAATTGAAAAACGGTTCAACCAAATTAAGCCGTTACGTTATCCGCGCTGGCTTGTCGTGTTGATGGTAGGGCTGTCGTGCGCCTGCTTTTGTAAGCTCAATAAAGGCGGCTGGGACGGTGCCATCGTCACCTTTTTTGCCAGCAGCATCGCCATGTATGTTCGCCAGCTGCTGACGCACCGGCAGCTGCATCCGCAAATTAACTTCTGCATTACCGCGTTTGTCGCCACTACGGTTTCCGGTCTGCTTCTGCGCCTGCCGCAGTTTGCTAACACCCCGACGATTGCCATGGCCGCCAGCGTGCTTCTGCTGGTCCCGGGCTTTCCGTTGATCAACGCCGTCGCCGATATGTTTAAAGGACACATCAATACCGGTCTGGCGCGCTGGGCTATCGCCAGCCTGCTGACGCTGGCGACCTGCATCGGCGTGGTTATGGCTATGACACTCTGGGGGTTACGCGGATGGGCGTAATAGATTTTCTGCTGGCGCTGGCGCAGGACATGCTTCTGGCCGCCATTCCTGCCGTCGGCTTTGCGATGGTATTTAACGTTCCGCAACGCGCGCTGCCGTGGTGTGCGCTGCTGGGGGCGATTGGCCATGGCTCGCGAATGATGATGATGACCGCGGGTTTTAACATCGAATGGTCAACATTCATGGCGTCCATGCTGGTCGGCAGTATCGGCATCCAGTGGTCGCGCTGGTATCTGGCGCATCCCAAAGTGTTCACCGTCGCCGCCGTGATCCCGATGTTTCCGGGCATATCTGCGTATACGGCGATGATTTCCGCGGTGAAAATCAGCCATTTTGGCTACACCGAGCCTCAGATGATCCTCCTCCTGAGCAACTTTCTTAAGGCGTCGTCCATCGTCGGTGCGCTCTCTATCGGGCTGTCGATCCCCGGACTGTGGCTGTACCGCAAACGCCCACGCGTTTGATATTTGTGTTATTTCGCTGCCATGGAGATAATCCTTCTGGTCCGTTTGGTGAAAATAAGGAAAGGATGTGGCTAACCCTGGCAGCGAACACCCCGAGCACGGCGAAGAATCCAGCCTGAAAGAGAAAATTTTTCAGAGCGCCATCGCGCTTTTTGCCGAGTATGGACTGAATGGTGCCCGTATGGAGCAGATCGCGGAGAAAGCGGGTACCACCAAACGCATGGTGGTTTACCATTTTAAGAATAAAGAGAACCTCTATCTCCTGGTACTGGAACATGTTTACACCCAGATTCGCGCCAGTGAAAAAGCGCTAAGCCTGGCGGGAATGCCCCCTGTCGAAGCGCTGGTCGACCTGGTTGAAGCCACCTTTGACTATCATGCCGACCATCCCGACTACATTCGGATTATCTGCATGGAAAACATGCAGCGTGGTCGCTTTATGCAGCAGTCGAGCTATCTTCGCCAGGTCAACCGCAGCGCGCTCGACCTGCTGGAGGAGATCCTGCGCCGGGGCAAAGAAAAACAGCTCTTCAGCCAGACGGTTGACGCCCGCGATCTTCACCGCCTGATAAGCAGCTTCAGCTTTCACTACGTTGCCAACAGCTACACCTTCACGCTCCTGTTTGAAGACGGTGCGGACGAACAGGCTCAGCGCCAGCACTATCGCAAAATGGCCGTTCAGGTAGCGCTCCGCTACACCTGCCCATAAAATTGCTTGCAATTAAATTGTGCACTATCTATATTCATTTCATGAACGCGAAAACGAACGACGCAACCGCTGCGCTCAAGCTGGATAACCAGCTCTGCTTTGCCCTCTATTCGGCAAACCTGGCGCTCAATAAGCTGTACCGGCAACTGCTGGCACCGCTGAACCTGACCTACCCGCAATACCTGGTGATGCTGGTGCTGTGGGAGCAGGATGACATGACGGTGTCGGACATCGGCGAACGGCTGTTTCTGGACTCTGCGACCCTGACGCCGCTGTTGAAACGGCTGGAAAGTGCCGGGTTAATCAACCGTCACCGTTCGCGCCGGGACGAACGTCAGGTCGCCGTCACCCTGAGCGAAGCGGGACGTGAACTGCAGCAGCAGGCATTGGGTATCCCCCATGCGGTGGGTTGCGCAGCGCAGTGTGATACCGACACCCTGCTGGCGCTCAAACAGCAGCTCGAACTTTTGCGACAGCAGCTACACCGGGCGTAAGGCTATACTTTACGCGTGATTAATACCCATATACATCGCACGCTATTTAATAGCGCACACTTAAGCAAGATGAGGAACCTGCCATGTCTTTAGAAAAAGTTGTTTATACCGCCAAAGCCAAAGCAACCGGTGGCCGTGACGGTCGTGCCACCTCTTCCGATGGCGTACTGGACGTAAAACTGGGCGTGCCAAAAGAGATGGGCGGCATGGGGGGAGAAGTAACGAACCCTGAGCAGCTGTTTGCTGCCGGCTACTCTGCCTGCTTCCTGGGCGCGATGAAGTTTGTGGCGGCGCGCGACAAATTCATCCTGCCAAAAGAGGCCTTTATTGAAGGTGAAGTGGGTATTGGCCCGCTGCCAACCGGTTTTGGTATCGAAGCGAAACTGAACATCCACGTTGAGGGTATGGATCCTACGGAAGCCAAAAAGCTGGTCGATGCGGCACACATTGTTTGCCCGTACTCTAACGCGACCCGCGGCAACATCGACGTGACCCTGAATATCATCGCGTGATAAATGCCTGATGGCGCTGCGCTTATCAGGCCTACGACTGTAGCCCCGGTAAGCGCAACGCCGCCGGGGAAATCCCCTCCTTCCCTTTCCCCTCTCTGTGCTACCATAACCCCATATCACGCCCGTAGTAATCAGTAGAGTAAGCGTTATGTCCTCCAGAATTCTGACCACCAGCATTGCTGGCATTGATGCCTTTATGCGCGACCCACGCGGGGTGTTGACCCACGCCGAAGGCGGCACGGTTGCGGTTTTTGCCGACAACGCGCCGGCGTTTTACGCAATCACGCCGGAACGTCTGGCACAGCTTCTGGAGATCGAAGCGCAACTGTCACGCCCGGCGAGCGATGTCGCGCTGGACAACCAGTTCTTTGATGAACCGGTCAACGTCCCCGCGACCATTCCGATGGGGAAATTTGCCCTGTACGCGGGCTGGCAGCCGGATGCGGATTTTCAGCGGCAGGCGGCGCTGTGGGGCATAGCGTTAACCCAACCGGCCACCGCGGAAGAGCTTGCCGCGTTTACCGCCTGGTGGCAGGCGGAAGGTAAAGTCTTTACCCACATTCAGTGGCAGCAAAAGCTTGCGCGTCATCTTCAAATTACCCGCGCCGGCAACAACGGCCAGCCCAAACGCGATATCAACGCGTTTTCAGAACCGGATAAACAGATCCCCAGCGGATTCCGAGGTGCGAAATGAAGAACGTCGGCGACCTGATGAAACGTCTGCAAAAAATGATGCCTGCCAACGTGAAGCCCGCTTTCACCACGGGTGAAGAGCTGCTGGCGTGGCAAAAAGAGCAAGGTGAGATCCGCGCCGCCGCGCTCGCCAGGGAAAACCGGGCGATGAAAATGCAGCGCACCTTTAACCGCTCCGGTATCCGTCCCCTGCACCAGAACTGCTCGTTCGATAACTATAAAGTCGAAACCAACGGGCAGATGAACGCCCTTGCGGCCGCCCGTCAATACGTGGATGAATTCGATGGCAATATCGCCAGCTTCATCTTTAGCGGCAAGCCGGGCACCGGAAAAAACCACCTGGCAGCCGCCATCTGCAACGAGCTGCTTCTGCGGGGTAAATCGGTGCTTATCATCACCGTGGCCGATATCATGTCCGCGATGAAAGACACCTTCAGCAACCGCGAAACCAGCGAAGAACAGCTGCTTAACGATCTGAGCAATGTGGATTTACTGGTCATCGACGAGATTGGCGTTCAGACGGAATCCCGCTATGAAAAAGTGATCATCAACCAGATTGTCGATCGCCGCTCTTCGTCCAAGCGCCCCACCGGCATGCTGACGAACCACAATATCGACGAGATGACCCGCCTGCTGGGGGAACGCGTCATGGATCGCATGAAGCTGGGTAACAGCCTGTATGTCATCTTCGACTGGGAAAGTTACCGCAGCCGCGTCACCGGCAAAGAGTATTAAGACAGTTCCAGGAATCGCCGGTCGGGTACAGGTATATACTGGAACCCCATCCGCCCCAAAACGGACCTTTTTGAGAGAGCCATGATGAAAAAACAGTTTTTAATCAGCACCTTTTTAGGCGCGCTGCTGGTGACCGGCGCAGCGCAAGCGGCGTCCTGGCAGGAATCCCTGTCAAGCGCGGCAAATGAGCTGAGCAAAGAGAGCAGCAGCTCTCAGGGTGGACTTTCCGCCTCTTCCCTCACCAGCCTGCTGGGCAACAGCTCCCAGAGCCTCAGCGCGGGCACGATGAACAACGCGGCGGGGATTCTGGAATATTGCGCGAAGCAAAAGCTGGCCTCCGTGACCGACGCGCAAAACGTGAAAAACCAGGTGCTGGGTAAACTGGGTCTGGATACCCAGGAGCAGAAGGCGGACACCAACTATATGGACGGCATTCAGGGCCTGCTTAACGCGCAAAACGGCCAGCAGCTGAACCTGAGTACCCTCGGCAACTCTTCTCTGGCAAAACAGGTGAAAACCAAAGCCTGCGATCTGGTGCTGAAACAAGGCGTTAATTTCCTCTCCTGATCCATCCCATTTTCTGCCACAACACGCCGCGTTTAATGCGATAGTCTTGCAGCGCGGCGCTAAACGAGCGTTTTTCCTGGTTGCCACCGTCTCAGCGTCCGTTTGTCAGGATGTGTCCATCTTCATAAAAACGATTTTCTAAACCAAATCCTAACAACAGCACACTTTCGTGACACTAAAATTGCAGCTGAACGACATCGCAATTACATTGTATCACCCAAAAAATAAACAGTTAGCCAGCGAACCATCTGGCGTTTTGAGGATATGCTGTTGTCTGAATTCCTGTCTCTTATCCTTTTTCTGGCTTCTGTCGGCGTTTACGCCTGGAAAGCCGGCCGTCACACCTGGTGGTTTATCGCCACGCTGGTGGTGCTCGGCATTTTTATTATTTTAAACATTACCTTATACGCCAGCGATTACTTTACCGGTGACGGTATTAACGATGCGGTGCTCTACACGCTGACGAACAGCCTGACGGGCGCGGGTGTGGGCAAGTACATTCTTCCGGGGCTCGGCATTATTGTCGCGCTGGTGACGATTTTTGGCGCGCTGGCCTGGGTGCTGCGCCGCCGCCGCCATCTTCCGCACCATCATGGCTACAGCCTGCTGGCGTTATTCCTGGCGCTGGCCTCCGTCGACGCCAGTCCGGCGTTCCATCAGATCACCGAGCTGGTGAAATCCCAGTCGCGCGACGGCGATCCTGATTTTGTGGCTTACTACAAAGAACCGTCAAAAACGATCGCCAACCCGAAGCTCAACCTGGTCTACATCTACGGTGAAAGCCTGGAACGCACGTACTTTGATAACGATGCCTTCCCGAACCTGACGCCAGACCTGGGTGCGCTGAAAAATGAAGGTCTTGATTTCAGCCACACCATGCAGCTGCCCGGCACGGATTATACGATTGCCGGGATGGTTGCCTCCCAGTGCGGTATCCCGCTGTTCGCGCCTTTTGAAGGTAACGCCTCAGCCTCAATGTCGACGTTCTTCCCGCAGAATATTTGCCTCGGCGATATCCTGAAAAACTCCGGCTACGAAAACTATTTTATGCAGGGGGCAAACCTGCGCTTTGCCGGAAAAGACGTGTTCCTGAAATCCCACGGTTTTGACCACCTGTATGGCTCAGAAGAGTTAAAAACGACGGTTGCCGATCCGAGCTATCGTAACGACTGGGGCTTCTATGACGATACGGTACTCGACGAAACGTGGAAGAAATTCGAGGAGCTTTCCCGCGCGGGCAAGCGCTTCTCCCTCTTTGCGCTGACGGTGGACACCCACCACCCGGACGGGTTCGTCTCGCGTAGCTGCAAGCGAAAAAGCTATGACGTTGACGGCAAAAACAACAAGTCTTTCAGCGCCGTTACCTGCAGCCAGGAGCACATTGCCGCGCTGGTCGAGAAAATCAAAGCCTCGCCCTGGTTCAAAAACACCGTCATCGTCGTCTCGTCTGACCATCTGGCGATGAAAAACAGCGCCTGGGATCAGCTCAACAAGCAGGATCGCAGCAATCTGTTCTTCGTCCTGCGAGGCGATCAGCCGCAGCAGGAGGTGATTGCCACCAAACGCAACTCCATGGATAACGGCGCAACCGTGCTGGACATTCTGGGCGGCGACAACTTTATTGGCCTGGGCCGCAGCACGCTGTCGGGGCAATCCCTGTCGGAAGTGTTCCTCAACATGAAGGAAAAAATCCTCGCCTGGAAGCCAGACATCATCCGCCTCTGGAACTTCCCGAAAGAGATGAAGGACTTCACCGTCAATCGGGATAAAAACACGATTGCCTTCTCGGGCAGCAACTTCCGTCTGCCGCTGCTGGTGCGCGTGTCGGAGGGGCGCGTTGAGCCGCTGCCGGAAAGCGAGTACTCCGCGCCGCTGCGCTATCAGCTGGCCGATTTTGCGCCACGCGATAATTTCGTCTGGATTGACCGGTGCTACAAAATGGGCCAGCTCTGGTCGCAGCCACTGGCGCTTTCTACCGACTGGTGCGTCTCTCAGGGGCAGCTTGGCGGGGAGCAAACCGTGCAGCACGTGGATAAAGCCCAGTGGAAAGGCAAAACCGCGTTTAAAGATACGGTGATTGATACCGCACGCTATCAGCGTAACGTCGACATGCTGAAAATCGTCGATAACGATATTCGCTATAAGGCAGACAGCTTTATCTTTAACGTGGCCGGCGCGCCGGAAGAAGTGAAGCAGTTTAGCGGCATCTCGCGGCCGGAGTCCTGGGGGCGATGGTCCAACGCGCAGCTGGGCAACGAGGTGAAAATTGAGTACGCCCATCCCCTGCCGGAACGGTTCGACCTGGTGATCACCGCCAGAGCGTATGGCCCTAACGCTAACAAGCCCGTACCAGTGCGCGTGGGCGATCGGGAGCAGACGCTGACGCTCGGGAACGATGTGTCCACGCACACGCTGCATTTTGACAACCCATCGCGCAGCAATACGCTGGTGATTGTGCCGCCAGAACCGCAGTCGACGAATGAAGGGAATATCCTTGGACACTCACCGCGCGAGATCGGGATTGGCATGGTCGAAATCAAAATCGTCGGTACGCAAGGCTAACGCGCAAGTGCCCGGCATTCTGCCGGGCACTTGTGAAATAAATAATTCTATAAAATCATTATAAATTAGACAAAAACACTTTATATAAGCCAGTTTAATTTATAAATATCCCACAAAAAGACAAATCCATAACATGTGCAGCTCCATAAGTTACCACGGAGCATTACGCACTTTTATCATGCTAACCGGCTATAAGTTCGAATCCATCCGGGCACTGCGCAGCGAAAATGTGATTGCCTGGGAGGTATTGTCCACGGCAAAGCCCCACGTCGATCTTGAAGACTATTTTAGCGCGATGTCCTCGACGCAGCGTAAGGCGCACTTCTTTGCGCAGCTTCGTCATGCCATGTATTGCGAGGCGGGCGACAAGTATTATCTCAACGCAACATCGGATTTGCTGCTGGAAACGGACTTCCTCGACAGGCTAAAAGAAGAGACCCCCTGCCCGGAGAGGCTTGCTATCGAGGTCACCGACCTCCATACGCTGGTACAGCTCGACGACACGCAAAGCCGGGCTCTGCGGATATGCATCGCGACGCTCCATCAGTGGGGGATCGAAGTGTGGGCTGACGATGTCTGCGAAGACATTCTTCCCGATCTTCTGACCAGCCAGATCCGCTTCTGCGGCGTCAAAATAGATAAACATACCTTCTGGAGCGGACGCATCGAGCAGGCGAAGTTCCTGCATCTCACCCGCCAGTGCAAGCGCGTCGCCAGCAAGGTGCTGATAGAAGGCATCGAAACCGCAGGGGATTTCGCGCTGGCCCGTGCCAGCGTGGCCGACTACGGCCAGGGCTATCTGTGGGGCAAAAAATGACGCCCTTCATTCCTAATGCTGGCTATCAGGTCATCGTTCTGAGCGGCAATGCGTTTTTATGGCTTGGCCTCCAGTCGATGATTTCGATGGCTGTTACACCCCGTCCTGAGATGTATTGGATCAACAGCGTTGATCCGCAAGGGCTTACCCTCCTTCAGGAACGGCTGCACAGCGCGTCCGTCGCACAGAACTGGCTGATTTTTACGGATGCGGCCTGGGTCAGCGACATTAACGCCTGGCTGCGCAGCGAGCGGGTCAAAGTGGTGGCGGACAACCTGTCTCTTGCACAGCTGAGCCGCTGCTTTAGCGACACGACATTTTCCTTCGAAAACGCCGCCACGCTCTCGTATCAGGAGATGCGGGTTTGCATGCTGTTACATAAAGGATTCAGCCCGGTTCGTATCGCAAAAATTCTCAATAAGTCACCTAAAACGATCTACACCCACAAGCGTAACGCGATGAACAAATTTTGCTGTCACAGCCTGGCGGAATTCCATCGAAAACTCTGCCTGCTGGACGCTCAGTCATTCTCTTTGTAATTGCATTGTTACTCACGTCAGGAAATAAGATCATGAAAATTATCACCACTGCTGTATGTTGTTCCGCTCTCCTGCTTCCTGCCGCCGCGATCGCCGCAGACAGTACCGCAAGCGCGACGATGCACGTCTCACTTGAGGTCGTGAAGTCGTGCACCCTCAAAGCCAACGACCTCAATTTCGCGCGCCACGGCTCGGATGAATCAAGCGAAATACAGGCCAGCACGCAGGTCGATATTGTCTGTACCAACGGTACCCCGTTCACTCTCTCCGCCACCAGCAACGACAGCAGCGAGAACGGCACCTTCTGGCTGAAGCCGGAAAACGGTGAAACGGGCGCACAGAAGATTGCCTGGAAACTCTTTGCTGACGAGGGCAAACAGACGCAAATCACCAGCACCGATGGGCTAACCGACACCGGCAACGGTCAGGAGCAGAAAGAGACGCTCTATGGCGTGATTGACGCAGGCGCCCTGACGACCGCACAGGCAGGCGCCTACAGCGACGACATCACCTTAAACCTGGTGTACTGATCGTGCGTCGCTATCTTCCCTGCCTCATTCTGTGGCTCATGATGCTGACGCTGCTGTCACGCTACGCGCTGGCCGCCACGCTGCAGGTGGCGCCCGTCACGCTCGATCTGCAAAGCGGTCAAAGAGCAACAGCGGTCACCCTCAGCAACACTGGGAAAGCGGCCATTCATGCGCAGATACGGGTGTACGAATGGACCCAGAAAAACGGTCAGGATGTCTTAGTCGCCACCAATGAGGTCGTCAGCAGCCCGGCGATGACCGCGCTGGCGCCGGGCCAGCAGCAGCTGGTGCGCATTATCGTCATGCAGCCTGGCATCCATACACAGGAGCAAAGTTACCGGCTGGTCATCGACGAACTGCCGGACGCCACGTCCCGTGCCGCCAATCCCAATGCGGTGCACTTCCTGCTGCGCTATTCGATTCCGGTATTCATTGCCGGACCCCAGAATGCCCCCGTCGGCCACGATGCCCTGAGCTGTGAACAGGCGGACAGCCCGGCGACGATCCGCTGCTATAACGCCGGAAAAAGCCATATTCGCCTGAGCCATCTTGAGGCCCTGACGGCCAGTGGGCAGGTTGCGGGATCGGTTAAAGGACTGGCGGGCTATGTACTGCCGGGACAGACCGCCCTTGTGAAACTTAAGCAAGCGTCACGCCATACGCTCAGCGCGTTACGCGTCTACCTCAACGATGACCACCATGCCAGCCAGATACCCCTGCGCCCCCTCGCTTCTCGCGCTCCTGCTTTGGCTACCGTTGATGCTGTCAGCCCGCACTGAAGGACCCGCCAACACCGTACAATGGCTGGCCATCACCGTGAATCACGCCCCGCAAGGGGATCTGTGGGCCTGCCGGGTGGTGGACGATGCGCTGTGGATGAGCGACAGCGATATCAAAAAACTGGGGCTCCGCGCCCCGGACCATCGCGCCGGATGGGTAGAACTCACTGCCCTGCCGGGCCTGAAGGTTGATATCGACCTGCTTGCCCAGCAGGTGGCGATTACGGCCGAGGCAAAGGCGCTCGCCGGAGAGCAGCATCTGACGTTCGAAAAATCGTCCCCGCAGTACGCCTATCCTGAGGCCCAGCCCATCAGCGCGTTTACGCTCGGCTACGCCCTCTACACCAGCGATGCGCAGGGTAAACGCCAGCTGAATGCCCAGACCCAGCTGACCGCGTCCGGGCTGCTGCCCGGAACGTTCAGCAGCAGCTTTTCAAGCCATGCCGGTGAGGAAAACAGCGCCGGTCGACCTGCCCACACGCGTCTCGAAACCCGCTGGCAGTGGGACAACACCGATTCGCTGACTACCCTTGCGCTGGGCGACAGCATCACCACCGGTACCCGCTGGAGTCGGCAGGTGCGCTTTGGCGGGCTGCACTGGGCGCGTAATTTTGAACTCGATCCGCAGCTCAATACTGAACCGCGCAGCCGCTACAGCGACACGGCCGTGCTGCCTTCCACGGTCGATTTGTATATCGACGGCCTTAAGCAGAGCAGCCAGCGCGTGACGCCGGGGGCGTTTACGCTGGATACTCTGCCGGCCTTCACCGGAAGCGGGCAGGCGCAGGTGGTCATTACCGACATCAACGGCCAGCGTCGCACCGTACAGCTCGACGTGTACGGCGCACCGTACAGCTCGACGTGTACGGCGCACCGGGAATGCTGGCCGAAGGGCTCAGCAGCGGCTCGCTGGATATCGGCTGGATGCGGCAAAACTACGCCCAGCGCTCCGACGACTACGCCGCGTCGCCGATGCTCGACGCCGGCTGGCGCTATGGGGTCAATAACCACCTGACGCTGGCGCTGCATACGGAGCAGCAGCGTAAACTGCGCAATCTCGGGACAGGCGTTGACTGGTTGATATCCCCCGACGCAGGCATTATCAGCCAGCACGTCGCGGCGAGCGACAGCCCCTACGGTCAGGGAATGCAGTGGGGCCTTGGCTGGCAGTGGAACGGCGGCGGGACGGGCATTTCTGCCAGCACCGTGCGTACCGATGCCGCCTTCGCCGATAATGCCCGCATGAGCGGTGCCGTACCCGTCAGGCGCAGCGATAGCGTGTGGCTAAGCCATTCATTCTCCCACGTCGGTACGCCGGGCGTGGGCTGGGTACAACAAGACATTCAGGGCAACAAACAACGCTATCTCAACGCCTCCTGGTCCGTTTTTTTACCGGCGCATCTCTCCGCCACGCTGAGCTATACCCGCTCGTTTACGGACGCGTCGAGCAACGTTCAGCTTATGCTCTCTCTCCCGTTGGGCCGCCAGGACACCCTCTCACTCCAGGCCAGCCAGGACTCTCCGCGCATGGACTATCGCCATCAGCCAGACGATCGGACCGGCGGCTGGTCATGGCAGCTGGGGCAAAGCGTTGGTGAACGCCGGGAAAAGTATGCTGACGTGGGCTATCTGGGCCACGCCGGAGAGTGGCATGTGGGGCTGGAGCAAGGCGCTAGCGTAGGTAATCAGTATGCCTCAGCCGAAGGCAGCCTGACGCTGCTGGATAATAGCCTGCACGCCTTGCGCAACAGCGAGCAGGGCCTGGCACTGGTCTCTACGCGCGGCATCGGGCACGTACCGGTGATGCTGGAAAACCGCCCAGCCGGTGAAACGGATGAGGATGGTTATCTCCTGCTGACCGACCTGCCGCGTTACCACAACAGCAAAGTGAGCATTAACCCGCTCGATCTGCCTGCCGATGTGATTGCTCCCGTCACCGACATGCATGCCAGACCGGGCAACAGCAGCGCGGTCAAAGTCGATTTTAACGTCCATCACGCCGTCACGGTTCAGGCCAGGCTGGTCGACGGTCGCGGCAGGCCGCTCCCGCTGGGCAGCGTCGTATCAACGCCGCAGGGTGCCACCATCGTGGGACGCGACGGCTTTATCTGGCTTGAAGATCCGCCCCTGCCAGGTGAACTGATGGTGAAGACCGGTGAGGGAGAGTGCCGGGTCACGCTTCCGGCGCCGCGTACCGCGTCATCTATACAGAATATCGGAGAACAGCTGTGTCATTAAGAGCGCCGTTATTATTGCTGCTCGTCCTGTCCGTGAAGGCGATGGCGGCAGCCTGCTGGATAACCTCTACGCCCGCCATTAACTTTGGCAACGTCGTGGCGGGCAATGCCACCTCCGTCAACACCGAGGTAAAATTTAGCTGCCAGGCCGACAACGAGGGCAGGACGGAATATATCAACGTCTGCCTGAGCAGCGTAGACGCCCCGCCCTTTGAGATGATCTCGCCGGGGGACCAGGAGGGGAAACAGTACACCCTCCTCTTCCGCCTGCTTAACGGCGCAGCGCGCGCTCAGGAGCTGGGGCCTGCCGGCAGCGGGAACCTGATTCAGCAGACCCTGGCCGCGGAAAGCAATGCCAACGTCAGCGGTACCTTTCCGCTTATCGCTACCATTCCGGCAGGGCAAAGCCAGCTTCCGGCCTACCACTATTACAACTACAACATGAATCTGCGCATCGCCTGGCACAGCGCCATGCGTCAGGATGCGCTGCAAAACTGCTCGGACGGTTCCGCAGAGGGAGAGCAGGTGCAGGGCGGCACCAACGCGCAGGCCGAAATCAGCCAGGGATGCTACATCGAGCGCGTGACTCCGCTTAACTTCGGTACCCTGACCAGCACCGCGACCCTGCGCCCGACGCGATCCTCCGCCACCCTCACCACGCGCTGTCCGGCCGGAACCGCGTTCACCCTTGCCATGGGCAAAGGCAACCATGCCAGCGGTAATCAGCGTCAGCTCTGCAACAACGAGGGGCAGTGCCTGCGCTACGGGCTCTGGCAGGATGAGGCGGCCACGCAACGCTGGGGGGATCAAAGCAGCGGCGATGCGCTGCAGGTCACCCATCCCGCTGGCGGCACCCAGAACTACACCGTTTACGGCGAAGTCCCGGCACAGCCGCTAACCGGTACCGGGGAATTTATTGATGACGTGATTATCACGCTGACTTATTAAACCACCCAAAATCCTGTCTGGATCAATGTTATCGGTAACAGTGGCGTTAAAATAGCCAGCAGTGCTGCCCGGAAGGCATAAACCTTCTCTTTTTATTTGTTATCTCTGTCTGTATTACAACAACTTATGAAATACCTGCTTGCTGACGCCATCGTCTATAACGACGAGGACGGTTCTGTTTCTCTTATCAATGCGCCGGATGAGGATGCGCAGGTCCTCACCTGCACGGCCAATACCATCCTGAGACTGCTGGTTCAGCATCATGGGAACGTGGTCGAACGGGAAACCTTTCTGCATGAAGTCTGGGATCGGCGAGGGCTCCAGGGGTCTAACAACTCCTTAAACCAGTACATCAGCATTCTGCGCAAGATGCTGGCGACCCTGCTTCCCGACGAGCTGTTTATCGTTACCGTACCGAAAACGGGCTTTATGCTCAGCGCAGACGTTACGGTCACCCCGCTTGAGGAAGCCCCACCGGCCGACGAAAAGGCGAAACCTGCCTGGCGCGTTCGCCCGGAATGGCTGTTCTGCGGCGCACTCACGCTGGTCGTCGTCGCGCTGTGCATCGGGATCGCGCTCATCAAGCCAGAAAACTCGCAGAGGGAGATCCACCTGCTGACCCATATCGGCACCTGTCCGGTCTACACCTTTACGCCGCTGGCGGACGTGTTCCATGAGAAGGCGATTGGGCTGGCGCAGACGCTTCAGCAGGACGGCCATCTTCCGTGCCTGAAAAATTCCATTTTCTACATGCACATTCAGAGAACGCTTTTCTACGGCCACGAAGGGCGGCTGGTACTCTCCCAATGTTCGCTCACGCGGGGTAAAGCCAGCGCCTGTCGTACGCTTTACTATTACGAGTGGTGATATGAGACACAAAAAAGTTTGGCTAATTCTGATCCTGAACCTGCTGTTGCTGGGCGCCGCGCTGGCGTGGTACTTCCACACGCCCCCGCTCTCGGTAGCCTGCGATGGAAACCTGACCTTCTCCGACAGGCGCGACAGCCACGACTTCACCTTTGACGGCGAGATCATTATGCGTTTTCATCCCGACAAAACGGGGTACATCACGCTAAACGGCAGCGTGGTGAATGCACCGCGCAGCTGGGAGGTTTCCCGCCAGGAAATGTTTAAATGGCGTCACGTGGAGGGCGAGCTGTATGAGATTGTCATTCAAAAAGTGGAGCGTTTTAGCCACGATGCCATGCCGCCAGGCGTCTTTGAAAAGTACGTCGCGGGCCTGACGCTGGGCAATAAAAGGCTTCTGACGATAGAGCGCACGCCGGAAGACGCGCTGGTGATCAGCAATTTTTACTCGCCGGTGCTGATCTGCTCGGAATAGTGTCGACGGGTCAGGCTATACTTCCCGCCATGAATATTCGCATTCGCCCCACCACCCTCAACGACATTATCGCCCTGCCCGCCATTGAACGCGCGGCGGGCGAGCGCTTTCGTGAAAGCCCGGATCTCGCCTGGCTTGCCGACGGCGAGGTCATTTACGCTGAGCAGCACCTTGAGTATGTCGAACGTGGGCTAAGCTGGGTGGCGCTGGCGAACGACCAGCCCGTCGGGTTTATCCTTGCCGAGGCCCATCCTTCATCACTGTTTATTGTCGAACTTTCGGTTGATCTGGACTGGCAGGGAAAAGGGATCGGCAGGCAACTCATCGCCTGCGCGGCAGACCATGCCCGCACGCTGGGGCTGGCGTCGCTGACGTTGACGACGTTCCTGGACGTACCGTGGAATGCGCCGTTCTATGCAAAGCTGGGATTTGAATACGTCACTGAACTCACGCCCGAACTGCGTGAAAAACGTGAAGAAGAAGCAGCGCACGGCTTAGCGTATGAAACGCGCTGCGCCATGCGCCTGCCTCTGTAATATCGCCCGGTGGCGCTGCGCTTACCGGGCCTACAAAACCCTGAACCGTAGGCCGGGTAAGGCGCAGCCGCCACCCGGCAAAACCACGAACCGTAGGCCGGGTAAGGCATAGCCGCCACCCGGCAAAACCACGAACCGTAGGCCGGGTAAGGCGCAGCCGCCACCCGGCAAAACCACGAAACGTAGGCCGGGTAAGGCGTAGCCGCCATCCGGCAAAACCACGAAACGTAGGCCGGGTAAGGCGTAGCCGCCACCCGGCAAAACCACGAACCGTAGGCCGGGTAAGGCGTAGCCGCCATCCGGCAAAACCACGAAACGTAGGCCGGGTAAGGCGTAGCCGCCACCCGGCACAACGCACCGAGTTAGAACGTTTCCCAGTTATCGCCTGAATCGGCCGTCGCGGTTTTACGCGCCATCACGGGCGTGGAAACCGCTTTAGCCGCAGCGAATTCGCGCGCTTTCATCTGCTCCTGCTGAATGCGGAACACCGCCACGGCCTGCGTCAGACGGCTCGCCTGCTCTTCCAGGGCGGCCGCCGCTGCGGCTGATTCCTCAACCAGCGAGGCGTTCTGCTGGGTCACGCGATCCATCTCCGCGACCGCCAGGCCGACCTGATCGATACCGCGACTCTGCTCGTCAGACGCAGACGCAATTTCACCCATGATGTCCGTTACGCGGGTTACCGCATTCACGATCTCACCCATGGTTTCACCGGCGCTTTCCACCAGCGTCGAGCCGACTTCCACGCGGCCCACGGAGTCTTCAATCAGGCTCTTGATTTCACGAGCCGCCTGGGCGCTGCGCTGGGCCAGGTTACGCACTTCACCTGCCACCACCGCAAAGCCACGGCCCTGCTCGCCCGCACGCGCCGCTTCTACCGCCGCGTTCAGTGCCAGAATGTTGGTCTGGAAAGCAATGCCGTCGATCACGCTGATAATATCGGCAATTTTCTGCGAACTGCCCGCGATATCGCGCATGGTCTGCACCACATTATCCACCACTTTGCCGCCTTTCTGCGCGGTTTCAGAGGCGCTCAGCGCAAGATGACTCGCCTGACGGGCGTTTTCGGCGTTCTGCTTAACGGTCGCCGTCAGCTGCTCCATGCTGGCAGCGGTCTCTTCCAGGGAAGCGGCCTGCTGTTCAGTACGGGAGGAGAGGTCGTTGTTGCCCATCGCAATTTCGCTCGCGCCGCTGTAGATAGCGTTCGCGCCGTTACGCACGTCGCCGACGGTACGCACCAGCTCACCCTGCATATGGCGCAGCGAGTCGGCCAGTTCACCCATCTCGTTGGTGCCCTGAACCTCAATGCGCTTCACCAGGTCGCCGCTGGCGATATGACGAATGTTGTCGATCAGACGATTCAGCGGAGAGATCAGCGTCTGCTTGATGTTCAGCCAGACGGCCACAATCACCACCAGCACGGCAATCAGGACGCTGATCAGCACCCAGATAGCCTGCGTGTAAGAGCTGTTACTGTCTTTGACCGCCGTTTCGTACAGCTTGTCGTTCTGCTGCAGGTAGCTCACGTACTGCTTCTCAAAACCGTCCTGATAGCTCTGGGTCGGCTGGTCGAAGAAGGCGTTGATTTTGCCTGCACCCAGCAGCTGAATCAGCTCCGCCAGCGCGCCGTGGTAAATATCATAGTTACGCTTGATCTCCATGGCATCCGCATCGCTTTGACGCGGATCGCGCGGCAGGGCTTCGTAGGCAGCCCAGTTCTTTTCCGCCTGTTTCAGAGACGTAGACGCGATTTGCATCAAATCGTTAACGGTCGCGCCGCTGCCGATATTGCTCTGATCCATCATGTAGCGAATACCCGCACGGTTCAGGGTATTACGGGTTTGCAGCAACGCGACCCAGCTGGCGTTCAGCGTGGACTGTTGCTGGCGAATGGTTTGCAGGACGGTGAAATTCTCTTTGTCATTCTTAAGGGCATTAAAGAAAAGACCACCGGATGTGAGTTGTAAAAGGCCAAATATCGCTAAAACCAGCATTAAGCTGGTGACAATCTTGATACGGTTTAACATGTTTTCTCTTTCCTCAGACAGATACAGAATTTTCGGCCTGGAAAGAGAAAACTTTACGAAAATCATCCTGGAATTTGGGGTTTTTACTCTTCTTCCCGCGCTGCGTTATGCCGGTTTCCGAGTTCAATAAACTCTTCCAGCAGCGCCGTCAGCTGTTTCATCTTCTCCGGCGTGTATTCCGCCTCAATTTGCTGATACGCCTCTTCGACCTGCGCCTGGGCGTGTTCATACAGCGCATTCCCCTCTTTGGTCAGCGACACGTACAGCTTGCGCTGGTCGTTCACCGGCTTTAAGCGCAGCACCAGGCCGTCGCGCTCCATGCGCGTCAGAATACCGGTCAGGCTCGGGCGCAAAATGCAGGTGCGAAACGCCAGATCGTGAAAATCCATCGACGGATGCTCAGCCAGCACGCGCACAATGCGCCACTGCTGCTCGGTCAGATTATGGCGCTTTACGATCGGGCGGAAGTACGACATCGCCGCTTCCCGCGCCTGCAGCAGCGCGATGGTTAATGAATCATGCATAGCCTCTCCCCTTCACATCATTAACAAGTAAACAATCACTAAAAGATGCTTTTATAAACAACAGGTTTTCCGTCAAAAAGTCTAACAGAAACCATTAAATTTTATTAACCATATGATTTAAATATAAATAAAATTCAACATGTAAATTTATTGTTATTCATATCACAAATTTTTCACTTCTGATTGCGAAATAAACAGCAAAAGCATAAAACCAGATCATTAACATATTAACGAAATCATAACCCGGACCACCGGGCTGAGGAGTATGTGAATGAAAGGTACCGTTTTTGCCGTCGCCCTCAACCATCGAAGCCAGCATGAAGCCTGGCGTGAGGCGTTTGAAAAAGCCCCCTACACCACGCCGCCGAAAACAGCCGTGTGGTTTATCAAGCCGCATAACACGGTGATCCGTGCAGGCGAGCCGATCCCCTTCCCGCGGGGGGAAACGGTGCTCAGCGGCGCGACGGTGGCGCTGGTGGTGGGCAAAACCGCCAGCAAAGTGTGCGTGGAGGACGCCGCGGACTACATCGCGGGATACGCGCTGGCCAACGAGGTGAGCCTGCCGGAAGAGAGCTTCTACCGCCCGGCCATCAAGGCCAAATGCCGGGACGGATTTTGCCCGCTCGGCGAACCTGTCGCCATTGATAACGTGGATAGCCTGACCATCATCACCGAGATTAACGGTCGCGAAGCGGACCACTGGAACACGGCCGATCTTCAGCGCAGCGCCGCCGAACTGCTGAGCGCCCTGAGCGAGTTCGCCACCCTCAATCCCGGCGATGCGATCCTGCTCGGTACCCCGCAAAGCCGCGTTGAGCTGCGCCCGGGCGATCGCGTGCGTATCCTGGCGGAAGGTTTTCCGGCGCTGGAGAACCCGGTGGTGGATGAACGCGACGTCGCTATCGCCCACGGCGCGCATCCGCACCCCACGCTGTTTGCCCTCGGCCTGAACTATGCCGATCACGCCAGCGAGCTGGACTTCAAGCCGCCCACCGAGCCGCTGGTATTTATCAAAGCGCCAAACACCTTCAACGGCGACAACCAGACGTCGGTGCGCCCGAACAATATCGAATACATGCACTACGAAGCGGAGCTGGTGGTGGTCATCGGTAAAACCGCGCGTAAGGTTAGTGAAGCCGAGGCGATGGACTACGTGGCGGGCTATACGGTCTGCAACGACTACGCCATCCGCGACTACCTGGAGAACTACTACCGCCCGAATCTGCGGGTGAAAAGCCGCGACGGGCTGACCCCCATTTCCCCCCACATCGTGCCGAAAGAAGCCATTCCCGACCCGCACAACCTCGCCCTGCGCACCTTCGTTAACGGCGAGCTGCGTCAGGAAGGCACCACGGCGGATCTGATCTTCAGCATTCCGTTCCTGATTGCATACCTGAGCGATTTTATGACCCTGCAGCCTGGCGACATGATTGCCACCGGCACGCCGAAGGGGCTGTCCGACGTGGTACCGGGGGATGAAGTGGTAGTAGAAGTGGAGGGCGTGGGGCGCCTGGTGAACCGAATTGTCAGCGAGGAGACTGCAAAATGAAAAAGATTAACCACTGGATCAACGGTAAAAACGTTGCCGGAAGCGAGTACTTCCACACCACCAACCCGGCTTCCGGCGAGGTGCTGGCAGAAGTCGCCGCCGGCGGTGAAGCTGAGGTTCATCAGGCCGTTGCCGCCGCCAAAGAGGCGTTCCCGAAGTGGGCTAACCTGCCGATGAAGGAGCGCGCGCGCCTGATGCGTCGTCTGGGCGACCTGATCGACCAGAACGTGCCCGAGATCGCCGCCATGGAAACCGCCGACACCGGCCTGCCGATCCACCAGACCAAAAACGTGCTTATTCCGCGCGCCTCGCACAACTTCGAGTTCTTCGCCGAGGTGTGCCAGCAGATGAACGGCAAAACCTACCCGGTCGACGACAAGATGCTCAACTACACCCTGGTGCAGCCGGTGGGCGTCTGCGCGCTGGTGTCGCCGTGGAACGTGCCGTTTATGACCGCCACCTGGAAGGTCGCGCCGTGCCTGGCGCTGGGTAACACCGCGGTGCTGAAGATGTCCGAACTCTCCCCTCTGACCGCCGACCGCCTGGGCGAGCTGGCGCTGGAGGCGGGTATTCCGGCAGGCGTGCTGAACGTGGTGCAGGGTTATGGAGCCACGGCAGGCGACGCGCTGGTGCGCCATCATGACGTGCGCGCCGTCTCCTTCACAGGCGGCACCGCCACCGGGCGCAACATCATGAAAAACGCCGGGCTGAAGAAATACTCCATGGAGCTGGGCGGCAAATCCCCTGTGCTGATTTTTGAAGATGCCGACATCGAGCGCGCGCTGGATGCCGCCCTGTTCACCATCTTCTCCATCAACGGCGAGCGCTGCACCGCAGGCTCGCGCATCTTTATCCAGCAGAGCATCTACCCGGAATTCGTCAAGCGTTTTGCCGAGCGCGCCAACCGCCTGCGCGTGGGCGACCCGACCGATCCGAACACCCAGATTGGCGCACTCATCAGCCAACAGCACTGGGAGAAAGTTTCCGGCTACATCCGGCTCGGCATTGAAGAAGGCGCGACCCTGCTGGCGGGCGGGCCGGACAAGCCGGGCGATCTGCCTGCGCACCTGAAGGGCGGCAACTTCCTGCGGCCAACCGTGCTGGCGGACGTCGACAACCGCATGCGCGTGGCGCAGGAGGAGATCTTCGGGCCGGTGGCCTGCCTGCTGCCGTTTAAGGACGAAGCGGAAGGCCTGCGCCTGGCGAACGACGTGGAGTACGGCCTGGCGTCGTACATCTGGACCCAGGACGTCAGCAAGGTGCTCCGCCTGGCGCGCAGCATCGAAGCGGGCATGGTGTTCGTCAACACCCAGAACGTGCGCGACCTGCGCCAGCCGTTTGGCGGCGTGAAGGCCTCCGGCACCGGCCGCGAGGGCGGCGAGTACAGCTTCGAAGTGTTCGCGGAGATGAAGAACGTCTGCATCTCCATGGGCGACCATCCGATTCCAAAGTGGGGGATCTGATCATGGGTAAATTAGCGTTAGCGGCAAAAATCACCCACGTTCCGTCAATGTACCTCTCCGAGCTGCCGGGGAAAAACCACGGCTGCCGCCAGTCGGCCATCGACGGGCATAAAGAGATCAGCAAGCGCTGCCGGGAGCTGGGCGTGGACACCATCATCGTCTTCGACACCCACTGGCTGGTGAACAGCGCCTACCACATCAACTGTGCGGACCATTTTTCGGGCGTCTACACCAGCAACGAGCTGCCGCACTTTATTCGCGACATGACTTACGACTACGACGGCAACCCGGAACTCGGCCAACTGATAGCCGACGAGGCGGTGAAGCTTGGCGTGCGCGCCAAAGCGCACAACATTCCGAGCCTGAAGCTCGAGTACGGCACGCTGGTGCCGATGCGCTACATGAACGCGGATAAGCACTTCAGGGTGGTCTCCATCTCGGCGTTCTGCACGGTTCACGACTTCGCCGACAGCCGCAGGCTGGGCGAGGCCATCGTCAGCGCCATCGAAAAATACGACGGCACCGTGGCGGTCCTCGCCAGCGGCTCGCTGTCGCACCGCTTTATCGATGACCAGCGCGCCGAGGAAGGAATGAACAGCTACACCCGCGAGTTTGACCGCCAGATGGACGAGCGCGTGGTGAAGCTGTGGCGCGAGGGGCAGTTCAAAGAGTTTTGCAGCATGCTGCCGGAATACGCCGACTACTGCTACGGCGAGGGCAACATGCACGACACGGTAATGCTGCTGGGCATGCTCGGCTGGGACAACTACGACGGCAAGGTGGAGTTTCTCACCGAGCTGTTCGCCAGCTCCGGTACCGGCCAGGTTAACGCCGTTTTCCCGCTGCCCGCATAAGGAGCCACCATGCCGCACTTTATTGCTGAATGTACCGACAACATCCGCGAGCAGGCCGACCTGCCGGGGCTGTTCGCCAAAGTCAACGAGGCGCTCGCCGCCACGGGCATCTTCCCCCTCGGCGGTATCCGCAGCCGCGCCCACTGGCTGGACACCTGGCAGATGGCCGACGGCAGGCACGATTACGCCTTTGTGCATATGACGCTGAAGATTGGTTCCGGGCGCAGCCTGGAGAGCCGGGAAGAGGTCGGTGAAATGCTGTTTGCGCTGATCAAAACGCACTTCGCGGAGCTAATGGCGGGCCGTTATCTGGCGCTCTCTTTCGCCATGGAAGAACTCGATCCGACGCTGAACTACAAACAAAACAACGTGCACGCATTGTTTAAGTAGACATCTTTTTCGCCCGGTGGCGCTTCGCTTACCGGGCCTACAACGGCTCGAACGTAGGCCGGGTAAGCGAAGCGCCACCCGGCACCAGCCGCACAAAGGATATCGCCATGCTCGACAAACATACCCATACCCTGATCGCCCATCGCCTGCATCAGGCGGAACAATCCCGGGAGCAGATCCGCGCGATCTCGCTGGACTATCCGGAGATCACGATTGAAGACGCCTACGCCGTTCAGCGCGAATGGGTCAGCCTGAAGATTGCCGAAGGCCGCGTGCTGAAAGGCCACAAGATTGGCCTGACCTCGAAAGCGATGCAGGCCAGCTCGCAGATTAGCGAACCGGACTACGGCGCGCTGCTGGACGACATGTTCTTCCACGACGGCAGCGACATTCCCGTGGATCGCTTTATCGTCCCACGCATCGAGGTAGAGCTGGCGTTCGTGCTGGCAAAACCGCTGCGCGGCCCGAACTGCACCATCTTCGACGTCTACAACGCTACGGACTACGTGATACCCGCGCTGGAGCTGATCGATGCCCGCTGCCACAACGTTGACCCGGAAACCCAGCGTCCGCGCAAGGTATTCGACACCATCTCCGATAACGCCGCCAACGCGGGGGTGATCCTCGGTGGCCGCCCGATTAAGCCCGACGCGCTGGATCTGCGCTGGATCTCCGCCCTGCTCTACCGCAACGGCGTGATCGAAGAGACCGGCGTGGCCGCAGGCGTGCTTAACCACCCGGCGAACGGCGTGGCGTGGCTGGCAAACAAGCTGGCGCCGTACGACGTGCAGCTTGAGCCTGGCCAGATCGTTCTCGGCGGCTCGTTTACCCGCCCGGTGCCCGCCAGCAGAGGCGACACCTTCCACGTGGACTACGGCAACATGGGCTCCATCAGCTGCCGCTTTGTGTAAGGAGACAACCATGCAAAACGCATTTAAAGCGGCGCTGAAGGCAGGCCGTCCGCAAATTGGCTTATGGCTGGGGCTCACCAGCAGCTACAGCGCCGAACTGCTGGCCGGAGCAGGCTTCGACTGGCTGCTGATCGACGGCGAGCACGCGCCGAACAGCGTGCAGACCGTCTTAACCCAATTACAGGCCATCGCGCCGTACGCCAGCCAGCCGGTGGTGCGCCCGTCGTGGAACGATCCGGTGCAGATCAAGCAGCTGCTGGACGTGGGCACGCAAACTCTGCTGGTGCCGATGGTGCAAAACGCCGACGAAGCGCGGCTGGCGGTACGTGCCACCCGCTACCCGCCCGCGGGCATTCGCGGCGTCGGCAGCGCCCTGGCGCGCGCCTCGCGCTGGAACCGCATCCCGGATTACCTCCAGCAGGCTAACGACGCCATGTGCGTGCTGGTGCAGATCGAAACCCGCGAGGCATTGAAAAACCTGCCGCAGATCCTGGACGTGGAAGGGGTCGACGGCGTGTTTATCGGCCCGGCGGATCTGAGCGCCGACATGGGCTTTGCCGGCAATCCGCAGCACCCGGAGGTGCAGGCCGCCATCGAGCAGGCGATCGCGCAGATTCGTGCGGCCGGTAAAGCGCCCGGCATCCTGATGGCGAACGAGGCGCTGGCAAAACGCTATCTCGACCTCGGCGCGCTGTTTGTTGCCGTCGGCGTTGACACCACCCTGCTCGCCCGCAGCGCGGAAGCGCTGGCGGCACGCTTTATCGAACAACCGGTTACGTCAGTTAATAACAATAAATCCGTCTACTAAACGTAAGATCTGGAGCGCACCATGACGACCTCTACCCTGCAAACTCATGATAATAAAGCTGTTGAACATCGCGCCATTAACAAGCTGTTCCGACGCCTGATCGTCTTTCTCTTCATCCTGTTTGTTTTCTCGTTTCTCGATCGCATCAATATCGGCTTTGCCGGGCTGACGATGGGCAAAGATCTGGGCCTTACGTCGACCATGTTTGGCCTGGCCGCGACGCTGTTTTACGTCACCTACGTGCTGTGCGGGATCCCGAGCAACATCATGCTGGCGAAGATCGGCGCGCGCCGCTGGATCGCCGGGATCATGGTGGTGTGGGGCATCGCCTCCACCTGCACCATGTTCGCCACCAGCCCTGAAACGCTCTACGTCCTGCGCATGCTGGTGGGTATTGCCGAAGCCGGCTTCCTGCCGGGGATCCTGGTCTATCTCACCTGGTGGTTCCCGGCGTATCACCGCGCCCGCGCCAACGCGCTGTTTATGATTGCCATGCCGGTGACCATGATGCTCGGCTCGATCCTCTCCGGGTACATTCTGGCGATGGACGGGCTGTGGAACCTGAAGGGCTGGCAGTGGCTGTTCCTGCTGGAGGGGCTACCGTCGGTAGTGCTCGGCGTGGTGACCTGGTTCTACCTCAACGACACGCCGGATCAGGCCACCTGGCTGGATGACGACGAAAAACAGGCGCTGAAAACGATGATCGCCCGCGAGCAGGAGCTGGCCGTAACGCAGCCTGCCTCGGCACGCTCAACCCTGCGCGAAGTGCTGACCCCGGCGGTGCTGCTCTACACGCTGGCCTACTTCTGCCTGACCAACACGCTCAGCGCGATCAACATCTGGACGCCGCAGATCCTACAAAGCTTTAACACGGGGAGCAGCAATATCGTCATCGGCCTGCTGGCGGCGATCCCGCAGTTTTGCACCATTCTCGGGATGATCTGGTGGAGCCGCCGCTCCGACAGGCTGAAAGAGCGAAAAAAGCACACCATCCTGCCGTACCTGTTCGCCGCGGCGGGATGGATGCTGGCCTCAGCCACCGATCACAGCCTGATCCAGCTGCTTGGCATCATCATGGCCTCAACCGGATCCTTTACCGCCATGGCGATATTCTGGACCACGCCGGATCGGGTTATTAGCCTGCGGTCCCGCGCCGTGGCGCTGGCGGTAATCAACGCCATCGGCAACGTCGGATCCGCCGTCAGCCCATTGCTGATTGGGATCCTGCGCGACGCGACCGGCAGCTTCAGCTCCGGGCTGTGGTTTGTGGCCGGACTACTGGTGGTCGGCGCGCTGGTGCTGACGCGCATTCCGATGACGCAGCGGGATCAACAGAGGAACGATCATGTGCCAGAGCCCTATCGCCAACATTGATATCAGCAAGGAGTACGACGAAAGTCTGGGCACCGACGACGTGCACTACCAGTCGTTCGCCCGCATGGCGGCCTTTTTTGGCCGCGACATGCAGGCGCATCGTCACGACCAGTATTTTCAGATGCACTTTCTCGATACCGGGCAGATTGAACTCCAGCTCGACGATCACCGCTACTCGGTGCAGGCGCCGCTGTTCGTCCTCACGCCGCCGTCGGTGCCGCACGCGTTTATCACCGAATCCGACAGCGACGGGCACGTGCTGACGGTGCGCGAGGATCTGATCTGGCCGCTGCTGGAGGTGCTCTACCCCGGCACGCGGGAAGCATTTGGCCTGCCGGGGATCTGCCTCTCGCTGGCGGATAAGCCGGACGAGCTGGCGGCGCTGAAGCACTACTGGCAGCTGATTGCCCGGGAATCCACGGAACAGCTGCCGGGGCGCGAACACACGCTGGTCCTGCTGGCGCAGGCGGTCTTTACCCTGCTGCTGCGCAACGCGAAGCTTGACGACCACGCTTCAGGCGGCATGCGCGGCGAGCTGAAGCTGTTCCAGCGCTTTACCCAGCTGATTGATGCCCACTACCACCAGCACTGGACGGTGCCGGCATACGCCAGCGAGCTGCACCTGACCGAATCCCGCCTGACCGACATCTGCCGCCGCTTCGCCAACCGCCCGCCGAAGCGGCTGATCTTCGACCGACAGCTGCGTGAAGCGAGGCGGCTGCTGCTCTTTTCCGACAGCACAGTGAGCGAAATTGCCTGGCAGCTGGGGTTTAAAGATCCGGCCTATTTCGCCCGCTTTTTTAACCGCTTAGTGGGATGCTCGCCCAGCGCGTACCGGGCGCAGAAAGTACCGGTTTCCTGAACGCATCACGGTTCGTAGGGCGGGTAAGCGCAGCGCCACCCGCCGAAAAGCCACACCGATCACAAAACCACATCCCACCCGAAAAGTACCCGCCGTTGTCCCAAACGTCCCTTCACGTTACGCCCCGCTCAGGCTTCAATTAAACAACAAAAACAAAACATAAATTTAACAACACTATTCCGATACGAGGTCCCTATGAAGCCTGAAGATTTCCGCGCTGATGCCAAACGTCCGTTAACCGGCGAAGAGTATTTAAAGAGCCTGCAGGACGGCCGTGAGATTTACATCTACGGCGAGCGCGTCAAAGACGTCACCACCCATCCGGCGTTTCGCAACGCGGCGGCCTCCATCGCGCAGATGTACGACGCGCTGCACAAGCCGGACATGCAGGATACCCTCTGCTGGGGCACCGACACCGGCAGCGGCGGCTATACCCACAAGTTCTTCCGCGTGGCGAAAAGCGCCGACGACCTGCGCCAGCAGCGCGACGCCATCGCCGAGTGGTCGCGCCTGAGCTACGGCTGGATGGGCCGCACGCCGGACTACAAAGCCGCGTTCGGCTGCGCGCTCGGCGCCAACCCGGCCTTCTACGGCCAGTTCGAACAGAACGCCCGCAGCTGGTACACCCGCATTCAGGAAACCGGCCTGTACTTCAACCACGCCATCGTTAACCCGCCGATCGACCGCCACAAGCCGGCGGACGAGGTGAAGGACGTCTACATCAAGCTGGAGAAAGAGACCGATGCCGGGATCGTTGTCAGCGGCGCGAAGGTGGTGGCAACCAACTCGGCGCTGACCCACTACAACATGATCGGCTTCGGCTCCGCGCAGGTGATGGGCGAAAACCCGGACTTCGCGCTGATGTTTGTCGCGCCAATGGACGCCGAGGGGGTGAAGCTGATCTCCCGCGCCTCTTACGAGATGGTGGCAGGCGCAACCGGCTCCCCGTACGACTACCCGCTCTCCAGCCGCTTTGATGAAAACGATGCGATCCTGGTGATGGATCACGTGCTAATCCCGTGGGAAAACGTGCTGATCTACCGCGATTTCGACCGCTGCCGTCGCTGGACGATGGAGGGCGGCTTTGCGCGAATGTACCCGCTGCAGGCCTGCGTGCGCCTTGCGGTGAAGCTCGACTTCATCACCGCCCTGCTGAAGAAATCCCTGGAGTGCACCGGTACCCTGGAGTTCCGCGGCGTGCAGGCGGATCTCGGCGAAGTGGTGGCCTGGCGCAACATGTTCTGGGCGCTGAGCGACTCCATGTGCTCCGAAGCCACCCCGTGGGTCAACGGCGCGTATCTGCCGGATCACGCCGCGCTGCAAACCTACCGCGTGATGGCGCCGATGGCCTACGCGAAGATCAAGAACATCATCGAGCGTAACGTGACGTCCGGGCTGATCTACCTGCCGTCCAGCGCCCGGGATCTGAACAACCCGCAGATCGACCAGTATCTGGCGAAATACGTGCGCGGCTCCAACGGTATGGATCACGTTGAACGCATCAAGATTTTGAAGCTGATGTGGGATGCCATCGGCAGCGAGTTTGGCGGTCGTCACGAGCTATACGAAATCAACTACTCCGGAAGCCAGGATGAGATCCGCCTGCAGTGTCTGCGCCAGGCGCAGAGCTCCGGCAACATGGACAAGATGATGGCGATGGTCGACCGCTGCATGTCTGAATACGACCAGCACGGCTGGACGGTGCCGCACCTGCACAACAACAGCGATATCAACATGCTCGACAAGCTGCTGAAATAGCGCAGCGGGAGGTTGCAATGCATTTAGATGAACAACGCCTGCGTTTTCGCGACGCAATGAGTAGCCTGTCGGCGGCGGTCAATGTGATCACCACCGAGGGCGAGGCGGGCCGCTGCGGCATTACCGCCACCGCCGTCTGTTCGGTCACCGACACCCCGCCGTCGGTCATGGTGTGCATCAACGCCAACAGCGCCATGAACCCGGTATTTCAGGGCAACGGCAGGCTGTGCGTTAACGTGCTGAATCACGAGCAGGAGATCATGGCTCGCCATTTCGCCGGGATGACCGGTATGACGATGGAGGAGCGCTTTACCCTCTCCTGCTGGCAGAAAGGCCCGCTGGCGCAGCCGGTGCTCAAGGGCGCGCTCGCCAGCCTTGAAGGTGAGATTAGCCAGGTGCAAACCATCGGCACGCATCTTGTCTACCTTGTTGAAATTAAAAATATCATTCTGAGCGATGCGGGACACGGCCTCATCTACTTCAAGCGCCGTTTCCACCCGGTCATGCTGGAGGCGGAAGCCGCCGTGTGATCTCCCCTCGCGCTGGCCTTTTTTCCGGCCAGCGCCGCTTTCTACAAAAAATCCTAAGGTTTCCGCTAAATCACGCCGTTATATACCCATAAGAGAAATTTTCTGTGACTGAATACTGACACCCTTTGTCAGTGCACCCGCATCATTCAGCGCATACCTAAATATACAGGATGACCTTATGGCTAAAACGACGCGGAGCCGCTCGGCTGAACGTCTGGTCGATATTCTGGTTGAGCTACATTTAAACGGTGTGGTAAACCGCAGTGCGCTAATGGAGAAATTTAAAATTACCGAGCGTACCGTCTACCGGGATTTAAATGCCCTCTCACCCATTGTTGAACATACCGGTAACGGGCTATATCGACTGATCCATTCCGCACAATCGCCCGGTGGACAAGGCTTACATCACACCCTTGCTAACTTCCTGAATGCTGACAGCTTTTTCCCTGAAAGAAATACGGAATTCTGGCAGAATCTTGAGACGCGCGTTGACGAAAACCATATTCTTATTCTTGCGAATGAAGCTGAACACACGGTCCAGCGCGATATTCGTCGTCATTTAACGAAAATCGAGAGATCGATTAAAAACCATAATGTTTGTCAGATTGTTTATAAGGGAAAAACCCGTCTGATTAATCCCTATAAACTCATTAACAAAAAAAATATATGGTATTTACAAGCCACCGAAAATAGCCGCCTGAAATCCTTCTCACTGAGCCAGATTAGCTGGTTTGATATTCAGAAAACGACCTTCACCCCGGAAGATAATGTCCTTGCGCTGCTGGAAAAAAGCCTCGACCCCTGGGTCTCTGAAAATACTTTCGCGGTGAAAATATTCATCAAAGATAATATTTCACATTACTTCCTGCGCCGCGATCTTCTGCCGGAACAAGAGCTGCTGGAGGAGCAACAGGGCGGCGTCACGCTGCGCTGCCAGGCGGCGCACGAGAACCAGATCCTGCCGCTGCTGTTCTACTGGCTGCCCCATATTCAGATTCTGGAGCCGAACTGGCTGAAGGAAAAACTGATCGGAACGCTGGAGAGCTATCTGGCGGTGGAACGCAACCCGAATAATCAAGTGATCTCAATCACATAATTTCGCCCCCAGGCGGCGAGCCGGAACCGCTCGTCGCCCCCTTTGACCGCTCACCTGTCACTTTCAACCACTCATTCATTTACCGTCCTTTACACGCGCGGGGATCTGGCACGATCGCTCCAGCATTAATCAATACCTCCTCACAACGAACCCTGACCCTTTTTTCTTTACATAAAAAACCAGGTCTTACTATGGATACTAAAAAACTACTGAAGCACGTGCCCTGGGCCTTACTCGGGATCCTCGGCGCTTTTTGTCTGGCGGTTGTCGCATTACGCCGGGGCGAACACGTAAGCGCCCTGTGGATCGTGGTCGCGTCCGTTTCCGTCTATCTTGTTGCTTATCGCTACTACAGCTTGTACATCGCGCAGAAGGTCATGAAGCTCGACCCGACGCGCGCCACGCCGGCGGTCATTAACAATGACGGCCTGAACTACGTGCCAACCAACCGCTACGTGCTGTTTGGTCACCACTTTGCCGCGATCGCCGGCGCAGGCCCGCTGGTGGGCCCGGTGCTGGCCGCGCAGATGGGCTACCTGCCGGGTACCCTGTGGCTGCTCGCGGGCGTCGTGCTGGCGGGTGCGGTGCAGGACTTTATGGTGCTGTTTATCTCTTCTCGCCGTAACGGCGCTTCTCTGGGTGAGATGGTCAAAGAAGAGATGGGCCGCGTGCCGGGGACTATCGCCCTGTTCGGCTGCTTCCTGATTATGATCATCATCCTCGCGGTGCTGGCCCTGATCGTGGTGAAAGCGCTGGCCGAAAGCCCGTGGGGTGTCTTCACCGTCTGCTCAACCGTACCGATTGCGCTGTTCATGGGGATCTACATGCGATTCCTGCGTCCGGGCCGCGTGGGTGAAGTGTCGGTGATTGGTATCGTGCTGCTGGTAGCGTCTATCTACTTCGGCGGCGTGATTGCGCACGACCCGTACTGGGGCCCGGCGCTGACCTTCAAGGACACCACCATTACCTTCGCGCTGATTGGCTATGCGTTTATCTCCGCGCTGCTGCCGGTCTGGCTGATTCTGGCCCCGCGCGACTACCTGGCCACCTTCCTGAAAATCGGCGTTATCGTCGGTCTGGCGATCGGCATCCTGCTGATTAACCCGGACCTGAAAATGCCTGCGGTAACGCAGTACATCGACGGTACCGGCCCGCTGTGGAAAGGCGCCCTGTTCCCGTTCCTGTTCATCACCATCGCCTGCGGTGCGGTCTCTGGCTTCCACGCCCTGATTGCGTCCGGCACCACGCCTAAGCTGCTGGCGAACGAGAAAGACGCGCGTCTGATCGGCTACGGCGCGATGCTGATGGAGTCCTTCGTGGCGATCATGGCGCTGGTTGCAGCCTCCATTATCGAACCGGGTCTGTACTTCGCGATGAACACCCCGCCTGCGGGCCTCGGCATTACCATGCCAAACCTGCACGAGATGGGCGGTGACAACGCGGCGCTGATTATGGCGCAGCTGAAGGACGCGAGCACACACGCGGCAGCGACCGTCAGCTCCTGGGGCTTCGTGATTTCGCCTGAGCAGATCATGCAGACCGCGAAGGACATCGGCGAACCGTCCGTGCTGAACCGCGCCGGTGGCGCACCGACGCTGGCCGTCGGTATCGCGCACGTGTTCCACAAAGTGCTGCCGTGGGCGGACATGGGCTTCTGGTACCACTTCGGTATTCTGTTCGAAGCGCTGTTCATCCTGACCGCGCTGGACGCCGGTACCCGTGCGGGCCGCTTCATGCTGCAGGACCTGCTCGGTAACTTCGTGCCATTCCTGAAGAAAACCGACTCTCTGGTGGCGGGCATTCTGGGTACTGCGGGCTGCGTCGGCCTGTGGGGCTACCTGCTGTATCAGGGCGTTGTCGACCCGCTCGGCGGCGTGAAGAGCCTGTGGCCGCTGTTCGGTATCTCTAACCAGATGCTGGCCGCCGTGGCGCTGGTGCTCGGTACCGTGGTCCTCGTGAAGATGAAACGCACCAAATACATCTGGGTAACGGTTGTTCCTGCGCTGTGGCTGCTGCTCTGCACCACCTGGGCGCTTGGCCTGAAGCTGTTCAGCGCCAATCCGCAGCTGGAAGGCTTCTTCTTCATGGCTAACCAGTACAAAGAGAAGATTGCCGCAGGCGGCGCGGATCTGACCGCGCAGCAGATTGCCAACATGAACCATATCGTGGTGAACAACTACACCAACGCGGGTCTGAGCATTCTGTTCCTGGTGGTGGTGTACAGCATCATCTTCTACGGCATCAAAACCTGGATGAACGTGCGCAACGCCGACGGTCGTACGGATAAAGAAACCCCGTACGTGCCGGTGCCGGAAGGCGGCGTGAAGACCTCTTCACACCATTAAAAAAATGGCGGGTGGCGCTGCGCTGACCCGCCCTACAACGGTACTGTAGGCCCGGTAAGCGTAGCGCCACCGGGCTTTTTCTGTCTGGAACCCACAATGTTTGGTAACTTAGGCGAAGCAAAAAAATACCTCGGTCAGGCGGCGAAAATGCTGATTGGCATTCCGGACTATGACAACTACGTTGAGCATATGAAGACCAACCATCCGGATAAGCCGTACATGACCTACACCGAATTCTTCCGCGAGCGTCAGGAAGCGCGCTACGGCGGAAGTGGAGAAGGCGGCGTCCGCTGCTGCTAAAGGAGAGACCATGACCCCGATTGCCGTTACCCTGCTGACCGGTTTTCTCGGCGCCGGCAAAACCACCCTGCTGCGCCACATCCTGAATGAACAGCACGGCTTCAAAATCGCCGTTATCGAAAACGAGTTCGGTGAGGTCTCCGTTGACGACCAGCTGATCGGCGATCGCGCCACCCAGATCAAAACCCTCACCAACGGCTGCATCTGCTGTACCCGCTCTAACGAGCTGGAAGACGCCCTGCTGGACCTGCTCGACAGCCGCGACCGCGGTGACATCGACTTCGACCGTCTGGTGATCGAGTGCACCGGCATGGCCGACCCCGGCCCGATTATTCAGACCTTTTTCTCGCACGACATTCTTTGCCAGCGCTACCTGCTGGACGGCGTTATTGCCCTTGTCGATGCGGTCCACGCCGACGAGCAGATGAACCAGTTCACCATCGCCCAGTCTCAGGTGGGCTACGCCGACCGCATCCTGCTGACCAAAACCGACGTGGCGGGCGGAAGCGAAAAACTGCGCGAGCGCCTGACCCGCATCAACTCCCGCGCGCCGGTTTACACGGTGACGCACGGCGACATCGATCTGTCTCAGCTGTTCAACACCAACGGCTTTATGCTGGAAGAGAACGTGACCGCAAAACCGCGCTTCCACTTTATGGGAGATAAGCAAAACGACGTGGCGTCGATTGTGGTGGAGCTGGACTACCCGGTGGACATCGGCGAGGTTTCGCGCGTGATGGAGAACCTGCTGCTCTCGTTTGCCGACAAGCTGCTGCGCTACAAAGGGATGCTGTGGATTGACGGCGAGCCGAACCGCCTGCTGTTCCAGGGCGTACAGCGCCTGTACAGCGCCGACTGGGACAGACCGTGGGGCGATGAAACGCCGCGTAGCGTGATGGTGTTTATTGGCATACAGCTGCCGGAAGAGGAAATTCGGGCGGCGTTTGCGGGTCTGAAGAAATAGCCTCCCCGCTTAACTATGCGCTCCGAACAATCCCCTCTCCCCTGTGGGGAGAGGGTTAGGGTGAGGGGGGAGCGGTAAACCTATTTCACCGCTTCCGGCAGCGTCACAATCCACAGCTCGCTGTCCGACTCCGGCTTCTTCAGCGGCTTCACGCTGAGGGTGGTTTCAACCGGTTTATCATCCAGCGTCAGCTTGCCTTCTGCGTTCACCCGGTAATCCTTGAGCTTCTTGCCCTCGACCGGGTTTTGCATCGCCACCTTCACGCCAAAGTCGTTATCGTTCGCCACCGCAAGCGTTTTGCTGTCGATCAGCGCCAGCCCTTCGGCCTTCTCCTGCTGCCAGCCCAGCGCGCGCAGATCGACAACCTGCGTTTTAGCCGCAAGCGTTATGCCGCGCTGCGCCAGGGTTTTCTCATCATCAAACTCCGGGTACTCACCCGGCTTGTCAAAGGCGGAAAGGTCGCTCGCCTTGCTGAGATCCACTTTGTAAATCAGGTTGCGCATGCCGTCGTTTTTATCGCTTCCCTGCTCAATCAGCAGGATATGCTGGTCATCGAGCGCCACAATGTCGCCGATTTTGGCGTCGCTGTTTTTACCGTAGGCCGCGCTGTCGATTGGGTAGCCGTACATCGCGGTTTTCCCGGTCGCCGGGTCGAAGCTCACCAGACGCGTAAACAGCGCCTGCTTTTTGCTCTTACCGTTAATATCCAGCGTACTTTGCACGGCGGCGATAATCCGCCCGTCCGGCATGCGGGTCAGGCCTTCAAAGCCCCGATTCGCCTGGCGCCATTTGATAATGTTTGGCAGACCGCCCGCGATGGACTTCTCCCCTTCCGCCGCCTGCGGCCCGTGGATCGCGAGGATCTTGCCTTTGCTGTCGACGTTAATCAGGAACGGGCCATACTCGTCGCACAGCCAGTATCCGCCTTTACCGTCCGGCGTGATGCCTTCGGTATCCAGCCCGCGGTTGTCACCCTTCAGGATCGTTAAGGTGTCGCTGAGCGCCACTTCATTGGTGGAGCCAATCACGCCGCTTTGCAGCGGCAGACCGTTAATCGCGCCTTTATCATCATGCAGCGGGCGGGCATCGACAGCCTCCGCTTTGCCGTTTTGAACGCGGATGGTCATCAGCAGCGGCGCGAAATCTGGCGTGACAAATATTTTAGCCTCGTTTTTACCCATTTTTGGCGCATCGGCGTTTGGACCGCGATCGGTCACGGTCGCAAAGGTCAGGGCGTCGCCCTGTTTGCCCGTAAACAGCAGGCCGGAACCGATTCCCACGGGCAGTCCATTCGGAAACGCGCTGGCAAACGCGCCGCTGTAGCTCACGTGTGAGCCTTCAGGGAAGCTGACGACATAGCGCTCAGCAGTGGGCTGCGCCGCCAGGCCAGAGAAAGAGAGCGCACAACCGATTAGCACAGGAATAATTTTTCTTTTCATATTGTTAGCATCCAGTTAGTGAAGCCAACAACGTAATGAAGAATCGTGTCAGAAAAATGACACAGGCGGGACGCTGACCCACGCAGCGGCACGTATATCCCTCTTCAGAAATGTAAACTTACGTCTTTATCTATGACAACTGAAACACTTCTGGAAATTATTAGAAATTCAATTAATTCATCTCAAAGGGCTTTTTTCTCCTCGTTCAAACGTCGTTTAGCAAACTCTTTAAACTTTTCCTAAACGCGAATTTAATTGCCATTGACGGCTCGCCAAACAAACAATTCAGCAACAGATAAAAACTAAATAACTAACAAAATCAGCATAAAACCACGACATGCATCACATTTGCAGTCATAAACATCACTTGTTAAGGTTCCCTCAGATTAATTTAATGACGAGGAAAAACTCATGAAAAAGCTTAACGTTCTCATCCTCTCCGCTCTGACCGCTGTCTCTGGCTCCGCACTGGCGATGGGTGGCAGCATTGAGCAGGGTAAAAACTTTACCAACCTGAATGTGGAAATGGGTAAATCGACCTCCGGCCTGTATACCGAAGGCAGCTGGCTGAAAAATACCGATGACGGCACCACAACCGGTGGCGTAGGTGCTGGATACAACTTCGAAGTCGGTCCGGTGATGTTGAACGCAGGCGCTAAGGCCCTCTACGTTGGCCCGAAAAAAGGCGATAACGGCGTAGCGTTCCCAATCGGTGGCGGCGTGAAGGTTGCCCTGACCGACAGCATCAACGTCTTCGGTGAAGGCTATGTGGCGCCAGACGGGCTGAACAACAGCGTCAAAAACTACGTTGAAGCGAACGGCGGCGTAAGCTGGACCCCAATCAAACCGGTTACGCTGAAAGTGGGTTACCGCCACGTGAGCGTTGACGGCAAAGACGGCCGTCCAAACCACACCCTGATCGACGGCGCATACGTGGGCGGCGGCGTGAGCTTCTAAGCCAACGAACAAACAAAAAAAACCTGCCATGCGGCAGGTTTTTTTTGTCTCGGGTATTACTTGTGTACCACCACCAGCTTCTGGTTCACAAACTCTTTGATCCCCAGATCCGACAGCTCGCGCCCGTAGCCGGAGCGCTTCACGCCGCCGAACGGCAGCTCTGGCGCGGTATCGGTGAGCCAGTTGATATACACCATCCCGGTCTCAATGCGCGACGCCATTTTCTTCGCGCGCTCGATATCCTGGCTGAATACCGCCCCGCCAAGGCCGTAGTGGGAGTCGTTCGCCAGCGCGACCGCTTCGTCGTCGTTTTTCACCACATACACCTGCGCCACCGGGCCAAAGAACTCCTCGAAGTACGCCGGGTTGTCGCGGGAGATATTCGTCAGGATGGTCGGTTCGAAGAAACTCCCGTCGCGCTGAACGGGCTTGCCGCCATAGTGCAGCGTCGCACCGTTTTTCACCGCCTCGTTAACCTGTTTGGTCAGCGTTTCCAGAGCATCTTTAGACGACAGCGGCCCCAGCGTGGTGCTTTCGTCCAGCGGGTCGCCAATCTTCACCTGCTTAAACGCCTCGGTGAATTTGCTCAGGAAGGCATCGGCGATCTTTTCATGCAGGATAAAGCGCTTCGCCGCGGTGCAGACCTGTCCGGCATTGTTAAGCCGCGCATTCACGCCAATCTTCACGGCTTTGTCCAGATCCGCATCATCCAGCACCACGAATACGTCGTTACCGCCCAGCTCCAGCGTGGATTTCTTGATGTGCTTCGCCGCCTGCGCGGCCACCACGCTGCCCGCCTTTTCGGAGCCGGTTAATGCGGCACCCTGCACGCGGTCATCGGCGATGATGTTCGCCACCTGCTCGGACGAGATAAACAGGTTAGTCCACGCCCCCTCCGGCGCACCCGCCTCGCGCACCAGGTGGGCAAAGGTCTCGGCGCAGTGCGGCACGATGCTGGCATGCTTGGCGATCACCGGGTTCCCCGCCGCCAGGTTTGGCGCCAGGACGCGCATCAGCTGGTAATAGGGGAAGTTCCACGGCTCAACGGCCATCAGCACGCCGATGGGGTGATGCTCCACCCACGCTTCCCCAAGTTCAGATGGGTACTTCACCGGGGCCAGGAACTGCTTCGCGTTATCCGCATAGTAGCGGGCGATCTGCGCGCACAGCTTCACCTCGCCGCGGCTCTGTTCGATGAGCTTACCCATCTCCTGGCTGGCGATTTTCGCCAGCTCCTCGGTGCGCTCGTCGATCAGGTCGGCGAGCTTATGCAGCACCGGCAGGCGCTGGCTGATGTCGCCTTTCGCCCAGTCTGAATGATAAAGCGCATCGGCCACCTTCAGCGCCGCTTCGATATCCGCGTCGGTATGTGAGGGGTATTCTTTGATGAGCTGGTTAGTGGCAGGATTTACTGTCTGATAAGCCATGTCGAATCTCCTTGTTTTACCGCTTAGGGTATTAAGGGTAGTCAACATGACTGGCTCTGGACGTAAAGTTGGGTATATCCGGAAGGTTCTTAATGAAGCACTGCCCGACGGTTCGCGGCCGTGGTATAAAAAAGCGCCAGAAGGAGCGCCTATGACCGATACCCGACATGTCCGCCAGACTTTTCACCGCGCCTCAGGCCTTGAGCTGCGCAGCACGTGGCAGAGCACCCAGGCGTACAAACGCCATAGTCACCCTCAGCTCTCCATCGGCGCGATTGTGGAGGGCCAGACCTGCTGCGTGTGTCACGACAGAGAGTACACCCTTAACCCCGGGGACCTCATCGTGATCCCGGCCTGTGCGCCGCACAGCTGCAACCCCGTCGCCGGGCAACCGCGCAGCTACCATATGCTCTACATCGATACCGATCTTCCGCTGGCGCTACAGGTGATTCGTAGCCCAATCCTGTTTGCTCACTACCTGGACGTTGTCGAGACACTGTCTCCAGCGTCCCTGGACACGCTGCTTTCTGCCCTTCCCTACTGTGCGGATAACGCAGACGCGCTTCGCTCAACCAGCCAGCAGGTTCAGGAGGCATTTCTTGCCGATCTCGCCAGCCCGCCTTCTCTCGACGAGCTTGCTCAACGCTTCTCGCTGCGCAAGGAGACGCTGATTCGCACCTTCAAACAGGACACCGGCCTGACGCCTGGCAGCTTCCTTAACATCTCCCGCGTGGAGTACGCCAAGACGCGACTGCGCGCCGGGGATGATATTGCCGACGTCGGCTACCAGAGCGGGTTTGCCGACCAGAGCCATTTTCATAAGACCTTCGTCAGCTATACCGCCGCCACGCCGCGCCAGTACGCCACGGGCCGATCAATATCCGACAATAAATAGCGTTGGCATCACCGTAGTCTGACCTCAGATTTTCACACTGAGGTCGCTATGGAACTGTTCTTCCCTTCCGCTTTTCTCGCCCTGGCGCTGGCGCACTTTGTTGCCCTGCTAAGCCCGGGCCCGGATTTCTTCCTGCTGGTGGGCTACGCCGCGCGCTATCGGCTACGCGGCAGCGCTGGACTGTGCCTCGGCATCGCCGCGGGTAACGCGCTTTATATTCTTCTGGTGATTATCGGCTGGAGCGCGCTGCGCCAGTTTACGTGGCTGTTTACGCTTATCGAGCTTTGCGGGGCGCTGTACCTGCTGTGGATCGGCTCGCATCTGGTGCGCAGTCAGCCTCAGGCGCTGGCGCTGAATGAAACCCACCAGCGCTTTCCTTCGCTGCGCAAGCAGATCCTGCTGGGGCTCGGTTCGGCGCTGCTAAACCCGAAGAACGCGCTGTTCTATCTGGCGCTGATGACGGCGCTGCTGGGGCCGGACGTGACGCTGCTTCAGCAGGCGACCTGCGGCGTCTGGATGGTGATGGTGGTGCTGACGTGGGATCTGGCGCTGGTGTCGCTGATGGGGCTGCGAGCGGTGCAACAGAAGATCAGCCCTTCGCTGTGGTGGATTGAGCGCACGGCGGGGGTGGTGCTGATGGGATTTGGGGGATGGGTGCTGTGGCGGTTGATATGAAAGAATTTACAGGGCTGCTTTCAAGCCCCTAACCGATAATCCCAGTCATCCGAATGAATCACGTTACCGTCACGGTAATGCCAGGCAATCTTTTCATAACGAAGTAAAACAAGCTCAAGATGCCCCTGCTTTTCATGGTAAGTCTCTTTCACGTCATGCATTAATGAAAACAGCGTGACGACTTTTACCGCTTCCAGCGCGATCGTGAAATAGATTTCTTCCTGCCCGGCATCATTAATTCTGTACAGGTCTATAGTCGCTTTTCTGAGCGTGCCCCCCGTGCTCAGCGCTTTATAGAGAAAAACGCTGGAGGCATCAATTTCCTTCTCAATAAGAAAGGGGCGATGCTGGCGTTTGCTCAGCGCTCTGCCATTGTGCAGGTCTGAGTTATAACTCACATTATGATAGAGTCCCAAAACCTCAATCTGGTTTTCACGATCTTTGATTGTCACGCTGCCTTTTATAATATTACCTGCATCGTCAGTTAATGACATATATCCCGGAATGGCCATTTAAATATCCTTATCGAATGGAACAGAGTGTTCAACGGTGGCGATCATAACAGCGAGGCATCTTTTACCCTTCGGGCTGTTAACTTTAAACATCTCCCTGATGGAATCGACATAAAGCTTATTACTTTCTGCTTCCGTCTCAGGGAAATTGGTAAAAGCGCAGACTTGTTCAATAGTGAGCAACGGTTTATCGTCTTTTAAGATTGCTAAGACACCTTCAGGGTTATGCGGGATGGCTTCAGAAAGTGCCGCCTTTAAATCTTCAGCCGTACTGGCGTCCACTCCGGGTTCAAGGGCACTCGCTACGGCTAACCATGCTTGTGTGCCGCTCCTAATTTTCGGGATGATATGATTCCACCACTCCGACTCACCGTTATCATTTGAATCCAGTTCACTTACAACGGTTCTGGCACCTTTGTCATTTATCATTTGCAATATCTGTTCAGGAGTGTGGTTTTTGGCAAATAAACCCACCGGCAAGCACAAAAAGAATAGCGCAATAATATACTTCATTATCGCACCACCAGTATTGTGTCACCTGAATCATAAATCATATGACGTTTGTCCTGGCCGTTCATAATGATGCAACCTGCTGATGCCGAACCTGGCGGTTGACCTTTTTTATCCCCATGAATCTGGAAATGATCTCGGCCAAAAGTATTAGTGCCAGCTATAGGTTCAAGAACAATGGCCTCTGCACTTTTGTGATTATTCCATCCGGCAATAAAATAAATACCTCTGGGAATCGGTCCTCTGTTTCGTTGACTTTCACACTCAGGCTTATCTTTCGATTCACCCGCACCGCTGTAGCAGTGAGCAACAAACTCGCCGTTATGGCTCAATACTCCTGTCGATACTTTATATTCCCATGTCATTAATACCGTCTCCTTGTGCGGATAGTCCTTTATCTTATGACTCACAAGAAAATCGAAATTACCGTGTCGGTCACAAAACCTTACTGTCGAGAATAAATAAGCACAAAAATATAGAAAAATGAATAATAGATAACTTTGATATATATATTTTTAATATAATAGCCGTTTGTTTGCACAGAGGCTGCGTCTCCCTCCTCTTACACCAGCTTTGCACTTTTGGTGCACAACCCTCTATCCTTAACCCATGGAAAAACATACCGAACTCAAACGCGCCAAGCTTCTGGCGCTGTCGCTGCTGCTGGTTGCCGCCGCGGCGTTTATCACCACCCTGCTCCTGCCGCAGACCTTCTGGGTGCGCGGCGTAAAGGCCATTGCCGAGGCGGCGATGGTCGGTGCGCTGGCGGACTGGTTTGCCGTGGTTGCGCTGTTCCGCCGGGTTCCCATTCCGTTTATCTCGCGCCATACGGCGATTATCCCGCGCAATAAGGACCGAATCGGCGACAATCTCGGCCAGTTCGTGCAGGAGAAGTTTCTGGATACCCAGTCGCTGGTGGCACTAATCCGCCGCTATGAGCCCGCGCAGATGATCGGAACCTGGTTCAGCCAGCCCGACAATGCCCAGCGCGTCGGGCAGCATTTGATTCAGGTGATGAGCGGTTTTCTGGAACTCACGGACGACGGGCGCATTCAGCGATTGCTCAAACGGGCGGTACACAAGGCGATTGATAAGGTCGATTTCACCGAAACCAGCGCCGTGATGCTGGAGAGCATGACCAAAAACAACCGCCACCAGGTGCTGCTGGACGCCATCATCAACCGCCTGATTACCCTGATTCAGCGGGAAAGCACGCGGGAGTTTATCTCCGATCAGATTGTCCACTGGCTGAAGACCGAACATCCGCGCAAAGCGATGGTGCTGCCCACCGAGTGGCTGGGCGATCAAAGCGCAGAGATGGTGTCGAACGCGGTGAACACGCTGCTGGACGATATCAGCCACGACCGCACGCACCAGATCCGCCAGGCGTTCGACCGCGCCACGCTGAAGCTTATCGACAACCTGAAAAACGATCCGGAGATGGCGGCGAAAGCCGACAACATCAAGCACTATCTGAAAAACGATGAGGCGTTTAACCGCTATCTGGGCGAGATGTGGGCTGACCTGCGCCAGTGGCTGAAGGCGGATATGCAGAGTGAAGACTCGCGGGTGAAGCAACGCATCGCCAACGCCGGGCTGTGGTTTGGCGAAACGCTAACAAACGACGCCAGCCTGCGGGCGTCGCTGAACGAGCATCTGGAGCAGGCCGCGCACCGCCTCGCGCCGGATTTCGCCGCGTTTCTGACCCGCCACATCAGCGACACGGTCAAAAGCTGGGACGCCAAAGACATGTCCCGCCAGATTGAGCTTAACATCGGTAAAGACCTGCAGTTCATCCGCGTCAACGGCACGCTGGTGGGCGGGACGATTGGCCTGATACTGTTTTTACTCTCGCAGCTGCCTGCCGTGCTGGGACATTAATCTGCTTTAAGTGGCGCGATGACGTAGCGCGTCGCCTCAAAGCGGTTGAGGATCAGGTGCACCAGGAAGACCATCGTCAGCGTTGCGACCAGCGAAAAGGTGACGGAGGTGATGCGATAGAGATCGCTGAACACCAGGTCAGTGTCCGGGTGCATGTTCTGCCCGAACATAATGCCGATGGTGGTGATGCTGGAGAACCCCACGCCCGCGCCCACCTTCTCCATCACGTGGAGTCGCGCGCCAAACGCCAGCCCGAGGCCAATCAGGGGCATCATCAATAGCATATGGCTGCTGTGATCGTAGAGGATCAGCTGCACCACCAGAATATAGAGGCAGCCCAGCACCACGCCGACCACGCGCCAGATAGAGCTCATCACCGAACCGCGGTAGTGCATCGGGAACAGGATCAAAATCCCCGCCATCAGCGCCGAAAGCGAATCGCTTAAGTCGCTAATCTGAAACACCACGAATATCAGCGTCGCGACGGTGCCGGAGAGCAGCGATTCGTGGCGCACGCGCGCATCGTCTTTCTCAATCAGCGGCGGCGGCTTGCGGGGTTCCACGTCAGGCAGGAGATAGTTCATCAGCGCGCTCAGGCACACCGCCATCACGCTCGCTTCGATGTTGGAAAACAGCAGCGTGTGCCAGCTGGTGGTGGGGTAGCTCATAAAGTTGAGCATCACGCTCTGGCATACCACGCCCATTGAGCCAAACAGGAACAGCGGCCCCTTGCTCATAAAGCGAAAGCGCATCACGTACAGGGCAAACACCACCAGCGTCATAATGACCGGCCATTGCGACAGATAGCCGATGATGAAGATCATTTCGACGCAGTTTAGCGCGGCGCTGAAGATAAACTGCTTCGCCACGTGGCGGTTAAAGACCGGCACCAGCGACAGCAGCATGATCGGATAGACCACGAAAAACACGCCGTAGCTGGTGTTGTAGAAGCTGGAGATGCTGAGCGCAATCATCCCGGCAAAGACGATGCGCAGGGTCTGGCGAAAGTCGTTTGCCGTATAGACGATGTTGCCGTGCGGGGTAAACACCCGCGCCAGGGTGCTAATAGACATAATGCAGCAGGCTCACCAGGTGGATCTGCATCCCGGAGAAAAAGCGCGCAAACGGCCCCTCGCTGTTGTAGAGCTGCACGGTCGCGCGCGCGCCGGTCGGCAGATGCTTCGGCAGCGCCTCGTCCAGCGCGACGTGAATGCGCATGCGTTGGGCGTCACGCACCCAGCGGTTGGAGGTCTCCGGTTCGGAGAGTTGACCGTTCACGGCCTCCTGACCCGCCAGTATCCCCGCGTCACTGCTGGTCACGTGGGCGCGGAAAACGTGCCCCGGGAAGGCGTCGAACACCACGGCGGCGTCGGTGCCCTGATGGGTGTGACGCAGGCTCTTCTCGCGGAAATCGGCCACGATATCGGTCTGGTTGTTCACCAGCGCCAGCGCGGCGGAACCCGAGGAGGCGTAAAAGCCCGGGCTTAACTGCAGGTTACTGACCGTGCCGTCCGCCTGGGCGTAGACCTTCGTCCAGCCGAGGTTGAGTTCCGCGTCATCCAGCGCGTTGCGGTATTTTTGCAGCGTCACGTTGCGGTGCTCGTCCCGCTCGCCGCGCTGAATGCGCAGGTTATGGATGTTGGCCTGGATGGAGCTGACGGACTGCTCGCTGCTCTGCCAGGTGGTGCGGACCTTATCCAGATCCGCCTGCGAGACGTTCTGCAGGGTGCTCAGCTTCAGGTAGCGGTCGAAAGTCACTTTGTCGTTACGCGCGGTCAGCACGGCGGTTTTCAGGCTGGCCTGCGCGGCGGCGATCTGCGCGTCCAGCTGTTCGTTGGACAGGCGGGCCTGCTCAAGCGCGATTTGCGCCGCTTCCACCTTATTGCGAAACGGCGTGTCGTCGAGCTCAAACAGCAGATCGCCTTTCTTCACCTGGCTGTTGTTGTGGACGTGTACCGCCGCCACATAGCCGGAGACGCGCGGAGAAACCGGCGTCACCACGCGCATCACGGTGGAGTCCGGCGTCAGCGGGATCCAGATATCCGCAACGATAAAGTAGACAAACATCAGCAGGAAAGAGGCAATACTCACCCTTACCCAGCGGGCAAACTTTTGTTCAGGAGTCATTATTTTTCGGTCTTGTTATCTTCTTCGCGGATTGTCCGCAAATTGCAGGCGATTTGATTCAACGTGGCGCTGAAAATCTCGATATGTTCCGGCGCGATGTTTTGCGATACGCGCGCCTGATAGGTCTCAATCACCTGAGTGAGCCGTTTTAATATGGCTTTTCCCTCAGGCGTCAGCGTCAGAAGCCGGATGCGCTTGTCATAAGGCGATACGGCGCGCAGCAGGTAACCCTGCTTTTCCAGCTGTGTCAGGGTGCGCATCAGCGGCGGCAGTTCAATACCCTGCACCTCCGCCAGCTCACTCATGGAGACGTTATCCCCGAGCTGATGCAGCTGCATCATCACCGTCCAGCTCGACTGGGTTAACCCGGTATCGAGAATGGCATCGTCAATGACGGCACGCCACTGGCGCACGATCATCGCCATCCGCATACCCATCGGCCTGCGGCAGAACAGTTCTTCTTCACTCATGGGGGAACCTCTCGAAACACGCAGCCACGATAATAGTTATCAGGGTAAGTATCAAGAAACGAGAGGTAAAAGCGCAGGAATTGCGAAAGGCGTTATGGGAGGCGATTTACACGTAGGCCCGGTAAGCGCAGCGCCACCGGGCTTTTTTTAACTGCTAAAAAGTCTCTGAACGGCACTTTTCCCCGAAGCCGTCATCACCACCTCCCTGTACCCCGCCACGCGCTGGATCCACCCTTTGCTTTCCAGATAAATCAACAGCGCCGCGCCCGCCTCACCGCCAAGATGAAACCGCCGCTCGCTCCAGTCCAGGCAGGCGCAGCAGGCCTTCCGGCGCGGATGAGCGCTTAACGGAATACCGAGCGCCTGGAACTGCTCCCGGCCATAGAGTGTCAACGCTGAACCGTCTGCCTCCAGCCAGCCTTCCGCCTGCATAAAATCATAGATTTGGACCGCAACCGTTCCGGCAAGATGGTCGTAGCAGGTTCGCGCTTCGCGCATGGCTTTCGGCGCGGTGGTTTCCGGCGGGGTGATGCGGCTCCAGGAGAGCCCCATCATCTGCTCGACCAGCGACGCCACGTCGTGCCCCGCCAGGCGATAGTAGCGATGCCGTCCCTGAGACAGGCAGGTGATCAGCTTTCCCTCCACCAGCCGGACGAGATGCCCGCTGGCGGTCGACGGCGCAACGTCTGCCGCCGCGCTCAGCTCTGTAGCCGTCCACGCCCGCCCGTCCATCATGGCACAGAGCATCTTCACGCGCGACGGATCGGCCATCGCCGCCGCTACCGCCGCAACGGCCTGTTCCAGCGCCGCGCTGTTATCAGGGGGTAAGCTCGTTTTTAACATGTGTCGCCCAGGGTTCGGTGATCTCTGCAGCCAGCTTATCATCATCCGTCAACAGAATTAGGTGATTCGCGTGGTCGCTGTACTGGGTAAGGATAGACACGCCGCGTGCCGCCAGCGCCGCCGCGATTTCACCCAGCTCGCCGGGGCGCTCCTGCCTGAGTTTCCGGATCACCGGCTTACGCAACGCCTGCACGGTAAACCCGGCGTCGACCAGCACGCGCCGCGCTTTTTCCCCGTCTTCCACCAGAAAATGGGCATCGGTACCAAATACGCCGCCGCCCTCCAGCCCCACGCCGTTGCGCCCCAGCAGCTGTCCAAAGCGCGCCAGCTCGCCGGGCCTGTCGCTAAAAATCACATGAACGTCATACATGTGCGTGTCCTCCGGTTTCGGAACTGTATTCCCGCACCAGCTGCGCCACCCGAATACGGTAGAAAGAAAAAATCGACTCCCGCCCTTCGGCCTGCGCCGCCTGATGGAAGACGTTCTGCTTCCAGCGTCGGACGGCCTCTTCATCCTGCCACCAGGAAAGGGACAGGATTTTGCCGTCGGTTGTCAGGCTCTGGAACCGTTCGATATCAATAAAGCCGTCGACGTCGGACAGCAAAGGCTTAAGCTCTGCGGCAAGCTGAAGATAGCGCGCCTGATGTGCAGGCGCGGCTTTAGCTTCGAAAATGACTGCAATCATGATGGTCTCTCCGTGGTGATGTTGGGGAGAGAATGCAGGATAGAAAAGCACAATGCTTCGGCAAGGAGCGAAGTGTTGCGCCGGATGGCGTAGGCCCGGTAAGCGCAGCGCCACCGGGCAGGCGAGCGCAGAATTATTCCAGGTTAGCCTTATTCAGCCCATAAGCCGCGTCAAGCGAGCCGGGTTCCATGCGGGAGGTGATCCCCAGACGGTTCCAGGCGTTGATCGCCACGATGGCGAAGTTCAGCTCTGAAATCTCCACGTCCGAGAAGTGCTCCGCCACGCTGCGATACAGCGCGTCGCTCACGCCGTGAACGCCAATCTGGGTCAGCGCTTCGGTGAAGGCCAGCGCGGCTTTCTCGCGGGCGCTGAACAGCGGGGATTCGCGCCAGGCCGCCAGATGGTACAGGCGCAGCTCGCGCTCGCCGGCGATTTTGGCCTCTTTCGAGTGCATATCCAGACAGAAAGTACAGCCGTTCAGCTGCGACACGCGAATGTCGATCAGGTGCTTCAGCGCCGGGTCGATGGAGGTTTTTGCCACTTCCATGCTCAGGGCGGACAGGGCGTTGGCGAGGGCAGGTGTAACTTTATGGTGGTTGACGCGAGTGCTCATGGTCTTTCCTCTTTTTGTGCGGCATATGTCATGCGATGAGGCAAATCTACGCCGTTCATGACATAGTAAAAAGATACAAAACGCGTGAAACTAGGTAGGACATGAAGCCGGGCTATCACGAGATTTATTCCCGCTATCGCGACAACATCACGCGCGGCGTGCTGAAGCCGGGCGATAAGGTGCCTGCCATCCGCGTGCTGGCGGAAGAGCTGAAGGTGGCGCGTAAAACCGTCGAAACGGCGTACGCCATTCTGACGGGTGAAGGGTATCTGGTGAGCCAGGGCGCGCGCGGCACGCGGGTGAACCCGGATTTACTGTTGCCGGATAACAGTGCCCCTGCGGAACAGCCCACCGGCACGCTTCCGGCATCGCTCATCAGCCAGCGCGAGCGGGCGGGGTTTCTGCGCCCCGGCATCCCGGCCCTCGACAGCTTCCCGTATAAAAAATGGCTGCTGCTGGCGGGCCAGGCGACGCGCGCCATGCGTCAGGAGGAGATGCTCAACCCGCCGGTGCTGGGCTGGTATCCGCTGCGCCAGGCGATCGCCAGCTATCTGAACATCTCGCGCGGGCTCTCCTGCACCGCCGAGCAGGTGCTGATCACCAGCGGCTACAGCGGCAGCCTGCGGCTGATCCTCGACACGCTTGCCAGCCGCAGCGACAAGGTGGTGTTTGAGGATCCGGGCTATTTTATGGGCCAGCAGCTGCTCAAGCGGATCGTGCCGCGCCTGCACACGGTGCCGGTCGATCGCTGCGGTATCGACACGGACTACCTGCTCCGTCACCATCGCGACGCCCGTTTCGCCATCGTGACCCCGTCGCACCAGAGCCCGCTGGCGGTCACGCTCTCCCTGCCACGCAAGCAGCAGCTGCTCGACTGGGCCAGCCAGAACGCGGCGTGGATTATTGAAGACGATTACGACGGCGAGTTTCACTACACCCGCAAGGTGCTGCCATCGCTAAAAAGCCTCGACCAGCACGACCGGGTGATTTTTATGGGGACCTTCAGTAAAACCATCATGCCGTCGCTGCGCATGGGCTACGTGGTGATGCCCGCCAGCACAGTTGGGGCCTTTACCGACTGCGCGGACATTACCACCAGCGGCCAGCCGGTGCTGACGCAAAAGATCCTCACCGCGTTTCTCAACGAAGGGCATTTTTTCCGTCATCTGAAGAAGATGCGCGCCCTGTATCAGACCCGCCGCGACTGGATGATTGCCGCCCTGCGCGAGGTGTATGGCGATCTGTTTTTCACCGAGCAAAACGACGGCGGGATGCATGTTGTGGCGTTTCTGACCAGAGGAAGCGGTGACCGGGAAGTGGCGCGCTGCTGGCAGGAACAGCAGCTGCAGGTGAATGCGCTTTCGGAGTGGTATCGCGGGTCGGGCAAACGCTACGGGCTGGTGATGGGCTATAACAACGTGCGGTCGTATGAAGAGGCGGTTGAGCTGCTGGAAAGGCCGAAATGTCAGACGTTTGAAATATTACTCTGAAATCAGATATCTGCCCAATTAGCACCGATTTAAAATATCGATATAATCTGATGGCTTTTTTACATTTCTAAGGAAAAGAAAATGAAATCAATTTTGGGATTTGATTATTTATTAACACCACGCGTGCTGGTCTTATTTTACTGGATCGCCATGCTGCTTATTTTTGCAGGCGGTGTGTATACCATGTTCAGCGACCATCTCATCACCGGCTTTATCGGTACGGTATGCAGCCTGGTCGGATGCCGCGTGATGTTCGAACTGATTATGGTTGCGTTCAAGAACAACGAATATTTGCGCCGCATCGCTGAAAACACGTCGATAAAATCTGCCGAATAATCCGCTTGTTATATGCCGGGTGACGGCTTCGCCTTACCCGGCCTACTCGATCCCGTAGGCCCGGTAAGCGAAGCGCCACCGGGCGATAAATGCCTCACACATCATGCCGCGACAACCCAACGTCCTTGAGCTGCTCGTCGCTCATCTGGCTCAGGATGCGGCGGGTACGGTTGATGCGATACCAGTTGCAGATCGTTTTGCCGATCCAGACAAACACGACGAACGGACGTTTTGAACGGTTCTCATAGAATTCCATGATGCTCTCCTCACTGTACCAGTGGGGTTATCATCCTGGAAATCGGCCTGTACAATACAGATGCAAAAACACCTTTTGTTTAACATACAGATCCGCTAAAACAGTATCTGCATGCCATTTTTTACGGCAATCTGTACTGGTTTTACAATCTGTATGGTGAAAACAAAGGATACAGCATGACGCGCTATCAACATCTCGCCAACCTACTGGCAGAACGCATTGAACAAGGGCTGTATCGCAGCGGCGAACGTCTGCCGTCGGTACGCACGCTGAGCCAGGAGCACGGCGTGAGTATCAGCACCATACAGCAGGCCTATCAGATCCTCGAAAACCTCCAGCTGATCACCCCTCAGCCGCGCTCCGGCTATTTTGTTTCGCAGCGCAAAGCCCAGCCGCCCGTCCCGGCCATGACGCGCCCGGTGCAGCGCCCCGTGGACGTCACCCAGTGGGATGAGGTGATGATGCTGCTGGATGCCCGCGCCGACAAAGAGATGATCTCCTTTGGCGGCGGCTCGCCGGATATCAACCAGCCAAGCCTGAAGCCCCTGTGGCGCGAGATGAGCCGAATCGCGCAGCATAACCCGAGCGAGATGCTGAGCTATGACGTGCTCGACGGGCGCCTGGAGCTGCGCGAGCAGATCGCCCGCCTGATGCTGGACGGCGGCTCGACCGTGGCAGCGAACGAGATTGTCATCACCAACGGCTGCCACGGCGCGCTGTCGATCGCCCTGCTCTCGGTGTGCAAGCCGGGGGACATCGTGGCGGTGGAGTCGCCGTCGTTTCACGGCACCATGCAGATGCTGCGCGGGTTTGACATCAAGGCGATTGAAATCCCTACCGATCCCGAGACCGGAATCAGCATCGAGGCGTTAGAGCTGGCGCTGGAGCAGTGGCCGATCAAGGCGGTGATCCTGGTACCCAACTGCAATAACCCGCTCGGGTTTATCATGCCCGAAGCGCGGAAAAAGCAGGTTTTAGCCTTAGCCCAGCGGCACGATATCGTGATCGTGGAGGATGACATTTACGGCGAGCTGGCGGCGGAGTACCCGCGCCCGCGTACCATTCACTCGATGGATATCGACGGCCGCGTGATCCTCTGCAGCTCGTTTACCAAAACCGTGGCGCCGGGCCTGCGCGTCGGCTGGATTGTGCCGGGGCGCTATTACGACCGGGTGATGCACATGAAATACGCCGCGGGCGGGTTTAACGTGCCGGGCACGCAGATGGCGGTGGCGGCGTTTATTCGCGACGGCCATTACCATCGCCACGTGCGCCGTATGCGTCAGATTTATCAGCAGAATATGGAAACCTACACCTGCTGGGTGCGGCAGTATTTTCCGGCCGAGATTTGCGTCACGCGCCCGCAGGGCAGCTTCCTGCTGTGGATTGAGCTGCCGGAGAAGGTCGACATGGTGTGCGTCAGCAAGCAGCTGTGTCGGCTGAAGATCCAGGCCGCGGCCGGGTCGCTGTTTTCCGCCTCCGGGAAGTACCGCAACTGTCTGCGGATCAACGTGGCGCTGCCGCCGACGGAGAAGAATCGCGAGGCGTTGAAGAAGATGGGAGAGGCGATTGTGATTGCGATGGAGGAGTAGTGTTTTGCCGGGTGGCGGCTTCGCCTTACCCGGCCTACGTTCTTGCCGTTGTAGGCCCGGTAAGCGCAGCGCCACCGGGCAACAGGCCGCACTACTCGTCGAAGTACCAGTACCCCTGGTTAATCAGCCCGGTGAGCTCTTCAACAAACGCCGGGTTGTTCAGCGCATCGCCCAGCTCGGCCTGGCCGAGTTCGGTGTCGCGGCACAGCGCATCCGCCGCCTTCGCGTCTACCGTCTCCAGCTGTTCGCTGTTGATGAAGAAGCTGCCGTTGACGTTCAGCACGCGCAGGCCACTCAGGCGAGACAGCGTTTCGCCGCCCTGCAGCGCGTCCAGCACCTCTTCCGGCGCATACGGCGGCTCGGCGGCGGCGATATCCAGCTCGTGGCGCGGCGTGGAGACAAAGCTGCCGAACCATTTTGTGAAATCTTCCGGCTTGCCGATCATGTCGATCATCATCTGGCGAATGCGATCCAGCTCGTACTGCTCCACGCGGCCCGGGTGTTCGCGACAGGTCAGATCCGGATCGCTGTAATGCTCGCCGCCCAGATCGTTTTCCAGCGCGTAATCGGCGAAGCTGCTGATCAGATCGCGACCGTTCGGCCCGCGGAATCCGACGGAATAGTTGAGCGCCGTCTCATGGGTAAAGCCGTCGTGCGGGAATCCAGGCGGGATGTAGAGGATATCGCCCGGGGCCAGATCTTCGTCGATGATCGGCTCAAACGGATCGACATGCAGCAGCGCCGGATGTGGGCAGAACTGACGCATCGGCAGCTTGTCGCCCACGCGCCAGCGGCGGCTGCCCATCCCCTGAATGATAAACACGTCGTACTGATCGATATGCGGGCCCACGCCGCCGCCCGGCACGGAGAAGGAGATCATCAGGTCATCCAGACGCCAGTCCGGCAGGACGCGGAATGGACGCACCAGCTCCGCGGCGGGCATGTGCCAGTGGTTCACCGCCTGCGCCAGTAGCGACCAGCCGGTTTCGCCCAGATCGTCAAAGTGCTCAAAGGGACCATTGCTGGCCTGCCATTTGCCGTTGAAATGGCTCACCAGACGGCTATCGACTTCCGGCTCCATCGCCAGCCCTGCCAGCTCGTCCGGGGTAATCGGGTCGACAAAATTCGGGAAGGCATTTTTCAGCACTACGGGTTGTTTTTGCCAGTATTTCTCAAGAAATTCCGGCCAGTTCAGGTTCAGTTGATACGCCATAGGTAGCACCAGTGAGAGGGGAAACAGGCGCGATTATGGAAGAGAGCAAGCGTGAGCGCTTTGTCGTGGGTCAAGCGAGGGTAAAAAGCGTGTAGGTCGGGTAAGGCAAAGCCGCCACCCGACACAAACACGCCGCGAAAACTTAATCCAGCTTCAGCTCGTCATAATGGGTAATCAGTTTACCCACGATGCCGTAGTCTAGCGCTTCTGCCGGAGACATCCAGAAGTTGCGATCGGTGTCTTTTTTCACTTTTTCCAGCGGCTGGCCGGTGGCGTCGGCGATCAGCTTGTTCACGCGATCCAGCATGCGGATGATCTCGCGCGCTTCGATCTCAATATCCGTTGCCTGACCGCGCACGCCGCCCAGCGGCTGGTGGATCATAAAGCGGGTGTTCGGCAGCGAGTAGCGGTGCTCTTTTTTCGCCGCCAGGAAGATGGTGATCCCGGCGCTCGCCACCCAGCCGGTGCCGATGACGTGCACTTCCGGGCGGATGAATTTGATGAAGTCGTGGATGGTATCGCCCGCTTCCACGTGGCCGCCCTGGCTGTTGATGTACAGCTTGATCGGATCGTTGCTCACGCTTTGCAGCAGGATCATCTGGGTAATGACCTTCTGCGCCAGCTCCTGGTTGATCTCACCGGAGATCACAATCGAACGGGACTCCAGCAGTTTTTGCTGCAGAGCGCCCGCGCCGTTCGACCCTTCCGCTTTATCCTTGTCGCTTTCTTTCAGTGTGTAGTGCATTGTCTTTTCCTCAGCTTGTCGCGCTCAAAACCAGAGTGTAGCCTGTTTTACCGGTGAAAGTCCTCACCGACAAATAACGAGGGAGCTTATGCATATTGCCCATGTTGCACTCTGGACCCGCAGCCTGAACGCCCAGGTTCAGTTCTGGGAAACGGTTTTTAATGGCCGCAGCAACGAACGCTACGTCAGTAAAAACCGTCCCGGCTTCGAATCACACTTTATTACGCTGGATAACGGGCCGACCATCGAGCTGATGACGCTGCCGGAGCTGCCCGACGCCCCTGCGCACCCGGAGTTTATCGGCTGGGCGCATATCGCCATCAACGTCGGCAGCAGGGCGCAGGTCGACACCATGGCCGAGCGGGCGCAGGCAACCGGCACGCTGCTCAGCGCCCCGCGCATGACCGGGGACGGCTTCTATGAAGCGGTAATTGCGGACCCGGACGGCAACCGCATCGAGCTTGTGGGTGCATAAAATCAGCGTTTCGTTGCTTAGCCGCCCCGGTCACGTATCGCTATACTTCATCTTCATACGGTTATCATATTGTTAAATGATAATAATAGTTAATGTGTTAAGATGAAAGTCAGCATAAACAGTCTCTTACGTAAGCGTCGGGACTGTTTGCATCCTCGACATGTCAATCAGCACCGGGGCGGTGAATGGAACACATTGTGTATGTGGTAGATGACGATGACGCAGTCAGGCAGTCCGTGATCGGGCTGCTGGATTCGGCGGATCTGAACGCCGTCGGCTTTTCATCGGCAGAAGCGTTTCTTCAACACCGCTTTGAGGATCTGCCGTCGTGCGTGGTCCTCGATATGCAAATGCCCGCCATCTCGGGCTTTGAGGTGGCTGACGCCCTCAAGGACAGCGGGCGCGAGATCCCGATTATTTTCCTCACTGGCCACGGCACCATCCCGATGTCGGTGCGCGCCATTAAGGGCGGCGCGTACGAATTTCTCACCAAGCCCGTCGAATCCACCGCGCTTATCGACGCCATCGAGTCCGCGCTTCAGCTGGCGGAACACAACGCCGTGCGCAATAAAGAGCACTACGCCCTGAAGCAGCGCCATCTGTCCCTCACCCCCCGCGAACACGAGGTGCTGACGCTGGCGATCAGCGGCATGCTGAACAAGCAGATTGCCGCCGAGCTGGGCGTTAGCGAGATCACGGTGAAGGTGCACCGCCGCCGCGTGATGGAGAAAATGCAGGTGCGCTCCGTGGCGGAGCTGGTCAGGGCCGTTGAGCGCCTGACCTAAAGCCTGCCCGCGGAGTAACCTTTACCCTTCCTGCGCCGCCTGCGGCAGCGCAAACGCAAACACCGTGCCGTACGGCTCCCGGCGGCGCGCGCTCAGCTTCCCGCAGTGGCGCTCGATGATGCTGGCGCTGATGGTCAGCCCCATCCCCATCCCCTGCGCCTTGGTGGAGTAGAACGAATCAAAAATCTGCTCCAGCCGCTCGGGCTCAATGCCGCTCCCGGTATCGGCGATCTCGACGATCACTCTCCCGTCCGCGTTGGCGGTGCTGAGGGTAATGGTGCTGGCGCGATCCTTCACCTCGGCCATCGCCTCTACCGCATTCATCACCAGATTGAGCAGCACCTGCTGGATCTGCACGCTATCGCCGGTGATAAAGCTCTCCTGCGCCCTTAACAGATAATCAACGCTAATGTGTCGCTGCTCCAGCTCGCTGCGCGAAAGCGTGATGATATGGTGGATCAGGTAGTGCATGTCGATGCGCGAGAAGGTGGGATCCTGCTTGCGCGTCAGGGACTGGATGCTGCGAATGATCTCCCCCGCCCGCGCGCCTTCCGCGGCGATCTCCTCCAGCCCTTCCCGCACTTTGTCCAGCCGGGCGGGCTCGCGGTTGAGCCAGCGCAGGCTCGCCCCGGCGTTCGAGACGATCGACATCAGCGGCTGGTTGATCTCGTGGGCGATGGAGGAGGTCAGCTGCCCGACGGTGGTAGCCCGGGAGACCCGCGCAAGATCCGCCTGCGCGACCCGCATGGCATCCTCCGCGGCGCGCTGGCTGGTGATATCGGTGATGATGCCGTAATACTCGTTCACCTCGCTGCCCACGCCCACCGGATCGCCAATCCCGAGTATGTAGCGCGTTGCGCCGTCGGTACGCTTCACCCGAAACTCCGCGCGCATGGAGAGCCCGTCGCGCACGCTCCGGGTGACGATGGCGCTGATGCGGGCGTAATCGTCCTCATGAACGAAGGTTAAAAACTCCGCCATGGAGATCATCTTTTGCCGCTCGGGCAGGCCGAGAATGCGGGCGTACTCTTCCGAGACAAACATCAGATCCTGCTCCAGCTCCCAGCGCCAGCTGCCGGTGTGGCTGATCTGCTCGCCGAGCATCAGCGAGGTCTGGCTGGATCGCAGCTCTTTCTCCACCCGTCGGCGCTGGATGTTCTCCGCCAGCAGCTCGGCGTACAGCCGCGCCGTCTCCAGGGATACCGCGGCCTGCGCGCCCAGCAGGCTCACCACGCGCGAGTGCTCGGCGGTGAAGACCTCCGGCATCAGACGGTTTTCCAGGTACAGCACGCCCACCAGCCGCGCCTGTTTGAACATCGGGACGCACATGACCGCCGCCCCGGAGGTCACCAGATAGGGGTCCTGACTGAAGGGATGGAACTCCTCCGGCCTGCCGGTGCGGATCTCCTGCCCGGTGCGGATCACCGCCGCCAGCACCGACAGCGGCAGGTCGGTCGCCGTCGGCACGTCTTTCAGGATCCGCACCCGCACGCCCTCGGTGCTGGTCCAGGCGCTGGCCTCGATCTCCGGAATGAGGCTCTCGCTCACGCGAAGCAGCAGGCCGCGCTGCGCCCCGGCGCGTTCGAGCAGGATGGTCATCAGGTTTTCGATTAAGCGCTCCAGGTTGATCTCTTCCGACAGCGCGCGGGAGGCTTTGATCACGCTCTGCAGATCGCGGATGGTCTCGTTCTGGGCGAACGCCACCGTGTCGTAGGCGCTGGCCTGCCCCGAGGCCAGCAGGTGCGGGAAATCCTGCTCCAGCTGGCGGATTTTGGCCTGCGCCCCCGCGCGGCCCCAGGCGGCGATGGCCCCGCGGAAGTGCGCGTCAGAGGCGGTCGGGTAGCCGCAGGCCAGCGAAAAGCGCCCAGCCAGCTCGTGGGCCAGGGCGTTGATCGGGTTAAACCCGCCCTCGCGGGAGAGCCGGACCGCCTTCTCATACTGCTCCAGCGCGATGCTGTTCATCCCGTCCAGACGCACGATTTCGGCGTAGATCAGCGCCTCTTTATCCGCGAACGTGCCGGGATTAACGCGCGCCCAGAGGGCGATTTTGTCGTAGTGGGCGTGAATGCTGCGGCGGTGATTCGCCGAGAAGGTCTCCGGCGTTAGCTGACGTGACAGCGCCAGAGCGCTGTAAAGATGGTAATCCAGCAGATGGATGTGCCCCGGCGCAGACCACGCGTACCAGCCCGCCATCTCAAGATCCGCCTGCGCATCGGCATATTCGCCGCAGGTAAAGTGCGCCATGCCGCGATACAGCCAGTACCAGAACAGCATGGTGGCGTTCTTCTCCGGCGCCTGCTCCGGCGACGCGGGAAGCAGCGCCTCCGGCAGCACCTGCGCCGCGGTCCAGGTGCCGATGACCGGCGTGCGCAGGAACTCAACGTAGCCGCGCTGAACCATCAAAATAGTTTCCACGTCCTGGAAGTGGGTTTTACGCACGAACGCCAGGCCGCGATCGATGCTGGTCAGCACCCCGTCCAGATGATCGCCCCGCGAGAGGAAGTTAATCACCTGGTGGCAGGCCGCAAAGCAGGCCATCGTCATATCCCCGTGGGTCACCGCCGAGGTGAAGCAGGCCTTCGCGCACTCGATGGTAAACGATAAAGGCTGGGTCCAGACGCTGAGCTGGTCGAGCGGCAGCAGGGTTTTGGCTTCGAAGGCATCGTAGCCGTGGCGATTGACCAGCTCGCGGGCCAGGGTGCCGTACTGGAACCCGAGGCGGTACTCGGCGTAGCGGTGGCCCATCAGCACGCCAAACCAGGCCATCGCCGTGGTGGACGCGCCGGTGATGCCGTGGTCGAGGGTCAGGTGCATCATGCGGCAGAGCAGCAAAAAGTGCAGGCGCGGGCAGATGAAGCTGGCGCAAATGCTGGCGCTGTAGAGCAGGTTCATCACCGCTTCGGTTTCCGGGTTATCCATCCGCGACAGCTGGGCAAACAGGTTTTGCGGCGCGTCGGCCGTGCGGTTGCAAAACAGCGCCCAGGCCTCGTCGCAGTCGGCATCTTCCGGATAGCGGCTAATCTGGATCCCGAAAATCCCCAGCCAGCAGAGCGCCGCCTCCAGCGCCAGACGGCTATCCGACTGGCGAATGTAGACTTCCACCAGCAGGTTGGCCGCCAGCGCCTTTTCGGTCAGCCCGCCGGGGCAGCCGAGAATGGCATCACACAGCTCGCGAGTGCGCTCCAGATGCCCCAGCGCAAACTCGCAGCCCGCCTCTTCGATATCGAGCATAAAGTCTGACACCGTCCCGGCATTGCCCAGCGCTCTGGCGGTCTGGATATAGCCGAGCGCCGAAAGGTAATCTCCCGAACGCTTCGCGCGTCGCGCGGCCAGCAGGCTCAGCTCGCGGAACATCTGGCGCTGCGGCGCGGGCTGGATGCTGTCCAGCGCGGCCGTGACGTGGTGAACGGCGCGGAACAGCAGCTCGTTCCCCGCCGCCTGACGCGCGGCGTCGGCCAGCAGGCTGGCGGTGGTCAGGTGAATATGGCTTTTCTCATGCCGATCCAGCAGCGCAAAGGCCGCCTCCTGCACCCGGTCGTGGGTGAAGGCGTACTTTTTTTCCGTCAGCACGATGAGCTGGGCCATCACCGCCGGGTGTAGCGCATAGCGCATTTCCGCCATCGACAGGCCAACCACGCGGCAGATCATCTCCATCTCGCCCGTGCCGCCGAGGCAGGCGATGCTGCCCAGCAGGCGGCGCGTCTCGTCGGGCTGCTCTTCGAGCTGCTCCAGCACCAGAGTGACGACGTTTTCGGTGTAATGCCTGGCGCGGATCGCCTGCAGATCGTAGTGCCACTTGTCCTGATATTTGTTGTGCACCACCAGGCCGTCATCGACGATGCGGCGGAAAAACTCATGCACAAAGAGCGGGTTGCCGCCCGTCTTCTCGTGGATCAGCGTGGCGAGGTCGGTCGTCGTCGCGCTGCGGGTGCGAAATACCGTCGCCAGCCAGCGCGCCACCGCTTTGACGGAGAGCGCCTGCGGGACAATCTCGCTCGCGTTTTGCGCCGCCTCCGGCAGGCCTGCCAGCAGCGCCTGCAGGGCGGCGTCGGACACGGAACCGATATCCCGGTGGGCCGCGACCACCAGCAGCGGAACAGCGCCGCAGTTCATCAGCAGATATTTGAGCGTATGCAGGCTGGCGGCGTCGCTCCACTGGAGATCGTCGAGCACCAGCACCAGCGGACAGCCCTGCGAGGCAAAGGTTTTTACCAGCGCCAGCACCATATGGCTAAAACGCGCCCGGGCATCAATGGAAAACGTATCCGCCGAGAAGCGCGGCTTGCTCTCCAGCAGCAGGCCCAGCTCGGGCACCAGGCTGACGGCCAGCGCCTCGTGCCCCTCCAGGGCGCGAGACAGGCGGATTTTCCACTTCGCCACGTCGTCTGCGGGCAGCCCCAGCAGGTGCAGCGTCAGGGTGCGGAACGCGGAGCTTAATACGCCGTAGGGCAGCGACGGTGAAAACTGATCGACTTTGCCCACCGCCAGCAGCACCGTACGCTGCTGCAGCGTTTTGAGCGCCGTCGCGATGATCGAGGATTTGCCGATCCCCGACGGCCCGCCGATCGTCACCAGCTCCGGCACCAGGCTCTGCCCCACCCGCTCAAACGCGGCAATGACGTCGTTCGCCTGCGGATGCGTCGCGAACAGGGAGTCCGCCAGATGGATCGCCGGGGTGCGGTCCTGCTGGCCGGGCGTAAAGGCGACGATCTCGCCCTCGCAGGTCAGCGTTGCCTGGCAGCGGCGGAGGTCGGCAATCAGCCCGTCTACCGTCTGGTAGCGGTTATCGGGGTGCTTTTCCAGCAGCTTCAGGATGATGGTCGACAGCATTCCCGGCACGTCCGGGCGGATCGCGTCCGGGGCCAGCGGCGCGGAGGCAATATGGTAGTGCGCCCAGTTGTCCCGATCGTCCTCACCCAGCTCAAACGGCAGGCGTCCGGTCAGGAGTTCATACAGCACCATCCCGAGGCTGTAGAGATCGCTGCGGCCGTCGACGGGGCGCCGGGTGCGGGTGGTGTGCTCCGGCGACATATACGCGGGCGTACCGCCTGAAACGGCAAGCCGGGTCTGGGTGACGGCATCGGAGAGGCTGCTGGAAAGGCCAAAGCTGCCCAGACGGCAGGTGGCATCGTGATGAACAAAAATAGTGCCGGGCTTGATATCGCCGTGGATCAGGTTTTGCAGGTGCATCTGGCGCAGGGGAGCGCAGATCTGGATCGCCATCTCGATAAAGCGCGTGATGCCCGAGATCGCCCTGCCCGCGCGCCGCGCCAGCAGCTCAAACGCAAACGGCGCATATACCAGCGCGAAGCGCCCCCGGTACTGGGTGGAGGCAACGGCGCGGATGGCCCAGCTGTCCTGCAGCGCGTCGCGCAGCGCAAACTCGTTTTTGAGCAGCCGCGTGGCCCGCTCTTCCTCTTCGTCGCTCACCGCGGTGGCGATAATGAACGAGCCGCCGGAATGAGGATGCCGCGCGTGCATCCAGGCGATACCGCCCTCCTGCGCCAGCACGGTAAAAATTACATCCTCTTTAAGGACAAAAACCCGCCCCTGGTGAAGATTCCCCGGGGCGGGCCAGAATGCAGGCTGCTCGTGTTCGTTCATCCGCGATCCTTATTGTCGGCGGGCCATCTCCCGCTGAATATGATCCAGCAGAATATCGATGTTAATAGGCTTACGCAAAAATGCAGCGGCGCCCAGATCAAGAGCGTACCGCTGCATATTTTCATCAGCATGACCGGAGATAAAGAGCACGGGCGGAGGCGGTACGGCCAGCAGCCGCAGCTTGTCAAACAGCTCCAGGCCGCTCATGCCCCGCAGCTTGATATCGGTGATGACCAGCGCCGCGCCGGACAGGGCGAACGGATGGCTCAGAAATACTTCTGCCGAATCAAACGTATCGGTCGAATACCCTTCCGACTCCAGGAGATTACTCAGCCCGCTGCGGACGGAACGTTCGTCATCAATGATGGCAATGCGCCACGGCAGCGTCATGCTCTCTTTCCTCTCACAAATCATTAAACGTCGCGATCGTCCTTCGCGGGCGCAGGAGGCGCCGTGCCGCTGATTTTCGGCACGCATTCGTGACGAAACCAGGCGAGGGTAAGCGGTTCGCGACTCAGTAAACGCCGTCCCACCGGGATGAGCTGTTCGCCCACCAGCATGCCAAACAGGCCAAGCAGGGCGACAACCGGCGGTGCCGGGGAATGGACGTCGAGCAGGGCGTAAATTACCCCAGCAGCCACGCCGCACACCAGCGAAATTATCCATGCTTTCATGACGACGCTCCCGTCTGCGATGTCGCCTGCGGAACGGTCACCTGAGGCGGCGCGGCGTCGCGGGATAACAGATGGCGCGTCGCCTGTTCACCCGCCAGCATCCCCAGCAGGCCAATCAGCGCCAGCGCGGGCGGCGCGGGGGAGCGCACCTTCAGCACGGCATACATCAGGCCAATCAATACGCCTGCCGCAAGGGATATCAGCCCAGTACTCATTGTGAACTCCAGAGAAAGAGGCAGCGGCGAGCCGGATGAGGGACCAGCCCGCCAGCGGAACTTAGCGAGCCGGGACCGGCGCTAAGGTGCGGTGTTCGCTCTTCTGGCGAGACGGCGCTTTGTGCACCATGGTGTAGGCGTAATCGACGCCCATGCCGTACGCGCCGGAGTGCTCGCGCACGATGTCCATCACCGCGGTGTAGGTCTCTTTACGCGCCCAGTCGCGCTGCCATTCCAGCATCACCTGCTGCCAGGTCACCGGGATCACGCCCACCTGGATCATACGCTGCATCGCGTAGTCGTGGGCTTCTTTGGAGGTGCCGCCGGACGCGTCCGCCACCATATAAATTTCGTAGTCGCCTTCCAGCATCGCGCACAGGGCAAAGCTGTTGTTGCACACTTCGGTCCACAGGCCGGCAACCACCACCTTCTTCTTGCCGTTGGCCTGCAGCGCGTCGCGCACCTTCTGGTCGTCCCAGGAGTTCATGGAGGTACGCTCCAGAATGTCCTGGCCCGGGAACACGTCCAGCAGTTCCGGATAGGTGTTACCGGAGAAGCTTTCGGTCTCTACGGTGGTGATGATGGTCGGGATGTTGAACACTTTGGCCGCTTTCGCCAGCGCCACGGTGTTGTTTTTCAGCACCTGGCGGTCAATAGACTGCACGCCAAACGCCATCTGAGGCTGGTGATCGATAAAGATTACCTGACAGTTCGCAGGGGTTAACACTTCGAGCTTTGAAGAGGTCATAGCATTTTCCAGTGGTTAAGGGTGAAATCGCCGCGAGCGCCGCGACGATAAAATCATCCTCATCCTGCGGTTTTCCGCCCCTGCGCGTAATTATCTCTTCGTATAGTTAACCTTAGGTATAGTTATACTTTGGTATACCTATCCTATTGTATAACTGGATCTTTGCCGAAACCGGTTCCCATAATCCTGACCATTCCCCTCTCAGTCAGGAGCAGTTTATGGTTACCCTCGGTAAAGCCGATCTCATTCTGGTTAACGGCCAGTTTCACACCGTCGATCGCGAGAACCCCGTCGCGGAAGCCGTTGCCGTGCGCGACGGAAAATTTCTGGAAGTGGGTACCGTCGCCGAGGTGATGCAACACCACTGCGACGCCACCTTAGTGGTGGATTTAAAAGGCCACACCGCCATCCCCGGCCTGAACGACTCGCACCTGCACCTGATCCGCGGCGGGCTGAACTACAACCTTGAGCTGCGCTGGGAGGGCGTGCCGTCGCTGGCCGACGCCCTGCGGATTCTGAAAGAGCAGGCCCTGCGCACGCCGTCGCCCCAGTGGGTGCGCGTGGTGGGCGGCTGGACCGAGTTCCAGTTTGCCGAGCGCCGCATGCCGACGCTGGACGAGATCAACGACGCAGCGCCGGATACCCCGGTCTTCATCCTGCACCTGTACGACCGCGCCCTGCTCAACCGCGCCGCGCTGAATGTGGTCGGCTACACCAAAGACACGCCAAACCCGCCGGGCGGGGAGATCCAGCGCGACGCCAACGGTAACCCGACCGGGATGCTGATTGCCCGTCCGAACGCCATGATTTTGTACGCCACGCTCGCCAAAGGGCCGAAGCTGCCGCTGGAGCAGCAGGTCAACTCCACGCGCCAGTTCATGCGCGAGCTGAACCGTCTGGGCCTGACCAGCGCCATCGACGCGGGCGGCGGCTTCCAGAACTACCCGGAAGATTACGAGGTGATCGCCGAGCTGCACGAGAAAAAGCAGATGACCATCCGCATCGCCTACAACCTGTTTACCCAGCGTCCGGGCCACGAGCTGGAAGACTTTGAAAAATGGACCGACATGCTCACGCCGGGCCAGGGCAGCGACTTCTTCCGCCACAACGGCGCGGGCGAGATGCTGGTCTTCTCCGCCGCCGATTTTGAAGATTTCCTTGAGCCGCGCCCGGACCTCGCGCCGGGCATGGAGGACGAGCTGGAGCGCGTGGTGCGCCATCTGGTGGAGCACCGCTGGCCGTTCCGCCTGCACGCCACCTATAACGAATCCATCAGCCGCATGCTGGACGTCTTCGAGAAGGTGAACCGCGACATTCCGTTCAACGGCCTGCACTGGTTCTTCGACCATGCGGAAACCGTCACCCAGGCCAACATCGACCGCATTAAAGAACTGGGCGGCGGCATTGCCGTCCAGCACCGCATGGCCTTCCAGGGCGAATACTTTGCCGAGCGCTACGGCATCGAAGCCACCCGCCACACGCCGCCGGTGGCAAAAATGCTCGAGACCGGCGTGCCGGTGGGCCTAGGGACGGACGCCACCCGCGTGGCGAGCTACAACCCGTGGACCGCGCTCTACTGGCTGGTCTCCGGCCGCACCGTCGGCGGGATGCAGATGTACGACCACAGCGCCCGTCTGGATCGCGATACCGCCCTGATGCTCTGGACCCAGGGCAGCGCATGGTTCTCCAGCGAGCAGAGCCAGAAGGGGCAGATCAAGGTCGGCCAGCTCGCCGATCTGGCGGTACTCAGCAAAGACTACTTCCGCGTGCCGGAAGAGGAGATCAAGGGCATCGAGTCCGTCCTGACGGTGGTCAACGGCGACATCGTTTACGCCGCAGGCAGCTTTGGCCCGCTCGCGCCGCCTGCCATTCCGGTTCTGCCCGAGTGGTCCCCGGTGGTCAAGGTGCCGGGCCACTACCGCAGCGCGCCGCCGCAGGCCGCACGCGTCGGCATGAGCCCTATCCACCACTGCAGCGGCCCGTGCGGGGTTCACAGCCACCAGCATGATTTCGCCCGCACGTCAGAGATGCCGGTGTCCGACGATAACGCTTTCTGGGGGGCGCTGGGCTGCAGCTGCTTTGCATTCTGATGAAAAACACCTTTGCTCCGCCCCGGGTCGACCTGGGGCTGTTCTTCCTGCGCCTGACCGGCAGCTTGCTGCTGCTGTACGTGCACGGCCTGCCGAAAGTGCTGCACTTCAGCGAAGAGCTGACGCGCATTGAAGATCCGTTCGGCTTCGGGCCTTACGCCAGCCTGATCCCGGCGATTGTCGCCGAGGTGATCTGCCCGCTGTTTATCATTGCGGGCGTATACACCCGCCTGGCGTGCCTGCCGATTATCGCCGTGCTGCTGGTGGCGATGCTGGCGGTCCACCCGAACTGGTCGATTGCCGAAGGGCAGTTTGGCTGGCTGCTGCTGATTATCTTCACCACCCTTGCCCTCACCGGGCCGGGCCAGTGGCGGCTGCAGCGTAAGGCAGCGGAGAGGTTCGCATGACTCAGGTTAACGACGTTCGCGACGCACACGTCGAGACGACGCCCGCATCGACGGTTTCGCCCTGGCAGCCGCTGAGCCAGCCGGTGTTCCGCATGCTGTGGATCGCCACGGTGGTCTCTAACGTCGGCTCATGGATGAGCGACGTCGGCATCAACTGGAGCATGCTGACCCTGAGCGCCGATCCTTTAGATATCGCGCTGGTGCAGGCGGCCAGCAGCCTGCCGATGTTCCTCTTCGCCCTGCCGTCCGGGGTGATGGCGGACATCGTCGACCGACGTAAATATCTGCTCTTCTCCCAGCTGTGGGTGTTCATTGCCGCCGCCGGGCTGACGGTGCTCTCCTTCACCGGACACGTCACCCCCACCGTTCTGCTGGTGGCGACGTTTCTGCTGAGCGTGGGCGCGGCGATGAGCTCGCCGCCGTTCCAGGCCGTGGTGCCCGATCTGGTGAGCAAGCCGGAGCTGGGCGCCGCCGTGGCGCTCAACTCGCTCGGGGTGAACATCAGCCGGGCGATTGGCCCGGCGCTGGGCGGTTTTCTGCTGTCGCTCGCCGGGCCGTGGATGGTGTTTGCCCTCAACGCGCTCTCCGTGGTCGGCGTGGCGTGGGTGCTGTGGCGCTGGCGTCCGGCGCCGTCCATACAGCGCCTGCCGCCGGAGCACTTCTTCTCTGCGGTGCGCTCCGGGATTCGCTACGTGCACGCCGCGCCGGTGCTGCGCAACGTGCTGGTGCGCACCGTGGCCTTCTTCGTTTTCGGCAGCGCGGGCTGGGCGCTTCTGCCGCTGGTGGCGCGCCGCGAGCTGGGCTTAGGTCCGGCTGGCTACGGCGTGATGCTGGCGTGCATTGGGCTGGGGGCGATTGCCGGGGCGATCCTTCTGCCGCGCCTGCGCCAGCGGCTCGACGCCGACCGGCTTATGGTGGCCGCTAGCCTGACCTTTGCCCTCACCATGCTGGCGCTGGCGTTCGTGCGCCACGTCTGGCTGCTCAACCTGTTTGAGTTCTTCACCGGCTTCGCGTGGATTGCGGTGCTTTCAACGCTGAACCTCGGCGCGCAGCGCAGCGCCGCCCGCTGGGTGAAGGCCCGCGCGCTGGCGGTCTACCTGACGGTGTTCTTCGGCTCGATGACCGCGGGCAGCGCCATCTGGGGGCAGATCGCCTCCCGGTTCGGCACCCCGACCTCGCTGGTTGTCGCCACGCTGGGGATGGTGCTGGCGAGCGCGACGGTGTTCCGCTGGAAGCTGGGCAAAGATCCGGACCTGAACCTCGACCTCAGCGGCCAGCCGCTGGACGGCGTGGAGATCGACCTGCCGAACGAGCGCGGTCCGGTGCTGGTGTCGCACGAGTACATCATCGACCCGCACAACGCGAAGGCCTTCCTGGAGGCGGTCCACGAGCTGCGCCGGGTGCGCCGCCGCGCCGGGGCGATGAGCTGGGCGGTGTACGAAGATATCGAGCGCCCCGGCCTGTTTATCGAGACCTTCCTGATGGGCTCCTGGATTGAGCATCTGCGCCAGCAGGAGCGCCACACCATGAATGACCTCCTGCTGCAGAGCCGCGTTCTGGCTTTTCATCAGGGCACAACATCACCGGCAATTCGTTATCTGGTCGCGCCGGTCTGAACATAACAATCACCTGTAGAGGAACACACTATGGCAACGTTTAAGGCAAAAGATGGTACGCAGATTTATTACAAAGACTGCGGCGCGGGCAAACCGGTTCTTTTCAGCCACGGCTGGCCGCTGGACGGGGACATGTGGGACAGCCAGCTGAACCACCTGGCCGAGCGCGGCTACCGCACCATCGCCTTTGACCGTCGCGGGTTTGGACGTTCAGATCAGCCGTGGAACGGCTATGACTACGATACCTTTGCATCCGACATTAACGACCTGATCACCACGCTGGATCTGCGCGACGTGACGCTGGTGGGCTTCTCCATGGGCGGCGGCGACGTAACGCGTTACATCAACAACTACGGCAGCGAACGCGTGGCCGGTCTTGCCCTGCTGGGCGCGGTAACGCCCATTTTCGGCAAATCCGAAAGCTACCCGGAAGGGGTCGATCAGAGCGTGTTCAGCGGGATTCGCGACGGACTGCGTAAAGATCGCGCTCAGTTCATCAGCGATTTCGCCACCCCATTCTACGGCACCAACGCCGGGCAGACCGTTTCTGCCGGTGCCCTGACGCAGACGCTGAACATCGCCCTGCTGGCGTCCCTGAAGGGCACCATCGACTGCGTAACCGCCTTCGCCGAAACCGACTTCCGCCCGGATATGGCGAAAATCGACGTGCCGACGCTGGTGATCCACGGCAGCAACGACCAGATCGTGCCGTTTGAAACGACCGGCAAGCTGGCAGCGGAGATGATCAAAAACGCCACGCTGAAGGTGTACGACAACGCGCCGCACGGCTTTGCGCTGACCCACCAGGACCAGCTCAACGAAGATCTGCTGGCGTTTGTGAAGTCGCTGTAAGTTCCCGGGGCTGACGCCAAAAGGCGTCAGCTATTCCCGTTCATTCCCCCTGAACAGGCAGTGACGCTTCACAGATAATTCTTATAAGATGAGGAAAATATTCGCCTCTTTTCGCTCTGGAGCAGGTAATGGTTCAGGAACATACCGACTTACTCTCATTTTTCACCTCTCACACGGCCAATAACGATACTTATAGCCCCGAGTGGGGACCGTCTTTTCGCGCGCTTCGTCAACAAGTTCAGAATGAACGACCCAACTTCTCAGACGAGACGCTTCATGAGCTTTGGTACAATCGCTCCAATGGAGTCGCCAGTGTCAAGCAAGGCGGCATGTCGATAAATGAATTTAACGGCGCAATAGAGGAGCTACGCGAGCTTTCTCGCCAGATGTCTAAAGAATGTACACGCACCAACTATGAGCAGGTGATTGGACAACTCAAGGCGCTCAAAGACCAAAAGATCCTGAAAAAAGTATACTGGGCTCTTTGTCATCGTGCGTTTGCCGTTATGTATCCAGAGCATATAAGCAATATCGTCAACACTGACGCATTTTTCCGGATCTACAACTACTGTAACAACCGCTTTGATTTGGGCCTGTCTGGCGAGGGCGATTGGTTTGACCTCAACATGGAGCTTAAAGAGGCATTAAACCAGGCGATCGGATCTGAGATTGATTCCATCACGCTAAATATGTCGCTCTGGCATCTGTACGCACATTTCATCCTTGAGAAAAATGATACCCTGGTGACGCCTGACAGTACGGGTGATGATGAAGACGAACAAGGCTCCGAACCCCACGATCTTCAGCTCCCCAAAAACCGCATCCTGTATGGACCTCCAGGTACAGGTAAAACCTATAAAACCATCGATATTGCCGTGCGCGCCTGCGAGCCTCAGGCATATGCCCGACTGGACGGAAAAGAAGAGAGTGAACGCCGACGCGAGCTAAAGAAAATTTATGACCGCCTGATGGGAGAAAACCGAATCCGCTTTATTACTTTTCATCAGAGCTTCGGCTACGAAGAGTTTATCGAAGGATTGCGGGCAGAGACTACCGATGACGGCAACGTACGTTACGACATCAAGCCGGGAATTTTTAAACAAATTTGTGATGACGCCGCCTTTGGCAACGCAGGTGCGCTGCGGACTTTGGATAACGCACTCGTACAGTTACAGGAGCGGCTTTCGGAAGGAGAGAGCATTACGCTCCGCACCCACAACGGCAATCCGTTCCGTGTGACCTACAAAAGTGAAACCGCTTTTGGGATTTTCCCGGAGCACAGTAAAAAAGAGGATCTGGGTCAGGGCTATAATGCGTACCTCAAGGACATTCGCGCCTGGTATCAGGATAACAATGCCAAAATCCATAACGTTTCTTATGTACGAGGGATCCTCGCGTATCTGGTCGAAAAGAGTGAGATTCCGCCCACACCTGCGCAGTCAACAGGCGGTAAACGGCAAAATTTCGTGTTGATTATCGACGAAATTAACCGCGGCAATATTTCTAAAATTTTCGGCGAACTCATCACGCTGATTGAAACTTCTAAGCGTGCAGGCGAAGCAGAGGAACTCAGCGTTTCACTTCCCTATTCTGGTACATCGTTTAGCGTTCCCAATAATCTCTACCTTGTCGGTACGATGAATACCGCAGATCGCTCCCTGACGGCGCTTGATACCGCTTTCCGCCGCCGCTTTGAGTTCGTTCCTATGTTACCTGACACCAGCCTACTGGCAGGCACGACGATCAAGGGAATTGAGCTTGAACGTCTGCTGGAAACTCTTAACGCAAGGATCCAGGCGTTGTATGACAATGAACATACGCTGGGGCACGCCTTTTTCATGCCGGTTATCCAGGTTAAACATGACGAAGACGCCGCCTTCGATCTGCTTAAACGCATTATGAAAAACAAAATCCTCCCGTTACTGGAGGAGTATTTCTACAACGACTGGCAAAAAATTCGCCTGGTTCTTGGAGACAACCAGAAAAAGGACGATAGCTTACAGTTCGTTTCATCGATAAACAGTGAAGGGAACTTCCTGCGGTTGTTCGGTGCTGATGCAGCTGAGGATTTGCAGGAAGCAGGGATTAGCTATCACCTTTCCAGCGAGTCGAAACCGGTATGGAATGATCCGCTTGCTTACCGCCAGATATACGCCCCAGCAGCCATTCGCCAGGAGAGCGAGGAATGACACCCGGTCGTTACTGGACGATTTTTGAGCATGGTTATGTGATTAGCGATAACGATCGGAGCCGCGTCGAGCATGCGATCGCACTGCCGAATACGCTTTTTCAATGGCTTGTACAACGCTGTTTAAGTGATAACGCAGAGTATGACGGCCGGCTGCTTACCCTTCGTTCTGTGGGTCGGGTTCAGGCATTGCAGGTCAAAAACTACGTAGGCGTAATTGCGCTGCCGGGCGGTGCGTTTATTGAAGTGTTGCCGAAAACGGGCAATGACAACGCACGAGAACAGTTGATGATGATGCTGCGTACCCTGAAAACCTTCCGACATATTGCAACGACATCCGCCAGCATTCAGACCTCGCGTATGCCACTGATGGATATTTTTATTCAACAATTTATCAGCAGCGTTCAGTCGATCCTCCAACAGGGTCTTAAACGGGACTACCTTCGCCAGCAGGATAATCTTGCCTGGATGAAAGGCAAATTACTGATTTCAGCGCAGCTAACTAAAAACAGCGTTCGGCGCGATCGTTTTCAGGTGGAATATGACGAATACAGCGTCAATCGGCCCGAAAACCGCCTACTGAAAACGGCTATCGATAATGTCTCCCGCCTGACCCGCAACGCTGAACTCGTCAGACAACTTCAGTCGTTACGATCAACCTTTGAGACCATTCCGCCCGTGGTAGATGTCGCGTATGCTTTTAGTCAGGTTCGCCTGGACAGGCATATGCATCATTATGAGCAGGCACTGGAATGGGCAAAACTCATATTACTGGGCGAGTCTCCTCACTGTATGCAGGGTCATGCCAATGCCATATCGCTACTCTTTCCAATGGAAGCGGTTTTTGAATCCTTCGTTGCCGCATGGATGCGGCATCATCATCATCGACATTATCGGATTGATACTCAGGCCAAAGCGCACAGTCTCGCTCGCTACCACACGAAGGATATGTTCAGGCTCAAGCCAGATATCTGGCTTCGCCCGCATAACGACACGACGCATTCTGCAGTTATCTGCGATACGAAATGGAAGAAGATTAAGCCTCATAAACCTGGCTTTAATATTTCACAACATGATCTGTATCAGATGCAGGCCTACGGGGTGAAATATCTCGATAACCGTGGCGATATGTTACTCATCTATCCTGAATACGAAGATTTTAGTGATGCTCTCCCTCATCCCTTTGAACTTCATAATCTGGAGGGTCATGCGCTACGTCTGTGGGTCGTCCCCTTTGCCATCGGAACCAGCATTCTGAACTCGACACTCTACCTCCCTAAAGCATTGAATCTTTAAAAGCGAAGCCTGATGGCGCTTCGCTTATCAGGCCTACAAGGGCTGGTCCTGTAGGCCGGGTAAGGCGCAGCCGCCACCCGGCGCTTTCGCAGACGCGTTCCGCTCCGCCAGCAGCCGACAAATCTCCGCGTGCTTCTCCTCGGTAAAGGTAAAGCGCGACATAAACACGATGCGGATCAGCGACCCTATCGCCGGCAGCAGGCAGATCCCGAAGAACAGCCCCGACAGCACGCCCTCGCTCTGGATTTGCGCCTGCGGCACGTAGCCGATCATCGTCAGAAACACGCCGATCAACCCGCCGCCCACCGCCACCGACATCTTGCCGGTAAAGGTCTGCCCGGAGAAGGTGATCGCCGCGCAGCGCTTGTGGGTGTGGTACTCCGCGTACTCGATGGTGTCGGCAATCATCGACGAGGTGAGGATGTTGGTCATCATCACGAACAGCGTGCTCAGGCCGAGCAGAATAAACAGCATCGTCACCTGCTGATACCCGACAAACCACATCACCACGCGCACCGCCACGTCCAGCCCGCAGAGGATCATAAACAGCTTCCGCTTCTGCATCCGCCGCGTCAGCATCGGCGCGACCAGGCACAGCACCGCCGCGATAATCCCCATCACGCCAATCGCCATCTGCAGGCTGCCATCGCCCAGGTTGTTGATAAAGAAGTAGATATACAGCCCACCCGCCACGTTGTGGAACACGCAGAAGAAGAACGACAGCAGGACGATAAACAGCGGCTTGTTCTGGCGCAGGTTGTGGAAGGTATCGCGGATGGTCACCTTTTCCGGGCTCGGCGGCACGCGCTCTTTGATCTGCATAAAGCCGTTGAGCATCAGCGGCAGGCCCACCAGCATCATCACCAGCGCCGCCATAAAGTAGCCTTTATCGTTGCTGTACTGGGCGAAGAACGCCGCCAGCTTCGGGAAGAAGATGTTGGCGCAGGCAATCCCGGCGTTCACCCCGAGCATCGCCGCCGTCACCGCACGGGTGCGCTGGGCGGAGTCGTTGGTCATCACCGACGACATCGACCAGAACGGAATATCGGAGATGGCGTACAGCGTCCCCCACAGGATATACGTCACCCCGGCGTAGAGGATTTTGGTGGTCATGTCCGCTTCGATTTTATAGAACGACAGCAGCGTGACGCCGGTGATCAGCAGCGGCGCGATCAGCAAAAAGTGGCGAAACTTGCCGAACCGGCTGTTAATGGTGTCCATAATGCTGGCAAACAGCGGATCGTGAACCGCGTCCCACGCGCGGGCAATCAGGAAGATGGTGCTCGCCGCCAGTGCCGAGATCCCCAGCACGTCGGTGTAAAAATAGTTAATAAACGAACCCACTAAACCAAAGCTAAAACACTGACCTAATCCATAACCAAAATAAGACCACAGCTCGCGAGACGGTATTTTCATTGTCGTTGCCATTGATATATGCCTGCCTGGTTGCCCGGCGGTGGTCCGCCGGGTCGATATTATTAGCCCTGAACTTTCGGGGCGATCTTGCGCAGCTGCTGCATTAATGCGATTTCACGGCGCGAGAACGGAATGCCGTTCTCCTCGAACACGTCGTGGAACCAGAGGCGGCAGTAGTCCGTGGACTCCTTCATCACCACCGGCCACGGCAGCCACGTCTGGGTTTTGCCACGCACCAGCCCCCACTGGTACGGCGCGACCTTCGCCGCGTACATCAGCGGGAGCTGCTCCTCGATGGTGCTGCCCACGTGGCGCGCCAGCCATTCGGTGCAGAACAGCGGGCGACCAAGCTGTTGCAGCTGCTGGATAATCGCCGTCATGCGCCCGGTGTGGGTGTAGGCGTGGAAGCTCACCACGTCCGAGAGCGCCAGCGCGGTCTGGTCCAGCGGGTGCTGGAAGAACGTCTCGCCCTCCTCTTCCGGCGGCAGACGCCACGCGCAGACGGTGAGCGGCTGGGTCGGGTCTTCTTCACGCACCCACTGGAACGCGAGCTTCATCAGCGCGTGGGCGCAGGTCTCCAGCTTCGCGTCGTACTGCACCTCCTGCGTGCCGGTCGCGAAAATGCCGCGGTTGCCCGGCTCGTTATAGAGATCCCACAGCAGCACGCGCTTATCGTCGCGGAACTGGCGGACAACGTCGCGGATATAGCGCTCAATGTCTGCCCAGCAGTCGGGATCGCATACCTTGTCGCGCCCCGGGCTGGCCGCCGCCTGGCTGTTGTGCTTGCCCGGCACGGGCGGCTTTTGCGGGCCGAGGTACGGCTCGTCGCCGGAGAAGCCGCAGTCGTCCATCAGGGTCAGCATGGTGCTGAACCCGCGGTCGTCGGCAATCGTCAAAAACCGGTCGATGCGCGCCATCAGCCCGTCGCGGTCGTGCTCCCAGACGATAAACGGCAGGTTGATGCGCAGGGTGTTGTAGCCCGCGTCCGCCGCCCAGCCCAGCTCGCGCTCGATGGTGGCGGCATCGAAGGTCTCTTCCTGCCAGATATCGGTCCAGTTCACCGCCGTCGACGGCAGATAGTTAAACCCGCACAGCCAGTCTTTTTGCTCATACCACGCCTGTGCCTGCTCCCTGCTCCACTGCTCTTTCATTACGCGTCCTCTTACTGATAATATTTAGCTAATAAATATTAGCTGCAGGATAAATGCGCAAATCACGGCGTTTAGAAAAGCGATGCCCCTCACAAAGTTCACGCTTCGATGAATGAGAAACGTGATCGACGGCGCTAAAGCGTGCGGTTAGGGTATGATGCGAAGTCGCGAAAGGGAGAGGACGGATGAAGCGAAAAACGAAAGTGACGATGAACGATATTGCGCGGGCGGCGGGCGTGTCGCAGGCGACGGTATCGCTGGTGCTTAACCAGTCCCGCAACATCAAGCTCAGCGACGACACCCGCCAGCGGGTCATTGGCGTCGCTACCGAGCTCGGCTACGACCGCCTCCCCGCCGTTCACGCCCCGCGCAACCAGGAAGAGATCGCCTTGCTGGTCAGCTCTATGCAGAGCTTCGACCCGTTTATCGACGCCATCAGCCAGGCGCGGGAAGCCGCGTGGCGCAACGAGACGTTGCTCACCGTGTACGACTACGGCGACGACATTGAGCTGGCGCTGAACATTATCCGCCAGCTGGAGAAACGCAACTGCATCGGGATTATTCTCGCGTCCCCGGTCACCACGCTGGTGGACATGACGGCCTTCCAGGACTGCACCCGCATCCCGCTGGTGCTGCTCAACCAGCGCGACCCCGGCTCGCCGCTGCTGCCGTCGTTTATCCCGGACGACTACGCCAATGCCTTCCAGGTCACTAAACACCTCATCGCCTGCGGGGCCACGCGCATCGCCCACATTACCGGGGAGAGCTGGATGGAGGCATCGCGCCAGCGTCTGGCGGGCTACCAGGCGGCATTACAGCAGGCCGGACTCGCGTGCGAAGACGGCCTGGTGCGCCAGACCAACTGGCAGTTCAGCGAGTCCTTTACCGCCACCACCTCTCTGCTGGAACTGGCCGAGCGTCCGGACGCCATCTTCTGCGCCAGCGACTGGCTGGCGATTGGCTGCTATCAGGCGCTGGCGGTGAACGGCGTGCGCATCCCGCAGGATATGCTGCTGGCGGGCTACGACGACCAGAAGATCTCCGAGCAGCTCACCCCGCCGCTGACCAGTATCCAGCTGCCCTACAGCGAGCTGGGACGGCTGGCGGTGGAGTACCTGTGCAATCAGGAAGATGCCGCCACGCACGTGACGCTGGCGGGCAGGCTGAAGGTACGCGCCTCAAGCCTCGTCTGAGCTAAACACCATGCCCGCATAGGGCTTCTCGCGACACGCCGCCAGCCGCGCGGCGAGGCTGCCCACGCGCAGCTCCAGCTTGTGTCCGTCCGGGTCGAGAAAATAGAACGACGCCCCCTCGCTTTTGTTCTGCTTCCAGACGGTGACGCCCGCCTGCTTGAGCCTTTGCGAGAACGGTTCAAAATCTTCTTCCGCCACGGTAAACGCGTAGTGGGTGTAGTCGCTCTCCTGCGGCGGCACGTACTGGCGCGCCTCGTCGTACGACAGACAGACCCACAGGTCGCCGCAGGTGAGATAGGCCCCGGTATTCCAGCGGGCGTGCAGCGCAATCCCCAGCAGCTCGTGCCAGAAGGTGATGCTTTTTTGCAGGTCGCTGACCGCGAGGGTCAGGTGGTTGAGTGATTGCAGCATGACGTGCCCTTTTGTTTTTCGCGCCGGACGTGATACGGTAAAAGCATGAACATAAACCACGCCGTGCTCACCGTAAACCGCTGGTGGCTGCCTTCTTAAAGGCGGCACGGAGTAGTTTTCCCCATTTTCAGATAGCCGCCGAAAGGCGGCTTTCACATTTCTAAGACCCCTTTCGGCTTTACAACGTTAAGGAGTCTTTATGAACCCGCAGACCATCCTCACCGGCGACCGCCCAACCGGCCCGCTGCACCTTGGCCACTTCGTCGGATCGCTGCGCCAGCGCGTGGCGTTGCAGCAGACGCACAACCAGTTTGTGCTGATTGCCGACCTGCAGGGGCTGACCGACAACGGCAGCAACCCGCAAAAAATTCGCGACAACATCCCCGAAGTGCTTGCCGACTACCTCGCCGCCGGTATCGACCCGAACCTGACCACGATCTGCCTGCAATCCGCCCTGCCCGCCCTCGCCGAGCTGACGATGCTGTATATGAACATCGTCACCGTCGCCCGCGTGGAGCGTAACCCGACGGTGAAAAACGAGATTGCGCAGAAGGGTTTCGCCCGCTCGCTGCCGGTCGGGTTTATGGCCTACCCCATCAGCCAGGCGGCGGACATCACCGCGTTTAAGGCCGAGTGCGTGCCCGTCGGCGACGACCAGCTACCGATGATTGAGCAGACCAACGAGATTGTGCACAAGATGAACAGCCTGCTGCCCGCCCCGGTGCTGCGCCACTGCAAGGCGATGCTGAGCGACACCAGCCGCCTGCCCGGCATCGACGGCAGCGCCAAGATGTCGAAATCGCTCGGCAACACGCTGCACCTGTCGGCCAGCGAAGAGACCATTCACCGTGCGGTCAGCGCCATGTACACCGACCCGAACCACCTGAAGGTGAGCGACCCGGGGCAGATTGAGGGGAACGTGGTGTTTACGTACCTCGACGCGTTTCATCCGGACAAAGCCAAAGTGGCGGCGATGAAGGCGCACTATCAGGCGGGCGGGCTGGGTGACCGGGCATGCAAGAACGAGCTGGAGGGGTGTTTGCAGGAATTGATTGCGCCGATGCGGGAGCGCAGGGCGATGTATATGCGGGACAAGGGAGAGCTGATGGCGATGCTGAAGCGCGGGACCGAACGGGCGCAGGGGGTGACGCAGGCGACGTTGAGGGAGGTGAAGGTGGGGCTGGGGGTGCCGGTGTTTAGTTAAGTTAGATTTAGCGGTGGAGTGCGTGGAATTGGCATGAAGCCGCTAACCCGCTTATTACTAAAATAAGCGAGGTGCAAAAATTCTTAAATGCGTTATTAGCCAATGTCGTTTGTCATTCTGTTGAGAGCGCTATATTCATAGACTCTTTATATTTTAAACGTCGCGGCAACTGTTATGAGCAAGTTTATTATTTCCATGCTGAATACGTTACTTTGTGTTTTTGTGATTGTGTTATGCCTCATATGTGTGGGCGTCACTGATAACTGGAAAGAATGCACTATAGCTATAATCATCACTTTAGGATGCGCACATTTCATGGCCGTTTTACTGAATCGTGTATTGCCTCATAAGTTAAATATTTTCGATGGGATAGTAGAATTAGTAGGAGGACCGCTATTAGTTATAGGCGCAATTGTGTGCTTTGATGTATTCGAACCCTGGCCGCTAAAAATCATTGGGATGTTTGCTTGGATTGTTTTGATTTTCTTTGTACCTTCAATAATAAGTCCCAGGCGTTAACTCGGTCTATTAATCAATGTCTACGTCATATCTTCACCCACGGAATCCAACATAATGCACCCCACTCTTTCGCAGGTCATTGAGGTTGTACGTCAGTCCTCTGGACATCATCGCAAGCGCATCGATGAAAACACCCTAATCGAAGCCGACCTCGATATCTGTGGCATGGATGGCGATGCCCTGATTGAAGACTGCGAGGAAGCGTTTGGCGTTACGCTCGTCACTGAAGAAGATGGCTATGAAAAAACTTTTTCCCTCGCTGAAAACGAGTTTCTTTTTAGCACCGAGGGCATAGATTACTTTGGTATCTGCCGCTTGATTCGCAGGTTGCGAGGCATTCCGGAACCGGTGATACGCGATTTAACCATTGGCGAGCTTCATGCTGTGCTGGTTAAGGCTGTGAAAGAACAAATACATCATGATTGAATTACTTTTAGCGTAGTGCGGGCATGTGCTCATATGCCCGCACTCGTTAGTCTTAAGTTTAAACGGCCTTCCCACTCCCCCGCTTAATCACCGGAACATCACCTGTATCATTCAGCGCTCCCGGAAAGGTCTTCAACCACTGTGCGACTTTCTGCTTATTGATATTCACCACGCTCATACCCTCCAGGCATCCCCATAATTCTCTTGTATGCTGCGGCGTAATCACAATGCAATCTTTCATGGCGCGGATTTTTACGGGCATGCCGTTGATGAAACCCGCGCGTTTTAACCAATCGCCACCCAGAAGAAGGTATTTCATGTCTATGCGAGCATAGAGTTCGCAGCAGGCGGCACTGTCCTGCGGCGTTTCCGCGCGGGGATGAACGGGCGCCGCGTTGGGCGGGTTGCCGTGCAGACGGCGGGCGCTGTTTTTGCGTACCAGCTCGCGGTTTTCAATCATGCCGGTGAAAGCGTCTGATTCTGTTTTGCAAACAGTAAACTCTGGCTTAAAATTCGTCGCAGCCATTTTCAACTCCTTCATAGTTGTTTGTGGTTAGCGGTATGGGGGTGTTGCAGCACCTTCATATCGCGAATTCATCTTTATATTTTCTTTGATAGTTTCTTTGCCATTCGGCGTAATTTCTGATGCTCATTATACAGGACTGATTATAAATACAGCGGTTTGATGCGGGGGAAATTTAAAAAAATGCGAGAGGGCTTCAGAAAATAGATACTAAGAAGAACAGTCTCTAGCTATGTAAAGATACATTGAGCAGGATAAAATATTAAACAGAGGCTAATTGCTTTAAAATCAGCAAATTACATCGATAACAAGAAGCATTGAGTAATACTTACTTACCAATTCTGCTACTAAAAAACATGATAATGTCTATAACAATATGAAAAATCAATTATAGTACCTACCAAACAATTAGGCTCACAAAGTAATAACCAGTCCTCAAGTTCAAAATTAACAAAACCCTCAGACTCGAAGTATTAAACCCAAAGAAGATCTTGTTCAAAGTTATATAATTCAACAAGCTCTCTTTCAACACCAATCCTTTTTTCAATCATAAAATCAGAGAGTTGCTGCCCGTCGATTAAAATTATTGGAACACATGACGGCTTAAAAGATAGCTCAGCGGCTTCTTTGGTGAAACTACTCGTTGTAATGAAAATACCCTGTTCAAATTCACCAGTAATATTCCCTCTGAACTCAGAAATAGCGCGCCTACCAACTTTATTGGACGGTGAGTATTTTTTACATTGAACTGCGACACGCATATAAGACAAGCCAACTTTCAGAGCTCCTTTGACATCTATACCACCATCACGGCCTCTGCTCGTTAATTCCATTTCAAGAAAGCCATATTTTGTTAGAAATATCCGGCAAAACTCTTCGAACTGGTCCGGATGAAGTTGGACAAGGCATTCTAAAATCTCGCCTTTAACTTTACCCCTCTGCACAGAGGCTAAGGAATAAATATCTCGAATTGAACTCTCAACTTCATCAGCTTTGCTCTGCAAGCTCTCTTCCATAACATTCTTTTCTGTGAAAGAGATACTCACTAGTAATTCATAACAGCCATCTATAATTTTTTTATAGTACCGTTTCTGATGCATAACACCCAGATTTTTATTAATGCAGTGTCTATCAAGCGTTATCCTCAAAACAGATTTTGGATCTTTCGCACCAAACACGCACAAATTATTACTTATGATAGTTTCATATAATTCATCTATCGATGCAGCTTTTCCAATTATTGTAGAGGCCTTAATAGCAGCATCAATTATTGTCTTAGACATCACATTAACCCTTTGATTCGCTCATAAATCAAATCAAACGGAATATTTTCTGTCATATAGCACCAAGATATGCGAATGGCATTTTCTATCCGCTCATCATCAAAGCCCATCGAAGCAAGCACATGGCTTGCTGTGTAATTTTGCGATGTACAGGCTGACCCATTAGAAATTGAGATCAGTCCTTTCAAAGCAACCATGGCTGCTTCAGAATTAACATGCGGTATAGATATATTTAAAACATGGCTAGCGGTATTTGAGCCATTAATCTCGCCCCCCAAAGAGTCAAATAGCTTTATCATGGATAATTTAATTTCTTCGCATTTAGAACGCCAAATTAAATAATTTTGTTGTGCATCTAAGCATGCCTGACCTAAACCGGCGATTAATGCGACAGGCAAAGTACCTGGGCGCAATCCTTTTTCCTGCCCACCACCAAACATTAAAGGCGCCAACGGAATTTTTGAAAACCCCCTTCTTCTGATTATAAGTGCACCAATGCCTTTTGGGGCATATAACTTATGGCCGCTTATACTAATCATATCTATACGAGGATTAATTAAATCCTCAGGGTACTTACCGTATCCTTGAGCGGCATCTACATGAAAATAAGCATCGTGGTTTTCTAATGCATTACAAATAGCGTTGATCGGTTGGATTGACCCTGTCTCATTATTTATATGCATTATCGAAACGAGGATAGTGTCTTCTCTCAATGAATTTTCGAGTGTGACAGGATCTAAGACTCCACTCTCTCCGACATCAAGGTACGTCACTTCAAAACCATTTGATGCGAGAAATTCAATAGGCTCAAGGACAGCTTTATGTTCTATACGAGTAGTAATTATGTGCTTTTTACCAGACTTTCGTGCTTCTGCCTGCAGGCCAAGAATAGCAATATTATTGCTCTCGGTAGCACCACTCGTGAAAACCACCTCGGACTTATCTGCATTAGCTAATGAGGCAACTTGGCTGCGAGCTTTTTCAACTGCCTGTTTTGCGACCAGTCCGAATTCATGTGTACGGCTACCTGCGTTACCAAATTCTTCATTTATAAAATGTGTAACTACTTGTGCTACAGAAGAAGATACTGGTGTAGTTGCGTTGCAATCCAGATACACGCTCATAAAATTTCCATTCACAAAGTTTGTTTAAGTCCATAAGTATGCTGACATACTCGCTAGAACGCAGCAAGTTACTGTTAGCTGACAACCAGCCAAATACTGTACATACATATAGTATTTTTTGCGGTTTTGTACTTGACGCACGCTGCCATAACCTTAAGATAATCACCATGAAGTACAGCTAAGCTAGCCATCTTAATCTTGATACATCTTGTTGTAATCGGCTAGGCGCACATAATGTTCAAGCGCCCCTCTTGAGTAACTCCCCCAGGACCTCATACATTGCTAGTGAGAGACAAAGCACTCCTTACATAGTAAAATGATCGGTTTGATTTTACACCAGATGTCCCAACGCCT
>NZ_AVOP01000034.1:0-292564 GCF_000733275.2 Enterobacter sp. EGD-HP1
ACACCCGCCCCGCCAGTAAAACTGGCGGGGCGGTTCTGGGGTCAACTAAGGTTATGAGTTGTGCAATAAAAACGCAGCGCTGGCGTTACACGGTGCGCTTCGCTTTTTGCTTGTAACGGTCGAAAATCACGGCTGCCAGCAGGATCAGACCACGCACGACGTACTGCGAGAACGGCGAAATATTCAGCAGGTTCATGGCGTTCTCCACCGTCCCCAAAATCAGGATACCGGCCACCACATATGAGATTTTTCCGATGCCGCCCTTGAGGGAAACGCCCCCTAAAACGCAGGCCGAAATGACGATCAGCTCGTAACCGATAGAGGTCATCGGCTGGCCGCTGGTCATACGCGAAGCCAGAATAATCCCCGCTGCGGCCGAAACCAGCCCTGAGAGCACAAAGATAATAATCTTGGTTCGTACCACCGGCACCCCGGCCAGGCGAGCGGCCTCTTCGTTACCGCCAATCGCCAGCGTATTACGGCCAAAGGTGGTCCGGTTAAGCAGGAAGCCGAACAGGATCAGGCAGGCCACGGTCAGCCAGATAGGCGCGGGCAGACCCAGCCAGTTGGCATAACCCAGCGTAAAGAAGCGCTCGTCTTCAATCCCCACCGCTTTACCGTCGGAGATGATATAGGCCAGCCCGCGGACAATTTGCATCGTCGCGAGCGTCGTAATCAGGGCGTTAATCTTCAGGCGGGCGATAACAAAACCGTTCACCAGACCGCTGATGACGCCGAGTAGCAGACCGGCCAGAACGCCTATCCACAGGCTTTCCGTCATGTTGATCACCACTGCCGTCGTGACGCCCGCACAGGCAATCACCGACGCCACCGACAGGTCAAAATCGCCGGAGGCCAGACAGAACAGCATCCCGCAGGCCACCATCCCGGACATGGAAATGGCCAGCCCCAGCCCCTTCATATTAATGAAGGTGGCAAAATTAGGGACAAAGATCGCGCAGGCAAGGAATAACGCGGCAAAAACCACCAGCATGCCGTACTGATCCCAGATGCGCCCAAAACTCAACGCCGACTTCGACTTCGGCACTCCGGATGTAGTAACAGAGGACATCATTAACTCCTTACTCAGGCGACAGCCTGGCTGACTTTAGGCATGGCGAGGTTCAACGCCTGTTGTTCATTCGCCTGTTCATGAAGTAATTCGCCGGCAATTTCGCCTTCACGCATCACCACAATGCGGTCGGCCACGCCAAGCACCTCCGGCAGATCGCTGGAGGCGAAGAGCACCGCCACGCCGCGTTTTGCCAGCTCATAGATCACGTTATAAATCTCGTGTTTTGCCCCCACATCGATACCGCGCGTCGGCTCGTCCAGTAAAATGACCTTCATATCTTCTGACAGCCAGCGGCCTAAAATCGCCTTCTGCTGATTTCCGCCTGACAGATTCATGATCAGCTGTTCCGGACCCGGCGTTTTGATATTCAGCGAGCGAATATGGTGGTCGGCATTGCTCGACTCCCAGCTATCGTTTATCAGGCAGCCTGCGCGAATAAACTTGCGGCGGGCGGAAATATTGATGTTGTCGCGTACCGAATGCACGGGAATAATCCCTTCGGCTTTACGGTCTTCCGGGCAGAGCATCATGCCCGCCTTGATCGCATGGGCCGGTTTCTGGATATCTATCCGTTCGCCGTCAATGGAGACCTGCCCATCGGTAATGCGGGTACCGCCGAACAGGCCTTTCATCAGCTCGCTGCGCCCCGCCCCCACCAGGCCAAATAGCCCGACGATCTCCCCGCTGCGCACGGATAACGAAACCGGCGTTCGTACGCCCGGCGCTTTGACGTTGTCCAGTCGCAGGCGTTCAGGGCCGTACTCCCTGGGTTTCCAGTGATAGATATCGCCCAGGTCGCGGCCGACCATCGCCTGAACAAGCTGGTCATGGTTAACCTGCTGCATATCGGTAAAGGTGCGCACATAGCGGCCATCTTTAAAGACGGTGATGGCATCGCTCAGAGCAAATATCTCTTCCATGCGGTGCGAGACATACAAAATCGTACGGCCTTCCTGACGTAATTCACGGATCACGCGGAACAGATTGTCGATTTCGCGCGCGGAGAGCGAACTGGTAGGTTCATCGAAGGCAATAACCCTGGCGTTACGCGCCAGCGCCTTGGCAATTTCAACCATCTGCCACTGGCCGATGGAGAGGTATTTCAGCGGCGTCTGGGGATCAACGTCCAGACCCAGGTGCTTAAGCTGCAGCCCCGCTTCATAATTAAGTAGCGAACGATTCACCACGCCGCCTTTGTGCGGGAGCTGTCCTAAATAGATGTTTTCCGCCACGGTCATCTCAGGAATGAGGTGCAGCTCCTGATAGATAATCGCCACCCCGGCATTGAGCGCCGCCGTGGTATCGGCAAAGGCCACCTCTTCACCGCGCAGAGCCAGCGTGCCGGTCGTCGGCGTATAGTTGCCGCTGAGAATTTTCAACAGCGTGGATTTTCCGGCACCGTTTTCCCCCATCAGGGCGTGAACCTGGCCGGCATAGCAGTCGAAGCTGATATCGGTCAGCGCGTTAACACCGGGGAAGGTTTTCCCGATGCCGCGAAAAGAGAGATACGGATTAGACTGTTGCATAACGACTCCGTGATTCCTGTAGTGTGTACGTCAGGCCCCTCACGATGCATGAGGGGCACAATCACAGCGTATTTACTTACCGCCCAGTCCTTTTTTCGCCAGCTCCTCTTTGAAGTTGTCGCGGGTAATCAGCACCACGTCGGTCACTTCGGTAAATTTCGGCGGTTCAGCCCCTTTGGTTACCCAGTTGTAGAGCATCTCACTGGATTTGTAGCCGTGAACGTCCGGGCTTGGCAGCAGAGAACCGTAGAACCCGGTAGCCTGCGCTTTGGACAGCTCGCTTACGGCGTCAACGCCGTTGATGCCAATCCCGATCACGTCAGGCGCTTTGAAGCCCTGGCCTTCCGTCGCACGAACCCCACCCAGCACGGTGTTGTCGTTCATGCCGACCACCAGCCAGTGTTTAACCTCCGGGTGCTGGACCAGCATCGAGTTCGCGGCGTCGAAAGCCCCCGGGATATCGTTGGATTTAGTTGGGACTTTGTAGATCTGTTTTTCCGGGAAGCCGGCCGCTTTCAGCGCGTCCATTGAACCAGTAGTACGACGACGTGCAGTGTCCAGCTCGTCAGCCGTGATAGCCATCACCGCGGTCTCTTTGACATCCCAGCCGCGTTTCTGCATCTCTTTATAGAGTTCCTGGCCCTGGCGTTCACCGATTTTGGTTGCCGCCATCATGACCAGCGGTACGCTGTCCATCGGTTTGCCTTTGGCGTTAACGAACTGATCGTCAACCGCGATGACCTTCATATCGTAACCGCGCGCTTTCGCCGCGATTGCCGATCCCAGCTTTGGATCCGGGGTACAGATAACGAAACCTTTTGCGCCGCTGGCCGCCAGGCTGTCGATGGCGTTCAGGGTTTTTTCACCGTCAGGCACGGCGATTTTAATGACTTCAAAACCTAAATCTTTCCCGGCTTTATCGGCGAATTTCCACTCAGTCTGGAACCAGGGCTCTTCGGGCTGTTTTACCAAAAAACCAAGTTTTAAATTCTCAGCGATAGCGGATTGTGACATAACGGCAGCCAGACCGATGGCCGCCAGCGCTTTAGTAAATTTGTGCATGGTAAACTCCAGCTTTAGCATTCTTTTCTGTAGGGAATATGTGCGTGCTTCTTATTTAATCGGACTTAAAACAAGGCATTAGCGCTTACCTCGTCATAAGCGTTATTGCTGGTGATAGTTTTAGCGGGAAATTAATCATCCATAAGAGAGCCCCATCACACCGCAGAATTACAGTAATTGCGTACATAAATTCAGCGAAAAATGACATAAAAAAGGCAGGATTTGTCAGACAAATGGAATGGGGTTAAGCAGAATTATCCATAAGATTAGCTAAGATATCCCTGATCCTCCTCAGCGGGCAAAACGACACCTGGCGTTAAAGGGGTTTAATATGTTTTTCATCAAAAATGCATGAGTCACCTGAAAAACCGCTATTTCGCAGAAATTGATTTAGCGCAATTTTATTGGCACATCATATATTCGAAACGATTAAACCGTATTTCTCTTTTTCTCGGAGTAATATTCCAACTTAATATTTCCGAAAGAGTAACCATGTATCTCAGCAACAAAAACCGTTAACTATCAGTCCATTAAACAATGTTTAATTCATGGCTAGCTAATTGCATTTCTGTACTATATTAAAGTTTGTAATGTATGGTAAACACAGCCTAATTAAGAGTTTTCTTAGACCAAAGACAAGGGTATGCTTATTTATATCGAACACAGGAAGTGAATTTCGGTCGACTTCGGTCACGGCAGTATCTGTATTTCTGCTCTTTTCTTCGTATTTGCCTGACGCTCAGGTTATGCAACGGACATCACGTCCCACAGTCAATAAGGATATGAGTATGGCTACCCCAACGATGATGCAAAAACTTAACGCGCAGATGAACCTTGAGTTCTACGCCTCGAATCTGCACCTTCACTTAAGTGCGTGGTGTGCCGAGAATAGCCTCACGGGATCTGCCACGTTCTTTCGCTCTCAGGCGCAAAGTAACGTCACCCATATGATGCGTGTCTTTAACTTCCTGAAAGCCTCAGGGGCAAATCCTGTCGTTAAAGCCCTTGATGGGATCAATGAAAACTACTCTTGCCTGGAAGAGCTGTTTCAGAAAACGCTTGAAGAGTATGAACAGCGCTGCAGCACCCTCAGCAAGCTGGCCGATGAAGCCAAAGCGCAGCAGGACATTACGACGCTTAAATTCTTACGCGATATGGACAAAGAGCAGCAGCAGGACGGCATGCTGCTGAAGACGCTGGCGGATGAGATCCATAATGCGCAGCAGGCGGGTTTATGTCCTGAGCAAACCGACCGTCATCTGCTCGATATTGTGGCCGTGCAGCACCACTGAGTTTTTAATCTGCTCCAACCGGGCTGAGGGTTTCCCAGGAATTTATTAACCTGAAGCGATGAAATAAGCTGAGGGAACCGCGAAGCGGCGATTGAGCCGCCCCGGCACGTTCACCGGTCATGTCGTTACAGAGTAGCAAGGAACATGAAGTGAACGGAATGACCACCACAGCCGTATGTTCCCCCTCACCCCAGCCCTCTCCCTCAAGGGAGAGGGCGTCGTCCGTGCAGGCATTGTTTTGTGGGGATCCCTCCTCCCACCTGAGGCAGGATTCCTTTTCCCCCCTCCAACCTCCTGCTTATGCTGAAATTTAACAAATCAGATCTGGCTCCCAATGATTAACCACACAACGTGTGATGATTTATTTAGTTACATAATCATTGACGAGGGAGCATCATGATCACCATTGAGTTTGTTGTCATTCTCCTCTGCCTGCTGACGGGTACGCGTTTCGGCGGTATGGGGCTTGGGTTAATCAGCGGTATTGGTCTTTTTATTTTATGTTTTGTCTTTGGTCTGCAACCGGGTAAGCCGCCGGTAGACGTTATGCTGACCATCCTCGCGGTGATTGGTTGTGCCGCTACGCTGCAGACCGCCGGCGGCCTCAACGTCATGATGCAGTTTGCTGAACGTCTGCTGCGCAAACACCCACAGCACATCACCCTGCTCGCCCCTTTCACCACCTGGATGCTGACCTTTCTGTGCGGCACCGGGCATGTGGTCTACACCATGTTCCCCATCATTGCGGATATCGCCCTGAAAAAAGGGATCCGTCCCGAGCGCCCCATGGCCGTGGCCTCGGTGGCATCACAGATGGCGATTACGGCTTCCCCCGTTTCCGTTGCCGTCGTGTCGCTGGTCTCCATCCTGGCGGCCCAGCATGGGATCGGCCACGCGTGGGGGATCCTGGAAATTCTCGCCGTGTCGGTTCCCGCTTCGCTTTTCGGCGTGGCCATTGCGGCCCTGTGGAGTTTACGCCGCGGAAAAGATTTGGCTGATGACGTGGAGTTTCAGGAAAAGCTGAAAGATCCTAAGCAGCGCGAGTTTATCTACGGCGGTACGGAGACGTTAATGAATCAGCGTTTCCCTAAACAGGCCCACTGGTCCACGTGGATTTTCTTTGCCGGTATTGCCGTGGTTGTCCTGCTGGGGGCATTCCCTGAACTGCGCCCCGCCTTTGAGCTGAAAGGCAAAATGACGGCGCTGTCGATGAACCTTGTCATTCAAATGATGATGTTAATTGCGGGCGCCGTGATGCTGATGGCCTGTAAGGTCAATGCGTCGGCGATTTCCAACGGTGCGGTGTTTAAGGCCGGTATGGTGGCGATCTTCTCGGTGTTCGGCGTGGCGTGGATGAGCGATACCTTTTTCCAGGCGCATCTTGATGAGCTAAAGCTGGCGCTGGAAGGCGTGGTGAAAAGCCACCCGTGGACGTATGCCATTGTGCTGTTTCTGGTGTCAAAACTGGTGAACAGCCAGGCGGCTGCGCTGACGGCCGTTGCGCCTATGGGCCTGATGCTCGGCATCGACCCGAAAATGCTGATCGCCTTTTTCCCAGCGTCATACGGCTATTTTGTCCTGCCGACCTATCCAAGTGATTTGGCCTGCATCGGCTTTGACCGTTCAGGCACGACCCGCATCGGCAAATTTATCATCAACCACAGCTTTATTCTGCCAGGGCTGATTGGGGTAAGCTGCGCGTGCGCGGCGAGCTACCTGCTGGTCCAGACGTGCTTCTAACCGCATCAAAGGGCGACACAGGCCGTCGCCCATTTCCCTGCTTTAGTGGGACTCACCCTGCGGGGTGAATCGCAGCTCAATCAGCGCGATGGCTTTCTGGATCGCACGAAGCGTGACCGGGTCAGCGGCAGCAGGATGGCTGGCGAAATCGATGTTTTTCAGCTGCGTAGACATCTTCTCGCGCACTTCAACCGGCGCAATCACGTCCAGAACATCAAGAATTTGTTTGATCACCAGCTGACAGGCGACAACGTCAGAGACCAGTTCCTGATCGGCGCTCAGGTTTTGTGACATGGGGGTTTTCTCCTTATTTAAAGGCCGCCATAGTATCAAAACACGCCCCCTGACATCTTCCCTTCGTCGCCTGCAGGCACAAAAAAACCCGCCGAAGCAGGTTTTTTTATCAGAACATGGCGCCCGGCGGCACGTCTTTGAACGTGCGGCAGTAATTGGCCCACATGCTTTTCAGGATTTTGCGCAGTTTCACGATGGTGCTCCATTAACTTGTTATACAACTTTATCGTCAACGTGCTTATAATATGACCATTATCACAAAAATCAACATTTTTGTGATGCACATCACATTTCTATCAGGACATGGTCTGAAAGCGCTGACCTTTGACCCGTTGCGAAGAGTGAGGGCAGATTGTCCGGCTATTCCAGGCATTGCAGTGGGCATCTGCGGGTACGATAACGTATTTCCATCCACTCAGAGCGAACCATGAAAAGAGTCATTGTAGCCGGCACAATCCTGCTGCTCGCGGGGTGTAGTATCAACCGCCAGGCTGAAGTCAGCAGCCTCGACGCGCCGAACGGCATCGTCCGCCTCGACTACGGCCAGGCAGCGCTGCAAAATGCGTATTCCGATGAGTATGTAAATAACGGCACGGCGGCAAAAGCGTGTCAGAGTATGGGGTATGCCACAGCCTCAGCTTATGGTCAGCCCATTAAAACCTGCACCCTGACGAGCGGCTCTTTGTGCCTGAACGAGAGCGTGACTATCCAGTATAAATGTATGGGCTACGCCGTTAACCCTAAGTCAAATAATCCGTGGTATTAATCGAAGCTGCCAGCGTGTGCTGGCAGTTTATTTCATTACGAACAAAAACAATTCTCATTATTAGGTTATAAAAATCGCCAATGCGTTTTATTCCCATTCGTATTTTAAATAAATAAAATAAATATTTTACGTTTTGCAAATAATTAAATAACAAATTATAGTGTCGCTCATTGTGAACCAGAAATAATAATCCGGAGCGTCACCATGCTGAAAACTGAAATGATCGACAAGCTCAACGCACAAATGAATCTTGAGCTTTTTTCATCCCTGCTCTACCAGCAGATGAGCGCGTGGTGCAGCTATCACAGCTTCGAAGGCGCGGCCGCGTTTCTGCGTCGTCACGCTCAGGAAGAGATGACCCACATGCAGCGTCTGTTTGATTATCTGACGGATACGGGCAGCCTGCCGCGCATTGAAACCGTGACGTCACCGTTTGCCGAGTATAATTCTCTCGATGAACTGTTCCGCGCCACCTACGAGCACGAGCAGCTGATCACGCAGAAAATTAACGAACTGGTTCATGCCGCGATGACCAGCCAGGATTATCCAACCTTTAATTTCCTTCAGTGGTACGTCGCTGAACAACACGAAGAAGAGAAGCTGTTTAAATCCGTGCTGGATAAATTATCTCTGGTGGGGAAATCCGGCGAAGGTCTTTACTTTATTGATAAAGAACTTTCCACTCTCGATACGCAGAATTAATTTCAGCGCGGTGCCGGTTTCCGGCACCGCGTTAATTGACCTTCCCTCCCCCGCATCTAAATACCCATTTTATTCCCCGTACGCCCTGTTTACGTCACGCCTGACCGTCGCCCCACGTCGTCGAATTGCCGGCAGCGCAATACGTAAACCTTTCATTACACCCCTTGTAACGGTGGTTTGACGAATTACCCCTTTTGCCTTACTCTGCGCCGCAGATTTATTCGCGGTTAAGCATCGTTGTAGAGGAAAGCGTGAAAAACAGAACCCTGGGAAGTATTTTTATCGTCGCCGGAACGACGATTGGCGCAGGAATGCTGGCAATGCCCCTGGCAGCCGCGGGCGTGGGATTTGGCATGACCCTGCTGCTGCTGGGTACGCTCTGGGCGCTAATGTGCTACACCGCCCTGCTGCTGCTTGAGGTTTACCAGCACGTGCCCGCCGACACCGGTCTGGGTTCGCTTGCGGCACGCTATCTGGGACGCTACGGCCAGTGGATAACCGGCTTTAGCATGATGTTCCTGATGTACGCCCTGACCGCTGCCTATATCAGCGGCGCCGGGGAACTCATCGCCTCCAGCGTCAACGACTGGTTTGGCTCTGACATTACCCCGGCAACGGGGGCTATCTTCTTTGCGCTCATCGGCGGCGGCGTGGTCTGCGTGGGGACATCGCTGGTCGATCTGTTTAACCGCTTTCTGTTCAGCGCCAAAATTCTCTTCCTGATTATCATGCTGGTGCTGCTGGCACCGCACGTCCACAAGGTCAACCTGCTGACGCTGCCGCTGGAAAAAGGGCTGGCGCTTTCCGCGATCCCGGTCATTTTCACCTCGTTTGGCTTCCACGGCAGCGTGCCGAGCATCGTCAGCTATATGAACGGCGATATCCGCAAGCTGCGTCGCGTCTTTGTTATCGGCAGCGCGATCCCGCTGATCGCCTATATTTTCTGGCAGCTGGTGACGCTGGGCAGCATTGACTCCTCAACCTTTATTGGGCTGATGGCGCAACACGCTGGACTGAACGGTTTTCTGCTGGCGCTGCGCGAGGTTGTTACTTCCCCGCACGTGGAGCTGGCGGTGCACCTGTTTGCCGACCTGGCGCTGGCAACCTCGTTCCTGGGCGTGGCGCTCGGCCTGTTTGATTACCTGGCCGACCTGTTCCAGCGTCGCAATACCGCGGCTGGACGGTTGCAGACGGGGGCCATCACCTTCCTGCCGCCGCTCGCTTTTGCGCTGTTTTACCCACGCGGGTTTGTAATGGCGCTGGGCTATGCGGGGGTGGCGCTCTCTATCCTGGCCCTGCTGCTCCCTTCCCTGCTGGCGTGGAAAAGCCGCCAGGAGCATCCTCAGCAGGGATATCGCGTGGCGGGCGGAAAACCGCTGCTGTGCGTTGTGTTTGGCTGTGGGGTGGTGATTATTCTGGTGCAGGTGTTGATTGCAGCCGGGATGCTGCCGGAAGTGGGTTAAATAAAAAAAAGGGGCTATCATCAGCCCCTTTTTTTATCAGTGCAAACAGCAGCTCTTAAACTTCTTCCCGCTGCCGCAAGGACACGGATCGTTACGACCAACCTTCGTGCCGTTCACCGTCGGCTTCTTCACTTCCGGCTGCTGCGGGTTGTTAACCCAGTATTGATATAAACGCAGTGCCGCAGGCTGGATGCTTTCGATGCTGGCGATATACTCCTCTTCGGACAGTTCATCCAGCTTTTCGCTGTTCTCTTCCGTCCCGTGCAGCGCAATCACCTCAAGATCGGCCTTCAGGGCTTCCGGCAAGGCTGACCAGTCCGTCAGCGCCACGCCGCGCATATAGCCATAGCACCACTCTTCCACCACGGTATAGCTCTCACCGTCAACGTCGTTGTAACCGAACATCGGTTCAAACTGATCCGGGTACTCGCTCAGGCGCTCGGCAATATCGTTCATATGCTTAAAGCAGAGATCGATAAAACGGTTCATCTCACGATCGTTTTTCCAGCGCGGAATGTACTTCTCGCCACCCCACACCGCCACCAGCCAAGCATCTGGCTCAACGACAACAGGACCGGAAAGCACTGCGGTAAGCATGCCGTCCAGTTCGGACACGTCAATCACGGACGCGTCATCATGACCGTAAGACATTAACGTCTCTTCAAGCCACGCCATTTCGCTTTCATTCAATGGGCCTTCAGTCATCGCTGACACTCCTGCAAAAAAGGAAACGATCCTAACACATCTCTCACGCCTCTCCGGGCTGAAGTTTAGGTCTTTATTGCTGCAAAAACGTGCAAACCGTGACCTTTGCACAACTTATGGGCTTTATTGTTAACGATATGTGATCTCCGCTGTAATTTCTTCTCCTCCCGCAAGGCGGCATAACGCGGCGCTCTATACTCAAACATGTCGCATGCCCGTCAATGGGTTAACCATTCTGGCAACGTTTTTGCTTAACGTTCTTCGCGCGCCTCTGCGCAGGGAAATCTCGCCGTAATATGCAGGATGCCGTCTGTATCTTGTTCGTTTAGTGCATTTTGTTCTTGCTCGTGTTTCGGATTGGCTGCGCCGTCGGGCGTTTGGGTTTACGCCGTGGTGCAAAAACCTCTTTGCTAAGGAACATAATAATGTCGCTGAAATTTATCAGAACTCCTCTTTCTCTTGTGTTGGCCGGTTGCCTGGTGACGGCGTTTTCCGCCCGGGCAGATATTGTGATTGGCGTGGCCGGGCCGTTCACCGGTCCGAATGCCACCTATGGCGATCAGTACTGGCACGGCGCAACGCAGGCCGCTGAAGACATTAATGCCGCAGGCGGCATTAACGGCGAGAAGATCAAACTGGTTCAGGGGGATGATGCCTGCGAGCCCAAGCAGGCCGTGGCCGTGGCCAACCGTTTAGTTGACCAGGATAAAGTCAACGCCGTGGTCGGCCATTTCTGCTCCTCTTCCACCATGCCCGCCTCCGAGGTGTATAGCGACGCAGGCATTATTGCGATTACCCCCGGCTCAACTAACCCGCTGATCACCGAGCGCGGCATGAGCGACATGTTCCGCATGTGCGGCCGCGATGACCAGCAGGGTCAGGTGGCCAGCGACTTCATCATCGACAAGCTGAAAGCCAAGCGCGTGGTGATTATTCACGATAAAGACACCTATGGTCAGGGTCTGGCTGACGCCACCAAAGCGGCGCTGGCGAAACGCGGGGTTCAGGACGTGATGTATGAAGGGTTATCCCGCGGTGAAAAAGACTTTAACGCGCTGGTGACGAAGATCGGCGCGCAAAAACCGGACGTCGTGTTCTTCGGCGGCTGTCACCCGGAAGCCGGTCCGCTGGTTCGCCAGATGCGCGAACAGGGCGTGCAGGCGAAATTCTTCTCCGGCGACTGTATTGTCAACGAAGAGATGGTGACCGCCGCGGGTGGCCCGCAGTACACCAACGGTATTTACATGACCTTCGGTAAAGATCCGCGCCTGATCCCGGACGGTAAAGCGGTTATCGAGAAATTCCGCGCCGGTAAATTTGAACCGGAAGGTTACACCCTTTACTCCTATGCCTCCGTCCAGGCCATTGCCGCGGCCTTCAAGGCGACCGGCGGTAAGGACTCTGCCAAAGCCAGCGAGTGGCTGAAAGCCAATTCCGTCGACACGGTGATGGGTAAAAAAGCCTGGGACAGCAAAGGCGATCTGAAAGTGTCTGACTACGTGGTTTACCAGTGGGACGACAAAGGAAAATATAAGGAAGTACAGTAACGGGACGGAGTCACGCTCAACGTCGGCGGGGTTGCCCGTCGGCGCGTAATAAACATCAGGCTGTGCGGCTCGCGCAGCCTATAAAACGAGCGCGCTAAGATGAGTACATTCTTCCTGCAACAGTTAATTAACGGCTTAACGCTGGGCTCCGTCTACGGCCTAATCGCCATCGGCTACACCATGGTGTACGGCATTATCGGCATGATCAACTTCGCCCACGGCGAAGTATATATGATTTCCGCCTATCTCTGCGCCATTGGCCTGGCGCTGCTCTCTTTCTTCGGTCTGCAGTCGTTCCCGCTGCTGATCCTCGGGACGCTGGTGTTCACCATCGTGGTAACCGGCGTGTACGGCTGGACCATCGAGCGTATCGCCTACAAGCCGCTGCGCAACTCCACGCGCCTGGCGCCGCTGATCTCCGCCATCGGCATGTCGCTCATCCTGCAAAACTACGCGCAGCTGAGCCAGGGTCCGCGCCAGCAGGGGGTGCCGACAATGCTGGACGGCGTTATTCGCCTGCATCTGGGTGACGGGTTCGTGCAGATAACCTACACCAAGGTGTTTATTCTGATCGCCTCGTTTGCCGGCATGCTGGTGCTCACCTGGATAATCAACCATACCCGGCTGGGCCGGATGTGCCGCGCGGTGCAGCAGGATCGTAAGATGGCCTCTATTCTGGGCATTAACACCGACCGGATTATTTCGCTGGTCTTTGTCATCGGCGCGGCGATGGCCGGTCTGGCAGGCGTGCTGATCACCATGAATTACGGCACCTTCGATTTCTACGTTGGGTTCGTGATCGGCATTAAAGCCTTTACTGCGGCGGTACTCGGCGGCATCGGCTCCCTCCCCGGCGCCATGCTCGGTGGCCTTATCCTCGGCGTGGCGGAGGCCCAGTTCTCGGGCATGGTGAACTCGGACTATAAAGACGTCTTCTCGTTCGGCCTGCTGGTCATGATCCTGATTTTCCGCCCCCAGGGCCTGCTTGGGCGTCCGATTGTGGCCAAGGTGTGAGGGAGAGAATGATGACATCACACGGTTTTTCACTTAAACGCTGCATTCTGGACGCGATTTTTTCCGGGCTGATTGCGCTGATTATCTTCGGCCCCATAGCCGGCGTGGTGCTGGACGGGTACAGCTTTAACTTCGCCGGGCAGCGGCTGGCCTGGATGGTTGGCATCGTCATGCTCGGGCGTTTTCTGCTAAGCGCCTTTTTAGGTACCGCTGCGGGCGCCCGTTTCCAGGCGCGCTTCGAAGCCGATAGCGCGGGCGTATATGTCCGACCACCGGAATACAAAAGCCGCATGCGCTGGATTATTCCTCTGGTGATAACCCTAGCGATTTGCTTTCCGTTTGTCGCCACGAAATATGTGCTGACCGTCGCCATTCTCGGGCTGATCTACGTGCTTCTCGGCCTGGGTCTGAATATCGTCGTGGGTCTGGCCGGTCTGCTGGATCTGGGATATGTCGCGTTCTATGCGATTGGGGCGTACGGTCTGGCGCTGGGATACCAGTATCTCGGCTTAGGCTTCTGGAGCATGCTGCCGCTGGCGGCAATCATGGCCGCCGCCGCAGGCGCTCTGCTCGGTTTCCCGGTACTGCGCATGCACGGTGACTATCTCGCCATCGTCACCCTCGGGTTCGGGGAGATTATTCGCCTGATACTGAACAACTGGCTGACCTTCACCGGCGGCCCAAACGGCGTGTCGGCCCCTCCCCCCACCTTTTTCGGCCTGGAATTTGGGCGACGCGCGAAAGAAGGCGGCGTGCCCTTTCACGAATTTTTCCACCTGACCTACAACCCGAACATGAAGTTTATTTTTATCTACGCGGTGCTGTTCCTGGTGGTGATGCTGGTGCTCTATATCAAGCACCGCCTGACGCGGATGCCGATTGGTCGGGCGTGGGAAGCCCTGCGAGAAGACGAAATTGCGTGCCGCTCAATGGGGTTGAATCATGTTCTGGTTAAGCTGTCTGCCTTTACGCTGGGCGCGTCGACCGCGGGCATTGCCGGGGTGTTCTTCGCCACCTATCAGGGGTTCGTGAATCCAACCTCCTTTACCTTCTTTGAATCGGCGCTGATCCTCGCCATTGTGGTGCTGGGCGGTATGGGCTCGACGCTAGGCGTGGTGCTGGCCGCCTTTGTGCTCACGGTCACGCCGGAGCTGCTGCGCAGTTTCGCCGAGTACCGCGTCCTGCTGTTTGGCATGCTCATGGTGGTGATGATGATCTGGCGTCCACGCGGTTTGATCCGCATTAACCGCAGCGGGTTTGCCGTGCGTAAGGGCGTCGCGCCATGAACGGAACGATATTACGCGTTGAACATCTGATGATGCACTTCGGCGGGATTAAGGCGCTAAACGACGTCAACCTGGACGTGCAGCGCGGATCAATTACCGCCCTGATTGGGCCAAACGGGGCGGGAAAAACCACCGTGTTTAACTGCCTGACGGGCTTCTACAGAGCCTCCGGCGGCAACATTTTATTTAATACCCGCAATAAAACGACCAACGTCATTCAGGTCCTCGGACAAAAATTCCAGCCGGGCGACTGGATCAACCCCGCGCAGTTCGGGCAGCGTCTGTTCTACAAAATGTTTGGCGGTACGCATCTGGTCAACCGCGCAGGGCTGGCGCGCACGTTTCAAAATATCCGTCTTTTTCGCGAGATGTCGGTCGTGGAAAACCTGCTGGTCGCGCAGCATATGCGCGTTAACCGCAATCTGCTCGCCGGGATCTTAAATACGCCGGCATACCGGCGGGCGGAAAGCGACGCCCTGGACAGGGCCTTCTACTGGCTGGAAGTGGTGGATCTTGTGGACTGCGCCAATCGCCTCGCTGGAGAGATGTCGTACGGCCAGCAGCGGCGTCTGGAAATCGCACGAGCAATGTGCACCGGGCCGGAAATGATCTGTCTGGATGAACCCGCCGCCGGGCTGAACCCGGTTGAAACGCATAAGCTGAGCAGCATTATTCGCTTTCTGCGGGATCATCATGACATCACGGTATTACTGATTGAGCATGATATGGGGATGGTGATGGAGATTTCGGACGACATTATCGTGCTCGACCACGGCGATGTTATTGCCAGAGGAAAACCCGAACAGATCCAGCATGATGAAAAGGTCATTGCCGCTTACCTGGGTACGGACGAAAGCGAGGTCACCCTATGAGCGAACCGCTGCTGGCTTTTCGCGAGGTGGATGTATTTTACGGCGTCATTCAGGCGCTGAAGCAGGTTTCCCTCGAGGTCAATAAAGGGGAAACCGTGGCGCTGATTGGCGCAAACGGCGCGGGTAAATCGACACTGCTGATGTCCATCTTTGGCCAGCCCCGCATCCGCAACGGGCAGATCCTTTTCGGTGGTGAAGATATCAGCCATAAATCCACCCACTACGTCGCCTCCGGCGGCATTGCGCAGGCGCCGGAAGGCAGACGAATCTTCCCGGATATGACCGTTGAAGAAAACCTGCTGATGGGCACCATCCCCATCGGCAGCCAGTTTGCCGCTGAGGATATGCAAACCATGTTCGACCTCTTCCCTCGCCTTAAGGAGCGACGCAAGCAGCGCGCGATGACCATGTCCGGCGGGGAACAGCAGATGCTGGCGATCGCCCGGGCGCTGATGAGCCGTCCGAAGCTGCTGCTGCTGGATGAACCGAGCCTCGGTCTGGCGCCGATAGTGGTGAAACAGATCTTCCAGACGCTGCGCGAGCTGGCCCGCAACGGCATGACCATCTTTCTGGTGGAGCAGAATGCGCACCACGCGCTGAAGCTTTCCGATCGCGGGTATGTGATGGTTAACGGACAGATCCGGCTGAGCGGCAGCGGCGAGGAGCTGCTGGGGAATCAGGAGGTGAAGAAGGCTTATTTGGGCGGGGTGTGACTGGCGGATTTTCAGGCACAAAAAAACCACCTTTCGGTGGTTTCACGACACTGCTTATTGCTTTGATTATTCTTTGTTTCCCATGGTAGCCGGAGTGGGACTTGAACCCACACAGCGCGAACGCCGAGGGATTTTAAATCCCTTGTGTCTACCGATTCCACCATCCGGCCAGGGAAGAAAGTGGAGGCGCGTTCCGGAGTCGAACCGGACTAGACGGATTTGCAATCCGCTACATAACCGCTTTGCTAACGCGCCGTAAAACTTTTCAAACTGACACCCGCTATTGCGCATGTCTTTAATCTGGAGCGGGAAACGAGACTCGAACTCGCGACCCCGACCTTGGCAAGGTCGTGCTCTACCAACTGAGCTATTCCCGCATGTCATCAAGTAAACGTCTAACCACTTGATTTCACTATCGTCCGACTTGCTGTGCCGCCGTTCGATGCGTTGCATTCTACTGATATGACGTTATGAGTCAACGTTATTTTTTGCATCCCCGGATCGTTTGCTGAAAATTACGGCGAAACGATCACTGATCAAACAAATCCCCGCGCGCAGCGTTCAAATATTGCAGCATAGACCACAGCGTCAGCACTGCCGCAACCCACAGCAGACCAATTCCCGCCCACTCAACCCAGGCGTTTGGACGCCAGAGCATCCAGACCAGCGCTGCCATCTGCGCGGTCGTTTTGACTTTGCCAATCCACGAGACCGCCACGCTGCTGCGTTTCCCCAGTTCCGCCATCCACTCGCGCAGCGCAGAGATGATGATCTCACGACCAATCATAGTTGCCGCAGGCAGCGTCACCCACCAGGTGTGATAGTGCTCGGCAACCAGTACCATCGCGATAGCAACCATCACTTTGTCTGCCACCGGATCGAGGAAGGCACCGAAACGGGTGCTTTGATTCCAGCGACGGGCCAGATAGCCATCAAACCAGTCGGTAACCGCCGCGATCAGAAAGAGCAATGCGCAGGCAAAAGGTGCCCAGACGACCGGCAGGTAAAACGCCAGTACAAAGAACGGGATGAGTACAACACGAAAGAGAGTGAGCAACGTAGGGATATTATATTGCATAGTGACGGTAACTATTTGTTGTCAGTAAAATTTAGCTCTATGTTGCTACAGAGCCCTCAATGTTTCAACGAGTAGTAGATCTTTTCTGCCAGCCCTTGCGAAATACCCGGCACTTTTGCAATTTCCTCCACGCTGGCGTTGAGTAATCCTTGCAATCCGCCCATATATTTCAGCAGCATCTGACGACGTTTTGGTCCCACGCCTTCAATCGTTTCCAGGCTACTGGTATTTTTCACCTTCGCCCGTTTTTTGCGGTGACCGCTGATGGCATGATCGTGAGATTCATCGCGAATATGCTGGATGACGTGCAGCGCTGGAGAGTCCGGCGGAAGGCTGAAGCCCTCACCTTCCGGCTCGAAGAACAATGTCTCCAGACCGGCCTTACGATCGGCCCCTTTTGCGACGCCCAGCAGCAGCGGATGGTTTTTATCCCAACTGACGTCAAGCGATTCAAATACGGCTTTCGCCTGGCCGAGCTGTCCTTTCCCACCGTCAATCAGGATCACATCCGGGATCTTGCTCTCTTCAATGGCTTTACCATAGCGACGACGCAGCACCTGGTTCATGGCCGCATAGTCATCGCCCGGGGTGATCCCGGTGATGTTATAGCGGCGATACTCCGCGCGCAGTGGGCCATTCGCATCAAACACCACGCACGACGCTACCGTCTGTTCCCCCATCGTATGGCTGATGTCGAAGCACTCCATCCGTTTCACTTCCGGAAGCTTCAGCAGCGTCGCCAGGGCCGTTAAACGCTGGTGTACCGTCGACTGCTGCGACAGCTTAGTGGTGAGTGCCGTCGCCGCGTTGGTGCGCGCCAGCTTCAGATAACGGGCACGATCGCCGCGCGGCTTGGTCTGTACATTGACCCGACGCCCCGCCAGTTCAGAGAGCGAATCGGCCAGCAGGGTTTTATCGTCAAGATTAAAATCGAGCAGGATCTCAGAAGGCAGCGTGCGCATCTGGCTCCCCTGAAGATAGAACTGGCCAACAAAGGTTTCCACCACTTCACCCAGTTCGGTACCGCCGGGCACTTTCGGGAAATAGCTGCGGCTGCCGAGCACTTTGCCCTGGCGAATAAACAGCACGTGCACGCAGGCCATCCCGGCGTCAAAAGCCACGCCGATGACGTCGAGATCGTCACCGGTATTCGAGACAAACTGTTTCTCAGTAACTCTGCGCACCGCCTGGATTTGGTCGCGGATCCGCGCGGCCTCTTCGAACTCGAGTGCGGCGCTGGCTTTTTCCATCCGCGCGATCAGCTGCGTTAAGACCTGATCGTCTTTTCCGGCCAGGAACAGGCGCACATAATCCACCTGCTGGGCATACTCTTCTTCACTCACCAGTCCGGCCACGCAGGGGCCCAGGCAGCGTCCAATCTGGTACTGCAGGCACGGGCGCGAGCGGTTACGGTAAACGCTGTTCTCACACTGGCGGATCGGGAAGATTTTTTGCAGCAGCGCCAGCGTTTCACGCACGGCGTAGCCGTTAGGGAACGGCCCGAAATATTCGCCCTTCGCATGTTTTGCACCACGGTGCATGGCGAGGCGCGGATGGGTGTCGCCGCTCAGAAAAATAAACGGGTAGGATTTATCATCACGCAACAGGACGTTATAGCGCGGCTGATAGAGCTTTATATAGTTGTGCTCAAGCAGCAGCGCTTCTGTCTCCGTGTGCGTAACGGTGACATCAATATTCTGAATGAGTGAGACCAGCGCTTCGGTCTTACGGGAGGCCAGGTTGCTGCGAAAATAGCTGGAGAGGCGTTTTTTAAGATCTTTTGCCTTCCCTACGTAGATAACCGTACCGCCAGCGTCATACATGCGATAGACGCCAGGCTGGCTGGTTACGGTTTTCAGAAATGCTTTTGAATCGAACACATCACTCACTGACTTAACAACGTCTCCGCATTACACAAACCGTGCCGGATGGCCAGATGCGTCAGTTCGACGTCGCCATGAATGTTCAGTTTACTGAACATCCGGTAACGATAGCTGTTCACCGTTTTCGGGCTGAGATTCAGCTGTTCCGAGATCTCATTCACCTTCTGACCTTTGGTGATCATCAGCATAATCTGCAATTCACGCTCGGACAAACTCGCAAACGGTGATTCGGTTTTCTCGGGCTCGATCTGACTCAGCGCCATTTGCTGAGCGATGTCGGAAGCAATGTAGCGCTGTCCGGCAAACACGGAGCGGATTGCATTGACGACTTCCTGCGGCGCAGCACCTTTACTCAGGTAGCCCGCCGCGCCTGCCTGCATCACTTTCGCAGGCAGTGGGTTTTCGGTATGCACGGTCAGCATGATGACTTTTGTATCAACAAAGGTACGCGCGATTTTGCGTGTTGCTTCAAGACCACCGATACCGGGCATGTTCATATCCATCAGTACCACATCGGCCGAATTTGTGCGGCACCATTTTACCGCATCTTCGCCACAGCACGCCTCACCGGCAACTTTAATACCTTTAATATCTTCAAGAATGCGTCGTATCCCTGCGCGCACCAGTTCGTGGTCATCAACAAGAAGGACGTTGATCAAAGGAAATGTCTCCAGAATAGGGATAACGCTACTGAGTGATAATTTGGTTTATATTAACGGTTTTCCTCACAAGATTAAAACGTTAAAAAACCGGCAATTCGATTTCGCTCTCGTTTTTGGAAATTAGGCTGTACAGTCCGTGGAAAGAGAGCCCTTGCATACAGGGCTTTTGCAGCTTTTTTTAAGCATCTGTATTCAAAAAGTTACAAAAAACTTGCAGGCATTCCCTGCAAAAAAAACAGTTCTCAACTTTTTGTAACAATAATTAACGGCAAGTGAACCGGGCATAAACAATTAATAGCCTATAACAGCGGTTCAGTTTACCGGTACGTTCTGTTTACGCAATTAAACACCCGCGTAAAAGTACGAAAAACAACCACTGCATTTTTTGCGTTAGCTTGTGGTATACTCCGCCGCCTTGACTTTCGTCGTCGCGCTTTAGCGCCGTTAAATAATGAGGAAAATAAATGAGCACACCTGAATTTGCCACTGCGGAGAATAACCAGGAACTGGCACAGGAAGTAAACTGCCTGAAAGCGCTGCTGACGCTGATGCTGCAGGCGATGGGCCAGGCGGATGCCGGTCGTGTGATCATTAAAATGGAAAAACAAATCGCGGAGATGGAAGACCAGGCTGAATCTGCGGTATTTGCTAACACCGTTAAGCAAATCAAACAAGCCTACCGCCAGTAACAAAAAACGGCTGGATGCAGGGCATTCAGCCGTTCGCTCGTCTGTCACGCAGAACGTTTTATCCTTTCAGATCAGTCCTGTTGCCGCTGCGTAGCACGCAATCTGGGTCTTGTTAGGTGCGTTGAATTTCTTCTGCATATTTTTCTGATGGAAGTTAACGGTATTCTCGGAGATGGAGAGAATGATCGCTATTTCCGCAGACGTCTTCCCTTCCGCAGTCCATTTCAGAATTTCGCGTTCGCGTTTGCTGAATTTCATTTCGGGTGGCATGACCATCTCATCTTCAAAACGCATCAGAGAAGTTAAGGCCATTTGCACCAGCATTTGCAGCCGCAGTTCTATTTCCTCTCGGGCAAACGGTCCTTCCAGCACACTAGTACGGGAAACCGACAGAAAGCCAAGCGCGTGATTAGGCAGCATCAGGCACTGCGTTATTCCCGAACGTAAACCGTGGTCCTGCGCGCCATGCCATAATTCCTGCGCGTCAGCGAATAATGCGTCGGTCCAGGGTAAATGACCCTGAATGAAATTCTCCGGTTTTAAGACGGGATCAATAGCGAAATAGTTCGCGGATTGATAATGCGCCATCCACTGCTTTGGGTAAGTGGTATGCAGAGAGAGCTTAGGCCGGGTAAATGGCACGGGCTGACGCACGCAGAGCGAGTAGTAATCAAATTCAAGCGTCTGAGTTTGTCGCTGTAGTTCCTGATATACCTCGTCGGCACAGGTCAACTCCTGAAACCGGAGGAAGCAATCCCGTCGCCAGGTGAAAAAGTCTGAATCCTTCATACTTACTAAATGAAGCCTCTGAAAAGATAATCATTATTATGGTGAATATAACCTAACACATAAAACTTTTTTCTAACTACAAAATATCGGCAATAGCACAATTAACTTTACTATCGATACGGTTTATCCGGGCTGGATGGAATAAAAAAATACTGAACGACGCACAGGGGGAGAATAATTTGCTCCAGCCTAAATTTCTGGAGCAAATTAGTGCAAAAATGCTACTGCATCAGGAATTTTTCAAGGAACTGACGGGTTCGCGGCTGTTGAGGGTTTGCGAACAGGCTTTTCGCCGGCCCCTGCTCCACAATCCGTCCCTGATCCATAAAGATGGCTCTGTCAGCAACGTCGCGTGCAAAGCTCATCTCATGCGTTACGATCACCATCGTCCGTTTTTCCTGCGCCAGCTGGCGAATGGTGTTCAGCACCTCGCCCACCAGTTCCGGATCGAGCGCAGAGGTTGGTTCATCAAAAAGGATCACGTCAGGGCGCATAGCCAGCGCTCGCGCTATCGCCACGCGCTGCTGTTGCCCACCCGACAGGCGGCGCGGATAGCTGGTCTCTTTACCCGCCAGCCCGACTTTAGCGAGCAGTTCGCGCGCGCGCGCCGTTGCGTCCTCTTTCGACTCACCTTTTACAATGACCGGCCCTTCAATAATGTTCTCCAGCACCGTACGGTGCGGGAAGAGGTTGAAGTTCTGGAAAACGAAGCCGACATGCTGGCGCAGACGGCGAATCAACCCTTTCTGCTGGCTGATGGATTTTCCGGTATCAATCGTTATCTCTCCTACCCGAATGGTGCCGCCTTCCGGCTGTTCAAGCAGGTTAATACTGCGCAGCAGCGTCGTCTTTCCCGAACCGCTCGGTCCGATAATCGCCACGACTTCACCCTGCTCTACTTCAAGATCGATCCCGTGGAGCACCGTTTGACCGTGGAATTTTTTCACCAGGTTTTTGACGTCGATAGCACTCATTTTGGATCACGCTCCTGGCGGTTAAGCTGGTTTTCGAAGTAGTTTTGCAGAGCAGACAGCACCGTCGCCATCACCCAGTAAATCAGCGAGGCGGCCAGATACATGGTAAAGACTTCAAGCGTACGCGAGGTAATGAGCTGCGCCTGACGGAACAGCTCCGGCACCTGAATCGTTGCCGCCAGGGAAGTATCTTTCACCAGGCTGATGAAGCTGTTGCTCAATGGTGGAAGCGCCACGCGCGCCGCCTGCGGCAGAATGGCCCGGCGCAGCGTCTGCCATGGCGTCATCCCGATACTGGCCGCCGCTTCCCACTGCCCTTTGTCAATGGAGGAGATGGCCGCACGCAGGGTTTCTGAGGTGTACGCCGCGGTATTGAGCGACAAACCAATCATCGCTGCGGGGATCGGATCCAGCTCGATACCGAACTGCGGCAAGCCGTAGTAGATCATAAAGAGCTGGGCGATAAGCGGCGTACCGCGAAACACGGAGATATAAAATCGCGCCAGCCAGCGTACGGGCAGGATGGGTGACATGCGCATTAGTGCCAGCACAAATCCCAGCACCAGCCCGAAGAACATCCCGCCGATACTGAGCTGTAACGTAAATACCGCACCTTTCAGCAGATACGGCAGAGAATCAATAACCAGTTGAATACTTTCTTGCATTATTATTTTTCGACCTGATTTTTAGACATGAGGATGGTAGGCAAACAGCGCAGGCGCCCCACCGGTATGGACAAATAAAATCGGCCCTTCATCCTTAAAGCGTTTCTGCGCAATGCCGTCAATCAGTCCGGCCATCGCTTTGCCGGTATACACCGGATCGAGCAGTATCCCCTCGAGGCGCGCCAGCAGCTTCACCGCTTCCATGCCCTCTTCGTTAGGCGTGCCGTAACCCGGCGCAAAATAGTCATCCCAGAGCAGAATATCGGCCTTTGCCTTCAGCTCCAGCTGCGCGGCTACCGCCTGCTGTAAGGTCACCACTTTTGGCTTCTGATCCGCGACGCTGCGGGACACCGTTACGCCAATCAGCTCGACGTCCGGCAGCAGTTGCTCCAGCCCTACCGCCAGCCCGGCATGCGTGCCCGCACTGCCGGACGCGACAACCACGGAGGACAGACTTACCGCACCCTCGCACTGCTGCGCGATTTCCAGCGCACTTTCCACATACCCCAGCGCGCCCAGCGCGTTCGAACCGCCGACGGGGATAACATAGGGACGGAAGCCCTGCGCTTCCAGACGCGTTGCCAGCTCATCGAGCTGGGCGGTTGGGTCGGTCAACGCATCCACCATTTCGACCTGTACATTAAACAGGTCAAGCAGCAGGCGATTACCGTTGGTCAGATAGTTTTCTGCCCGCGTGCCAATCGGGTTTTCCAGCAATGCCACGCAGTTGAGCCCGAGCTTTGCCGCCACTGCCGCCGTCTGACGAACGTGGTTGGACTGGATAGCCCCGGCAGTAATGAGCGTGTCAGCGCCTTCGCGCAGTGCATCAGCCGCCAGAAACTCCAGCTTGCGCAGCTTATTGCCCCCCATCGCCATCGGCGTCACGTCATCACGCTTAATAAAAATATCGCGCCCTAAATAATCAGAAAATCGCGGCAGGTACTCCAGCGGCGTCGGCGCGCCGATAAACTCCAGGCGGGGAAAGCGCGTTAAATTCTGTAGTGACATGGGTTCTCCGGTAACTCTGACAAAATGTGATATTTTTCATTATGCACGCAGACGCGAAAGAAATAAAAAAGGCGCTTTTAAAAGCGCCTTTTTTTACGGCAGAAACTTATTTTGTGACGTCTGCACCGAACCACTTCTCGGAGAGCGCTTTCAGGCTGCCGTCTTTTTGCATGTCTGCAATCGCGGAGTCGATCGCCTTAACCAGGTCTTCGTTGCCTTTACGAACGGCCACGCCTGATTCCTGACGAGAGAACGCATCACCCGCTACCGCCAGGGTGTTGTTGGTTTTCTTCACCAGATCCAGCGCTGCCAGGCGGTCAACCAGAATGGCGTCGATACGGCCCACGCGCAGATCCTGGTATTTCGTCGGGTCATCATCATAGGTACGGATGTCCACGCCCTGTACGTTCTGACGCAGCCACTCTTCGTAGTTAGTACCCAAACCGACACCGACTTTCTTCCCTTTCAGGTCCGCGGCAGTTTTAATCCCGCCTTCGTTGCCTTTCTTCACCAGCGCCTGAATACCGGACACGGTGTACGGCGTAGAGAAGTCATATTTCTTCTTACGCTCGTCAGAAATGGTCACCTGATTAATCACCACATCAATACGTTTGGAATCCAGCGACGCCAGCATACCGTCCCATTTGGTCGGTTTCAGTGACGCTTTAACGCCGAGGTGCTTCGCCAGCTCCTCAGCAAACTCCACTTCAAAACCGGTCAGCTTACCGTCATCGCCCTGGAAGCTGAACGGAGGATAGGTTCCTTCCAGCCCGACCAGCAGCGTACCGCGCTCTTTTACTTTATTCAGCAGGTTTTCTGCGGCGAACGTTTTCACGCTCATGCCCGCAACCAGCGCAACGGCCATAACACCCATCAGCGCCTGACGACCCAGAAGTGCAAATTTCATAAATACCCCGATATAGTGGAATTTTTACGTAGTGTAGAGAAATCGCCTGCAACGTCAAAGGCGACTGCGCTACATCTTATTCTTTTTTAATATATATCAGAAGTTGTTCCGGCGTGGGCTTTCTGCTTTATGGCACCCGGCATTTGTACCTTGTATTGCGCATACTTGCGCAGCGCAATGCGGTAGTTGTTGGTGCTGGTCGCAGGCAGCCACGGCTCCAGATTTTCATCCAGATAACCGGTTTTCAGCAGATCGCGAGAAATATTGTTGACGGTCAGATGTTGCCCAAGGCGACGCAGGCGAACCACATATTCGCGAACGGTGCCGTGGCTCATCTCCGTTTGTTCAAACAGGAATTGCTTGAAGCCGATAATGTCGAAGAAGTCGCTTTGCTCTTTGCAGTGGAGATCCCCACAGAAACGGCAAAGCGCCACCCACTCTTTTTGCTCTTCGAGCCATGCTGCTTCGTCCATCAACGTGTCGAGACGCGAGATCGCAATCTTGTTGACGATTTCGCCCCGGCGAACCAGCGTGATACGATCGAGTAACTTGTTACAGTGGGCGCAATGCGTCTGGCTGTGTTTAAAGTCTTTCAGGTAGCGGCTTAAAGGCCGTCTTTTAGATTGCTGCACCGTCATGATAACTCCTGGTTGTCAATACGTTGTGCGGCATTTTTTAGGTGAATCAATCACCTATAACTTACCCAGCTTGGTTCGTAAGCGTTTAATGGCCTGGCTGTGCAGCTGGCTCACCCGCGACTCTCCCACCTCCAGAACAGCGCCAATCTCTTTGAGGTTAAGCTCTTCCTGGTAATATAGGGTCAATACCAGCTGTTCGCGTTCAGGCAGAGCTTCAATAGCCTCCATGACGCGCTGGCGTAAATTCCCTTCCATTAAATGGTGTAACGGGTTTTCCTGCTGGTGCTCATCCGTCACCAGCTCGATGCTATCGCCATGCTCTTCGCGCCACTCGTCATAAGAGAAGAGTTGGCTATTATTGGTATCGAGCAACATCTGACGATACTCTTCAACAGCAATGCCAAGACGTTCCGCCACTTCGGTTTCCGTTGCGTTGCGTCCCAGTTCCTGTTCCAGCTGCCCCATCGCATGCGCCACTTCGCGCGCGTTGCGGCGAACACTGCGCGGCACCCAGTCGCGGCTGCGCAGCTCGTCCAGCATCGCACCACGAATACGCTGAACTGCGTAAGTCGTAAATGCCGTTCCTTGCAGAGCGTCGTATCGGTCAACTGCATTCAATAACCCGATACCGCCCGCCTGTAGCAGATCGTCGAGTTCCACGCTCGCCGGCAAGCGCACCTGGAGGCGCAATGCTTCGTGACGCACCAGCGGGACATAACGCTGCCACAGCGAGTGTTTATCCATTACACCTTCAGCGGTATAGAGTGAATTCACGATAAACAGCCCTGCGTTAGTTGAGTTATCGGCATGATTATCCGATTCTGCAGGGCGTTCAATTGGATGAAAAAGGGGGATAAAGTGAGGTTATTCTGAGGTTGCCCACAACCGGGGCAACTTTTCTGCCTAAATTAACAGTTGTAACAATGAAAGATCGTCGCCCAGTTTGACGCTATCTATATGTTGATGAAAGAGCTTTCCCGCTTCCTGATTATGCTGGCTAAGGGAGTGGAAGCTGTAAATAACATCAATGATATTATCTTGTTCAATTTTTCCCGCCACGAGAGCCTGACCGGCAAGTAACGTTTTAAGGAAATAGAACTCCGCGACGATTAAATAAAGATTATTCAACATGCTGCGGCCATTGTTCTGCGGGAAGCCCTGCTCCCACAGTTTGTATTTAAAAAAGTTCTTAAATAAATGATCGTTGGTGGCCAGGTAACTGCCCGCCATATCGCGCCAGACGGACTCGATGTTCTCCATGACCTTCTCTGCCGGCACGGTGTCACCAGCAGACTCAAACTGTTGATAAAGCTGAGTAAAATAACGGTTTAATACCGCACCGCCGCGGGCCGTCGCTTTCTTCGTGAAGTAGCTCTGGATGAGCGAAATTAACGCGAATTTCAGGCTGTAGTTCTGTTTAAATCCGCCTAATTCCGTTTTGATTTTACCGCTCACCAGTTCGTTAACCAGCGAGAAATAGACCGTTTCGAGCGTGCCGATATTCTCTTCGAGGGTTTCGAGCTTTTCAGCCACCATCAGGAATTTCACCACGGCGTAAACCTGTTCTTCAACGCTGACGTTCTCAACGCTGAAAATGTTCTGGCAAAAGAGATTGATGACCTTCGCCTTTAAATCAATCATCGGCGCATTATTGACGTCCTGCTGGACGCTGGTGGATTCCATCATCGACATAGACTCCCGATCGTTCAACAGAAGTCGGGTGACTTCCGGACACGAGAGGTTCAGCGATTTTTCGATTTCATTTTTATAGACCCGGCTTGTCCGTGGAAACGTCGAACAGGTTGGGCTTAAGGCCTGGGCGCCCATGGCGCTATGAATAGAACAGAGCTTTTCCGTATCCATAAACGGGCAGTTTTTACTTTCCGTATGGAAAATGACTTCGCCCCAGTTGCCATACTGTTTTTTAGTGACTTTTATCGCCGTTTTCGCCGTGTGACGAATCGCAGCATTTTTACTGTTCAGATAGCGATTAACGGAGGATTTATCAAACGCGATGGTCCAGCCCTGACAACAATGTTCACGGCATTCCCCACCGACACATGAAAAATCTGCGACCAGCTTTGGTTGAGTGACACTGATTTGTTTCACAGGCGGATTCTCAAATAGCAGAGATAAAAAAACCCCGCCGAAGCGGGGTTTCGTGCGTAAAATTAACGCAGCAGAGACAGAACGGTCTGTGGAACCTGGTTTGCCTGAGACAGAACAGAAGTACCAGCCTGCTGCAGGATCTGCGCGCGGGACATGTTGGAAACTTCAGTTGCGTAGTCAGCGTCCTGGATACGGGACTGAGCAGCAGACAGGTTGTTAGAGGTGTTGTTCAGGTTGTTGATTGCAGAAGTGAAGCGGTTCTGCACAGCACCCAGGCCTGAACGCGCGGTATCAACTTTAGCGATAGCTTTGTCAATGGTGTCCAGTTCAGTACCAGCCAATGCTTTCAGGTCGATACCTTTCACGCCCAGAGTTGTAGAATCAGCATTAGCGCTCAGGTCCAGATCGATGGTATCGCCGTCGTTTACGCCAACCTGAATTTTAACAGCACCAGCACTACCGTCCAGCAGTTTGATGCCGTTGAAGTCAGTTTTGCCCGCAACACGGTCGATTTCAGCCAGACGAGCGGTAACTTCATCCTGCAGAGAGGCCAGGTCAGATGCGCTGTTGGTGCCGTTGCTTGCCTGAACAGCCAGTTCACGAACGCGCTGCAAGTTGCTGTTGATTTCGTTCAGAGAACCTTCAGCAGTCTGCGCCATGGAAATACCGTCGTTGGCGTTACGTGCAGCCTGGTTCATGCCTTTAATCTGGGAGGTCATGCGGTTTGCAATCGCCTGACCAGCGGCATCGTCTTTCGCGCTGTTGATACGCAGACCGGAAGACAGACGCTCGATAGCAGTGCCCAGAGAAGACTGAGATTTGTTCAGGTTGTTCTGAGTGGTCAGGGACAACAGGTTAGTATTGATAACTGCCATAATTTTGTTTCCTTCAAAAATTGGGTTTTAGGTCCGGTGCCTAACACTCACAGCGTCTCTCACCGTCAACAAGGTTATCGACGGGTCCCCAAAAGACTTTAGAATCAATTTTGAAAAAATTATAAAGCGATGATTAACAATGGTTTTATTTTTAAAAAATCAATTAAGGTTCACGAGAGGTTTATTATTTACGCTTTTTTAACGCACAAAGAGATGTCAAAAAAGGCACACACTTATTCGTGTTTTTAATGCACTGATAATGGCCCTAAAGTGCAATCCTTTCATTTACCCCGCCAGGACGCGTCTATTCTTTGGATTATTTTTTTCTCGCCATCGTAAACTTTTACGCTGAGAGGCCGATAAGAGTCCTGAACTACTTTCGTATTTTAAGGAAAATATGCATGGCTACTATCAGTAACCTCGGGATAGGTTCTGCAGGACTCGGGGATTTATATAATCAGTTGGAAGCGGCAGAGAAAACCAAGCTGACGACGATTACTTCCCAGCAATCAACGTATAACGCACAGTTAAGCGCTTACGGCAAGCTGCAGAGCGCCATGACATCGCTGCAGACTGCCACCGCTGCACTGGGTAAAGCAACCACCTGGAACTCAACGTCCGTCAGCAGCACCAACACGGCCTTTACCGCCACGACAACGGCTGACGCGTCCGTGGGTTCCTTTGTTGTCAACGTCAACCAGGTTGCAAAAGCACAGGCGCTCACTACCGGCTCCTATGCTAACAACACGGACCTGCTGGGCGATACGACAGGTACAACGCGTAAAATCACCATCACCCAGCCGGGCACGAAAACGCCTTTAGAGGTCACTCTGGCGGATGACGATACGTCTCTGGCAGGGATCGCAAGCGCGATTAATAAAGCCAACGGCAACGTCACCGCCAGCGTCATTAAAGCGAAAGACGGTGATTACCGCCTGATGCTGTCATCTAAAACCACCGGTACGGATGGTGCGATGACGGTAAGCGTTACCGGCGATGCCAAGCTGCAAAGCGCAATTGGCTACGATTCCAGCACCAAAACGGGCGCGCTGACGGTGAACACCGACGCGCAAAACGCGATTGTGGTGGTGAACAACATCTCTATCGAGCGTCAGTCGAATACCATTACCGATGCGCTGCCTGGGGTGACCTTCTCGCTGAAAGCCGAAAGCAAAGCGGACGAAACGCTTGAGGTTACACGCGCCACGGATGCGAACCAGAAGGCGATCACGGACTGGGTTACAGCGTACAACTCGCTGCAGTCCACCATTAACAGCCTGACTAAATACGTTCCGGTAGATGCAGGTTCTGGCAGCCAGTCCACCAGCAACGGCGCGCTGGTCGGGGATGCTAACGTGCGCGGGATCCAGTCTCAGCTGCGCGGCCTGCTGACCGAAGTTCAGACCGGCTCTGTTCAGATCATGGCCCAGCTGGGCATTACCCAGGACCCGGTAAAAGGATCGGACGGTACGATCGGTAACCTGAAAGTCGATACGGATAAGCTGAAAAAAGCGCTCACCGACAACCCGAACGCCGTACAGCAGTATTTTGTCGGTGACGGAAAAACCACCGGTCTGGCGACCCAGATGAACAACACGCTGACCAACATGCTCAGCACCAGTACCGGCAGCGCCGGGGTGATCCAGAACGCGAAAGACGGGATCAACAAAACGCTGAAAACACTGGGTGAACGTTACGATGCCATGGATGCTCAAATCGAAGCCACCATGGCGCGTTACAAAACCCAGTTCACCAGTCTGGACGTATTAGTCACCAAAATGACCAGCACGGCCAACTACCTGACCCAACAGTTCTCACAAAAGTAGTCGTAGCCTTCAGGAGTGGATATGTATAAGACCTCTGGTGTTCAATCCTATCAGCAGATAGGAGTAGAAAGCGCAGTCATGAATGCCAGTCCACACCAGCTGATTGTCATGTTGTTCGACGGGGCGCATAGCGCCCTTGTCCGCGCGCGTTTGTTCATGGAAGCCGGACAAATTCGCGAGAAAGGCGAAGCCTTATCGAAAGCCATTAACATCATCGACAACGGTTTAAAAGCAGGACTGAACATGGAGGTTGAGAGCGAGTTGTCCGGTAATCTTGCCTCCTTGTACGAATATATGGTTCGACGTTTGTTGCTGGCGAATGTCAGTAACGACGTAGACGCAATTGTTGAAGTCGAGGGTTTATTAAACAACATTGCGGATGCATGGAAGCAAATTGGCCCCAATGCGTCCTCTATTTCAGGATAATTTTGATGAATAATCCCAGCGCAGCGCTTAGCCACTGGCAGGCGTTACATGCTCAGAGCATTGCTATGCTAAATCTCGCACATTCTGGTCAATGGGATGCGCTTATCGAGCAGGAAATGCATTACGTAAAATTGGTGGAAAGAATTTCTCAAACGCCCATCATGTCATGCCCTCCAGCTCAGGTTGAGCAAGCGCGTGCGCTGCTGGAAATGATCCTTGAAAATGAGAATGCGTTAAAGGCGCTGCTGAAAGTCCGCATGGACGAACTGCGCAGTCTTATTGATCAAACCGGTAAACAGCAATCCATCACTTCTACCTATGGAAAGCTGTCAGGGAATATTCTTTATCCAGAAAGTTTTACCCGCGACACACAACTATGATTTCTTCATCCATACTCCAGAAGTCTGTCAACGGCTTCTGGAGCAAGGATGATGAAAAACCCCACCCTGTTACAATGTTTTCACTGGTACTATCCTGCTGGCGGTGAATTGTGGCGAGAGGTCACGGCGTTAGCTCCCAATCTTAATGAAATCGGCATCAACATGATCTGGCTGCCGCCCGCGTATAAAGGTGCATCCGGCGGGTATTCTGTTGGCTATGACTCCTATGACCTGTTCGATCTCGGTGAGTTTGACCAGAAAGGCAGTATCGCCACGAAGTACGGCGACAAAGCGCAGCTGCTGGAGGCCATTGATGCTCTCAAAAGCAACGACATTGCCGTACTGCTCGACGTGGTGGTCAACCACAAAATGGGCGCCGATGAGAAGGAGTCCGTGCGCATTCAGCGCGTGAACGAACAGGACCGCACGCAAATTGATGACGAGGTCATTGAATGCGAAGCCTGGACTCGCTACACCTTCCCTGTCCGGGCCGGGCAATATTCGCAGTTCGTCTGGGATTACAAATGCTTCAGCGGCGTCGACCATATTGAAAACCCCAATGAAGACGGCATCTTTAAAATCGTCAACGACTACACCGGCGAAGGCTGGAACGATCAGGTTGACGATGAAATGGGTAACTTCGATTATCTGATGGGCGAAAATATCGACTTTCGCAATCACGCCGTGACCGAGGAGATCAAATACTGGGCCCGCTGGGTCATGGAACAGACGCGCTGCGACGGTTTTCGTCTGGACGCCGTCAAGCATATCCCCGCCTGGTTTTACAAAGAGTGGATTGAGCACGTCCAGGAAGTTGCCGACCAGCCGCTGTTTATCGTGGCGGAATACTGGTCCCACGAGGTGGATAAACTTCAGGCCTATATTGACCAGGTCGAAGGCAAAACCATGCTGTTTGATGCTCCCCTGCAGATGAAATTCCACGAGGCGTCACGTCAGGGCCGGGATTACGACATGAGCCAAATCTTCACCGGTACCCTGGTGGAAGCCGATCCGTTTCATGCGGTCACCCTCGTCGCTAACCATGACACCCAGCCTTTGCAGGCGCTGGAAGCACCGGTCGAAGCCTGGTTTAAGCCTCTGGCCTACGCGCTGATCCTGCTGCGGGAAAACGGCGTGCCGAGCGTCTTTTATCCGGATCTCTTTGGCGCCAGCTATGACGACACGGGAGGAGACGGTGAAACGTACCATATTGATATGCCGGTCATTGAGCAGCTTCATGAACTGATCCTAGCGCGCCAGCGTTTTGCCCACGGCGTGCAAACGCTGTTTTTCGACCATCCTAACTGCATCGCCTTCAGCCGCAGCGGCACCGATGACGATCCCGGCTGCGTGGTGGTGCTGTCGAACGGAGACGACGGTGAAAAAGTAATTTGTCTTGGGGAAAACTACGGCAACAAAACGTGGCGGGATTTTCTCGGCAATCGCGAAGAAACCATCACCACGGCGGCGGATGGAGAAGGGACGTTTACCTGTAATGGAGGGAGCGTCAGCGTGTGGGTAATAGAGGATGCGCTGTAGAAACAATGCCGGGTGTCGCTGACGCTTACCCGGCAACAAACGGCTACGGAAGCTTACTCTCCAGCGGATTTTTGCTCAGGTAATCTGCGCACTCAACCGTTGGGCGGTCGACCTTCTGCAGCTCCAGCCCGTCGTACTCAAGCACAGACCCATCGCGCTCCAGCGGATAGATATCCAGCTTACGCGTTACGTTGTAATAACTGTCTGAACGCAGCATGATTTTACCCGGCACGGCAATCACGCGCTGCCACTGACGGCAGTCCAGCGTATCGCCCTCCTCCGTCACCACCAGCGTGGCAATCGCCTTCGGGCTTACCATGTTGCTCTGCGGCCCTTTCGACTGCCAGTATCCCGCCAGATGCGCCGGGACAGGATGCTTAATCACGTCGTTGTAGTTATCGACCTGAACGCACCCGGTCAGTGCCAGCAGCGCGCCAGCAATTGCTATTTTTTTCATCATCTTTCCTGCATTCGAAGAAAAAAATATTGTGGCATTAAAGCGCTGCGGCTGCCAGCGAAGATCGACAGGTCTTAAACCTGCACCCGCTATCGCCTCACTCTCTTCCGTTATCAGCGTCTGGCCATGACGTTTCGATCACCCGGCAGTTTCCGTCGATGCCACACAGAGAATCGATGGTCAGTCTCTCTTCAATGCAGGCTGCAGCTGGGGATGGAAGTGCCATGATACACCTCCGATAAATACTGTATGCACACACGGACCAATATATGTATGAAGAAATCAACTGACATCAACAAAAAACCCGCCGAGGCGGGTTTGTGTCATGGGGCGCTTGCCGGTGCTTTTCCTGTAACCGCCTGTCCTTTAGATATAAATTTTCTTTCGATGAAGAGATAGGAAAGAGTACTTAACGCTATTATCGCAGGTATGGTGATCGCGATGGCTGCATGAAATGAAAATCCAGACTTAATCATAGTTGAAAATAGAACTGTATAAGTAATACCATGCAACAAGTACACGCTGAAGCTTATTGCTCCTAGCATTTTCATAGCGTTAAGCCTTAAAACTCCAAATATGCAATTACCACATGATACGATAAAGAATGTAATTCCAATTAAGACAATGGGTATATGTGAATAAGGAACATCAAAACCATAAACACAAACACCAAGAGCCGCAACAGCAATAACAGAGAATGCCGGTGATTTGAGCTTGATAATTAAGGCAGGATAGAATTTATACATGTGAGCACATGCTGCTCCAATGATGAAGCAGAGAACATGAGCTTGTGCCCATCTGTTAATCCCAATACCAAACCAGTAGATAAATGCCATTACGCCAAACATCAACCATAACAGTAGAGAAGATGACTTTTTGGTAACCGCAAAGACTGATAGCACCGGGAGCATAAAATAAAACATCCACTCATATGATAGCGTCCAAAAAACCCCAGCAACTATGCTTTTGCTTAATGGGTACCCGTTGATATTCGGCGTACCAAAGAAATCAAACGTAAGCCAGTAAAAGGAATCTCTAATGTAAGGGAACAATGTGAATGGGGTTTTTATTGTGGCTATTACGTAGGCAATAGAGAGGCATACCACAACGAGATACAGAGGAACTATTCTAAAGAACCTCTTAATGTAAAACCCCCGCCAGTTAACAGCATCTGAGTTACCTAGTATCTTACCCCAGAATAAAAATGCCGTAATCATGAAGAAGACTGAGACGCTCCCCTTCCCCAGATAGTCGATGATTATTTGAGGATACCCTCCACCTATATAATCAATTGACCATTTCCCATACTTTGCGTAGCCGAAAAAGAAAAAAGAATGGTGGATAGCGACTGATAAAGCCGCAAGCCCTCTTAACCCGTCAAGCGATTCATAGCGCCCGTTGTCAGCTACTTCTTCAGCAAAGCATTTCCCTGTGATTTTATATGCTACAGTCATGAAGATGATGGCTACACCCGCAACCATTAAAAGAGTAAGTAGAAAGTCCTGATGCTCCATTCATTTCGCTCGTTGTGAGTCGTGATATTCCAAGCAGTGTAGCATCTCGCAACTCGCCATTAAACGGTATACACCTGTTTTGCTTGTATTTCTGTTGATGCAGAACCAATTTTTTTCTGCACAGAAAGAATGATGTTGTAGAAGGAGACTGCCGTTCCGCCAAAGTTAATCCGAATCAGCACAGCATCGGGTGAAGATGCGCGGACCCCGTCCAAGGGCGGATTTTCATACCCTGTAATTTCATCATACGGAGCATACGCAAAGGTCACAGATACAGGCTGCAATGCGTCATTATTGCTGCAGTCTGGTTGCTGCTTACCTGATCTATACCACATGGTTTGATATGCAAAAGCTGTAAAGCCGGACTATGACTTGTAGCCACAGCAGTAAAGGAGACGGTCTTCCATCCGCGACCAACAAGAAGGCCTATGTAAGTAAGCTCGCCAGACGAAGCTTGAGCCCTTCCTGTTGCCACCTTGTATGGTGGAGTCTCAATGATATTTTTGGCTTTGTCTGACTTCACAACAGATTTGTTCAGGGACTAATTATTTCTGATTTCATCTTCATTAGACGGTGCAAGTGGCTCGCAGAGACTAATCTTTAAGCCGACAAACATACCTACGGTACTGATTTTCGCGTATTCGCTCCAGGGATTACGCGCTAGGGTGTTGGGATAAATCGCCACTGATTAATGCGTGCGTCGAAACCGCAGCCACCAGCCGAATGCTCAAGCCTCTCAGGCAGCATGGCCGGCCTGAAGGCCAGCCAATATTCATGGCAGCGATTGGCAGCATGCCGTTCGAACGAGGCGATGAAGCCGAAGAGCTCGAGAGAACGACAAACGGATCTGGCCTAACACCGTCTCGCATGATGCGTAGAACAAATTCACATCACAGAGAGCAAAGATTGCAATAGTTTCACGTAATTCTGCCAGCCTGCAGAACGCCATGATCCATACCCCGAATACTGTTTTATATACAGCACTTTGACTGAACTACTCATCAAGATGGTCAGTTTGTCTGTCGCGACTAAATTGTCGACGCTTTGCTTCTAAGCTTTTATCGCTGTTGTTTTTGGTTTGTTAATTTTGAATAGAAACGGTGTAATTTCTCAATTGAATACTACATTAAGGGGTTTTCGCCCGTGGAAACAGGGTGAATCGTATACGTAACAACGCGAATCAGGCGAACATCATCAAACGCATCTACTTCAATGGCCTCGCCACAATCAGGAATGAGCGCTTCCCCCTCCAGGCGCGCACGCTGCTGACGACCACAAACCAGATGCATAATCTTTCACCCCGCCAATTCGCTCTATACGTACACAGAATCGTCAATATTGAGGGTCGATCAAGTGATCATCTAATGCTAAACTTCCGTCCTTTCAGAATTGACTGATTTTAATGATGTTAAAATTATTTAGTCGCTACATCTCAGTAGGCGTGATTAACACTGCTCTGCACTGGGTATGCTTCGGAGCGCTTCTTCATTTCTTCGAAGCAACGCAGGCTGTTGCAAACGTGATCGCATTCTTCATTGCGGTTACGTTTAGTTTCTTCGCAAACGCAAGATGGACGTTCAAATCAAAGGTAACATCAGGCCGCTATATTGCGTTCGTCACGTTCATGGGAATAATGGCTGGATTGACGGGTTACATCGCTGATGCGATTAGCGCGCCGCCTGTTGTTACATTGGTAACATTCTCAGGATTCAGTCTGATTGCCGGTTTTATATACTCAAAATTCATTGTCTTTAGGGATGCGAAATGAAAATTTCTCTGGTCGTACCCGTCTTTAATGAAGAGGAAGCTATTCCAATCTTCTACAAAACCGTACGGGAATTCGAAGCGCTGAAGCAGCATGATGTGGAAATAGTCTTCATAAATGATGGCAGTAAAGATGCGACAGAATCAATTATAAAAGCGCTTTCAATTGCTGACCCGCTTGTCGTGCCATTGTCATTCACAAGAAACTTTGGCAAAGAGCCTGCATTGTTCGCCGGGCTTGATCATGCGTCTGGCGAAGCTATTATCCCGATTGACGTCGACCTTCAGGATCCGATTGAAGTTATTCCTCACCTGATAGATAAGTGGCAGGCTGGAGCAGATATGGTTCTGGCGAAGCGCTCAGATCGTTCTACTGACGGCAGATTGAAGCGCAAGACTGCCGAGTGGTTCTATAAACTGCATAATAAAATCAGTACACCACAAATCGAAGAGAACGTCGGTGATTTCCGTCTGATGTCGCGAGAAGTAGTTGAGAATATCAAAATGCTTCCTGAGCGGAATTTATTTATGAAAGGCGTACTGAGCTGGGTCGGTGGTAAAACTGACGTAATAGAATATTTCAGAGCGGAACGAGTTGCTGGTAGTTCTAAATTTAATGGTTGGAAGCTTTGGAATCTGGCTCTAGAAGGGATTACAAGTTTCTCTACTTTCCCCCTACGCATGTGGTCTTACATAGGATTATTCGTTGCCGGAATAGCATTTGTCTATGGTTCCTGGATGATTATCGACACCCTGGCGTTTGGCAATCCTGTTCGTGGTTACCCGTCTATATTAGTTTCAATACTTTTCCTTGGCGGAGTGCAGTTGATTGGAATCGGCGTTCTTGGCGAATACATTGGCAGGATTTATATTGAGGTCAAAAATCGCCCTCGATATGTTTTGAAAAAGTGATTTTAGGAGGCGTTATGGCGGAAGAGAAAGGATTTATTCGAGAAAAAGCTGATGTGATATTCTATCTTTTTGTTTTTGCATCCGTTTTTGTGTTTTTCGGTTTCATTCACCCAACTACCATTTTTACTGGAGATGAGTGGTATAACCTTTCATTAGGGCGCAAAGCATGGCCTGAATGGCATGGTTTTAACCCAATTAAAGTTGTTCCTGAGGTATCTTTCCCACTTCTGATCAACGCAGCGTCCTTTACGCTGATGCCGCTTGGCCTAACATTTCTTGAGTCTGTTACATTTTTCACTGCTGCGTTAGTTGCGGTTATGGTTGTTGTCTATTTAAGGCAATTCTATCTTTTTTCAATTGAGGTAATGGGCTGTTCACTGCATTCTGGGATAGTCGTATCCATCTTTCATTATTTGTGCTTGTTTGGGCTATTCAGGACTCTGAACGACAGCAAAAGCACATTTATGCTTTGGGAGCAAAACATAACATGCTATTACCACTACCTGCTTCCGGCGCTGATCAATGGATCAGTCACGCTATATTTTCTTAGGAAAGGCAAAGAGTTAAAATCAATTCTGATGACAAGCCCTGTCATTTCTGGCTTTATCATTCTTTCAATTTATTTTGCTATCTTTTCAAACATTTTTTCGAGTGTCATTCTGGCTGTAACATGCGGTTCAGTCATTCTTATTGAATTAATTAAGTCCAGATTCAAAATTGTTAGCACAGTTAAATCATATCCACTGCACGTAGTTGTTTTAGTTCTGTGGTTTATCTCTACTGTCTTTGAAGCAAACGGCGGCCGCGCTGAAAGAATGGGCAAATCATCTCTTGATATTGCAGGTTCTATTCACAATGCAGCTGACCTCCTTTCTCAAATGAGTGGAGTGTTTATAGTTGTTATTGCTGTGGGGATGATAGCTTGCGCTATTTCCTGCACCTCTAACATCAAGAGTCAAACGGATAGATGCAAAATCGTCGTAATATCATTGCTCTCCTTGCTTATCATCTTCATAGCGTTAGTAATGATAAGTGCTAAAGCAAGCCCTGGATACATCGGAAAACCTGTCGTTATGTGGGGCGTTCTTATGTATATGATTGTGCTTTCTTCATTTGGTATTGCATCATTACTGGAACATAATTCTTCTGTTTACTTAACACCTATTGTCTTATTGATACTTGTTAACGCCTGCACAAGTCAGAACCATTCATTAAAAGACCCGCAGAATAATGGCCTTACTTACAAGAAAGCTAATGCCGTTACTCAAGATATGATAACGCAGGTTGAAAATGCAGTAGCTGAAAACAAAAGAGAAATGATACTGTACGTTCCATTTAGTAAGGATGCAGATAACTGGCCTATCCCAGTAACAAGAGGCAGGGAGATATCATGGACATTAAAATCAAATGGTGTAATAGATAGAAACATAAGCATTAAAATTCAGCCAGACAGAGAAAAGAATAAACAGTTCGATATTAGTTTTTAGGATTGCGCCCCGTATGGGGCGCAATTTACACTCTAATCGGCACTGTTCAAGTCAACGCCCCAGTACTGCTCGCCATGCTACCGCTTACGCCAGGCTTAAGTGGTAGAAAAACCTATCTGAACTGCCTTCCTTGTTATTTACTTGACACTGATTCCATTCAGTTTTCGGTATGTTATCGGTAGAATTGTCTTAGCTACTATGAGTACAGCAATTGATAAAATAAAGCTAATTATTAACTTTAGCATAGAGTTGCTAGCAATATACTGACCAACATCATGCATGAGAATATAGAGAATCAAAGGGTGCAAGAGATACACACCGAGTGAATAATCTCTGCCAATTTTTGAAAAAATATTTTCGTCAATTTTCGTATTTACGCATAGGCTGAGCAGTGCTATGCATACTGGGATTGCAAACAAAGGGAATTGTCTTTCAATCATGTCAGCGTTATATACTGTGCCGAGCACATATACTTCACCGACCATCAATACAATACCTAAAATGATGACAGATACTGCAACGCCGTTTGAAATTCTATTTAGGACATTGTTCTTCGCAAAATAATAACCAAGATAAACAAGTGAAAAGGCTATTAACGTTCTCAATGCGTAGAAAATATAGATATCATAGTGGAGTGACTTTGCAAGGTCTCCATACCAGCAAGCTATTAAAATTGCTACTGAGGAGAACAAAGAAAACTTTACGCTACAATTTTTAATAAAATAGTTGGTCAATATAACACCAAGAATGAGTGCATTAATAAACCATAAATGGAAGAAAGTTCCGCCATGCAACGTATCATTGGATAGCACCTTCCCGGCTACCCGCCAAATGTCACCTTGAACCATTCTATACAGGATCGGTATATAGAGAACTGAAGACCAGAAAAGAATGCTTACCAGCTTGTTTATCTTCTTGCCAAGATCCTCATGTGCAGAGGCTCCCATAAGGTAACCTGAGGCGAGGAAGAAGAAAGGAAGCGCCCATCGTGAAGATGCCCTGAAAAGCTCACCAAAAGGCTGAGGCAACTCCGGGTAGTTACCCACGTGAACGACTATGATGAAGAAACAGGCCAGCAGTTTGGCCGCATCCAGTGCGTTATTGCGCATTTTTTGTCCGTAGTGCAGTTTATCTGGTTTATGAAGACGAAATGGTACAAAGAGAGTGTAAATTACGCAATAAAGTTGTGGGCTAATTTTGAGGTGATAGACATGATAAAACAATTACCTGGCATAAGTGATTAATACGAATGACAGAGACGCTGACCAAAGTATAAAATTTCGAGGCCGAGGCGCTGGAGGACAAGAGAGATATGGGGGATTAGTTCGGGCTTGGCGATAAATTGATGGTATCTGAAATTAAGTCCTTCACGTCTAAATTTGGAGATTTAACGTTCCGCTTCTTTTCGACTGTTATTGATAATAACCTAGTGTAAAATCAGGCCAGGTTAAATATAAAAAAACAGAAGATGATTATATTTTCCCCGTAGCGGATCTCAAGCTAGATGTTAAAGAGGAGAGTGATATTGATTCACTCAAAGAAGTAATTGTTATAGCAAAAAGATTATCAGAAATATTTTGATTGGCTGAGACAGGCGGGTTTCTGCGGTGACGCAGGTAGACCTGTTGAATGTCAGAAAGTAATTGCTCACCGGTTATCTTACTCTTAAGAGAGGGCATAAAACGCTGATTCGCTATGCTTATGTGGAATTAACTCGCTTGGGGTAAGCAGTATCAAGTTGAGGTAAAACTGCGCAAGTATGACCGTACCGATGTGCATCCGTGCACATTCGTGTTCAACCCGCAGATCGCCTCACGTGGCATCATAACGCTGTTGGCTCGATCAACCAGTCCTTTAAGCCAGCAATACGACGTTCCGGGATTCTCTAGTGAGTTTTCTCCATTCATGCCCCATTCCATGGGATCGAATGGTTATTAACTCTAAATATCACTAGGTTAAATAACCTAAACCTGCATCCCCATCACTTCCTGATACGCCGACACCAGCTTGTTACGTACCTGGATCCCCATCTGCAGGGAAACCGAGGCTTTTTGCAAATCGGTCATCACATCATTCAGCGCCACGCCCGGTTCACCGAGGGTGAACTTTTCCGCCTGAGTGCGCGCGGCGGTCTGGGTATCACTGATACGGTCAAGAGCGGCATGCAGTTGCCCTGCGAAGCTGATGCTCGGCTGCTGATCTGCCACATTCTGATTACGGGCCGTCATCGCCGTTGCCTGCAACTGACTGATTACCCCTTCAATGCCCTGTATTGCCATGACTCTCCCCTGGATGGTTTTTTACGCGGTCAAGACTAACAGCTTGTCAATAAGATAATGGCGGTAAATAGCGTGAAAAAACCAGGTTATTTGACGCATAGAAAATCACGAATCATCAAATAATGGCAGGGCCATCAATATGGAACTTTTGTCGTGTTTGCCGACCCGGGAGTCAGTTTTGTTTCTCTACACGAATAACGTAAACCACCAGGATTTAAGAGGTGCGCAATGAGTGCAACAGCATCGACAGCGCCGCAGAATAAATCACTCGAGTGGATGAACCGCCTTCGCGCGAATCCTAAAATCCCGTTGATCGTGGCAGGCGCTGCCGCAATAGCGATCCTTGTAGCGATGGTCCTGTGGGCGAAAAGCCCTGATTACCGGACGCTCTACAGCAACCTTTCCGATCAGGATGGCGGCGCCATCGTCACCCAGCTTAGCCAGATGAACATCCCTTATCGCTTTGCCGATAATGGCGGTGCGCTGGAGGTCCCGGCAGATAAAGTGCACGAACTGCGTCTGCGTCTGGCCCAGCAGGGGCTGCCAAAGGGCGGCGCGGTGGGCTTTGAGCTGCTGGATCAGGAAAAATTCGGTATCAGCCAGTTCAGCGAGCAGGTGAACTACCAGCGTGCGCTGGAAGGTGAGCTGGCCCGCACCATTGAAACATTAGGCCCGGTAAAGAGTGCCCGCGTGCACCTGGCGATGCCTAAACCTTCTTTATTTGTCCGTGAACAGAAATCACCTTCGGCATCCGTTACCGTGAACCTCGAACCTGGTCGCGCGCTGGACGAAGGGCAAATCAGCGCGGTGACGCATCTCGTCTCCAGCGCCGTCGCCGGTCTGCCGCCGGGTAACGTGACGCTGGTTGACCAAAGCGGTCACCTGCTGACGCAATCCAATACCGCCGGTCGTGACCTGAATGATGCGCAGCTGAAATATGCCGCCGATGTCGAAAGCCGTCTCCAGCGCCGTATTGAAGCCATCCTCGGCCCGGTCGTGGGTAACAGCAACGTGCACGCGCAGGTTACCGCGCAGATCGACTTTGCGAATAAAGAACAAACCGAAGAGCAGTACAGCCCGAACGGCGATGCGGCTCAGGCGGTGATGCGTTCACGCCAGATCAATTCGAACGAGCAGGTCGGCGGTGCCTACCCGGGCGGCGTGCCGGGCGCGCTGTCCAACCAACCGGCCCCGGCTAACGCGGCACCGATTTCTACGCCTCCGGCCAATCAGCAGAATGGTCAGCAAAATCAGCAGACCACCTCAACGACCAATAACGCCGGTCCACGTACCAGCAGTCGTAACGAAACCACGAACTACGAAGTGGACCGGACGATTCGCCACACTAAACTGAACGTGGGCGACATTCAGCGTCTTTCTGTTGCCGTGGTGGTGAACTACAAAACGCTGGCGGATGGTAAACCGTTGCCGCTGACCGCCGAGCAGATGAAGCAGATTGAAAACCTGACCCGTGAAGCGATGGGTTACTCCGAGAAGCGCGGCGATACTCTCAACGTGGTGAACTCACCGTTCAACTCGGTAGAAGAGACCGGTGGTGAACTGCCGTTCTGGCAACAGCAGGCGTTTATCGATCAGCTGATGTCCGCAGGACGCTGGCTGCTGGTGCTGATTGTCGCGTGGCTGCTGTGGCGTAAGGGCGTTCGTCCGCAGCTTCAGCGTCGTGCTGAAGCCGAAAAAGCGGCTCGCGAACAGATGTCTACGCGTCAGGAAACGGAAGAAGCCGTTGAAGTTCGCCTCAGTAAAGATGAACAGATGCAGCAGCGTCGTGCTAACCAGCGCATGGGCGCTGAGGTCATGAGCCAGCGCATTCGCGAAATGTCAGATAACGATCCGCGCGTCGTGGCGCTGGTCATCCGCCAGTGGATGGGTAACGAACATGAGTAATACGCTTACGGGCACCGATAAAAGCGTCATCCTGCTGATGACCATTGGCGAAGATCGCGCGGCGGAGGTGTTTAAACACCTCTCCCAGCGAGAAGTGCAAATTCTCAGTGCGGCGATGGCCAACGTGCGTCAAATCTCCAATAAACAGCTGACCGAAGTGCTGTCGGAATTTGAACAGGAAGCCGAACAGTTTGCCGCGCTCAACGTCAACGCCAACGACTACCTGCGTTCCGTGCTGGTCAAGGCGCTGGGCGAAGAGCGTGCCGCGAGCCTGCTGGAAGACATTCTGGAAACGCGCGATACCGCCAGCGGTATCGAAACGCTTAACTTTATGGAACCGCAGAGTGCCGCCGACCTTATTCGCGACGAGCACCCGCAGATTATCGCCACCATCCTTGTCCACCTCAAACGTGGCCAGGCAGCCGATATTCTGGCGCTGTTCGAAGAGCGTCTGCGCCACGATGTGATGCTGCGTATCGCCACCTTCGGCGGCGTCCAGCCGGCCGCGCTGGCGGAGCTGACCGAAGTGCTGAACAACCTGCTCGACGGTCAGAACCTCAAGCGCAGCAAAATGGGCGGCGTGAGAACGGCGGCGGAAATCATCAACCTGATGAAAACGCAGCAGGAAGAGGCCGTCATTACGGCGGTTCGCGAATTCGACGGCGAACTGGCACAGAAAATCATCGACGAGATGTTCCTGTTCGAAAACCTCGTCGAAGTGGACGACCGCAGCATCCAGCGCCTGCTCCAGGAAGTGGATTCCGAGTCGCTGCTTATCGCCCTCAAAGGCGCCGAGCAGCCGCTGCGCGAGAAGTTCCTCCGCAACATGTCTCAGCGTGCGGCCGATATCCTGCGCGACGACCTTGCCAACCGCGGCCCGGTTCGTCTGTCTCAGGTGGAAAACGAACAGAAAGCCATCCTGCTTATCGTTCGTCGTCTGGCAGAAACCGGCGAGATGGTGATTGGCAGCGGAGACGACACCTATGTCTAACGAGCTGCCGTGGAAGCGCTGGACGCCGGACGATCTGGCGCCTCCCCTCTCCGAGTTCACGCCGGCCGTCATCGCAACCGAGGAGCGTGACCCGGACGTCGAGCAGCCCGAACTGAGCGAGGAGGAGCAGCAGGCACAGATGCTGGCCCAGCTGCAAATGCAGGCGCACGAGCAGGGCTATAATGCCGGTCTGAACGAAGGCCGGCAGAAAGGCCACGACCTTGGCTATCAGGAAGGTCTGGCGAAAGGGCTAGAGCACGGCATCGATCAGGCGCGCCAGCAGCAGGCGCCAATTCATGCCCGCATGCAGCAGCTGGTCAGCGAGTTTCAGCACACGCTGGACGCGCTGGACAGCGTGATTGCCTCGCGACTGATGCAGATGGCGCTGGAAGCCGCGCGTCAGGTCATCGGCCAGACGCCCGTGGTGGATAACACTGCGCTGATCAAACAAATTCAGGGTCTGCTTCAGCAGGAGCCGTTGTTCAGCGGGAAGCCTCAGCTGCGCGTCCACCCGGACGATCTGCAGCGCGTTGAAGAAAGCCTGGGGGCGACGCTAAACCTGCACGGCTGGCGTCTGCGCGGCGACCCGTCGTTACATCACGGCGGCTGCAAAGTCTCTGCCGATGAAGGTGACCTGGATGCCAGCGTCGCCACCCGCTGGCAGGAACTGTGCCGCCTGGCGGCACCGGGAGTCGTCTGATGACTGCGCGCCTCACCCGCTGGCTCACCACGCTCGACAACTTTGAGACGAAGATGGCGCAGCTGCCATCCGTTCGTCGTTACGGGCGACTGACGCGCGCCACCGGTCTGGTACTGGAGGCCACCGGCCTGCAGCTCCCGCTGGGCGCAACCTGCGTCATTGAGCGCCAGGATGGACTGGAAACGCGTGAAGTGGAAAGTGAAGTGGTCGGATTCAACGGCCAGCGTCTGTTCCTGATGCCGCTTGAAGAGGTGGAAGGCATTCTGCCCGGCGCGCGCGTGTATGCTAAAAACATTTCTGGCGACGGGCTGCAAAGCGGGAAACAGCTGCCGCTTGGCCCTGCCCTGTTGGGCCGCGTGCTGGACGGCAGCGGGAAACCGCTCGACGGTCTGCCCTCCCCGGATACTACCGAAACCGGCGCGCTGATCACCCAACCGTTCAACCCCCTGCAGCGTACCCCTATCGAGCATGTGCTTGATACCGGCGTGCGCCCAATTAACGCCCTGCTGACCGTGGGACGCGGACAACGTATGGGCCTGTTCGCCGGGTCAGGCGTGGGCAAATCCGTCCTGCTCGGCATGATGGCGCGCTACACGCAGGCCGATGTGATCGTCGTAGGTCTGATTGGCGAACGTGGTCGTGAAGTAAAAGACTTTATTGAAAACATTCTCGGAGCGGAAGGCCGCGCCCGCTCGGTGGTCATCGCCGCGCCGGCGGATGTGTCGCCGTTACTGCGTATGCAGGGGGCAGCGTATGCCACCCGCATCGCCGAAGATTTCCGCGACCGCGGCAAGCACGTGCTGCTGATCATGGATTCCCTGACCCGTTACGCGATGGCGCAGCGTGAAATCGCGCTGGCCATCGGTGAGCCACCGGCGACCAAAGGCTACCCGCCCTCGGTCTTCGCCAAACTCCCTGCCCTCGTTGAACGTGCGGGGAACGGCATCAGCGGCGGCGGATCCATCACCGCGTTCTATACGGTGCTGACCGAAGGCGATGACCAGCAGGACCCGATTGCCGACTCCGCGCGCGCGATCCTTGACGGCCATATTGTGCTGTCGCGTCGTCTGGCCGAAGCCGGGCACTATCCGGCCATTGATATTGAAGCTTCTATCAGCCGCGCAATGACGGCGCTGATAACCGAGAAGCACTACGCCCGCGTGCGTAACTTCAAACAACTCCTCTCCAGCTTCCAGCGCAACCGCGATCTGGTCAGCGTGGGGGCGTATGCCAAAGGCAGCGACCCGATGCTCGACAAAGCGATTAGCCTGTGGCCGCAGCTGGAGGCGTTTTTGCAACAGGGCATTTTTGAACGCGCCGACTGGGAAGATTCAATTCAGGCACTGGAGCTGATTTTCCCGCAGGTGTAACACAGGTGGAGGGCGAAGGTCATGGCGCAAAACAGCGCGTTATCAACGCTGAAAGATCTGGCTGAAAAAGAAGTTGATGATGCCGCATTGCAGCTCGGCGCAATGCGACGCGGGTGCCAGCAGGCTGAAGAACAGTTGAAGATGTTGATCGACTATCAGCATGAATATCGCACCAACCTCAATACCGATATGACACAGGGCATTGGCAGCCAGCGCTGGATTAACTATCAGCAGTTTATCCAGACGCTGGAGAAGGCGATAGATCAGCATCGCCAGCAGCTTAACCAGTGGACCCAGAAAGTCGATACCGCGCTGAATTTCTGGCGCGAGAAGAAGCAGCGGCTGCAGGCCTGGCAGACTCTACAGGACCGACAGATCGCGGCAACGACCCTGGCGGAAAACCGTCTGGATCAGAAGAAAATGGATGAGTTTGCCCAGCGCGCATCAATGAGGAAACCGGAATGATCACACTGCAACAACTGCTGATGAGCGACAGCGACCTGTCAGGCGGCACGCAAACGGGGAAAGGCACCGACGGTGCACAGGACTTTCTCTCTCTGCTGGCGGGTGCCCTGTCGGACGCAACGGGCAAGGGCAAAGATGCGCCGCTGACCCTGGCTGACCTGAAAGCCGCCGGCAGTAAGCTGTCGAAAGTGGCTCAGGACGCCAAAGGGGATACTACCCTGCAGGCAAAAATTGCCGACCTGCTCTCGCGCCAGCCCGCGCTGAACGGCGATGAAACGTCGCCCGTTACGCCGCTTGATACGCTGGTTTCCGGGCTGGTGCCGCTGTCTAAGGGGGACGCACTGAAGACCCTCAATACAGCCAACAGCAAGGATGACGCTAAAAGCGAGCTGAGCGAAGAAGAGCTGGCCGGATTAAGCGCGCTGATGGCGATGCTGCCGCACCAGCAAACTACCGCCCCTCGCGCGGCAGGCAGTGACGGCGTTGCCACCACCTCAACGCTGAATTCCGCGACGCTTTCGCAAAACGGCGCGGGCCAGCCGCCCCTGAACGCGCCTCTGGTAAGCCATGATAAAGCGCAGAGTTCTACGCCTTATCAGAGCCAGGTGAAAAATAACGAGCCGGTTCTGCAGGGCAACGCACCTGCTACACCGGCCGTGGCCGCGACGGCTGAGAAGCAGGAACTCGCCAGTTCTTCCTCTTCGGCATCCCCAACGGCCACCCTGGCACCGATTATGTCCAGCCATGCGACCAGCCAGCCTGCCGCCACCGTTGCCACCGCGCCGGTGTTAAGCCAGCCTCTGGGGACCCACGAATGGCAGCAATCCCTGAGCCAGCACATCACCCTGTTCACTAAGCAGGGCCAGCAGACGGCAGAGCTGCGTCTGCACCCGGAAGATCTGGGTCAGGTGCAAATATCGCTTAAGCTGGATGATAACCAGGCGCAGCTGCAGATGGTCTCAGCGCACAGCCATGTCCGTGCGGCACTGGAAGCCGCGCTGCCGATGCTGCGAACCTCACTGGCGGAGAACGGTATTCAGCTTGCACAGAGCAGCGTCAGCAGCGAGAGCTTTGCCGGGCAGCAGCAGTCCTCATCCCAGCAGCAGCACCAGGCTTCGCGTTCCGGTAACACCGTCGGTTTTAATGAAGAGAGCGATGAACTTCTGCCTACCCCTGCCGCCCTGCAATCCGCCGCGCGCGGTAACAGTGCCGTAGACATCTTCGCCTAAACGCCAGAGGTAGCGTGATTATCCCCGTCTTTTCCACGCTTTGACGACAGCAGGACACGGGATAATCACCTTATTAAGCTGTACCGAAACAGGAAGCTCGTATCAGATGACTGACTCCGCTATCACCAAAAAAAGTAAGCGTTCCATCTGGATCCCGCTGCTGGTGTTGATCACGCTCGCCGCCTGCGCCACCGCGGGCTATAGTTACTGGCGTATGCAGCAGGAACCTACCACCGCTGCAGCCAAAGCTGAAGCGCCACCTCCGCCGGCTCCAGTGTTCTTCCCGCTGGATACCTTCACCGTCAATCTGGGTGATGCGGATCGCGTGCTTTATGTTGGCATTACGCTGCGCCTGAAAGATGAAGCCACCCGTTCACGTCTGAACGATTACCTTCCAGAAGTGCGCAGCAGACTTCTGCTGCTGTTCTCTCGTCAGGACGCTTCGGCGCTTGCCACCGATGTGGGTAAGCAAAAGCTGGTCGACGCCATTAAACAAACGCTGGCGACCCCGCTGGTAAACGGCCAACCTAAGCAGGAAGTCACTGACGTTCTGTATACAGCATTCATTCTGCGGTAACGACATGGGCGACAGTATTCTTTCTCAGGCAGAAATCGATGCGCTGCTCAACGGCGACAGCGATAACAATGATGATCCTAAACCGGGTATTGGCGGCGATAGCGATATTCGTCCCTATGACCCGAATACCCAGCGTCGCGTGGTACGTGAACGTCTGCAGGCGCTGGAGATCATTAACGAACGTTTTGCACGTCAGTTCCGTATGGGGCTGTTTAACCTGCTGCGTCGTAGCCCGGATATCACGGTCGGTGCGATCCGCATTCAGCCGTATCATGAGTTTGCCCGCAACCTGCCGGTGCCAACCAACCTTAACCTGATTCATCTGAAGCCGCTGCGCGGCACCGGTCTGGTGGTGTTTTCGCCAAGCCTGGTGTTCATCGCGGTGGATAACCTGTTCGGTGGCGACGGGCGTTTTCCGACCAAAGTAGAAGGTCGTGAATTCACCCACACCGAACAGCGCGTCATTAACCGCATGCTGAAGCTGGCGCTGGAGTCATACAGCGACGCGTGGAAAGCGATTAACCCGCTGGAAGTGGAGTACGTCCGTTCTGAGATGCAGGTGAAATTTACCAATATCACCACCTCCCCGAACGATATCGTCGTTAACACCCCGTTCCACGTGGAGATCGGCAACCTGACCGGCGAGTTCAACATCTGCCTGCCGTTCAGCATGATCGAACCGCTGCGCGAGCTGCTGGTTAACCCGCCGCTGGAGAACTCCCGCAACGAAGACCAGAACTGGCGTGAAAACCTGGTCCGCCAGGTTCAGCATTCGCAGCTTGAGCTGGTGGCGAGCTTCGCCGATATCCCGCTGCGGTTATCTCAGATCCTGAAATTACAACCCGGCGATGTTTTGCCGATAGAAAAACCCGACCGCATTATTGCCCATGTGGATGGTGTCCCCGTGCTGACAAGCCAGTACGGCACGATTAACGGCCAGTATGCGTTACGCGTTGAGCACTTGATCAACCCGATTTTGAATTCGCTGAATGAGGAACAGCCCAAATGAGTGACATGAACAATCCGTCCGATGAAAACAGCGGAGCACTGGACGATCTGTGGGCTGACGCGTTAAACGAGCAAAAAGCACCCCCGGCCAAAAGCGCAGCGGATGCCGTATTCCAGCAGCTCGGCGGCGGTGACGTTAGCGGTACGCTGCAGGACATCGACCTGATCATGGACATCCCGGTTAAGCTGACCGTTGAGCTGGGACGCACCCGCATGACCATTAAAGAGCTGCTGCGCCTGACGCAGGGTTCCGTGGTGGCCCTTGACGGTCTGGCCGGCGAGCCGCTGGATATTCTGATCAACGGTTATCTGATTGCCCAGGGTGAAGTGGTGGTGGTTGCCGATAAATACGGCGTACGCATCACCGACATCATTACCCCGTCTGAACGTATGCGTCGTCTGAGCCGTTAAGCATGAAAACCCAGGCAACAATATCACAGCCTTCTGCCGTTCCCGGCTCGCCTCTGCTCCAGGTGAGCGGGGCATTGTTCGGTATTATTGCCTTTATTCTTATCGCCGCCTGGCTGGCGAAGCGATTTGGTCTGGCGGGTAAGACCGCCGGTGCCCGCGGCCTGAAGGTCAGCGCCAGCACCACGCTGGGGCCACGGGAACGCGTGGTCATCGTCGAAGTGGACGACGCGCGCCTGGTCCTGGGCGTCACGGCCTCAAACATCAGCGTATTACATAAGCTGCCGCCCGCCCCTGTAGTGGTGGACGAGCGCGCAGACGCCCCCGCGGATTTTCAGTCCGTCATGAAGAGTTTGCTTAAGCGTTCCGGGAGATCCTGATGCGCCGTTTGTTATCCCTGACGCTTGCGGGCGTTGCCCTGTTTGCTCCCGCGGTTTATGCACAGCTGCCCGGTCTGGTCTCCACCCCTCTCGCGGGCGGCGGACAAAGCTGGTCGCTTCCTGTGCAGACGCTGGTGTTCATCACCTCGCTGACGTTTATTCCGGCCATCCTGCTGATGATGACCAGCTTCACCCGCATCATCATCGTTTTTGGTCTGCTGCGAAACGCGCTGGGAACCCCTTCCGCACCGCCAAACCAGGTTCTGCTCGGGCTGGCGCTGTTTTTGACCTTTTTCATTATGTCGCCGGTGATCGACAAGATTTATACCGACGCCTATCAGCCGTTCAGCGAAGACAAAATCTCCATGCAGGAGGCGCTGGATAAAGGCGCGCAGCCGCTGCGGGAATTTATGCTGCGCCAGACGCGCGAAGCCGACCTGGCCCTCTTTGCCCGCCTGTCCAACACCGGCGAGCTGCAGGGACCGGAATCGGTGCCCATGCGTATTCTTCTGCCCGCCTATGTCACCAGCGAGCTGAAAACCGCGTTCCAGATTGGCTTTACCATCTTTATTCCGTTCCTGATAATCGATCTCGTGATCGCCAGCGTCCTGATGGCGCTCGGGATGATGATGGTGCCGCCCGCGACCATTGCCCTGCCCTTTAAGATCATGCTCTTTGTTCTGGTCGACGGCTGGCAGCTGCTGGTCAGTTCGCTGGCGCAGAGTTTCTACAGTTAAGGAACGGCAATGACACCCGAATCGGTCATGATGATGGGCACGGAAGCGATGAAGATCGCGATTGCCGTTGCCGCGCCGCTGCTGCTTGTCGCGCTGGTTACCGGTCTGATTATCAGTATTCTGCAGGCCGCCACGCAGATTAACGAAATGACGCTGTCATTCATCCCGAAAATCATCGCCGTGTTCGTGGCGATTATCGTGGCCGGGCCGTGGATGCTGAACCTGTTGCTGGACTATATGCGCAACCTGTTTACCAACCTGCCGTACATCATCGGCTGACCTGACGATGCTGCACTTCACCAGCGACCAGTGGGTTCAGTGGCTCGGCGTCTATTTCTGGCCGATGCTGCGCATCATGGCGCTGATATCCACCGCCCCGATCCTCAGTGAGAAGTCGATACCCAAGCGCGTCAAGGTGGGGCTGGGCATTATCATCTCCATTATCGTCGCGCCCTCTCTTCCACCCGTGGATATTCCGATCTTCTCGGCGAATGCGGTGTGGGTGGCCTTGCAGCAGGTGATGATTGGCGTCGCCGTCGGCTTCACCATGCAGCTCGCCTTTGCCGCGGTCCGTACCGCTGGGGAACTGATCGGCCTGCAGATGGGGCTATCGTTCGCCACGTTTGTTGATCCCGGTAGTCACCTCAACATGCCCGTGCTGGCGCGCATTATCGATCTGCTCGCCATGCTGCTGTTCCTGTCGTTCAACGGCCATCTGTGGCTTATCTCCATGCTGGTGGATACGTTCCATACGCTGCCGATTGGCGAAAATCCGGTGAACAGCAACGCCTTTCTGGCACTCACTCGCGCTGCGGGGCTGATATTCCTGAACGGGCTGATGCTGGCGCTGCCGATCATCACCCTGCTGCTGACCGTCAACCTGGCATTAGGTTTACTCAACCGAATGGCGCCGCAGCTTTCGGTGTTTGTCATTGGTTTTCCGCTGACGCTGACGGTTGGGATTTTATTAATGTCATTACTGATGCCACTTATCGCTCCCTTCTGTGAACATTTATTCGGCGAGATATTCAACCTGTTAGCAGATATTGTCAGCGAGCTGCCACGTAAATAATAGCCCTCACTGTTGCTATTGTCTTTCTGAGGATATTCCTAAAATAAAACACGTAAAACATCTTCCAGGATATATCTGACGCGGTTTAATTGTTTCTAACCACCTCACAATACTTAATATTTACTTTACTTTAAGAAGATTCCTGGCAAATTATACGTAACTTTACGGGATAGTGAGTCCGCCTGAAAGTCTTTGTCATGCTCACAGGTTTATTATTTTTTTCCATCCCGTATGGCTGTTTTGAGCTCTCAGGCAGATGGTGAATTATCGTTACGCATTGAGTGAGGGTATGCCATGTCAACGATCATTATGGATTTATGCAGCTACACCCGGCTAGGGTTAACCGGGTACCTGGCAAGCAGAGGGGTAAGAAAGAGAGACATCAACGATGCGCACACCGTTGACGAACTCGCAGCCGCTTGTGACGAACTAAAACCAGGCGTGGTGTTTATTAATGAGGACTGTTTCATTCACGATCCAGCCAACAGTCAGCACATTAAGCAAATCATTAATCAGCATCCAAAAACCCTGTTTATTGTTTTTATGGCGATCGCAAATATCCATTTCGATGAGTATTTGTTGGTCCGTAAAAATTTATTGATCAGTTCTAAATCGATTAAACCAGAGTCGCTGGATGACATTCTGGGTGATTATTTGAATAAAGAAGTTAAGAATGTAGGAGCGGTTAACTTACCCACCTTATCATTAAGCAGGACTGAATCAAGTATGCTGCGAATGTGGATGGCGGGACAAGGAACTATTCAGATCTCGGACCAGATGAATATTAAAGCGAAAACCGTTTCGTCACACAAAGGAAATATTAAAAGGAAAATTAAAACGCATAATAAGCAAGTGATCTACCACGTGGTACGCCTGACCGATAATGTGACGAACGGGATTTTCGTCAACATGCGTTAGTCGCTTAAGAAAAGACCCTGTGCACCCTACCTTTGATCTCTGGCCTGGCCAGAGATTTTTGCTTCTATGAGGTTGTCGGGCACGCGCTGTGCTACCCGACGCCGTGCTAGTCTGCTTTCTCAACAAAAATGCCGTCCGGATGCCCCAGCTCGTTAAAAAACCAGATGCCGAGCGGGTAGTCTTCGAGTGATACCAGATACATTGTGCCTTCACTAAACTCTTCAATTGCCAGCACCACACCCGGGCGGCGCGGCCCACCGTCCGTTTTAACCGTTACCCGATCGTTAACCTTCATACATTCCTCCTCTGGTTTTGAGCCAGTGTAGAACAAAACGCAAAAACACACATCGCTACCCGGTGTGAATGGCGTTTTTATACACAGTCTATACTTACCGTTGGACACGGTTGAATGAGGAACCCCGTAATGAAAACCGATAAAGAGTACAGCGACACCATCAAGCGCGAGGTTGAGGTGGATGTCGATGCCCTGCTGGCCGCTATCAATGAGATCAGTGAGTCAGAAGTCCGCCGGACGGACGACAATTCGGACCGCGTCATTGTCAATGGAAGGGATTATCACACCTATCGTGAGCTGGCCGAGGCTTTCGAGCTTGATATTCACGACTTTAGCGTGTCTGAAGCCAATCGGTAGGGCGAAAAAAATCCCGGTCATGGGGATGGCCGGGATCAAAACTTGCTTATGCAAGAAGCACTTGAAAATTCGTTACACCAGGAAATCTGATGTACACGCCACACTATCCCCAACGAATTTGCCTGACAAGCATATATTCTTATGATGAATATAATATTTTTAACATAATGCTTTTTGTTATGAGCAATAATACACGCCGAATGCGGGTTTGCCAGGGAATACTCTCATTTCTCCTGTTAACAATTCGGTTATTTTTTAGGAATTTTCTTAGATCGAAACGAAGCCGTTACCAGGAGTCACTATGCCTTCACTGCGGGATACATTGCTGATTTTTTCTGACCTGGATGGCTCGCTGCTGGATATTCATACCTATGACTGGCAACCCGCAATGCCCTGGCTGGACAGGCTGGTGGATCACCAGGTGCCGGTCATACTCTGCAGCAGCAAGACCGCGGCAGAGATGCTGGATATCCAGCAGGATTTGGGGCTGGAAGGCTTGCCTTTTATTGCCGAGAACGGCGCGGTGATTCAGCCTGACGTGCGCTGGGAGAAGGTTCAGCGCCAGATAAGGGGGATGACGCACCGGGATATTCGCCCGCGGATCGAGCAAATTCGTCTGCAAACGGGCTTTAAATTCACCACCTTCGACGACGTGGATGAGCATGTCATCGGCGAGTGGACCGGACTGACGCGCTACCGTTCAGCGCTTGCCCGCAAGCATGAAGCGTCCGTCACGCTCATCTGGCGCGATACCGACGAGAAAATGGTCCAGTTTGAAGAGGAGCTGGCGCACAGCGGCCTGCAATGCCTGCAGGGGGCGCGCTTCTGGCATATTCTGGACGTCCGCTGTGGTAAGGACGTGGCGGTTAACTGGCTGATTGCGCAGTACCGCGAGCAGGAAGAGATCGAACCCACCACGCTGGGGCTCGGCGACGGCCCTAACGATGCGCCGCTGCTCGACAGCGTTGACTTCGCGGTGGTGATTAAGGGCATTAACCGCCAGGGTATCACGCTACGGGATGATAACCCCGCCCGGGTTTATCACACCCGACAGCCCGGCCCGGCGGGCTGGCAGGAGGGGTTGGATCACTTCCTGTCATAATCCTGCCAGACGACCCGGTTACGGCCGCACTGTTTGGCCTGGTACAGTCGGGCGTCCGCCACGGACTGCAGCTGTTCAAACTCGTAGTTACCCGCTTCATCCGCGCTGCTGACCCCCAGCGACGCGCTGATGCGCAGCGTCGTGCTCTTCTTCACCAGGATCTCCTTGCTGTTGATCCGGCAGCGAATACGGTCCGCCACGCTTCTCGCCTCTTCCAGGCCAATCCCCGGCAGGACGACGCAAAATTCTTCCCCGCCTACACGACCGGCCACATCGTTCTTGCGTAACGCGCTGGCAATCAGTCCGGCCGTATGCGATAGCACCTTATCACCGGCCTGATGGCCGAAGCGGTCGTTAATGTTTTTAAAATGGTCAAGATCGATCTGAATCACCGAGAACGGCAGCGACTGCTGGCGGCAGGTTTCCGCCAGCAATTTTGCGCGGTCGAACAGCGCGCCGCGGTTATTCAGCCGGGTAAGCGGGTCATGCCAGGCCTGCCACTGGAGCGAGTGCTGAAGCGTGTACATGTTACTCACCATGCGGCGGATCACCAGCCACGAGATCAATAGCATGGCGGTAAAGAGCGCCCACAGCAGCGCCAGCACGATGCTGATGCTGCCGAAGTCGTCCTGGACCCCTTCGTGCAGGGTGTGGATCCGCAGGACAACACCGTCGAAGTGATCGAGCCGCTCCCAGCTAACAAAACGGCTTCCGAGGCGGATCCCGCCGCCGGTCGCGTGCTCAATCGCCTGCGCAATCTGCGCCGTTTCGCGTTCGTCAAAATGGTTAACCGCATTTTCCGCGTGGGCTGAGGTGGCAATCAGATTGAGCCGGGTATCGTACAGCTGATACTCCCCTTCCGTTCGGTCTTCCGTTGCATCGGCCAGCAGACGCTGCATCGTGCTCAACGTAAAATCCATCGCCACGACGCCATACCAGTAATGATCGAAATAGATGGGCACGCTGGCGGTGATCATCCGTTCATCATGGGTCCAGGATGACGGGGTAGAGATAAACCAGCGCACCGCGCGCGCGCGATTGTTACGCTCTGACTGCTGGGTAAACCAGGACTGCGTGACCAGATGATAATAGCGGGAGGTAATATCCCCCGCCTGGTCCGGCGTATCCGTGGAAATGAAAAACCCGGCGCGGGATACGTAGATCACGCGCGCTTCCGTTTGCGCTCTCGACGACGCCAGCCTGAGCAGATACCCCACTTCGAGCGCGGCGGAAATTTCGTGACTGAGGCGCTCAGCGTCACGATTCAGAAGCGTGGTTTTGTCGACAAACGCATCCGAAACACCGTTAATGGGGAGGGTGCGTTTTTTATCAACGGCAAGCTGCCAGGTGGGGAGCATGCGGAGCGTGTTAAAGCGTGACACCGCATTCTGTAAAACATCAAATGCCAGCGGCGTCTGGATCGCATCACGCATGCCCTGACGGAACAACAGCATCCTGTCCACGCTGTTCTGTAACTGCCTGTCCAGCGAACTGGCCACCGTATCCAGATGGTTACGCTGGCTGGAGATATACGCCTCTTCGAGGACCACCACCTCACGCCAGGTCAGGAGAGTGGAAAACACCAGAACAACCAGAAAACAGAGATTAACAATCAACCCCGGATTGCTACGATTATGCAGCCATTGCAAAAATGATTGTCTTACAACAAAGGTATCGCGCTGCACACACACTCCATGATGACTGCCTTACACCCGGTACTTGAGATAAAAACGCCCGGCAAAGCCGGGCGTTATGTGATTAAGCCTTGTCCCGCTTGTGCTGCCCGTCCCCCGGCTGAAGCTCATCTTCACGAAATGCTTCCCGCTTGATGCTATAGCCATCGTGCCACCGACATTCCACCATTCCGCTGGAATACCCGGTGACAATCATTCGTGGGCCGCCCTTCTTAGGCTTAACTTCATCACTGACCAAAAAGACCATACCTGCCTCCTGTATCAGGGTGAAACTGTTTCAATTTAGACGACGAATGGTCTTTTTGCATCACTCAACGGGTAACAATTAGTGCGACGTGCCGCGAAGTTTTTCAACCAGCTTCACCGCCGCAACCACGATAGCGCCAATGATAAAGCCCAGCACCAGATTCAGCAGCGTCGGCAGGATCGCCGCGACAACGGCACCCTGCGCCGAGGAGAAATGTTCGATAGCATGGTGCAGCGGAGCGATACCGTGAACCACGATCCCGCCGCCCACGAGGAACATCGCCAGCGTGCCCACCACAGACAAACTCTTCATCAGCCACGGGGCCAGCACAAGCAGGCTTTTACCGATGCCTCTTGCCACCGCGCTCGATTTCTCCTCCAGCCAGTAGCCGATATCATCCAGCTTCACGATCAGCCCCACCAGGCCGTAGACGCCTACGGTGACCAGAATGGCGATGCCGGAGAGGATCAGAACCTGATTCAGGAGCGGCGCGTCAGACACAATGCCCAGCGTAATGGCGACAATTTCTGCGGACAAGATAAAGTCGGTCCGAATGGCGCCTTTGACCTTATCGCGCTCGAAGGTTTTCGGATCCTGCGCGGCCAGCGCTTCGAGACGCTGCTGACGTATCTCCGGCGTATCGCTCTGCTTGCGCGCGCTAAAGGAGTGCAGGACCTTCTCCACGCCCTCGAAGCAGAGAAATGCCCCACCAATCATCAGCAACGGCGTGATGGCCCAGGGAATAAACGCGCTGATCAGCAGCGCCAGCGGCACCAAAATCACCTTATTCAGGAAGGAGCCTTTTGCCACGCCCCACACCACCGGCAGTTCACGGTTAGCCCTTACCCCACTCACCTGTTGGGCGTTAAGCGATAAATCATCTCCCAGCACGCCTGCCGTTTTTTTTGCCGCCAGTTTACCCATCACTGAAATGTCATCCAGTAAGGTGGCAATATCATCCAGCAATGTTAATAAGCTACTTCCTGCCAAAATCTTAATCCTTCATTTTTTGGTAATTAAGTGAATAGTATGGAGCAAAAGCGCAAACCCGGAAACAGGCACCTCACGTCAACAAAAAATTAACATCAACTGCACAATTAAAGGACTCGCCAGCACGATAGTTTTCGCGTTTACTATCAGCGACCTTTTTATTACGTCGTGAGGGATTATGCGTTTCCGGCAATTGCTACCGCTCATTGGGGCACTCTTTTCGCTGTACATCATCTGGGGCTCAACCTACTTTGTCATTCGCATTGGCGTGGAAAGCTGGCCGCCGCTGATGATGGCGGGCATCCGCTTCCTCTCGGCTGGCGTCTTGCTGCTCGCGTTTCTTCTGCTGCGCGGACATAAGCTTCCCCCGCTGCGCCCAATGCTGAATGCCGCCCTGATCGGCCTGCTGCTGCTGGCGGTGGGCAATGGCTTTGTGACGGTTGCCGAGCACCAGAACGTACCGTCCGGGATCGCCGCCGTGGTCGTTGCCACCGTACCGCTGTTTACCCTCTGCTTTAGCCGCCTTTTCGGTATCCGCACCCGCAAGCTGGAATGGCTGGGGATTGGTATTGGCCTCGCCGGCATTATTCTGCTCAACAGCGGCGGAAACCTGAGCGGGAATCCGTGGGGCGCAGTGATTATCCTGATTGGCTCGATGAGCTGGGCGTTTGGTTCCGTCTACGGTTCGCGTATCGAACTGCCGACCGGCATGATGGCGGGGGCGATTGAGATGCTCGCCGCCGGAATTATGCTCCTGCTCGCCTCCACGCTGGCGGGAGAAAAGCTGACGACCCTGCCGCCGCTGTCGGGCTTTCTGGCGGTAGGCTACCTGGCGCTGTTTGGCTCACTCATCGCCATTAACGCCTACATGTTCCTGATCCGCAACGTCTCCCCGGCCGTCGCCACCAGCTATGCCTACGTCAATCCGGTCGTGGCCGTGCTGCTCGGGACTGGACTGGGAGGAGAAAAGCTCTCTCCTGTGGAATGGATTGCTTTAGGGGTCATCGTGTTTGCCGTCGTGCTGGTCACCCTGGGCAAATATTTACTGCCCGCAAAACCGGTGGTCACGCCTTGCGAGGTGGAGAAACCTTAAGCAGGTGAATACCCTGCGTGTCGATCTGCGCGGTCTGGCCGCCGCCGCAGATCCACTCTTCCAGCCGTTCGGTCAGTTCGGTATCGTTCAGTTTTAATCTGCCTCTCAGCGCGCACTCCCAGACGATCATCACCCGCCAGCCCTGCGCAATCAGCGCGCTAAGGTCCCGGCTGTCGCGCTCGACGTTCTTGCCAATTTTATCCAGCCAGAAATCGGTGCGCGTCGCGGGGACTTTAAACAGGTAGCAGTCGTGGTGGTGCCAGAAACAGCCGTGGGTAAAGATAATGCACTGCCAGGCGTCGATGACGAAATCCGGACGGCCCGCAAGCGTGGGATCCTGCACGCGGAAATCAAATCCCGCCTGCGTCAGCAGCCCGGCCAGGCGTTTTTCGATGGCGGTGTCACGCGTGCCGATGGCACGCATATTTTTACTGCGCGTCGCCTTATCGTGAACATCCGTCATTGACGGCCTCACCCTGGCGGAGCGCCACCGCCTGTCTGATGCGCGAGGCCAGCAGTTTTGCCACGGCCGCGAACGCGGGAACCACCACCGAATTACCAAACTGGCGGTACGCCTGGGTGTCCGAAACCGGAATGCGGAAGCGGTAACCCTGCGGAGTCTCAAATCCCATCAGCCGGGCGCATTCCCGCGGCGTTAAGCGTCGCGGACGGTGACGCTGGTTGTGCGGATCGTCGAAATCTTTTTCCCCGAGCGCCTTGTCCCAGCCTCTGTCGATCAGGATTTCCGCGCCGTCTTTGTAGTAGCGAGCAGACAACGTACGGGTCACGCTGTGCGGATCGTTCGGGTTGACCATCCCAAAACCGAAGCCGTTGCCCTTCGCCTGATGCTTCTTGGCATAGCGATAGAGGTATTTCCACAGCACCGGGGTCAGGATAAATTTCGCGTCCACGACAGGCTCCAGCAGCTCGGCCACGGTAGGACGCCGCTCGGGATACAAAGACGGGATATCCCGGAGGGTGAAATCGCCTTTCAGATTGAGATCGCGGCGGAAACCCACCAGCACGATACGTTCGCGATGCTGGGGCAGGAAATGCTTCCCATCAATGATTTTGGGATCGTCCGCCCCCATGTCCTGTGAATCGGCCACGTCATAGCCCAGTTCATCCAGGGTTTGCATGATAATGCGGAAGGTTTTCCCGCCGTCGTGGCTTTTTAAATTTTTGACGTTTTCCAGCACAAAAATGGCCGGACGACGGGCGTCAATAATGCGCGCCACGTCAAAAAACAGCGTTCCCTGCGTATCGCAGGCGAAGCCGTGGGCACGTCCGAGGGCATTCTTTTTAGAGACGCCGGCCAGCGAGAAGGGCTGACACGGGAAGCCTGCCAGCAACACGTCATGCGCCGGGATCGTCTGGCGAATGTGCTCGGCGGCCTGTTCATCGCTCACGCCGCTTTTGTGGCTCAGGGTCACATCGCGGATATCCGCGTTGAAATGATGTTCGTGCGGATCGCAGTACCAGTTGGCCTTGTAGGTTCGTACGGCGTGTTTGTTCCACTCGCTGGTAAACACGCACTGGCCGCCGATGGCTTCAAAACCGTGTCGGATGCCGCCGATACCGGCAAACAGATCGATAAAGCGGAAGGCATAGTTCGGATGCGCGGCAGAAGGACGCGGAAGCAGGTTTTGCAGATAACGAAATTCGCCTTCACTCAGGCGACGCCCTGCGCGTTCGCTGGTCAGCAGACGTTTAAGGATCGCCGGGCTCCAGTGGCTCTCGCCGTGCGCCACCAGCAGATTGGCCAGCGTTTTAGCATCATAGATATCCAACAGCTGGCGCAGTAAGGCCTGCACCGTTGCCGTTGATTTCTCAGCCTGCTCAGGCGCGGGCTCTGTCACTGATCGATTTTCCTGCATTCTTTTAACCGGAGAATAAAGACTGGGAACAGATTACCACAGTTCAGTTGCGCAAACTGCGACGGAAGCGGTTCAACACCTGGCTATCCAGCCCGATGCAGTCGCCGTGTAATTCGGCACTGAGTTTCGCCATAAACTGGATCAGGAAATCGGCATTGTGACGTGCCAGCTCGCGGCCCATTTCCGTTTGCATTGTATCAGGCAATCGCAGCAGCTTGGTCTGAAAATGGTCGAGGGCAAACGCACGATCGTCAAGGGTACGCCCATCGGCAAAGGGATCGTCGGCATCAAAAAGCGGCACGCCCAGCGCGCCCGAGACGGCAAAGACGCGCGCCAGACCAATAGCGCCTAACGCTTCCAGCCGGTCTGCATCCTGCACAATTTTGGCCTCCGCGCTCTGCGGCGCAATCCCGGCGCTGAAGCTGTGCGCCTCAATCGCGTGCGCGACGGCGGCAGCGTGCTCTGGCGGAAAGTCAGGGAAGTCGCGACGCAGAATGTCACACGTCTTACGCGCTGCCAGCTGTGATGAGCGGCTGCGATCGGGATGGTTTTTCGGCAGGCTGACAATATCGTGGAAATAACATGCGGTCAGGATCACCAGCGGCTCCACCGCTTGATGAACCATGATTTTTTGCGCCGTCATCCAGACCCGACGAAAATGCGAAATATCATGTGCGGTATCGTCGTTGCTGTGGTTTTCCTCGAGCCAGCGCTCAAACCTGTGCTGCCACCGGGCAAGTTCCATCGTCATATCCTGTTGTTTGAAAGAGCCAGAATTATAACACAGCCGAATTAAACCATTTAAAAAATAGAATTACGAAATACTTAATAATAATTACCTCATATGAATTCAATGAATTAATTCATTGGAAAAATAAAGAGATTAATAGAAATATTTTGCAATATTTCATCGAGTTTAATTACATTTATTTTTGAAACTAAATGACATCTCCTGGAATAGTATCGACCCTGTAATTACGGAGGGTGATTACATATATTCATATAAATTATCTTTAAAGGGAATATATAATGAAAAGAAAAGTTCTGGCAATTCTCGTACCCGCCTTATTAATGGCAGGCGCAGCAAATGCGGCTGAGATGTACAACAAAAACGGCAACAAAGTTGACCTGTACGGCAAAGTTGATGCGCGTCATACCTTCTCTGACAACCCGGGCGACGATGGCGATGAAACCTATGTACAGGTTGGTTTCAAAGGCGAAACTCAGATCGCTAAAGACCTGATCGGTTACGGTCAGTGGGAATACAAAACCTACGCTAACGATACAGAAGGCGCAGGCGACAAATCGTTTAACCGTCTGGCATACGCTGGCCTGAAATATGGCGAATACGGTTCATTTGACTATGGCCGTAATTACGGCGTCGTGTACGACGTAGAAGCCTGGACCGATATGCTACCTGTATTTGGCGGTGATTCTTACACCTGGACCGATAACTTTATGAACGGTCGTGCTAACGGTCTGGCAACCTACCGTAATAGCGATTTCTTCGGTCTGGTGGAAGGTCTGAATTTCGCGCTGCAGTATCAGGGTGCGAACGAAAGCCAGGATGCAACAGAAGATCAGGAAGGCACGAAAAACGGTCATAAAGACGTACGCTTCCAGAACGGCGATGGCTTCGGCATGTCTACCTCCTACGACTTCTCTGGCGATCTTACCGGCCTGAGCCTGGGTGCGGCATACTCCTCTTCTGATCGTTCGAATAAGCAAGAAGGTTATGGTGAGAAATACAGCGCACGTTTCGCTGGCGGCAAAACGGCTGAAGCCTGGACCATTGGCGCGAAATATGATGCCAATAGCGTCTACCTGGCGATGATGTACGCTGAAACCCGCAACATGACGCCATACGGTGATTATGGTATTGCGGATCAGACTCAGAACTTCGAAGCGGTAGCACAGTACCAGTTCGATTTCGGCCTGCGTCCATCCCTGGCATGGGTTTACTCCAAGGGCAAGGACATGACTTATCCAGGCAACACCAGCAATCCTCAGGGTCAGCGTGGTGACATGGACCTGGTTAACTATATCGACCTGGGTATGACCTACAGCTTTAACAAGAATTTCTCTACCTACGTTGACTACAAAATCAACATGCTGGACAACGATGACAGCTTCTACGAAGCCAATGGTATTTCCACCGATGACATCGTCGGCGTCGGCATGACCTACCAGTTCTAATCCCCAAAATACCAAAGGCCGCATTTGCGGCCTTTTTTTATTTCTTCACGGTCCGTGTTACGGCGCTTCCTGCAGCGCCACGCGGATAAACCCGTTATTCTGCGCCAGCAGCTCATGGGCTTTCCACGCATCCAGTCCTGTCAGCACCATTAATACTGCCGTTTTACAGTGATGGTTACAGCTCTCCAGCGCGGCTTTTGCCTCCGCCCGGGAGCATCCCCCCGCCTCCATCACAATGGCGATTTGCCGTTCAGCCCATTTGGTATTGCTTGCCTCGAGATCCACACGCAGGTTGCTGTAAACGCGTCCGGTTCGGACGGCCAGCCCGGTGGCGATCATCGAGAGGATCATTTTCTGCGCAATCCCCGCTTTGGTGTTGATATACCCTGCAACGACATCGGCACCCAGCTCCGGAGCGATAACCATGCTTGCCAGCTGCGCGGCTTCACTTTGCGCATCACCGGTAATAATGGCGACCGGTGAACCCAGCGACCACGCATGCCGCATTGCTCCCCAAACCCACGGCGTTTTTCCGCTGACGGTCACGGCCAGCATCATATCGTGTTCACCAAACTTGATGGCCTGCAGATCGGCAACGCCGCGCTCGTAGCTCCCTTCCCCTTCTTGCGCCGTCACGGCCATCACAGGGGTTTTGCCCGGCGCATAGTCATCGGCAACCTGTTGCGCAATGCACCCCGACGGACCCGCGCCAACGATGACAAGGCGACCGCCGCGGCTGAGCGCTGCGGCGGCGTTGTCCACCACGCGGGCAATAGTCTCTAAACAGGGGGTAATAGCAGCAGAAATGAGTGCATCATCCTGGTGAATGACTTTCAGCATGTCCAGCGTGGACAATCTATCAATATTCATCGTGCTGGCGTGCCGTCTTTCCTTGACCGAACCGGTAAGCATAATGCTCATAAACAGCCTCCTTATTATGAGTACCCCCACACTATAAAGTGTTTTATATAGATGACCTGCGAGGGGGGTCACGAAAAGAGGACCAAATCCACGCCTTTACATGGCTTTAAGAAAAGCCCGTCATCGGCGATAATTACCCCTTTCTTAATCATCGCGGAGTGTTGATGAGCGATTTGCAGCCTTTCCTTCCGACGCGCAAGCGCCCCATGAAGCTGAACACCCTGGTCACATTGATGGTGTGCGCGATTATTGCCTCTGTGCTGCTGGTGGTCTTTGCGCTCTACTCCGTACAAATCACCCGGGCGACCCGCGATGATGTGAAAGACACCGCGCTCGGCATCGCCCGCACCCTCGCCGACAGCCCCGAGATACAGCGCGGCCTGATGCAGGCTCCGCAGGAGAATATTATTCAGCCCATCGCCCAGGCGGTGACGAAACGAAACGATCTGCTGTTCACCGTGGTCACCGATATGCGAGGGATCCGCTACTCTCACCCGAACGAGGCGCTGCTGGGGCTGCATTTTATCGGTGATGATTTAACCCCCGCGCTGGAAGGCAAAGAGAACGTATCGGTTAACCGGGGCGCGCTCGCCGAAGCGCTGCGCGTTTTTACCCCCGTCTACGACGGCCAGCACGAGCAGATCGGCGTAGTGGTGGTCGGTATCTCCCTGAATAAGGTTGAAGAGCAGATTGCCCGCGGGCGGCTAAACGCCGTCTGGACCATTTTATTCAGTATTTTTATGAGCTCGATGGCGATTTGGGGCCTGGTGCGGGTCCTGAAACGCATCCTGTTCGGACTCGAACCTTACGAAATTTCCGTCCTGTTCGAACAGCGTCAGGCGATGCTGCAGTCGCTTCGCGAGGGGGTGCTGGCCGTCGATATTCACGGGCGCGTGACGATGATCAACCAGACCGCCAGAGAAATATTGCTTCTCCCCGCCGGCAAGCAGACCGAAAACGCCAGCGCGCCCCTGCTGGCCGGCCTGCGTGAAGTCTCAAAGACGGGCGTTGCGCGCCAGGATCAGGAGATCAGCTGTAACGGGCGTCTGTTGCTTTGCAATATGGTGCCCGTTAAAAGTCAGGATCGGGTGATCGGCGCCATCACCACCTTCCGTGATAAAACGGAAATCAGCCAGCTGATGCAGCGTATTGATGGCATGGTTAACTACGTCGACGCCCTGCGCAGCCATACCCACGAGTTTATGAATAAACTGCATGTGATCCTGGGCCTGCTGCACATGAAGCGCTACGACAAGCTGGAAGAGTACATCATTCAGACGGCACAAAATTACCAGACGGATATCGGTACGATACAGAGCAAGGTAAAATCCCCGGTTATCGCCGGGTTCCTGCTGGGTAAAATCAACCGGGCGAAGGAAGCGGGCGTCACCCTGACGCTGGCGGATGAATGCCAGATACCGGATACCGCGAGTGAAGAGCAGGTCGCGGTGCTGATCACCGCGCTGGGTAACCTTATTGAAAACGCGCTCGACGCGATGGAAGGACAGCAGGAAGGTGAGATCGGCCTGCTGCTGCATTATCAGAATGGCTGGCTCAGCTGTGAAGTCAGCGACGATGGCCCCGGCATTGATCCTACCCAGCTGGAAGCTATTTTTACAAAGGGCTTCTCAACAAAAGGTGAAAACCGCGGCGTTGGGCTGTTCCTTGCTCGCCAGCAGATCCAGAACCTCGGCGGCGATATCACCGTCGAGTCTGAGCCTGGCGTATTTACCCAATTTTTTGTTCACATCCCCTGGGATAGCGAGAGGAATATCGCGTGATAAATGTATTAATTGTCGATGATGACGCCATGGTAGCCGACCTCAACCGTCTGTATGTCAACCGTGTTGAAGGTTTTAGCTGCTGCGGCGTCGCCTCCACGCTAAACCAGGCCGAGGCCATCATTAATAACCCCGGGCAGCCTGTCGATCTGGTGCTGCTGGATGTCTATATGCAGCAGGATAACGGGCTGGATCTGCTGCCTGTTATTCGCGCATCCGGTCGCCCAATCGATGTGATTATGATCTCGTCGGCAGCCGACGCCGCCACGATCCAGACCTCTATTCACTACGGCGTGGTGGATTATCTGATAAAGCCGTTCCAGTTCCCGCGCTTTGAAGAGGCGCTGAACGGCTGGAAGGCAAAGCACAACCTGATGGGTTCGCACCAGTATTATGAGCAGGCCGACGTCGACCGGCTGATCCACGGCGGGGCGCCGGAGCTGGCGGACAGTAAAAAGCTGCCGAAGGGGTTAACGCCGCAAACGCTGCGCACGATTTGCCAGTGGATTGACGCTCACCCGGAAACGGAGTTCTCTACCGATGACCTGGCAAACGCGGTCAATATCTCCCGCGTGTCATGCCGTAAGTACCTGATTTGGCTCGCGCAAATCAACATTCTGTTCACCAGCATTCACTACGGCGCGACCGGGCGTCCGGTGTATCGCTACCGTCTCCAGCCGGAGCAGACCGGCCTGCTCAAGCAATACTGTCAGTAACGCGGTAGTCGTCATCCAGCAGGGTAAAGCGGAAGTGGTGTGCTGAAGAGAACACCACTTCTTTTGTTTTGGTCACAAAGATTGCTTCTATATCGGGGCGTGCGCGCAGGGCGGCACAGCCCTTTTCTATCCCCATGCCGTACATCAGCGTGGTCCAGATATCCCCGTCGATAGAGTCTTTCGAAATAATCGTCACGCTGTCCAGCTCGTTGTCCAGCGGATACCCGGTACGCGGGTCGAGAATATGGTGATAGCGCCTGCCGTTTTGCTCAAAGTAGCGCTCGTAGGTTCCCGACGTCACGACGGACAGGTTCTCTACGGTCATCGTGCCGATCAGCGCGTCACCGGCGAACGGTTTTTTCAGCCCCACGCTCCAGCCTCCTTCCGGCGAGCCTAACGTTTGAATGTTCCCGCCGAGGTTGATCAGCCCCAGCTCAGCGCCCTCTTTATGAAGGTAATCACGCACCCTGTCGGCGATATAGCCTTTGGCGATGGCCCCCAGATCGATCTCCATCCCCGCTCTGGTCAGAAACACGCTGCTGCTGGCCTCATCAAGAATGACATCTTCAGGACGGGTAATCGCGAGCAGCGACGCGATTTCATCGGCAGGCGGAACGCTGTCCCCCTGAAAACCAATTTTCCAGCGTTTAACCAGCGGACCTATCGCCAGATTAAAGGCGCTGTCCTTGAGCAGGCTTGCCGCTTTTGCACAGCGGATCAGCTCAAACACCGGCCGGCTGACGGTAACCGGATGCTGGCCGGCCGCATGGTTGATGTCCATGACCTGCGAATGCGCGCGGTTGACGGTGAGCAGATCTTCGTACTGTTTGATCAGGCGAAAGACGCGGGACGCGAGGGCTTCGTCGTGGGAGAAGAGTTTCAGGAGAATGGGTGAGCCCATCAGGACGGCGGAGTAGCTGTAAACGCGATGGCTATCAGGCATAGCATGAGTCCTCAGATGTAGCCCCGGCAGGCACCGTGCCGCCGGGGAAAATGCCGGATAGCGCTGCGCGTATCCGGCCTACAACACAGGGGTCTTACTGCTTTTTCGAACGCATAGCCGCCTGATGTCCTGCAAGCGTACCAAAAATAATGATATCTGCCACTGCGTTACCGCCGATACGGTTAGCGCCGTGGATCCCGCCGACCACTTCACCGGCCGCAAACGCGCCTGGCAGAACGTTGTGGTTGCTGTCCAGCACGCAGGTTTCGGTGTTGATGGTCACGCCGCCCATGGTGTGGTGCACGCCCGGCGCAATCTGGATGGCGTAGAACGGCCCTTCGTTGATGGGCGCACGCAGCGCGGTGGTACGACCAAAATCGTCATCGTGCTGTTTCTCAACGAAACCGTTGTAGCGTTCCAGGGTCGCGAGGAAAGCGTGGTGATCCATACCCAGCGCTTCAGCCAGGGCTTTTGGCGAGCTGGCGCTGGTCACGAAACCTTTCGCGATGTACTCATCAGCGGCTTTGTTTTTGGCACGGACGTGCTCGTCAAAGACGATGTATGCGTATTTCTCCGGCAGCGCGATGATTGACGCCGAGACTTTATCGCGGGTCGACATTTCGTTGTAGAAGCGCTCCCCTTTCTGATTGACCAGAATCGCCCCGCCGCCGCGGATGGATTCGGAAATCAGGTACGAGGTTTTCTGCTCCACGGTTGGGTGAATTTGGATTTCGCCCATATCCACGGTACCCGCCCCGATGCGTTCCAGCAGCGCAATGCCGCCACCGGTTGCCCCTTTGTGGTTTGTGGTGACGAACCCGTCCAGATCCGGACGGTATTTCACAACCATCTGGCTGTTGGCGCTGAAGCCACCGGTGGCGACAATCACGCTTTTGGTTGCCACGGTGACGGTTTCGTTCTCCTCGGTGGTCAGACGTACGCCGGTCACTTCGCCGTTCTCGAAGAGGATGTCGCTGACGGAGGTATCGAGCATCACCTCGATATTGCGTTTGTTAACGTTACGCACCAGGCCGCTGATCAGGTAGCCCCCCACCGCAGAACCGTCTTTTGGACGGTGAGTACGGTCGATGCTCATCCCGCCGGTGGTGGTGATGTCGTTCAGCATGATGCCGCGCGTGGCCAGCCACTCAATCGCCTGCGGCGCGTTCTCGACAAAGCGACGCAGCAGTTCCGGGTTATTCTTGTTGCCGCCGCCTTTCAGGCTTTCCTGATAGAACAGCTCTTTACTGTCCTGAATGCCCTTCACGCGCTGGAAGCGGGTTTCGGCGGCGTTCATACCGGCAGAGGCTTTAATGGTGTTCCCGCCGATGGTCGGCATTTTCTCGACAATCAGCACGCTCGCGCCTTCGTCGTGAGCCTGAATCGCCGCCGCCAGACCGGCGCCGCCGCTGCCGACAACGACCACGTCCACGCTGCGGGTTTCGTTCGGGTCAACGCCCTCTTCCGCGGCCAGCGCTTTGCTGGATTTCAGCATCGCTTTCGAGACCGCTTTCTTCACCGCTTCACTCTGGCTGGTTGCGCCGGTGATGGCATCCACGTGCGGGGTGTTGGCGTCCAGAATGCGGGTACGGATCTCTTCAAAGCTGGTCACAAACTCAACGTCTTCACTCGGGCCGGAGGCCAGCTCGATGTCCGCAATGCGGTCGGTTTCCAGGCTGACGTTAATCACCAGTTCGTTAGCGTCATCCTGCACTTTCTCAGCAAAGGTACCCGGTTTGAATTTGGATTCGCCCATGCTCATGTCGCGGATCATCGCTTCTACCAGCGAGAAGCGCCACAGCGGTTCCGGAATGCTCAACTCTTCGCGTTTGGTGCTGTCCATAAACAGCTCCAGGCTTTCGCCAGCCGCGATGCGGTCGGTCCAGTCCGGGTAAGCGATGGTGGCGCGGCCAACGGCAATCAGATCGTAACCGTGGTCCAGCGCTTCATTCACATCTGAAGCATTTACCACGCCGCCCACGCCCATGACCGGAACCTGCGCCAGCGTTTCAGAACGCATCGCGCAGTATTTTTCGATAAGCGGGGTCGGATCCTGGGTGTCGACAATGGAAGGACGCAGGGTCGCGCCGACGGAGAAGTGCAGGTAGTCCACGCCGCGCGCCGCCAGTTTTTCCAGCAGGTACATGGTGTCGTCAAAGCGAATGCCCGGGACTTCCATCTCTTCCGGGGAGAAGCGGTAGCCAATAATAAACGCGTCGTCCGCGTACTGGCGCACCATTTTGTGGGTAATGTCCAGCACCGCCAGCGGGAACTTCGCGCGGTTATCGCGACTGCCGCCCCACTCGTCGTCGCGCTGGTTAGAGTTTGGCGAATAGAACTGCTGAATCAGATAGGTGTTCGCCCCGTGGATCTCCACGCCGTCGAAACCGGCCTGGATGGCGCGGCGCACGGCCTCACCAAATTTGCCGATCATGCCTTCCACTTCTTCAGCGGTCAGGGCTACCGGCGTTGCGGCACCTTCACGCGGCGCGGCTACGGCGCTCGGGCCAACCGGGGTACGGCCACCGATCAGTTTTGGGTCGACCATGCGGCCGCCGTGGTAGATCTGCAGCAGCGCCTTAGACCCTTTGGACTTAATGGCCTCTGCGATTTTCGCCAGCCCGGCAATTTTCTCGTCATTATCAATACCGATGGCACCCGGGAAGGCGAGACCGAGATCGTCGACGAAGCAGCACTCCACGATGATGGTACCGATGCTGCCGGAACGGGCCCGATAGTACTCCACCAGCTCGCTGGTGACGGTGCCGTCAAAATAGCCGGTACAGGTTGTCATAGGGGCCATTAACAAACGGTTTTTCAGTTCAGTACCATTCGGTAATGTGAAGGGGCTAAGAATACGTTCGTTAGTGCTCATAATTGAAACTCCAAACTTTTAAAAATTAAGAATTCGTTATCGGATTGATTTTTTATTTCGTCGTTATTTGCCGATGTCATGATATTAATATAATGATTTTTTTAGTTTCTAAAGTTATTACGTTAGTTAAAAAACTATTTAATCCCTGCGATAACACAAATAACACATTGGTGTTAGCGATTGTAATTCAGCCATTCACAATAATTTAAAAATCGTTAAATTATTAATGGTAAAACCAATTCACCGTTTCGCACTCAAACCCTATAAAAACAACAAGATATGATTACACTGAAATCAATATTGTTAAGAAAATGATAAATAACACGTAAAAAATACGCAATACCCACATACGCCAGAGTGGTTATTAATAAAAGCATAAAAATAACGCTGCAATTCTATTTTTTTGATCACGATCAATAGTCATGGCATTCAAAAGCGCAATATAAAAACATCATCATTTTTTAATTTAGCGCACACAAAAACGCGTTAAATCGCTATTACTGAAAATACAAAAAAGCACCTTTAATAACTAAAGAAAGCAAAGAAACTTAAAAAAGTGCTTTTCAGTACGACCGAATTTTTGACAACTTAAGACGTGAAACTATGAATACAAAAACTGCTGTAACGCCCCCTGTGGCGAACCAGGCATCAAATGGAAACGCAAAACGACTGCTGATGATGGCGTTACCCATCGTCGTCGCCGTACTGCTGCTGTTTGTTCCCGTCCCTGAAGGTTTACCGCCTTACGCGTGGCACTACTTCGCCATCTTTGTCGGCGTGATCGTCGGTCTGATCTTCGAACCCCTGCCGGGCGCGGTGATCGGCCTGACCGGCGTCGTCGCCATTGCCCTGTGCAGCCAGTGGGTGCTGTTCAGCCCTGACCAGCTGGCTGACCCGAAATTCAAGCTGGCGGGCGCCTCCTTTAAATGGGCGGTGAGCGGGTTTGGTAACTCCACCGTCTGGCTGATCTTCGGTGCCTTTATGTTCGCCGCAGGCTATGACAAAACCCGCTTCGGCCGCCGTCTGGCGCTGATTCTGGTGAAGTACCTCGGCCGTCGCAGCCTGACGCTCGGTTACGCCATTACGTTTGCGGACCTGCTGCTGGCACCGTTCACCCCGTCCAACACCGCGCGCAGCGGCGGGACCATCTACCCGATTATCGCTAACCTGCCGCCGCTGTACGGTTCAAAACCGAATGACCCAAGCGCGCGCAAAATCGGTTCGTACCTGATGTGGGTGGCGATCACCGCGGCCTGTATCACCAGCTCAATGTTCCTCTCCGCCCTCGCGCCAAACCTGCTGGCCCTGGCGCTGGTGAAAAGTACGGTTGGGATCGATATCTCCTGGGGCACCTGGTTCCTCGCCTTCCTGCCGCTGGGTATCCTGCTGATTCTGACCATGCCGCTTCTGGCCTACTGGTTCTACCCACCTGAAGTCAAAGTGAATAACGAAGTGCCGCTGTGGGCGACCCGCGAGCTGGAAAAACTCGGCAAACTGTCCCGCAATGAAATTCTGCTGCTGGTGTTCGTGTGCTGTGCGCTACTGATGTGGATCTTCGCTGCCGCATGGATTGAGCCTGCCATGGCGGCCCTGCTCATCGTTGGTCTGATGCTGTGGACCGGCGTGCTGGAGTGGAACGATATCACCGGTAACAAAGCCGCATGGAACACCTTCGTCTGGTTCGCCACCCTGGTGGCACTGGCGGATGGCCTCTCTTCTACCGGCTTTATCAGCTGGTTAGGTAAAGAAGGCGGCCTGCTGATGAGCGGTATTTCTCCGGGCGTAGCGACCATCGTCCTGCTGCTGGCGTTCTACCTGCTGCACTACCTGTTTGCCAGCACCACCGCACACACCACGGCGCTGCTGCCGGCGATGCTGACCATCGCCTCCACCATTCCGGGCATGAATATGGAAGTGTTCGTCCTGCTGATGGTGACCTCACTGGGCGTGATGGGGATCATCACCCCGTACGGTACTGGCCCAAGCCCGATTTACTACGGTAGCGGCTACCTGCCAACCAAAGACTACTGGCGCCTCGGCACCATCTTCGGAGCCATCTTCCTGGCGGCCCTGCTGCTGATTGGTTATCCGTGGATGTCAATGATGTTCTGATTCCTGACCGCCGGACGTTTCCTCCGGCGGTTTAATTTTTGTGGAGCAAGCTATGTCAAACAAACCATTTATCTACCAGAACCCCTTCCCTCTCGCGCACGATGACACCGAATACTATCTGCTGACCAAAGAGCACGTTTCCGTTACCGAATTCGACGGACATGAAGTGCTGAAAGTGGAGCCGGAGGCCCTGACCCTGCTGGCACAGCAGGCCTTCCACGATGCCGCGTTTATGCTGCGCCCTTCCCACCAGAAGCAGGTTGCCGCCATTCTCAACGACCCGGAAGCCAGCCAGAACGACAAATACGTTGCCCTGCAGTTCCTGCGTAACTCTGAAATTGCCGCCAAAGGCGTGTTGCCAACCTGCCAGGATACCGGCACCGCTATCATCATGGGCAAAAAAGGCCAGCGCGTCTGGACCGGCGGCGGTGACGAAGCGGCGCTGAGCCAGGGCGTGTATAACACCTATATTGAAGATAACCTGCGCTACTCGCAGAATGCGGCGCTGGACATGTATAAAGAGGTGAATACCGGCACCAACCTGCCCGCGCAGATCGATCTCTACAGCGTGGACGGGGACGAATACAAATTCCTGTGCATGGCAAAAGGCGGCGGTTCTGCCAACAAAACCTATCTCTACCAGGAAACCAAAGCGCTGATCACCCCGGCGAAGCTGAAAAACTATCTGGTTGAGAAGATGCGCACTCTGGGCACTGCGGCCTGCCCGCCTTACCATATCGCGTTTGTGATTGGCGGTACTTCAGCGGAAGCCACGCTGAAAACCGTGAAGCTGGCCTCCACGCGCTACTACGACGCGCTGCCGACGGAAGGCAATGAACACGGCCAGGCGTTCCGCGACGTTCAGCTCGAACAGGAACTGCTCCAGGAAGCGCAGAACCTCGGCCTCGGCGCGCAGTTCGGCGGTAAATACTTCGCCCACGATATCCGCGTGATCCGCCTGCCGCGCCACGGCGCCTCTTGCCCAATCGGCATGGGCGTCTCCTGCTCCGCAGACCGTAATATCAAAGCGAAAATCAACCGCGACGGGATCTGGATTGAGAAGCTGGAGCACAACCCGGGCCAGTACATTCCTGAATCGCTGCGCCAGCAGGGCGAAGGCGACGTGGTCAGCATCAACCTGAACAAGCCGATGAATGAGATCCTGGCGCAGCTTTCCGCGCACCCGGTCTCAACCCGCCTGTCGCTGAACGGGACCATCATCGTGGCGCGCGATATCGCCCACGCGAAGCTGAAAGAGCTGCTGGATAACGGTGAAGAACTGCCGCAGTACGTCAAAGATCACCCGATTTACTACGCGGGCCCGGCCAAAACGCCGGAAGGCTACGCGTCCGGCTCACTCGGCCCGACCACGGCGGGACGTATGGACTCGTATGTGGACTTACTGCAGTCCCACGGAGCGAGCATGATCATGCTGGCGAAAGGCAACCGCAGCCAGCAGGTGACCGACGCCTGCCATAAGCACGGCGGCTTCTACCTCGGCAGCATCGGCGGCCCGGCAGCGGTGCTGGCGCAAAACAGCATCAAGAGCCTGGAGTGCGTCGCGTATCCGGAGCTGGGTATGGAAGCCATCTGGAAAATCGAAGTCGAGAACTTCCCGGCGTTTATCCTGGTGGATGACAAAGGCAACGATTTCTTCCAGCAGATCCAGAACAAACAGTGCAAAGGCTGTTCACAGCGCTGAGTGCTTCCACACCTCCGGCAGTAGCGCCAGCGCGTCAGCAATGACGGCGCGCTTGTCGCTCCCCGGCTTCCAGATGGTGACCATCGTCTGACTAATCCCCTGGCTGCCCACTTCGGTGCGCAGCCTTTTTACGTTTTGCCACCGCGCGGCATGAAAATGGGTCGGTAAGAACCCCCAGCCGCATCCGCGTTCCAGCAGCCCGCGCAGCATTTCCGGCTCGTTAGTAAAAAGGGTATGCCCGGAAATCTGCAGGCGACGCGCGACCGGCTCGTCCGAGGCAGGGTGCATCACGACCTGGGGAACCAGGGAGAGGTCAAGCAGCGACAGGGGGGATGAAATATCCGTAAACAGCGTGCCGGAGGCGTAAAAATCCATATCGATTGCCCCCAGGGCCCGCCACTCCATGTCGTTACCCACGCTGCGGTTGCGCGCCTGGCAGATGGCCAGATCCGCACGATCGCTTGTCAGCAGGCGTTCAGATTCATCACGCGAGGCGCAGATGAGGCTCAGCCGGACTTTTCGCGCCACCATTTTAGCGATGACCTCGTGCAGAAAGGCTCTGGGCGTAAAAGGATCGTAGACCAGCGTCAGATCCTGCGTGGCGCCGTGGGGCACTTCTCTGGCAAAGGCCTCAAAGGCTTTGACCTGCCGCATCAGCAGATGCGCCTGACGCTGGAGCTGCTCTCCTTCCGCCGTGAGCCGCAGGGCACGCCCTTCGCGAATAAACAGCGCATAGCCCAACCCGTCCTCAAGAAAATCAATCAGATCGCGAAGCGTCGTGCGGTCTTTTTTCAGCGCCACCGCCGCTTTACTCAGGCTGCCGTTCTCAGCCACCGCGGTGAATGCCTCAAGCTGTGCAAAGGAATAGAGTAGACCCGCCACGTTTTCTCCGTTTTTGAGGGGGATTTTCCCCCATTATGCGTTTTTTATTATAGCGCCGGGCTTTTTAAACTGAAGCCGTTCTTAACCCATACGAGACGGATATGAAAAACAGAAAAATAAACCAGGCCCTGCTGGCGGGTCTTGTCTTCAGCAGCCTGCTCTCCCCTGCGGCAATGGCCGCCTGCGAAGGCGCCGGCCTCAGCGCCTGCCCTGCCCCCTTTGACGCCGCGCTGCCGGACACCCATAAGATGCTCACCTGGAGCCAGGCTGACCGCGTGGTGGGCTTTCGCAATGACTACCGTAACTACGCCGGGGATGTGTTCCGTCATGGCAAAACTACGCCGCTGCTGGCGGCAGAGAAACCGCTGAAAGATGCCCACTATCAGGTGAACGGCAAGACCTACAGCCTTCAGGATTACCTTAAGCGCCAGAACGTAAGCGGTATGCTGGTATTGAAAGACGGTAAGGTCGCCTTTAAATATCTCGGCGAAGGCAACACCGACTCCACGCTCTGGACGTCGCGTTCGGTAGGTAAATCGGTCGTATCGGCGCTGGTGGGCGTTGCCCTCAAAGAGGGAAAAATTCACTCGCTCAACGACCTGGTCACGCAGTATGAACCCGACCTGAAAGGCACCGCGTGGGACGGCGTGACGCTCAAACAGCTTATCACCCACACCTCGGGCGTGGCGTGGAACGAGGACTACACCAACCCGAACTCCGATTTCGCGCAGCTCACCGAGTGCGAGGCAAAGCCAGGTACCTACGACTGCGTGCGCACGCTGGTGAAGGGACTACGCAGGGTTCACCCGGCCGGAGAGCGCTGGTCTTACTCATCGGGCGGCGCCTGGCTGCTGGGTGACGTGCTGGAGCGCGCCACCGGCATGACGCTCGCCGCGTATCTGGAGAAGAGCATCTGGCAGCCGTACGGCATGGCGAGCGACGGCGTATGGCATGCCTACAGCAAAGGCCAGCACGACGTCGGCGCGCACGGCTTTAACGCCACGCTGGAGGACTGGGGTCGCTTCGGGCAATTTATCCTGAACAACGGTGCGCTGCCGGACGGTAAGACGATCCTGCCGGATAACTGGATCCCGCAGTCGTCAGACTGGACAAAGGCGAAAGGCTCGGTATCAGACGCCCATCCAGACGGGCTGTACGGCTATCAGTGGTGGAATAACGCAGTGCCCGCCAATGCTACCGGCGTTGAGCCAGCAGCGCAGGACTCGCTGAAAGGTTCACTCTGGGCGCTGGGCATTTTTGGGCAAATGATCGTGGTGAACCAGAAGGAAAAGCTGGTTATCGTCCAGTGGTCTACCTGGCCGCAGGCGGAGCCGTCCTTTAGCGCCCAGCCGCTGGAGGCCTCTCTGATGTTCAGCGCTATTGCCAGGGCGCTGCGCTAAATGGCACCCGCCGGGTAATGAAGCGGTTACCCGGCGCTTTCTGAAGCGCCCCGCTGCGCCACATCACAAAATCGCAATATCAGAGACTTACAGAATATTGGTGAATAAAAAGCCAACAAGTTGTTAAGTTATTGTTGCCATTAATTGTATTTTCACGGTAAATGATATTCATGCAAAAAATGCATCAGCCGATGCGGCATTTGCGCTTATCTATTTCCTCGTCCTGATCCAGTTTTCAGAAACAGACGCGTAAAACGTCAACAATAAACTGGAGATAACCATGTTTTCCTCAACCTCACCTGCAACCGTACGATCTAAGGCGGGCGCGATACTTCGCGTGACGTCCGGCAACTTTCTCGAACAGTTCGATTTCTTTCTTTTCGGCTTCTATGCCACCTACATCGCCCACACGTTCTTCCCGGCGAGCAGTGAATTTGCGTCGCTAATGATGACCTTCGCCGTCTTCGGCGCGGGCTTTTTGATGCGTCCAATAGGCGCCATTGTGCTTGGCGCGTATATCGACAAGGTGGGGCGCAGAAAGGGGCTTATCGTCACGCTTTCCATCATGGCGGCGGGGACGTTCCTGATTGTGCTTATCCCCTCTTATCAAAGCATCGGTCTGTGGGCGCCGCTGCTGGTGCTGACGGGCCGTCTGCTGCAGGGCTTTTCCGCCGGGGCGGAGCTTGGCGGCGTCTCGGTCTATCTGGCTGAAATCGCCACGCCGGGCCGCAAAGGGTTTTACACCAGCTGGCAGTCCGGCAGCCAGCAGGTCGCCATTATGGTCGCTGCGGCGATGGGCTTTGCCCTGAACGCCCTGATGGAGGAGAGCGCCATTCGCGAATGGGGCTGGCGCATCCCGTTCCTGTTCGGCTGTTTAATCGTGCCGTTTATCTTCTTCCTGCGCCGCAAGCTGGAGGAGACGGAAGAGTTCAGCGCGCGCCGCCATCATCTGGAGATGCGTCAGGTCTTTAAAACGCTGCTTGGCAACTGGCAGGTCGTCGTCGCGGGCATGCTGATGGTGGCGATGACCACCACCGCATTCTACCTGATCACCGTCTACGCCCCCACCTTTGGCAAAAAGGTGCTGATGCTCAGCGCCTCGGACAGCCTGCTGGTCACGCTGCTGGTGGCGATTTCGAACTTCATCTGGCTGCCGGTGGGCGGCGCGCTGTCGGATCGCTTCGGGCGCAAGCCGGTGCTGATTGCCATGGCCCTGCTGGCGCTGGCGACCAGCTACCCCGCCCTGACGCTGCTGGCGAGCGCCCCCAGCTTCTCCATGATGCTGAGCGTGCTGCTGTGGCTCTCCTTCCTCTACGGCCTGTATAACGGCGCGATGATCCCGGCCCTGACGGAGATTATGCCTGCTGAAGTGCGCGTGGCGGGGTTCTCTCTGGCTTACAGCCTGGCAACGGCGGTCTTTGGCGGCTTTACCCCGGTAATGTCCACCGCGCTGATTGAATACACCGGTGACAAAGCCTCGCCTGGCTACTGGATGAGTTTCGCTGCCGTGTGTGCCCTGCTGGCCACGCTCTACCTCTACCGCCGCCGCGCGGTATCGCTGCAAAACACCGTCAAGTCACAGGGGGCAGTATGAAACACACTTATCGCTTTACCGCCAGCGCGCTGGTGCTGACGCTCCTGAGCGTTAATGCCTGTGCCCAGGACGTGAAGGTCATGATTTCAGGCGGCTTCAAAGCCGCTCTTGAAAAGCTGGCCCCGGAGTATGAACGCCGGACCGGGGATAAAATCGTGATCATCCCCGGCCCCTCAATGGGCGCGACGCCGCAGGCGATCCCAAACCGACTGGCGCGCGGCGAGAAAGCCGACGTGGTGATTATGGTGGGCGATGCGCTGGAGAAGCTCGAAAAAACCGGACAGACCCAGCCGGGTTCGCGAACGGAACTCGCGGATTCTCCCGTTGGCATGGTGGTGAAAAAAGGGGCGGATGTCCCTGATATCAGCAGCGAGGCGGCTCTGCGTAACACGCTGCTGCAGGCCAGCTCCATCGCCTACTCTGACAGCGCCAGCGGCAGGTATGTCAGCCAGGCGTTGTTTAAAAAGCTGGGGATTGAAAAGGACGTGGCGGGCAAAGCGACAATGGTCGAGCGTATTCCGGTCGCCTCAGAAGTGGCGAAAGGAAAATACGCCGTGGGCTTCCAGCAGGTCAGCGAGCTGCTGCCGGTTCAGGGCGTCACCTTTATCGGCAAAATCCCTGATAATCTGCAGTACATCACGCGCTTCGCGGGTGCGGTCACCCGCCATGCAGAACATACCGCGGAGGGGAAAGCGCTGCTGACCTATCTCGCTTCACCGCCTTCAAGGGCCGTCATCAAGGAGACGGGGATGCTCCCCGTTACGTCCGGCGATACTGCTCGGTGATCTGCTTTTCCAGTTCAGCCGCAATATAGGACTGGATGCGCCCCCGGCGCCGGATAAGCCCCACGGTGCGTTTCACTTCCGGCGCCACCAGCGGCAGATGCGTCAGCAGCGTGTGCTCTGACGTCGGCATCGACATGGCGGGAACGGCAGCAATGCCGATCCCCGCCTCTACCATACCGAGCATCGTGGTAACGTGGCGCGTTTCGCAGACGCTCGGGCGTTCGGGAACGATATCCCCCAGCATCCGATCGAGCAGGTTACGGTTACCTGACGTTTTATCGAGGGAGATATAATCCTGCTGGTAAAATTCCTGCCACGTCAGGTGACGCTTCTGCGCCAGCGGATGATCCTTTCGGCAGGCCGCAACATAGACATCCTCCACCAGCGGGAAAAATTCGATCTCAGACGGCAAGTTTCCTGCGAAGCAGATGCCAAAATCCGCCTGGCTTCGGGCCACGGCGTCAATCACGTTCCCCGCGCTGCTGTCGATGAGCTTAATGCGAACCCGCGGATAGCGAGACTGAAAACGGCGGATCACATCAGGCATAAAGTAGCAGGCGGCGGACGGTACCGCGGCAACCGCGATCAGCCCCGTCCGCTCTTCACTGACCTTATCGACGTCCGCCAGCATGGACTCGACGTTGTCGAGCAGCTGCGCGGAGCGTTCAGCAAAGTTTTGCCCGTATAACGTTAAGGCCACGCGGCGGGTGGTACGGTCAAACAGCCGGTTTCCCAGCGCGGCTTCCAGCTTTTCAATCCTGCGGCTCAGCGCCGACTGGGATAAGCAGATAGATTCAGCAGCGACACGGAAGTTACCGTATTCCACTAACGCTCTGAAAGCATAAAGATCGTTAAGGTCAAAATTCACGGGCATAGCGTCTGGATGTCCTGTCAGGGAATACGCAACAAAGTCAAAAATAATAGCGTCTTATTGACCCACCGCAACCGGCGCGGTGTTGAAATACCGATCAGAGGTCGTTGAGATGCAGGCGGATGTACCCGGCGCGATCGGCAATAGCCTGCCGCTCCTCCTCCTTCATGTCCGAAAGCTGTTTAAAGACGATGCCCAGGCGGGGATTGTGACCCAGACGCGCCTGATTGCGCGCAAAGAAATCCCAGTAAAGGGCATTGAAGGGACATGCCAGCTCTCCGGTACGCTGGTTGTGCTGATACCGGCACCCCTGACAGTAATTACTCATCTTATGAATATATGACGCGCTCGAGACGTAGGGCTTGCTGGCCAGTAACCCGCCATCGCCAAACTGGCTCATGCCGAGGGTATTGGGCAGCTCCACCCATTCAAAGGCATCAATGTAGACCCCCAGATACCATTCATGAACCGCCTGCGGCGACAGGCCGCTGAGCAGGCTAAAGTTCCCGATGACCATCAGGCGCTGGATATGGTGGGCGTAAGCCTCGGTGAGCGACTGTCCAACGGCATGCGCCAGGCAGCGCATCTGCGTCTTGCCCGTCCAGAACCAGTCCGGCAGCGGGGCGTGCTGGTCTAAAGCATTCAGCTCCCGATAGCCCGGCATCTGCGACCAGTAGATCCCACGCACGTACTCCCGCCATCCGAGAATTTGTCGGATAAACCCTTCAACGGCAGGCAGCGGCGCATGGCCCGAACGCCACGCCTGCTGGGCGGCAGACACCACCTCCCGCGGATTCAGCATTTTGGTGTTCAGCGCGAATGAAATTAACGAGTGGAAAAGAAAAGGCTCCTCCGCGTGCATCGCATCCTGCCAGGCACCAAACTGCGGAAGCACGTGAGTGATAAAGTCATCCAGCCTGGCTTTGGCTTCCGCACGGTTGAGCGGCCAGCGAAAATCCCCGGCCTGCGGTTCGCCAAAGGTGTTTACGCCGCAGCGTTGGATCTCCGCCCATAAGGCTGAATAATCGTGGCGCGGACGCGAATCCCCCGGCGCGGGCGGCTCGCCGGACCAGCGCCTGCGGTTTTCAGCATCGAAATTCCATTTACCCCCTTCCGGCTCGCCTTCTGAGGTTAACAGTATGCCGTGCTGACGACGCATTTCCCGGTAAAAGTACTCCATTCGCCAGCTTTTACGCGTCGCAAAGAACGCGCTCACCTGTTCACGGGTGGTGAAGAAATGCTCGCTGCTGACGCAGGCCGTTTCGACGGACGCCGTTTTCGCCCACGCCTGCAGCTGAGCATCCAGGCGCCATTCGTCGGGCTCCTGCCACGTCACCCTGTCGGCACCATAATGTTCGACAAGCGCGTTAAGATTGTCTTCCAGCGCGCCGCGGTTTGAGCCGTCAGAGAGCCGGACATACCTCACCCGGTGCCCCTTTTCCTTTAACGCAGAGGCGAACGCGCGCATGGCCGCGAAGATGGCAATCACTTTCTGAGCGTGATGAAGCACGTACGCGGTTTCCGCCCGCAGTTCCAGCATCACGTAAATGACTTTCGGATTGCAGGTATCAAACCAGCTATGGTGCGGATTAAGCTGATCGCCCAGGATCAGGCGCAGTTCGTTCAACGGTGGCTCCTGCGACAACGCTCAGAACAGTATTTGACCTCGTCCCAGCATTTCGCCCATTTCTTGCGCCACGTCATGGGCCGCTGACAGTGCACGCACGCTCGGCTGGGCAGGTCCTGCTTGTTACCTTTGAAATTGCTCATTTTTCAATACCGTACTGATTTCTTGACTGAACCTGTGGGTTAAGCCTACGACAGACTTCACAAAATGAAGGTGATACCCGCAAACCGCTACCCACCGCTACGTACGAATGATAGTTTATTCAGGCCGGAATTGTCGCAGTGAGCGATTTTCTGGCATCTTAACCAAACCTGACTTTCCCATTTTTGTTCAAGTGACGAGTTTGCGAGCAAAGCGATGATAAAGTGGCCCTGGAAAACGAATGAAGCTGGCCGGGATATGGCGATGCCATGGGATGACGCGCTGACGATCCCTGTTCTGGCTAATCTTAACCCGGATGAACAAGCGAAACTGGTTCAGCTGGCGGATCGTTTTTTACAGCAAAAACGCCTGGTTCCACTGCAGGGGTTCGAACTCGATCCCCTGAAAAACGCGCGCATCGCCCTGCTTTTTTGCCTGCCGGTGCTTGAGCTCGGCATTGAGTGGCTGGACGGTTTTCACGAAGTGCTCATCTACCCGGCACCGTTCGTGGTGGATGACGAATGGCAGGACGATATCGGGCTGGTACACAACCAGCGCGTGGTGCAGTCCGGACAAAGCTGGCAGCAAGGGCCGATCATCCTGAACTGGCTCGACATTCAGGACTCGTTCGATGCGTCCGGTTTTAATCTGATTATTCATGAAGTGGCGCACAAGCTGGATACCCGCAACGGCGATCGCGCCAGCGGCGTACCGCTGATCCCGCTTCGCGAGGTGGCGGGCTGGGAGCACGATCTGCACGCGGCGATGGATAACATCCAGGATGAGATAGACCTGGTGGGCGAAAGCGCGGCCAGCATTGACGCCTATGCGGCAACGGACCCGGCCGAGTGCTTTGCGGTACTCTCGGAGTATTTCTTCAGCGCGCCGGAGCTCTTCGCGCCCCGTTTCCCGGCGCTGTGGCAGCGTTTCTGCCAGTTTTATCAGCAGGATCCCCTGCAGCGTCTGCGGCAAAATGAGGAGTCTGGCGGCCATTCCTCCCGCCAGATCCATTAAGGTTTTTCAGCAGGGGTCCGCTCGCTTGACCGTACCCCTATAGTCAACGCCAAAAACAGCAACGCCATTCCCCACGCGGCCACCGTCAAAAATTGCTCCCCGTAAAAGCGCGTCACCACAGGCACCAGCAGCGCGCTAACGCCGTAGCCTAACGTATGGCTGGTGGCGATGACGCCCGCCCCTTTCCCGGTAGTCAGCCTGTCGTTCAGCAGCAGCTGGTAGCCCGGCGTGGCCATCGCCGCCCCGAGTGAAGTGATAACAATCCCCACGTAGAACAGCGTTAAACCCGCCACAGACATCAGCCCAAGCCCTGCCACCATTAACACCGCCGCGATGCAGAGCAACGTCACCGGGGTGAAATGCTGCGGGCGGACGACCAGAAACTGCGCGGCGAGCGTGGCCAGCGCGGCCAGGCTCAGCAGAAGCGCAACATGGTGGCTGATGTCCCGGGCATTGCCCTCCAGCAGGGGGCTAAGATGCGGTGACAGCCCAAGCTGCATCAGGCTCACCAGCGCCGCCAGCAGCAGCGCCAGCAGCAGGAACGGCAGCATGGAGGCCTGCAGGCGGGTCACCTGGTGCGCCACCGGCGGCAGCGGCGGGTCTGCGACTTCGCGAAGCACCAGCAGCAGGGCGATTAACGGCGCGATCGCCATCAGCCAGAGCGGCGCCACCGGGCTGACGCTGAGCATCAGCGCCGCCAGCGGCGGGCCGAGCAAACGTCCGCAGCTGAGGCCGGAGCTTATCGTCGCCAGCGCCGCCATTCTCTTCTCCAGCCCGGCACGCTGAATGGCCCACGTCTGGGCCGCAGGCACCAGCCCCGAGACCGTCAGTCCGTAGAGCAGGCGCGAGAGGATCAGCCCCGCCAGTCCCCAGACGGTATCCAGCCTCCCGGCCGCCATCGCCCAGACCACCAGCGCCATGACGGCGAAACTGGCCAGATAGCCGCTCAGCGAGGCCACCATCACGGCCTTACATCCCCGCCGCTCGCTCTGGCGTCCCCACCAGGGCGATGCCGGTAAAAAGAGCATGGAACCGAACATCAGCAGCCCGGCCCAGACCGAGAGCGACAGCCCGGTCAGGGTCACCAGCTGCGGCAGCATAACCAGCAGGCCGTTTTGCCCGATGCCTAATAAACCGGCACATAGCGCCAGGGGCCAGTTGGCTTTTGAGGTGACGTTTTCGGTCAATATTTCAGAGTCAGCGCGCATAAGAATGTGAACATAGTGTCAATAAATGTGTGGAAATCATGAAGTTTATGAAAACAAATATTGCAAAAATGGTTGCGACTGTAAACAGAATGAATATCATAACGAGAATTATTATCAATCATGGAATGAGGTACATCTATGCGTGCTCTGCCCCGCTCTGCCGGTACAGACGTTGCAGCCCAGTGTTTTTTAAACGCCCTGTTGCGCGAAACGAAGGACTGGCGCTATCTCCCCGCTGCCGCTGCGGATGCGCTATCTGAGATCCATATCCCGCTTTCCCAAACCCAGGCGCTTCGGGTTCCGGTACGCTATTTCTCTCCCACCCAGCATCATCAGTACCGTTTCCCGGCAACGCTTCTTCAGAGCAATAGTGATGACGGTGACGCCGTCACATTTGACCAACTGGTTGATTTACTTCTTGAAAAACCGTCAGTAAAAGGCTCGCTGGATGCCGATACGCTGGCGCGTTTTAAGCAGCGCGTTCTCGAAAGCCATGCGCACACCTGGCAGGCAATCGATCTGCGCCACGGCTGGGCAACCCTGCGCGATAAGCCGCTGACGTTTGCCGATGCGGAACAGGCGCTGCTGGTCGGCCACGCGTTTCACCCGGCGCCAAAATCCCACGAGCCGTTCAACGAAACCGAGGCGCGTCGCTATCTGCCCGATTTTGCCTCCCGCTTCCCGCTGCGCTGGTTTGCCGTTGAGAGCACGCTCGTTGCCGGCGACAGCCTGAACGTCTCCCTGCGCGAACGTCTGCTGCGCTTCGCGGCCCAGAGCGCGCCCGAGCTGCTCGGCCACTTCACCGACACCCGCTGGCTGCTGCCGATGCATCCGTGGCAGGCCGACTATCTGCTGGAGCAGGACTGGTGCCAGCGCCTGGCGGAAAACGGTTCACTGCAGGACCTGGGTGAAGCGGGCGCGCAGTGGCTGCCCACCAGCTCCTCACGCTCGCTGTACAGCGAAACCAACAGCGACATGATTAAGTTCTCCCTCAGCGTGCGCCTGACCAACTCCGTGCGCACGCTGTCGGTCAAAGAAGTTAAGCGCGGCATGCGCCTGGCGCGTCTGGCGAAAACGGAACGCTGGCAGGAACTTCAGGCACGCTACCCGACCATGCGCGTGATGCAGGAGGACGGCTGGGCGGGGCTGCGTGACGAAAGCGGCGCTGTTCAGGAAGAGAGCCTGATGGCCCTGCGCGTCAACCTGCTGTTCGATACCCCCGAAACGCAAACCAACGTGCTGGTGAGCCTGACCCAGGCCGCGCCGGACGGCGGCGACAGCCTGCTGGCCGCAGCGGTGCGCCGTCTGAGCCAGCGTCTGGAATTACCGCTCTCCCAGGCCGCCCGCTGCTGGCTGGACGCCTATTGCGACCGCGTATTACTTCCGCTGTTCAGCGCCGAGGCGGACTACGGTCTGGTCCTGCTGGCGCACCAGCAAAATATCCTCGTTGAGATGCAGCAGGATTTCCCCGTCGGGCTGATCTACCGCGACTGCCAGGGCAGCGCGTGGACCGAAGGCGCCGACGCGTGGCTGAAAGAGACGGGCGAAACGGAGGTGGAAAACCGCTTCGGTGAGAGCCAGCTGCTGCGCTACTTCCCTTATTACCTGCTGCTGAACTCTACCCTTGCCGTCACCGCCGCCCTTGCCGCCGCAGGTTTCGACAGCGAGGAGAACCTGATGTCCCGGGTGCGCGACGCGCTGACGGAACTGCGCCGCACGGCAAAGCAGACCCGCTGCCTCGACTACGTGCTCGACAGCCCAACCTGGAACTGCAAAGGCAACTTCTTCTGCTACCTGCACGATCGCAATGAAAACACCATCGCCGATCCGGCGGTGATCTATTTCGACTTTAGCAACCCGTTTTACAAGGAGAAGGCGTAATGGCAATCGCGAATATCGTCCATTCCGGCTACGGCTTTCGCTGCACCGCAACGGATCGCGCGCTGCCGCTGACGTTGGGTCTTGACGGCAGCGCGGTGCTGGAGCGTCTGAGTGGGATCCCGGACGGCTGGCTGGTCGAAGCCCTGGATCAGCTGTTTGTTGCCGCACCCGCGCTGACCGGCATTACCCTGCCCTGGTCGAGCTGGCAGGATGAACCCCAGGCGCAGGCGCTGTTTAGCCTGGCCCACGGGGACTATCTGGCACGCGAAACCTTCTGGCAGCTGCCGCTGTGGCTGAAAGGCGAACAATCACGGGCCAGCGGCGGGATGCAGTTTGATGAGAGCCGTCAGCTGTACTTCCCGCTGCGTCCTCACCGCCCGCAGGGCGAAGTGTACCGTCGGTACGATCCGCAAATTAAGCGCACCCTCAGCTTCCGCGTGGCCGACGTGGCCCTGGACGGCGAACGCTTTACCCAATGGATGAACAACCCGCGCGTGAACGCCTTCTGGGAGATGGCCGGCCCACAGGCCGAGCAGGAAAACTACCTGCGCCGCCAGCTTGACTCGACGTACTGCTACCCGGTTATCGGCTGCTTCGACGGCCAGCCGTTCGGCTATTTTGAGCTCTACTGGGCGGCGGAAGACCGCATTGGCCGCCACTACCGCTGGCAGCCGTTTGACCGCGGCCTGCACATGCTGGTGGGCGAAGAGAACTGGCGCGGCGCGCAGTACATCCGCAGCTGGCTGCGCGGCCTGAGCCACTATCTGTATCTCGATGAACCGCGCACCGCGCGCATCGTTGCCGAGCCGCGCTTCGACAACCAGCGCCTGTTCCGTCACCTTGCATCCGCCGGTTTCGACACGATGAAAGAGTTCGACTTCCCGCACAAGCGCTCGCGCCTGATCATGAGCCAGCGTCACCGCTTCTTCAGCGAGGTGGAACTGTGAACGCGCTCTGGCAGAAAGTGAACCGCGAGATGGTAGCGAAGATCCTCGCCGAGCTGGAATATGAACGTACCCTGAGCGCCGAGCCGGTTTCGTCGGACGTCTGGCGCATCACCATGGGCAACGAGTCCTGGCAGTTTCGCGCCGCGCGCGGGATCTGGGGCTGGCTGCACCTCGATCCAGCCAGCCTGTCCACCGCCAGCGGCGACGCCGTGGAAGCGGAAAGCGCGCTGCTGCAGCTGGCAGCGGTGCTGGAGATGAGCGACGCGCAAACAGCAGAGCACATGGAAGATCTCTACGCCACGCTGCGCGGCGATATGCAGCTGCTGCAGGCGCGTGAAGCGCTGGACGCGGACGCGCTGATCCACCTCGACCCGGACGAATTACAGTGTCTGATGAGCGGTCACCCGAAGTTTATTTTCAACAAAGGTCGCCGCGGCTGGGGGCTGGACGCGCTGCGTCAGTACGCGCCCGAGTATCGCGGACGTTTTCGTCTGCACTGGGTTGCCGTTCAGCGCGAGCATCTGGTCTGGAGTAGCGACGCCGATTGCGATATCAACGCTCTGCTGGCGAGCGCCATGGACAATACCGAACGCGCCCGCTTTGACGCCCGCTGGCAGGCGCTGGGCCTCGACGACGGCTGGCTGCCGGTGCCGCTGCACCCGTGGCAGTGGCAGCAGAAGATCGCCATTCATTTCCTGGCGCAGCTGGCGCGCGGTGAGATGGTTGAGCTGGGGGAATTTGGCGATGAGTATCTGGCGCAGCAGTCCCTGCGCACGCTCACCAACGCCAGCCGTCGCGCGCCGTATGACATCAAGCTGCCGCTGACTATCTACAACACCTCCTGCTATCGCGGCATTCCGGGCAAGTACATTGCCGCCGGGCCGCTGGCCTCGCGCTGGCTACAGCAGCAGTTCGCTACCGACGCCACGCTGATCCGCTCCGGTGCGCAGGTGCTTGGCGAACCCGCCGCCGGCTATCTGTCGCATCCGGGCTATGCCGCATTGCCGAAAGCGCCCTACCGCTATCAGGAGATGCTGGGGGTTATCTGGCGCGAGAATCCGTCCTGTTATTTAGAAGACGGTGAACAGGCGGTGCTGATGGCGGCGCTGATGGAAACCGATAACGCCGGGCGCCCGCTGATCGACGCATGGATCGCACGCTCGGGGTTAAGCGCCGAATCCTGGCTGGAAAAGCTGTTTGAGGCCACGGTGATCCCGTTCTATCACCTGCTCTGCCGCTACGGCGTGGCGCTGATTGCCCATGGCCAGAACGTGACGCTGGTGATGAAGGACTACGTCCCGCAGCGCATTCTGCTGAAAGATTTCCAGGGCGATATGCGCCTGGTGGATGAGGATTTCCCGCAGGCGCAGAGCCTGCCGGAGCAGGTGAAGGCCGTCACGGCGCGTCTCAGCGCGGATTACATTATTCACGACCTGCAAACCGGCAACTTTGTGACGGTGCTGCGCTTTATCTCGCGTCTTACCCTGCAAAGCGGCGTCAGCGAAACGCGCTTCTACCAGATTCTGGCGCAGGTTTTGCGGAGTTATATGGCCGCGCACCCGGATCTGGCGGACCGCTTCGTCAAATTCGATCTCTTCAAGCCGCAAATTATTCGCGTGATCCTCAACCCGGTCAAATTGACCTTCTCCGAGCACGACGGCGGCAGCCGCATGCTGCCGAACTACGTCACCGACCTTGATAACCCTCTTTTTCTCGCCTCCCGGGAGTCAGCGCAATGAAAACCTATGATTTCATCGGCATTGGTATTGGCCCGTTTAACCTCAGCATCGCCGCTCTGGCCGAAGGGCTGGACGGCTTTAGCTCGCTGTTCCTTGAGCGTAAACCGCATTTTTCCTGGCACCCGGGGATGATGGTGCCGGACTGCCACATGCAGACCAGCTTCCTGAAGGATCTGGTCAGCGCCGTGGAGCCGACCAACCGCCACAGCTTCCTGAACTACCTGGTGCAGCGCAAAAAGTTCTACCGCTTCCTGACCACCGAGCAGCGCACCGTCTCCCGCGAGGAGTTTGCGGACTACCTGTGCTGGGCGGCGGAAAACCTTACCAACCTCGCCTTCAGCCAGCAGGTACAGCAGGTGAGCTTTGATGAGAAAAGCGGCCTGTTTGAGGTGGTAACCCAGCGCGACCGCTTCCTGGCACGCCACGTCTGCGTGGGGATTGGCAAACAGATCAACCTGCCTGACTGCGTTACCGTGCAGGACGATACCTGCTTCCACGCCAGCGAGATGATGCTGCGCACGCCGGATCTCGCGGGCAAGCGCGTTACCGTCGTCGGCGGCGGCCAGAGCGGGGCCGATCTGTTCCTGAACATCTTCCGCGGCGAATGGGGCCAGCCGCTGAGCCTGAACTGGGTGTCGCGCCGCAATAACTACAACGCGCTGGATGAAGCCGCGTTTGCTAACGAGTATTTCACGCCCGAGTACGTGGACAGTTTCTCCACCCTCGGTGAAGAGGCCCGTCGTCAGATGCTGCACGAGCAGAAGATGACGTCAGACGGCATCACCACCGAGTCCCTGCTGGCGATTTACCGCGCCATGTACCACCGCTTCGAAGTGCTGCGTGAAAAACCCTGGGCGCATCTCCTGCCGTCCCGCTCGGTGACGTCCCTGACGCGCCAGGAAAACGGACATCGTCTGAGCATTCAGCATCACCTCGACGGTGGCCGCGAGCAGCTGGAGAGCGACGTGGTGATTTTCGCCACCGGCTACCGCGCCGTGCAGCCTGCGTTCCTCGCGCCGCTGTCTCATCGCCTGAAACTGGATACGGACGAAGCCTTCTGCATTAACAACGATTTCACCCTCGAATGGGACGGCCCGCAGAGCAACCGCCTGTTCGCCGTGAATGCCGGGATGCACCGTCTCGGCATTGCCGAACCCCAGCTCAGCCTGATGGCCTGGCGCGCGGCGCGCATTCTGAATCGCGCGCATGCCGACGAGCCGTTTGAGCTGGCCACCACCCCTGGCGTTATCCACTGGCGAAGCACCACCAGCCCGGAGAACAGTCAGGTTTTTAAATCATTAGCAAAAACCACCGAGTACTGACACACACAATCAGGGTCAACATAACAATGAAACGTTCTCATCTTTGGGTTTTAAATCCTTGCTTGCTTGCAATGCTTTCTACCTCTGCGTGGGCGGAAGAACAAAAGGAAGAAAATATCGTTGTCTCCGCCAGCCGCGCGCACCGCAGCGTGGCGGAGATGGCGCAGACCACCTGGGTCATTGAGCGGGCTGAAATTGAGCAGCAGGTTCAGGGCGGGAAAGAGATTAAAGAGGTGCTGGCGCAGCTGATCCCGGGCATGGACGTCAGCAGCCAGGGACGTACCAACTACGGCATGAACCTGCGCGGCCGTTCCATGATGGTGATGGTCGACGGCGTTCGCCTGAACTCGTCGCGCAGCGATAGCCGCCAGCTCGACTCCATCGATCCGTTCAACATTGACCGTATTGAAGTGATCTCCGGCGCCACCTCGCTTTACGGCGGCGGCAGCACCGGCGGCCTGGTGAACATCGTCACCAAAAAGGGCCAGCCGGAAACCGAAGTTGAGTTCCAGACCGGAGCAAAAAGCGGCTTTAACAGCCACAACGATCACGATGAGAACGTGTCGGCAGCCGTAAGCGGCGGCAACGACAACGCCTCCGGTCGTCTGTCGGTGTCCTATCAGCGCTACGGCGGCTGGTATGACGGCAACGGCGACGAGGTGATTATTGATAACACCCAGACCGGCCTCCAGTATTCCGACCGTATTGATGTGATGGGAACCGGCACCATTAACATCGACGATTATCAGCAGCTGCAACTGACGACGCAGTACTACAAGAGCGAGTCCGACGGCAAGCACGGGCTGTATCTCGGGAAGAACTTCTCGGCGGTAACGGGGGATGCGACCGCGTACAATAAAGGTAATCTCGATTCTGACCGCGTACCGGGTACCGAGCGCCATCTGATTAACCTGCAGTATTCCAATACCGACTTCTGGGGCCAGGATCTGGTCGCGCAGATTTACTATCGCGACGAAAGCCTGACCTATTATCCGTTCCCGACCCTGACCAAAGGCGTGGTGAGCAGCATCGGCGCGTCCCAGCAGAAAACCGATTTTTACGGCGGCAAGCTGACGCTGAACAGCAAGCCGGTGGACGATTTAACGCTGACCTGGGGTGTGGATGCCGACCACGAAACCTTCGACGCCAATCAGCAGTTCTTTAACCTGAGCAAAGCCGCGGCGAGCGGCGGCATGGAGCTGGACAACGCCTACAACGTGGGCCGTTATCCGGGCTACAGCATCACCAACCTCGCCCCGTTCCTGCAGGCAAGTTACGACATTGACGCCATTACCCTGAGCGGCGGCGTGCGCTATCAGTACACCGAAAACAAGGTGGACGACTTTGTCGGTTACGCCCAGCAGCAGGCCATCGCCACCGGGAAAGCCACCTCCGCAGACGCGGTGCCGGGCGGGAAAACCGATTACAACAACTTCCTGTTTAACGCCGGGATCCTCGGTCGCCTGACCGAACAGCAGCAAGTGTGGTTTAACTTCTCCCAGGGCTTCGAAATTCCGGACCTGGCGAAGTACTACGGCTCGGGCACCTATCAGCTCGTCGACGGTCACTATCGCCTGCTCAACAGCGTCAACGTGAACGATTCGACGCTGGACGGTATCAAGGTCAACGCTTATGAGCTGGGCTGGCGCTACACCGGCGATAACCTGCGCACGCAGGTCGCGGCGTATTACTCGCTCTCGGATAAAACCATCACCATCAACAAGACGGATATGACCATCAACCTGGAAGACGACAAGCGTCGTATCTACGGGGTTGAAGGCCAGGTGGACTACTTCTTCACCGACAGCGACTGGAGCACCGGCGCGAACTTTAACGCCATTAAGTCTGAAACCCGCGAAAACGGCAAATGGGAGAAGCTGACGGTTGACAGCGCCAGCCCGTCGAAAGCCAGCGCATGGGTCAACTGGGCACCGGGCGACTGGACCCTGCGCGTACAGAGCACGCAGACCTTTGACGTGTCAGACGCCGATGGCAAGAAGATTGATGGCTATAACACGGTCGACTTCCTGGGCAGCTACGCCCTGCCGGTGGGCAAAGTCAGCTTCAGCGTGGAAAACCTGCTGGACAAAGACTACACCACCGCCTGGGGCCAGCGCGCGCCGGGGCTGTATAGCCCAACCTACGGTGCACCGGGCCTGTATACCTATAAAGGCCGCGGACGTACGTTTGGCCTGAACTACTCCGTACTGTTCTGATCCTGCGCGCCGCCTGCGGGCGGCGCTTTTTGCTGTGTAATTTCAACGCAAATTTGCCATAAAATCAGCGATTTGCTGAAATTGTCGGCAAACGAACGAAAAGTGCGTTTTCCCCCTTTGACAAGGCGTACCGAGGTCGCTACTATGCGCCTCGTTCACACGATTCCTCTGTAGTTCAGTCGGTAGAACGGCGGACTGTTAATCCGTATGTCACTGGTTCGAGTCCAGTCAGAGGAGCCAAATTTGAAAAGCCTGCTTTTAAAGCAGGCTTTTTGCTTTTGTGCGTTCGGAAAATTTGCCGGGTGGCGGCTTCGCCTTACCCGGCCTACGGGACAGATCTGTCGACCGGCGGAAAGACCCGTAACGCTTAGGGCAGCCTGGCAATCACCTTAATCTCAAACTGGAATCCGTACAGCCACGTCACGCCAATCCCGGTCAACGTCGGGTAAGGCGCTTCCCCCCAATATTCTGGCAGGATACGCCAGATAGCGTCGAGGTTTGACTCGGGATCGACGACAAAGAGGGTGACGTCAACTACGTCATCGAACGTGCAGCCCGCAGCCGTGAGGACAGCATTAAGGTTATCGAATGCCAGCCGGATCTGCGCGTTGAGATCCTCTTCAGGCGAACCATCCTCCCGGCTACCAACCTGCCCCGAAACAAACAGGAACCCGTTAGATTTTTAGATTTGATGGCGGGTGAATAGCGATTGCGCTCATAGAACGCCTGCCGTCCGAAGGGAAATACCGCTTCGCGTGTTGTCATGTTTGTACCTTTGTAATGGGGCGAAATCTGCCCTGTGAACATAAAGACACTTTACAGGTGCCATCCCGGGCGGATAAACAAGCGACTTTGTCCATCATTGTTTGTAAAATCCAAACAATCGGTGAAAAGAGAGGACAAGGGATGGATCGTTTCGATGCGATGCGCGCCTTTGCTCGCGTGGTGGAGGCAGGCAGCTTCACAAAGGCTGCCCAAACGCTTCATATGAGCAAAACCACGGTGACGCAGCTTATTCAGCAGCTGGAAGCGCGCCTGCGCGTCAGGCTGCTCCATCGCACCACCCGCAGGCTCGGCGTCACTCCCGATGGCGCGGTCTACTACGAGCGCGTCATCCGCCTGCTGGCGGACATGGAGGATGCTGAAAACAGCCTGTCCAGTTCGGCGATGACGCCCAGGGGACGGCTACGGGTAGATGTGCCCTCTCCTCTCGCCCGCCTTGTGCTGGTGCCCGCGCTACCGGCTTTTCACGCGCGCTACCCTGATATCCAGTTCGACATGGGCGTGAGCGACCGGGTGGTGGATCTGATCGGCGACAACGTGGATTGCGTCCTGCGGGGCGGTGAAATCAACGACCAGTCCTTGATCGCACGCCACGTCGGCGATTTACAAATCGGTGTCTACGTCGCGCCGAGTTATGTGGAACGCCTCGGCGCCCCTGCGCATCCGCGAGAGCTGGAAAACACGGACCATCGCAGAGTGGGATTCTTGTCCTCACGCACCGGTAAGATTGATCCTCTGTTACTGCGCTGTGAGAGTGAACATATTGAAATCACGGGAAACTATGTGCTTGCCGTGGATGATGGCAACGCCTATCTCGAGGCTGGGCTAGCGGGATTAGGCGTGATTGCGCTTCCCGTCTATATGGCGGCAGCACATCAGGCTTGTGGCGCCTTAATTCCGCTATTTGAACAATGGCGTATTAAGCCAATGCCCCTGTACCTGACATTTCCGCCTAACCGCCATGTCAACGCCAGACTGCGCGTTTTTATTGACTGGATCGTTGAGTTGATGCAGCAGCATGTCCCCACTACTTACAACAAGTGACGACATCCCTGCCCCCTGATTCGGCCAGCGCAGCGCCACCGGGCAAACCCGCACCTAAATCTGATAATCAATCGCCACTTCTTCCGGCTCCATTACCTGACGTTTAATCTCATCCACCGACAGCCCGGCGTTGCAGAGCTCGATAAAGCGCCAGACATAGTTGCGCTGCAGCTGCCCGCGCTTCAGGCCAAGCCATACGGTATTGGCGTCAAACAGATGACGGGTATCAAGACGCACCAGGTTCCCGTCCTCGCGTTCTCCGCTGGACTGTTCCGCCACCAGGCCAATGCCCAGACCCAGCTCGACGTAGGTTTTGATCACATCAGAATCCTGCGCGCTCAGCACCACGTCCGGCGTGAGCCCTTTGCGGTTGAAGGCCTCGTCTATGCGCGAACGTCCGGTGATCCCCTGGCGGTATGTGATCAGCGGCCATTTCGCAACGTCTTCCAGCGTCAGAGGGGAAACCTGATTCAGCGGATGATCGACCGGGAGTAATAAGCTGTGGTACCAGCGGAACCAGGGGAAGGCCACCAGCAGCGGGTCGTTGCTCAGACGCTCGCTGGCGATGCCGATATCCGCCCCACCGTTTTGCAGCAGCACTTCAATTTCCTGCGGCGTGCCCTGGATGAGCTCCAGACGAACGTCAGGGAAAAGCTCGCGGAACGCTTTAATCACCGGCGGCAGGCTGTAGCGCGCCTGGGTGTGGGTGGTGGCGATGGTGAGGACGCCCGAGGCGTCATTGGTGAAGAGATCCGCCAGACGACGCACGTTGCTGGCCTCGTTGAGGATGCGCTCTGCGATGGTGAGCAAAGCCTTACCCGGCTCCGTCATGCCGAGCAGCCGCTTGCCGCGACGGATAAAGATCTCTATGCCCAGCTCCTCTTCCAGCTCGCGGATATGGCGGCTGACGCCGGACTGAGAGGTATAAAGCATATTGGCGACCTCGGTCAGGTTGTAGTCCCGCCTGGCCGCCTCACGGATAATTTTAAGTTGCTGGAAATTCACGATTCACTCCGGCGCATCTGACATAGCTCTATTGTTAGAGTCAGCCGCGCTGCAGAACAAATAATAAAAACCAGCATCTTATGCTTTTATGGAATATCAGCTCACGAGCTGGAGTTCACGGTTCTCAAGCGACGGCTTGCTGACCAGTGACATCAAAATCTCTTTTACCGCCTGCGCCTGCGGCGACAGCGAACCGCGCGCAGACATGTTCAGGGACAGCGGCAGACTCATTGACGGCGTGGTGATGCGCGCCATCCAGCCGTTTGCCGCACTGCACAGCGAGCGTGCTGCGGATTCCGGCAGAACCGTCACACCCATTCCGCTGGCAATGGCCGCGGTGAGCGTGGAGATCGAGTCAATTTCACCGATGATTTTGGCCGTCAGGCGGCGCAGGGAGAACGCTTCGTCCACGCGCACGCGCACTGCGCTGTAGTCGCGCGGCAGATAGAGGTTCATTTCTGCCACCGCGGTAAGGTCTACGCTCTGGCCCGGGCAGTCGCGGGTGCCCACGAGGTAGAGATCTTCTTTCAGCAGCGGCTGGCTGGTGATGCCGGCGACCGGGGAGCGATCGTAAAGGACCGCCATATCCAGCTGGCCGTTGAGCAGTTTGTCATTCAGAACGGAACCGCTGTTTTCATGCAGGTAGACCAGCACTTCAGGCAGCTCGGCGCGAACGGCCTGCAGCAGTGGCATGGTGATAGACGATGCCGCGGTTCCCGGCGCTAAACCAATGGAAACGTGCCCGCTCAGGGTCTGGCCGACATTGTTCACCGCCAGCTGCGCCTGTTCACACTGACGCAGAATAGTGCGGGCATGGGTATACAAAATTTTGCCTGCTTCCGTTGGCGTGACGCCGCGCTTGGTGCGGATCAGTAATTGCTGATCCATCTCGCCTTCCAGAGTAGCCACCTGCTGGCTCAGCGCAGGCTGCGCGATATGCAGCACTTCTGCTGCTTGAGTCAGGCTGCCGATATCGACGATTTTTACGAAGTATTTCAGTCGTCTTAAGTTCATTTTGCCCCCTGTTCGAAATGCTTTGCCGTAACCGGCTGTCGTTGTTAAACAGGTTTTGCAATATGAATGCCACTTTTACCAGGCGGTCTGAATTGTCCGCTAAGCGCCTGAAAATAAGGAAACCTAATCATGGAGGGGGGTTTTATTACCGAAACAGCAGTTTATGATCTGCCCCATTAGAGGTATACCCGCACCATGACGGTGCATTCCGCTGCCAAAAACGTCACTTTGCCGATTTTGTCAGCAAACGATCAAAAGGCGTTGATCCACCCTTTGACAAGGCGAACGCAGGTCGATAATATGCGCCCCGTTCACACGATTCCTCTGTAGTTCAGTCGGTAGAACGGCGGACTGTTAATCCGTATGTCACTGGTTCGAGTCCAGTCAGAGGAGCCAAATTTGAAAAGCCTGCTTTTAAAGCAGGCTTTTTGCTTTTCTGCTTCTGGAAAAATTGTCGGGTGGCGGCTGCGCCTTACCCGACCTACAAAAACCTCGAATCGTAGGCCGGGTAAGGCGCAGCCGCCACCCGGCGAAAATCACCTCACATGCCGATCTTAACCGGCATCCCCGATCGCCGTTCCAGTTCAGCGCCCGCCCCCTCGTTTATCAGCTGCGTTCGCTGCGCGGCTGAAATGGGCAGAGGCACTTTCCGGGTTGACTCAAATTCCGCGCGGTTACGTGATAGTGGCTCATGAACCTCTACCCAGCGGCTGCCGTCCGGCTCCGTGGTCACCTTTACGGGCCGATCGATAAGCTGCACGCGGGTTCCTACGGGAACATTATCAAAAAGGTATTTGATGTCGTTATTACGCAGACGAATACAGCCCTGGCTCACCCGCAGGCCAATGCCGAAATTTGAGTTTGTGCCGTGAATGGCATAGAGCCTGCCGATATAAATCGCATACAGCCCCATCGGGTTATCCGGCCCGGCGGGCACGAATGCCGGCAGCGTTTTCCCTTCCGCCGCATAGGCGCGCCGCGTATTCGGCGTCGGAGACCAGGTTGGCCCCTCCTGCTTACGCTCAACGGCCGTCACCCAGTTACGCGGAGTCTCACGCCCGGCCTGACCGATGCCGATGGGCAATACTTCAACGGTGTTGCCGCCTGGCGGGTAGTAGTAAAGGCGCATTTCTGCCGCGTTAACGATAATGCCCTCGCGGACGGTGTCAGGCAAAATCAGCTGCTGAGGGATCACCAGCCGGGTGCCGGGTTTGGGCAAAAAAGGATCCACGCCCGGGTTTGCTTCCAGCAGGTTGCTCAGCCCCTGACCGTACCGCGCGGCAAAGGCTTCAAGAGGCAGCGTATTGTGCTCGGGAACGGTGATGATAATCGGGTCTCCCACCAGACGACTGCCTTCCGGCGGGAGGGTATAGGTTACGGCAAACGCACCGGGTACGGCGGCACACAGCGTAAGGACGAACCAGGTAAGTCGAATCATAGTTTCCTGTGCTCAAAAAGAGAAAGCCCGGGCTCAGGCAGGCTTTCTCAGTTTACGCTATCACGCCTCGGTTTTGCGCCACCGGCGCGTCAGCACTTTTTCCGCCTCGACGATAAGGAACATCACAAAACCAATCAGCAGGGTGATGACCCAGTAGCGGAACGGCAGCGCTTCGGTGCCAAACAGCATCTGCATGAACGGTGCGTAAATGATAAGAAGCTGTAGCGCCAGCAGCACGCCGCTGACGATCCAAATCCCTTTGTTCGCCAGCAGGCCTTTGCTCAGCGAGAAACCGTCATTCACGCGACAGTTGAGCATGTAGAACCACTGCGCCGTGACCAGGGTTTGCAGCAGCACGGTGCGGATAAACTCCGCCGAGTAGCCGCGCGGCTGTAGCCAGGCTTCCAGCACGAAGGCGCTAATGGCAATCATCAGACCGACAAACACCACGCGCCAGATGGCGTAGCCGTCCATCACGTGGAGATTCGCCTTACGCGGTGGCCGGTTCATGATGTCCTTCTCACCCGCTTCAAACGCCAGGCCAAACGACAGCGTGGCTGACGTGGCCATGTTCATCCACAGGATCAGGACCGGCGTCAGCGGGATCAGGTTCCCCGCCAGCAGCGCGATGATGATCAGCAGAGCCTGCGCGATGTTGCTGGGGATAACGAACAGAATGGTCTTTTTCAGGTTATCGTAAACCCGACGCCCCTCGTGCACCGCGCTGGCAATGGTGGCAAAGTTGTCGTCCGTTAACACCATGTCGGCGGCTTCCTTGGTGACTTCCGTCCCCTTAATTCCCATGGCGATACCCACATCCGCCCGCTTGAGCGCCGGGGCATCGTTTACGCCATCCCCGGTCATGCCCACGACTTCCTGTTTACTTTGCAGGGCCTGCACAAGGCGGAATTTATCCTCCGGGCTGGTTCGGGCGAAAATATCGTACTGCTGCGCGGCGTCGCTCAGCTGACGATCGTCCATCGCCTCCAGCTCACGTCCGGTGATAGCGCTTGCGGCGTTACCAATCCCCAACATTTGCCCAATGCTCATGGCCGTTTGCGGGTGGTCGCCGGTGATCATTTTCACGCGGATCCCGGCCTGCAGACAGTCGGCAATGGCGGTAATGGCCTCCGGACGCGGCGGATCCATCATTCCTGCAATACCCAGCAGGATCACGCCATCATGCAGGTCCGGATGATCCAGCTCGCGCTGTCCCTCGCGGGCGGGTTTCCAGGCCGCGGCCACCATGCGCAACCCTTCCCGGGCATACTCTTCAATCTTCCCTTCCCAGTAGGGCTGATCGAACGGCTGCAGTCCGTCATTTGTCTGCTGGTACTGGCAGAGGCGGAACATGACGTCCGGCGCGCCGGTGATTAAAATCACCTCTTCATCGCCCAGCCGGTACAGCGTGGACATGTATTTATACTGCGAATCAAACGGGATTTTACTGCGCATTTCGGTATCGAGCGGTGGGAGCGGGATTTTCGCCGCCAGCACCTTCAGCGCGCCCTCGGTTGGTCCCCCGGTGATTTTCCACAGCCCCTGCTCGTCTTTGATCAGCTGGCTGTCATTACAGAGGTCAATGGTGCGCAGGTAGCGCTCCAGCAGGGAACCCTGCGTCACGCTGACGGGCGTCGGGTCATCTACGGGGTGAATATTCCCCACCGGTTCGTAGCTGTCGCCCTCCACGCGATAGGTCGTGTCAGCGGTAATCACCGCTTTGACCGTCATTTCATTCATCGTCAGGGTGCCGGTTTTATCCGAGCAGATGACCGTCATTGCGCCCAGCGTTTCCACCGTGGGCAACTTACGAATGATAGCCTTGCGACGCGCCATGGCCTGTACGCCAAGCGAAAGGATGATGGAAATGATGGCCGGCAGGCCTTCAGGCACGGCGGCAACGGCGAGGCTAATAAGCGACAGCACCAGTTCAGAAACCGGCATATCACGGAACAGGAGGCTAAAGACAAACAGCGCCACCATCATCACCAGGATAGTGATGAAGATGGTCTTGCCGAGCTTATCCATCTGCACCATCAGCGGCGTGCGGTGCTTTTCAATGTCGGACATCATCTGATTGATGTGGCCCAGCTCGGTCTCGCCCCCGGTTGCCACCACCACGCCTTTACCGCCGCCGGAGCTGACGGTGGTGCCTGAGTAGAGCAGATTATACCGGTCACCTAAAGGCAGCTCCCCGCTTAGCGCATCGCTGTTTTTCTCAACAACGGTGGATTCGCCGGTCAGGATGGCCTCCTCCACGCGCAGGTTATGCGCTTCAATCACGCGCAGGTCCGCAGGGATACGGTCCCCGGCGCGGATCACCACGATATCTCCCGGGACCAGCGCCGTGGTGGGGATCGTTTCATGGTTCCCCTGTCGTACCACCACGGCCTCGCTGGAGAGCATATTGCGAATACTCTGCAACGATTTTTCCGCATTGCTCTCCTGGATATGGCCAATCAGCGCGTTAATGATGGCAACCCCAAGGATCACAAACATGTCTACCCAGTGGCCCATAAAGAGCTTAAGCAACGCGGCCACCAGCAGCACGTAAATCAACACATCGTTAAAGTGCGCCAGGAAGCGCAGCCAGGCGGGTTTGCCCTTTTTTTGCGGTAACGCATTCTCGCCATGCTGCTGAAGTCGGGCTGATGCCTCAGTGCCGCTAAGGCCTTCCAGGGTGGAGTGGATATTTGACAGGGTTTCGTCAACGGTTTGTTGATAATACGGACGTTCAGGTTTTCCTGTTTTCATCGTTCCTTCCTCAGGTTCTATTCAGAAATCACCTTGCTTCTCTGTAATTAACGAATAACGAAAACAGGAACATGTGCGTAACGAACAATACTTGCCGCCTCTGATCCTAACAAATGGGTTTGAATATTTGGATTTCGAGAGCCGACAATAATCGCGCCGACGCTAAGTTCATCCGCCAGCTTAATAACCTCATCACGGACATTTCCGCTACGGACATGGAGATGAACACGCTCTTCTGGCAGATTCACTTTTTTGACCAGGTCAGACAGCTTTTCTTTCGAATTATTAATCATATATTCATCCATTTTGCGCGCATCTGAAATAAAACCACGCGTCAGTTCGGCAGAAAACTTGGGCATGACGTGCAGCAAATGAATGTCACCCGATGCGCTTTGCGCCAGAAACTGTGCATGCTGCAACGCTTTATCCGCCAGGCTTGTCTCATAGACATCCACCGGAACGAGAATGTTTTTATACATATCGAGCATCCTTTTTATAACCAACACGAGTGTGAATGAAGCAAAAAAACGCATTAAATGCAGGGGGTTGCCCTTAATGCCAGTTACGGTAAAAAAGATGGATAATATTAAACGTAGCACAGGAATATCAGGTTAAGCGCGTCCCCCACTGATAATGGTTATTTAACATTTATCTTTTCGCCGACTATGCTCATAGTCAGCCACCGCTTCCGGCTCATGGAGGAATGTATGTATGGTTTAAGCCTGATCCGTCTGGGTATGTTCATTGCACTTGCCATTATCGCCAGCACGGCGATTGGTTTATTTACCTATATGGTCGTCACTGTTCTGGCAGAATAGTGTCACCCCTGTCCAGGTGATGGAATAAATAAAACAGTTATTTATTAGGGGAATACAGTGAACCGCTACCTCTCTCTTTTACCGTTCGTTTTATTAACGCTCACGGCGTGCGACCCGAAACCGAAGCAAGCCGCCCCCCTGCCCAGGATGGTAAAAGTGGCGGAGGTGACGGCTCCCGGTCACGCCCAGCAGCGCGTTTTTCCCGCCCGCATTGAATCGGGCGATGCCACAGACCTTTCCTTCAAGCGCGCAGGTCAAATTGAAGCGCTCGATGTACGTCAGGGCGCAGCCATCAAACAGGGGCAACAGCTTGCCCGACTGAACGCCCGTGAAGCCCAGCAGCGCGTTAACGACAGACAAACGGCGGCGACGCTGGCCCAGAGGCAATTCGACCGCTTCCAGACGCTGGCGGGCCGCCAGGCGATTTCGAAAGCAGAAATGGACGTGCAGCGCGCGAACCGCGATTCGGCGAATGCGGCGCTACAGATTGCCCGGGAAGAGCTGAATCAGATGACGCTCGTCGCCCCCTTCAGCGGGACGGCGGCCAGCGTACATGTCCGAAACCATCAGGTGGTGTCTGCCGGTCAGCCCATTGCAACGTTAACCCGTACCGATCTGCTGGACGTGGTGTTTAGTATTCCTGAGAACCTGTTTAAGACCTTTGATATCCGCAACGCGCAGTATCGCCCCGTGGTGAGAATTAACGCCATGCCGGATCGGGAATTTACCGCCGTCTACAAAGAGCACTCGGGCAGCAGCGACAGCAATACCCTGACCTGGCAGGTGATACTGACCATGCCGCGGCCAGATGATTTTCCCGCCGTCGGCGGCGTAAGCGGTACGGTGACCATCAATTTAACCAACCTCCCGGTTGGCGCTGGCGCTCAGGCGCTGGTTGTACCGGTTGAGGCGGTCTTTAACCCGGACAACAGCCCGCGCAACGAGCCGCACGTCTGGGTCGTGACGGGCGAAGGCGATGCGCTGCATCTGGAAGACCGCAAGGTCAGCGTGGGGCAAGTGAGTACCGAAGGCGTGGTGATTACCAGCGGGCTTAAGGCGGGCGAGCGCGTGGTGGCCGCGGGCGTTGGTGAGCTCCATGCTAACCAGCCGGTGCGTATCTGGACGCGTGAACGGGGACTGTAATGGATATCTCTCGTCAATTTATCAATAACCCTGTTCGCGTCTGGCTAACGATCCTGCTGCTGGGCATCGGGGGTATTTTCGCCCTGTTGAATATCGGTAGGCTGGAAGATCCCGCTTTTACCATCAAAACCGCAGTGGTGGTCACCCATTACCCCGGCGCATCCGCTCAGCAGGTTGAAGAGGAGGTGACGCTTCCGCTGGAGAATGCCCTTCAGCAGTTGCCCTATCTGGACAACGTGAGCTCCATCTCTTCAAACGGTCTGTCGCAAATCACCGTTAACATCGCTTCACGCTATCACTCGAACGAGCTGCCGCAGATTTGGGATGAACTGCGCCGCCGCGTGGGCGATGCCTCGCGCCAGTTCCCGCCCGGCGTCGTCACGCCCTTTGTGAATGACGATTTCGGCGACGTGTTCGGCTTCTTCTTCGCCATTTCCGGAGATGAATTCAGTAATCCTGAACTGGTGAGATATGCGGAGCAGCTGCGCCGGGAGCTGATTCTGATCCCCGGCGTCGCGAAGGTGGCGATCGGTGGGGCGATTAGCCAGCAGGTCAACATTGATATCTCCCTGACCAAAATGGCCGCGCGCGGCATTACGCTCAACCAGCTTTCCGCCCTGCTCAGCAGACTTAACGTCGTTTCCAGCGCAGGAGAAATCACCTCCGGCACCGAATCCATTCGCCTGCACCCGACCGGTGAGTTCGAAAATCTTGATGAACTGGCGGATATCATCATCACGCCTTCCGGCACCGGGGCGGCGACGCGTCTGCGGGATATTGCCACGCTGTCGCGCGGGCTGAACGAATCGCCGGCCAGTATCTACCATGCCAACGGCAAAAAAGCCGTCACCATGGGCGTCTCGTTTATACCCGGCGTGAACGTGATCGACGTGGGCCACGCGCTGGAGGCGAAGCTAAGCCAGATGTCGGCGGAAAAACCGGCAGGCATACAGATAGACCTGTTTTACGATCAGGCAGCCGAAGTGGGCCACTCTGTTAACGGTTTTATTATTAACTTCCTGATGGCGCTGGCGATTGTTATCGGCGTGCTGCTGATCTTTATGGGCGTACGCAGCGGGATCATCATCGCATTCTCCCTCGCGCTTAACGTGCTGGGCACGCTGCTGATTATGTATCTGTGGGGCATTGAGCTGCAGCGCATCTCGCTCGGGGCGTTGATTATCGCCCTCAGCATGCTGGTGGATAACGCCATCGTGATTGTCGAAGGGGTGCTGATCGCCCGACAGCAGGGCTCCCCGCTGCTAACCGCCGTGAACTACATCATCCGCCGCTCCGCCCTGCCGCTGCTGGGGGCGACGGTGATTGCCATCCTGGCGTTTGCCCCTATCGGGCTGTCGCAGGATTCCACCGGGGAATACTGTAAATCCCTGTTCCAGGTGCTGCTGATTTCCCTGATGCTGAGCTGGTTCTCGGCGCTCACCCTCACCCCGGTGCTGATTAAGTGGTGGTTGTTTAAAAACGACAGCGCGCCCGATAAAACCGACGAGTCAGATCCTTACGATAAACGACTCTACCGCGCCTACCAGCGCCTGCTTAACACGCTGCTGCACCATAAGGCACCGACGCTCATTGTGATGGCTGCGCTGCTGGCAGCGTCTGTCTGGGGCTTCGGCGCCGTACGGCAAAACTTTTTCCCGTCGTCTAATACGCCGATTTTCTTTGTCGACCTCTGGCTACCCTACGGCACCGATATTAAATGGACCGAGAAAATGACCGGCGATATCGAAAAAACCATTAACGGCCAGCCGGGCGTGGAAACCACCGTCTCAACCATTGGTCAGGGAAGTATGCGATTTATTCTGACCTACAGCGGACAGCGGCAGTACAGTAACTATGCGCAGATCATGGTGCGCATGGACGACCAGCGTAACATTTCCCCCTTGACCCGCCACGTTGATGAGTACATCGCGCGAAACTATCCGCAGGTCAACGCCAGCACCAAGCGCGTGATGTTTGGCCCCTCTGGCGACAGCGCCATTGAGGTGCGCATTAAAGGCCCTGACCCTGACAGGCTGCGTCTGATAGCCAGCCAGGTGGACGACATCCTCACCCGCGACCCGGCCACGGGCAGCGTCAGGAACGACTGGCAAAACCGCAGCAAGGTGATCCGCCCACAGTACGTTGCCGCCCTGGGCCGCGAGCTTGGCGTAGATAAACGGGACGTTGATAACGCGCTGGAGATGAATTTCTCCGGCAGCAGGGCGGGGCTGTACCGGGAAGGCAGCGACCTGCTCCCGGTCGTGGTGCGCCCGCCTGAGAGCGAACGGCTGGACGCCAATCACCTGAACAACGTGCTGGTGTGGAGCCAGACGCGGCAGCAGTATATCCCGCTGAGTAACGTCGTCAGCCGCTTCTCGCTGGAGTGGGAAGATCCGCTCATCCTTCGACGCGATCGCTCGCGGGTGCTGACGGTGCAAACGGACCCGGACCCGCTGAGCCAGCAAACCTCCGGCGATATCCTCGCCCGCGTGAAGCCGCAGGTAGATGCCCTTCCGCTGCCACACGGCTACAGCATCGAGTGGGGGGGCGACGCGGAAAACTCCAGTGAAGCGCAGCAGGGGCTGTTCACTACGCTACCTATCGGGTATCTGGTGATGTTTGTCATTACGGTGCTGATGTTTAGCTCGGTAAAAAACGCCGTCGCTATCTGGCTGACCGTACCGCTGGCGTTGATTGGCGTCACGCCGGGATTTTTACTTACCGGCATTCCCTTTGGCTTTATGGCGCTGATTGGCCTGCTGAGCCTGAGCGGAATGCTGATCCGCAACGGCATCGTGCTGGTGGAAGAGATCGAACAGCAGAAAACGCAAAAGGATCAGCACAGCGCGATCGTGTACGCTGCCACCTCGCGCCTGCGCCCTATCCTGCTCACCGCGTTCACGACCGTACTTGGCCTGGCTCCGCTGCTGCTGGACGTTTTCTTCCAGAGCATGGCCGTTGTGATTATGTTTGGACTGGGGTTTGCTACAATCCTGACGCTGCTGGTACTCCCCGTGATCTATGCGTGTTTCCATCATAAGGACGAAGCCAAACCACAATGAATGCGACAGGGCTGAACATTATCAAGACGCTGGGCTGTATGACGGCGGTGACCTTCTTTACCATCTACAACACCTGGGATCATTATGATTATGACTATCACTGGATCCTGGGGTTTTTAACCTTTATCTCGACGATTGCCACGCCGCTGTTTTTTGTGGTTGCGGGCTATCTCGACGGACAATCCCGGCACGGCACCCGCTGGCAGCTGGGTAAAATTAAAAGCCTGGTGATTGTTTTTCTGTTCTGGATAACGATCTACTACCTGTGGGAGCCGTATCAGCGCGGATATTTAATCCAGCCCTGGTTCGTGTTCGCCTTTGTGGTGATTTACACCTTCCACCCGGCGGTGGAGTGGCTCAGCCAGCGGCGAGCGCTGTTCTGCGGAACGATTGCCGCCCTGCTGCTCTTTTCCTACGGATACGATCTGCTATCGGCGCTTTATCCTGAAGCGCACGTCCTTTCTCTTTCACCGCAGTATCGGCTGTGGACGTGGCTCCTGTTTTATCTGACGGGGCAACTCTTCTGCGATCCGAAAGTCGCCGAGTGGATTAGCCGCAAAAATGTCGTCAGGGCGGCGGTTGTCGCCATCCCGTTTATCTACCTCTTCACCTGGTTTTACGAGCGCCACTTCTTCTTCGCGCTGTTCAAGGCGGACAGAAACGCCTTTATTCTTACCGGCTCGCAGATCTACATCCTGATTATTGCCCTGGTGATTGCGGCGAACGGCGTGCGCTTTCGCCGCAATGCTGAATTTAAGGAGTCCATTCTGGCCGCCATCAGCAAAACGATGACCGGCGTGTACATTGTGCACTACTCGGTGTTTCATCTGCTGACGGCGCTGATACCGGTGACCTCTCTCGGTATGAAGCTGGCGCTGATTGTGCTCACGTTCGTCACCTCGGTTCTCTTCTCCATGCTGGTACTGTCTAACGCCGTGGCTAAAAAGGTGATCACGCTTTAGAAGCCTAGGCGCAGCCAGGCAAAGAGCACGTTGCCGTTGTTATACGTCCCGGGAATATAGGTGAACTGAACGGTAACGCGCTTATACCCGGCCGAAAACAGCGGGAAGATGAACGGTAGCGGAACATAGTTTGCAAAATCATCTCGCGCCGTGATGCCCGCTGCGGCACCGAGACCAAGGCGGAAATCTTTGGCATTATCCAGATACCAGCCCTTCTCCCAGCCATAGCCCATCGCGGGCTGCCATTCGTTGTGCGAGTCCTTGAACATCATCGCGAACAGCGCGCTCCAGTTACCCTCTTCGTTATAGCGGGAAACGCCCAGCCCGCCGCCCCACGGCATTTCATTGTAATTATCCGTCTTTTCTTTGTCGTACATAAAGCGAGCGTGCCAGCTCAGAAACGGCAGGTACAGATCGTAACGTTGAGGCTCTTCCCAGGTCAGGGCGATATCATCCGTCAGCGCATTCCACCAGCCGCTGATACGTTGCTCACCATAGACGTTGGGCTCCGCGTTAAGCGGTGCGACGAATAAAAACAGGACCATCCAGAATGTCGAAAAGGTGCGTTGCATCGTTTTCCCTCAGCTTAAGCCACGCAGCGGTATCTATAACTGTAATCCATTCAGCACTAACCGGAGCCAAACAGACTGATTTATCTCAAGGCAGGGGAAGATGAAATTTATTTATTCAGCGCCTTCCGGAAAGATAAAAACGTTTTCTCAGGCGTTCTGTCGCGGTAGTCTCATAGGTTCCGTTTATATGACGGACGCAATGTGAGTGACCTTTTCTTATACCAATAATTAAAAATCAGTACGGACAGGACAACTATGGACTCCACCCTCATCTCCGAACGTCCCAACGAGGAGACACCTTCGCTCAATCGTGCCCGCCGCGCAGCCTTAGGCAGCTTCGCGGGCGCCGTCGTCGACTGGTATGATTTTCTGCTTTACGGCATCACTGCCGCGCTGGTGTTTAACCGCGAGTTTTTTCCCCAGGTCAGCCCCGCGATGGGCACGCTCGCCGCATTTGCCACCTTTGGCGTCGGCTTTCTGTTTCGCCCGCTGGGCGGGGTGATCTTCGGCCACTTCGGCGACCGTCTTGGCCGCAAGCGCATGCTGATGCTCACCGTCTGGATGATGGGGATCGCCACCGCGCTTATCGGTATTCTCCCCTCGTTTGCCGCTATCGGCTGGTGGGCGCCGATACTGCTGGTCACCCTGCGCGCCATCCAGGGCTTCGCCGTCGGCGGCGAATGGGGCGGTGCGGCGTTGTTGTCCGTTGAGAGCGCGCCGAAAAACAGGAAAGCGTTTTACAGCAGCGGCGTACAGGTTGGGTACGGCGTCGGCCTGCTGCTTTCTACCGGGCTGGTATCGCTAATCAGCCAGCTTACCACCGACGAGCAGTTCCTGAGCTGGGGCTGGCGCATTCCGTTCATCTTCAGCATCGTGCTGGTCATCGCCGCACTGTGGATCCGTAACGGGATGGAGGAGTCGGCTGAGTTTGAAAAACAACAGCTGGAAAAACCGCTCGCCAAAAAGCGTCTGCCTGTGATGGAAGCGCTGGTTCAGCACCCTGGCGCTTTTCTGAAAATTATCGCCCTGCGCCTCTGTGAACTGCTGACGATGTATATCGTCACCGCGTTTGCCCTGAACTACTCGACGCAGAACCTCGGGCTGCCGCGCGAGCTGTTCCTGAATATTGGCCTGCTGGTCGGCGGGATCAGCTGCCTGACCATCCCCTGCTTCGCCTGGCTGGCGGACCGGTTTGGTCGCCGCCGCGTTTACATCACCGGGGCGCTGATTGGTACCCTCAGCGCCTGGCCGTTCTTTATGGCGCTGGAGGCCCAGTCGATCTTCTGGATTGTCTTCTTCGCCATCATGCTCGCGAACATCGCTCACGATATGGTGGTGTGCGTGCAGCAGCCGATGTTCACCGAGCTGTTTGGGGCAAGCTACCGCTACAGCGGCGCGGGCGTGGGCTATCAGGTCGCAAGCGTGGTCGGCGGCGGTTTTACGCCGTTTATTGCCGCCGCGCTGGTGACCTTCTCCGGCGGCAACTGGCACAGCGTGGCGATTTATCTGCTGGCCGGCTGCCTGCTGTCGGCGGCGACGGCGCTGCTGATGAAAGAGACGCGCCACGGCTGATCTCCCTTTTGTTTCACAGGCGTGTGACATACTATCGGGTAGAGTCGCACACCTGTGGAACAAGGAGACAGAGATGAATAATAAGGGCTCCAGCCTGACCCCGGCTCAGGCGCTGGAAAAACTCGACGCGCTGTATGAACAGTCCGTCAACGCGCTGCGCAGCGCCATCAGCGAATATATCGAAACAGGGAAACTTCCCGACCAAAAGGCCAGAACCGAGGGCCTTTTTGTTTATCCATCGCTCTCTGTGACCTGGGACGGCAGCGCCAGCACCACGCCGAAAACCCGCGCCTACGCCCGTTTTACCCACTCAGGCTGCTACAGCACCACCGTCACCCGCCCTGCGCTGTTCCGCCCGTATCTTGAGGAACAGCTGACGCTGCTGTATCAGGATTACGGCGCGCATATCCACGTTGAGCCCTCGCGGCATGAGATCCCGTATCCGTACGTGATTGACGGTTCGGCGCTGACGCTGGATCGCTCCATGAGCGCGGGGCTGACGCGCCACTTCCCGACCACCGAGCTTTCCCAGATTGGCGATGAGACGGCTGACGGCATCTATCACCCGGCTGAATTTTCTCCCCTGTCGCACTTTGATGCTCGCCGCGTGGACTTCTCGCTGGCGCGCCTGCGTCACTACACCGGTACGCCTGTCGAACATTTCCAGCCGTTCGTGCTCTTTACCAACTACACCCGCTACGTTGACGAGTTTGTCCGCTGGGGCTGCAGCCAGATCCTGGATCCGGAAAGCCCGTATATCGCGCTGTCCTGCGCGGGCGGGATCTGGATCACCGCTGAAACCGAAGCGCCCGAGCAGGCCATTTCTGACCTGGCGTGGAAAAAGCACCAGATGCCTGCCTGGCACCTGATCACCGCCGACGGCCAGGGCATCACCCTGATCAACATCGGCGTGGGCCCGTCAAATGCCAAAACCATCTGCGACCATCTGGCGGTACTGCGCCCGGACGTGTGGCTGATGATTGGCCACTGCGGCGGCCTGCGCGAAAGCCAGCTGATTGGCGACTACGTGCTGGCACACGCCTATCTGCGCGATGACCACGTGCTTGATGCGGTCCTGCCGCCGGACATCCCCATCCCGAGCATCGCGGAAGTACAGCGCGCGCTCTATGACGCTACCAAAGAGGTCAGCGGCATGCCGGGTGAAGAGGTTAAACAGCGCCTGCGCACCGGTACGGTCGTCACAACGGACGATCGCAACTGGGAGCTGCGCTACTCCGCCTCCGCGCTGCGCTTCAACCTGAGCCGCGCGGTGGCGATTGATATGGAGAGCGCCACCATCGCCGCGCAGGGATATCGCTTCCGCGTCCCTTACGGCACGCTGCTGTGCGTCTCCGATAAGCCTCTGCACGGTGAAATTAAGCTGCCGGGCCAGGCTAACCGTTTCTACGAAGGGGCTATCTCTGAGCATCTGCAGATTGGTATTCGCGCCATTGATTTGCTGCGGGCAGAAGGTGACAGGCTCCATTCCCGCAAGCTGCGCACCTTCAACGAGCCGCCGTTCCGCTAATAACGATAAGGAAAAACAATGTCCAGCACATCTCCGATCTCTGCCCTGCGCCACTGGCTTGAGGCCAGCCATCTCGACGGGATGATCGTCCCGCGGGCGGATGCATGGCAAAGCGAATACTGCGCGCCCTACGACGAAAAGCTGGCGTGGCTGACGGGCTTTGACGGCTCTGCCGGCGTCGCGCTGGTGCTGAAGGATAAAGCGCTGCTGTTCGTCGACGGGCGCTATCAGGTTCAGGCTCGCGTTCAGGTGAATCTGGACGAGATTGAAATTCACCACCTGCACAACGAACCGCTGGCTGAGTGGCTGGCGAAAAACGTAGAGGCAGGGACGCGCATTGGCTTTGACGCGATGCTGATGACCAACTCGGAGTTTGAGCAGCTGTCTGCCACGCCGTGCGAGCTGGTGCCTCTGAAGGACTCGCCGTTTGACGCCTTATGGACCGATCGCCCTGCCGCGCCGGCGGGGCTTATTCGTGAAATGCCGGTTGAACACAGCGGCGAACGCAGCGCGGACAAACGCCAGCGCGTCGCCGCCGTGCTGGCAGAACACAATGCTGATTTCCTCGCCGTGACGCTGCCGGACAACATCGCCTGGCTGCTAAACGTGCGTGGGTCAGATATTCCCTTTAGCCCGGTTCCTCTCTCCTTCGCCCTGCTCAGCCGTGATGGTAGCGTGGAGTGGTTTGTTAACGACAATAAGCTCAGCGCCCTGCCTGACGATGTGCGCAGTGCGTTCACGGTTGCGCCGCAGGAGACCTTTATCGAACGCTGCCAGCAGATTGCTGAAGGCAAACGGGTGATGATTGATGCCGATTCCGCGCCGGTTGCCCTGCGATTCGCCGTTGAGCCACGGGGAGAAATTGTCTGGCGGACAGACCCCATCACCCTGATGAAAGCGACGAAAAACCCGGTCGAGCTGGCAGGCTATCGCGAGTGCCATCACCATGACGGGGCCGCGTGGGTCAACTTCCTCGCCTGGCTGAGCCGTGAAGTGCCGCTGCGCGAGGCGGCAGGACAACCGCTCACCGAGCTGGACGCGCAGGCGCAGCAGCTTGCGTTTCGTCAACAGCAGCCGGGGTTCATCGAGCAGAGTTTTGCGACCATCTCCGCCTCTTCGAGCAATGCGGCGATGTGTCACTATCATTCGAGCGAGGCCAGCAATAAGCCCATCGGCCACGACCATTTTTACCTGAACGATTCCGGCGGCCAGTATGTTAACGGCACCACCGACGCCACGCGTACGCTGGCGTGGGGGGAAGTCGATCCGCAGCGGCGCCTGCACTACACCGCCGTGTTGAGAGGCTTTCTGTCGCTGATTACTCTGCAGTTCCCCTCTGGCACTCAAGGGCATCAGTTGGATGCCTTCGCGCGTCGCCCGCTGTGGGAGATGGGGCTGGATTACGATCACGGCACAGGGCATGGCGTGGGCCATCAGCTGCTGATCCACGAGAACCCGCATCGCATTGCCAAAAAGGTCAACCCGTGGCCGCTGGTGGCGGGCAATATCATGACGATTGAACCAGGATACTATCTGGGCGATAGCCACGGGATTCGCATTGAAAACCAGGTGGAGATTGTGGAGAGCCGTCCGGGGTTCTGCAAATTTGCCTCACTGACGCTGATCCCGATCGACTTAAGTCAGGTTGAGCTGCATCTGTTGAGCGATCAGGAAAAACAGTGGCTGGATGCGTATCATCAGCAGGTCCGGGAGGCGCTGTTACCTCTGGTGAACAGCGATGCGCGAGCGTGGCTGGTCGAAGCGACGGCGCCGATTAGTTTGTAATTTCGTGCGGTCTGGTGCCCGGTGGCGCTGCGCTTACCGGGCCTACCTATCCCGTAGGTCGGGTAAGGCGAAGCCGCCACCCGACAATTTTTCCAGATGCAGAAAAGCAAAAAGCCTGCTTTATAAGCAGGCTTTTTAAATTTGGCTCCTCTGACTGGACTCGAACCAGTGACATACGGATTAACAGTCCGCCGTTCTACCGACTGAACTACAGAGGAATCGTGTGAACGGGGCGCATATTATCGATGCTCCCCCATGATGTCAAAGGCAGAATGCATATTTCCGATCGTTTGCCCAATTATTCTCCACTTCGCGCAATTGTCAGGCATTCTTGCGCGGATATTTCCATAACCAGCGCCCGCTAACCATCCGCCAGTAGAACAGTGCGCCCCGTACGGCCCAGTCGAGGAACATCCCGAGCCAGACGCCGACCACACCCCATCCGAGCATCACCCCGAGCGTATACCCCGCGACAACGCGACATCCCCACATGCCGAGCATTGATACCCACATCGCAAAGCGGGCATCGCGCGCGCCCTTCAGCCCGGCGGGCAATACCCATGATGCCGCCCAGATAGGCATGAAGGCCGCGTTGAGCCAGATGAGGATCTTAACGACCTCTTTAACATCGTCTTCATGGGTATAGAACGAGGCCATCAGCCCGGCAAACGGCGCGGTTCCCCAGGCGATGAGCGTCAGTCCAATGGTCGACAGCCAGAAGACGTGCCGCAGCTGTCGCTCCGCCTGGCCTATCTGCCCTTTTCCGAGCCGTTTACCCGTGATGATAGTCGATGCAGAACCCAGCGCGTTACCCGGCAGGTTAATCAGCGAGGCGATGGAGAAGGCGATAAAGTTACCGGCGATAACGTCGGTCCCCATCCCGGCGACAAACATCTGCGTGAGCAGCTTCCCGCCGTTGAACAACACCGATTCAATACTCGCGGGAATGCCGATCCCCATCACTTCCCAGATAATGGCGAAATTAAAGGGACGGAAATAGCTTTTAAGCGTCAGACGCAGCGAGGGGGTGATCCCCGCCATCAGCACCCCGATGATGGCAACCGCACCGATATAGCGTGAAATGGTTAAGCCTAGTCCCGCACCGACGAACCCCAGCCCCTCCCACGAGAACACGCCGTAGATCAGCACGCTGCTGATAATGATATTCAGGATATTCATCCCGCCGTTGATCAGCAGCGGAATTTTGGTGTTGCCCGCCCCGCGCAGCGCACCGCTGCCAATCAGCGCAATGGCCGCCGCCGGATAGCTTAAGACGGTCATTTCCAGGTAGGTCAGCGCCAGGTCTTTAACCTCATTCGTGGCTTCCCCGGCGACAAAGTCGATAATCTCTTTACCGAAATAGTGGATCACCGCCGCCAGAACGATCGAAAAAATGGTCATGATCATTAGCGACTGGCGGGCCGCCTCGCGTGCGCGTTTGGGGTCAAGCTTGCCGAGGCTGAAAGCCACCACCACCGTCGTCCCAAGGTCTATGGCGGCAAAGAACGAGATCACCACCATGTTAAAGCTGTCCGCCAGCCCAACCCCAGCCATTGCCTCTTTTCCCAGCCAGCTCACCAGGAAAGTGCTCAGGACCCCCATCAGCAAAACGCAGGTATTTTCCAGGAAGATAGGCACAGCAAGAGGGGTGATTTCACGCCAGAACAGGACACGATAGCTTTTACGTTTTGCATACCATGGCGTGCGCGCTATCGCCTGGCGTAATGAGGCAGTGACGTTCAAAATGGACCTTAGCGAGAAAAGTTGAAACTCCATTTCAAATGATGGGGGACAAATGCTAATCCTGCAAAGTATTTTCCTGAAAAAGATGTGTGGATTTACAACAAACTGACCACAGAATCAGCAATCGGTCGATTTTCCCTAAGATCAGGTTTGACAAAAGTTTTTTCGCCGCTAAGATAAGCCTCCACAACGATTCCTCTGTAGTTCAGTCGGTAGAACGGCGGACTGTTAATCCGTATGTCACTGGTTCGAGTCCAGTCAGAGGAGCCAAATTTAAAAAGCCTGCTTTTAAAGCAGGCTTTTTGCTTTGCGGGTGAGGGAAAATGAACGCTCTGTTTGTCTACGGCACGCTGCGCCCGGGCCACTCTAATGCGCATATTCTTGAAAACATTGGCGGCGAATGGCTGGCCGGCTCCGTATCCGGTACGTTTTACGAACGCGGCTGGGGCGCTGCGGCGGACTTCCCGGGGATTGTGCTCCATCCTGATGGCCCCCGCGTCGAAGGCTATCTGTTTATCTCTGATAACCTTGCCGCGCACTGGCAAATGCTGGATGAATTTGAAGACGGCTACGATCGGGTTGAGGTCACGGTGACTACCCTTGAAGGCAAGCAGGTTAAGGCCTGGATTTATCAGCTACAGCCGCGTTCTGCGTCATAAAAAAAGGCTCTCTGTCACCAGAGAGCCTTTTTCACTATTCGCTGCGATTACTCGCTTTTTGCTTCGCCGTTTTTGATTTCGCCCATCACTTTCAGCTTCTTGGAGATGTCGCGACGCTCTTTGGACAGCTCAGCGTTTTTGATGATGTAGTCATCAACGCGGTCTTCATAGTCGCTCTTCATGCTGGCGATGATGCCCTGAATAGCTTCAACGCTCATACCTGGCTTGATGTAGTCGCTCAGGTTGTCGAGCAGCAGAACACGCTTCTGGTTGTCACGGATCTTCTTCTCAACGTCCTGGATTTCACGCTGCAGCTTGTTTTTGCGGCGGAACAGGCGGACGAATTCCAGAACATCCTGGAACGAAGGCTTGGTAGTTTCCATTTTTACACCCCTGATAATGTGAGATTCGGATTCGTTAAGGCAACCGTTGTAACAATAACCTTACTGACAGCGGCTGCGAATGACAATGAGTATATCGTTTAAAGCTATCATAACCCCAATTGCTGCTGAATCGAAGCAGCAGCCGTCACATACGCCTTTTATTTGCGCAGCGCCCGGCAAATAAGGTGCGATAGCAGCTCAAGCTGCCGCGCCAGTTCCATGCTCAGCCAGACGTAGCCATGGATAGGCGTTTCCGCCACGTTATCGCTCTGGCGCTCATTGATTAGCTGCTTCAGCTCCGCGACGATCTCATTCAGCCGCTCGCTGTTGGCCAGTATCGGCTGCGGGTTCCCTTCGTAGAGCGCATGGGCGATGGTCAACAGCGTTTGCTGCGTCATCTGCTGGGTCTCTTTGAGAGTCTGCGCGTTAAGCATCAACAGATGGCTGGGACGCGAGGCCCAGTGGGCGTTGATCTGCAGTTCAAGCATGCAGACCAGATTGCGGCTTACCGTCTGGATAGCTTCAAAAATCGCTTTCTGAATATGGGTTTCTTTGCTGGCGGGTGTGATCAGGCCGCGCATTTTGACCACGTCGTTGAGGATCGCTTGCAGATGCTTTTCCAGCCGGGGACGCTCAACCAGATTCGGGGAAAAACCGGCCTGATAGACGCGGTTAAAGGCGGTGACGTAGTTAGCCATCTGAATACGCCAGTGCAGAAAAGCACGCTGCGGCCAGATACCGGTGAATAGCATGGCCAGCAGTGACCCCAGGATGACATCTCCGCTTCGCCACAGCGCCGTGGTCATATCCCCGGCGGGCGCACCGACAACCACCGCGAGCGTAATCCCGATCAGCAGCGCCTGATAGGGTCTTTTGCCCAACGCCAGCCAGCCGCACAGGAACATGGCGGCACCGCACCATGCCAGCATCACGGGAAATGAGATGAGCTCCAGCTTCAGGGCGATAAGCCCAAGGGCCGAGCCTAAAACGGTCCCGCCAATGCGCTCAAAGGCGCGCGGAACAACGTTTCCCCAAAACGAGATGGGCCCCATCACCACCACCAGCGTGATCAGCGGCCATGTTCCTTCCGGAACGTCCAGCAAACGGACCAGCACAAACGTCAACACGAAAGCCAGCGCGATGCGGCACCCATGCACCACGCGGTAATGTTTGTACAACCGAATTTCAAAAGGGGTTAATGATTTGTCGGGACGCACACCCGCTCTCCAGCTACACGGCAAATCACAATTGTACTGTGTTTTCAGCCGGGCGGATCGCTCCCGGCTGAAAAACCCTTCATTTAGCAGGCTTAAGCCGTTTTATGCTCTACCGCGATATACATTTCGATATCCCAGTAACCGTCTGCATTGCCGTCATTGAGATAGCGCTCGAAGCAGGGTTTAAGCGCCATCTGGTACTTATTGTCCTGCAGCAGGGAATTAAAGAACTGATACCACGGCGTGGCGAAGTCGTAGTTTTCCACGCGCGCCGTCGCCACGGCATAATCCCCGGCCGCGATTTCCGTCATCATGACGCCTTCGCTGTTTTCCGGGATAACGAAATCATCCGGTACCGTAACCGCCGTATCGCAGCGCAGTTTTTCCGCCGGGACTTCATCCGGGTTATCGTAGTAGACCGCAACCCACTCCAGCGGCTCAATGTGGCGCCCGTCCACCCACATCACCAGCTGTTCAAAGCCCTGTTTTACCGTTTTTTCCCACGGTCCGACCAAATGAAAACCGGCAATCTTACGTTTCTTTTGCTGCTTGATGCTGTAGTCCATGCTGCCTCCATTTATTACTGTATATATATACACTATAAAGCGGATTATGAGCGTTCAGCAAACGTGAAGTGTTTATTATGTGAGCAGACTCGCAACCCTGCCAGTCTGCTCATCTGCCGTTAGAGCGTGTGGTGCAGATAATCGCTCAGGCGTGAGAACAGGCCGCCTTTATCAACGGCTTCCAGCGTCACCAGAGGCCAGTGCGCTACCACTTTGTCGCGGTCATAGAGCTGGATCTCCCCGACCCGCTGATGCGCAGCAATGGGTGCTTCCAGCTCTTTTTTATCCAGAACGTATTTGGCTTTGATGTTCGGCACCTCCGCTTTCGGCAGGGCCAGCCAGAAGTCCTGGTCAGTGCCCAGTTTCACCTGCTCCTTATCGCCGTACCAGATTCGCTCTGTCCCCACTTTTTTACCGTTATGCAGGATCTGCACCGTATCGAAATTCTGCTGCCCCCAGTGCAGCAGCTTTCGGGCCTGGTCCTCACGCCCTTTCGGGCTGTCCGCCCCCATGACCACCGCGATTAAACGACGCTGGCCGTCAACGGCGGAAGCAATCAGGTTAAAGCCCGCGCCAGACGTGTGGCCAGTTTTAAGCCCGTCAACGTTCATGGTCTTATCCCACAGCAGGCCGTTACGGTTCTGCTGGGTGATTCCGTTCCAGGTCAGGCTCTTTTCGCTGTACATATGATAAAACTCAGGCTCGCCGTGGATGATGGCCCGGGAGAGTACGGCCAGGTCATACGCCGAGCTGTGCTGGCCCGGCGCGTCCAGCCCGTGTACGGTTTCAAAGTGCGTATCGCGCAGGTTCAGCTTTTGCACGTAGTCATTCATCATCTTTACAAACTGCGGCTGACCGCCCGCCACGTGATCGGCCAGCGCCACGCAGGCGTCGTTGCCGGAATCGACAATCAGACCGCGGCTTAAGTCACGCACGGAGACGCGATCGCCCTCTTTCAGGAACATGAGCGACGAGCCGTCAAAAACCGGGTTGCCTTTTGCCCACGCGTCACGTCCTACGGTAACAATGTCGTCCGGCGTAATGCGGTGGCTATCAATGGCCCGATCAACCACATATCCCGTCATCAGCTTGGTCAGGCTCGCCGGATTACGTTGTTGATGTTCGTTGCCCGCCGTTAAGATCTGACCAGTCGTGTAGTCCATCAGCACCCAGGCGCCAGCCTGAATGGCCGGAGGCTGCGGCGAAAAATCCAGTGGTTCGGCCGCAAAAGCAGATGAGACACTCGAAGCGAGTAAAGAAACAGCAATAAACAGACGGCGTTTCAACGGTATATCCTCAGGTCATTAAAAATCGATGACCTTTTTACGGGAGTTCTGATGTCGTTACCTGGCTTAATTGCAAAAAAATGTGACAGAACGCAGGTTTTTTCCTGAAGCTGGCGCGCAAATTTGCGCCATGACGGTGCTTTTTATTCGGTCTGAACCGCACGATCGTTTACCATAGTGGCGTCATTTTTTAACAGGATGGTATTACTGGTGTCTGACTCTGCCGCTCGCCCGACTTTTTTGTTCCACGATTACGAAACCTTTGGCACGCATCCGGCGCTGGACCGACCGGCGCAGTTTGCCGCCATCCGTACCGACGACGAATTCAACATCATTGGCGAGCCTGAGGTCTTTTACTGCAAACCGGCTGATGACTACCTGCCGCAGCCCGGGGCGGTCATGGTCACCGGGATCACCCCTCAGGAAGCGCGGGAAAAAGGCGTTACCGAGGCAGAATTCGCCCGACGCATTCACGATCTGTTTACCGTCCCCAATACCTGCGTGGTCGGTTACAACAACATCCGCTTCGATGACGAAGTGACGCGCAACATCTTCTATCGCAACTTCTACGATCCCTATGCCTGGAGCTGGCAGAACCGCAATTCACGCTGGGATTTGCTCGACATCATGCGCGCCTGTTATGCCCTGCGTCCTGAAGGCATTAACTGGCCGGAAAATGAGGAAGGGCTGACCAGCTTCCGGCTGGAACACCTGACGCGCGCCAACGGAATCGAACACAGCAATGCCCACGACGCGATGGCGGACGTCTATGCCACCATTGCCATGGCGAAGCTGGTGAAAAACGCGCAGCCCAGGCTGTTTGAGTATCTGCTGAGCCACCGCAGTAAACAAAAATTAACCACGCTGATTGATGTGCCGCAGATGAAGCCGCTGGTGCATATTTCCGGCATGTTTGGCGCCTGGCGCGGCAATACCAGCTGGGTCGCCCCGCTGGCCTGGCATCCGGATAACCGTAATGCGGTCATCATGGTGGATTTGGCCGGTGATATTTCACCGCTGCTGGAGCTTGACAGCGATACCCTTCGCGAACGGCTTTATACCCCAAAAAATGAACTCGGGGATCTGCCTGCGGTACCGGTCAAACTGGTGCATATCAATAAATGTCCGGTCCTGGCGCAGGCGAATACGCTGCGTCCGGAAGATGCGGACAGACTGGGCATAAACCGGCAGCACTGCCTCGATAACCTGAAAGTGCTGCGCGATAACCCGCAGGTGCGCGAGAAGGTGGTCGCCATCTTTGCCGAGGCGGAGCCGTTCGTTCCGTCTGACAACGTTGATGCCCAGCTCTATAACGGCTTCTTCAGCGATGCCGATCGCGCGGCGATGAATATCGTTCTGCAAACCGAGCCGCGTAATTTACCCGCGCTGGATATTACCTTCGCCGATAAACGCATCGAAAAGCTGATGTTTAACTACCGCGCGCGTAACTATCCCGGCACGCTGGACGAGGCAGAGCAGGATCGCTGGCTGCAGCATCGTCGCAATGTCTTTACCCCTGAGTTCCTTAATAGCTATGCCCAGGAGCTGGAGATGCTTTATGGCCAGTATGAAGGGAATGCTGAAAAACAGGCGCTGTTGAAATCCCTGTTCCAGTACGCGCAAGAGATAGTCTGAAATTCCCAGATAAAAAAACCGGAGACGATAGTCTCCGGTTTTTTTGCCCGGTGGCGCTGCGCTTACGCGGGCCTACGGGTGTGTTTTTTTGTAGGCCGGGTAAGCGCTAGCGCCACCCGGCGAGTCATTATGCAACGTCTTCGTACTGAGGAACCGGGTTACGGAAGCTCTTCGTGACGCAGGCCAGGTAAACCAAACCGATAGCCCCCCAGATCAGCCCCAGAACCATAGAGCTCTCTTCCAGGTTAATCCACAGCGCGCCCACGGTCAGGGCACCACACACTGGCAGCACCAGATAGTTGAAGTGGTCTTTCAGCGTTTTGTTGCGCTTCTCACGGATCCAGAACTGCGAGATCACGGAGAGGTTAACGAAGGTGAACGCCACCAGCGCACCGAAGTTAATCAGCGCGGTCGCCGTCACCAGGTCGAATTTAATCGCCAGCAGGGCAATAGCGCCAACCAGCAGCACGTTCCACGCCGGAGTACGCCATTTCGGATGCACGTAGCCGAAGAAACGGGTTGGGAATACGCCGTCACGGCCCATCACGTACATCAGGCGAGATACGCCCGCGTGCGCCGCCATGCCGGACGCCAGTACGGTTACGCTGGAGAAGATCAGCACGCCCCACTGGAAGGTTTTACCCGCAACATACAGCATGATTTCAGGCTGTGACGCATCCGGATCTTTAAAGCGAGAGATGTCCGGGAAGTACAGCTGCAGGAAGTAGGAAGCCCCGATAAAGATCAGGCCGCCAATCAGCGCGGTCAGGAAAATCGCTTTCGGGATCACGCGCTCAGCATCTTTGGTCTCTTCTGAAAGAGAAGAGATACCGTCAAAGCCCAGGAACGAGAAGCACAGAATCGTCGCACCGGTAATCATCGGCACAACGTGCGCACCTTCAGACCAGAATGGACGCGTGCTGGTCAGCGTACCTGCACCTTCACCGTGAGAAACACCGTAGATGATCAGGCCAACGATAACCGCCACAATGCCCATCTGCAGAATAACAATCAGGGTGTTGAAGTTCGCCACGGTCTTGATGCTGCGCAGGTTAGAGATGGTCATAAAGGCCACCAGCGCGACAACGAAGATCCACGATGGAACAGAAGGCACCAGCGCTTCGAAGTAAATTTTTGCCAGTAGAATGTTGATCATCGGCATGAACAGGTAGTCCAGCAGCGATGACCAGCCCACCATAAAGCCAACCGCCGGGCTGATGGATTTCTGGGCATAGGTGTAGGCAGAGCCTGCGGACGGGAAACGGCGAACCAGTTTACCATAGCTCAGCGCAGTAAAGAGAATAGCGACCAGCGCAAAGGCGTACGCCGTTGCGACGTGACCGTCTGTGAGGCCCGATACGATACCGAATGTATCGAACAGCGTCATCGGTTGCATATAGGCAAGGCCCATCATAACAACCGGAATCAACGTAAGCGTTTTACGTAATTCCACGCGAGAGGTGTTTGGAGTTGCGTTATGCGACATCGTTATTCTCCTTTACGGTAATAACCGCCACGTAAGCGAAAAATTGCCCCATTTCTTTCTTCCTCAGCGACAACAACTGTCGGATTTTAGTAAATATCTATCCGGTACGAAGCCCGGCCTCTTGGTTTTTAGTTTCGTTTCGTACATGCAAAAAAAAATAACCGACGCCTTTTATATCGTCGATTATTCATTTGGTTGCAGCGGCGGCATTTTGCCCCACATCGGATACAAAAGGCAATACTTTGCAAAGCACGGGACAATTTTCTTTTTGCTAACTGGCTGATTTCTGGACGCCGGGCTGAGAGTAAACGGCGGCGATAGCACTATTTGCTAAAATCTCGTCTCGCCACCATGCGCTGGCCAGCCCTGCAGTTTGTTCATTCCAGCCAACCCACACCGATTCATTACTGCTTTGAGCAAGTACCTGTTTTTCAACAAGCGCACCGCTGTCAATAAAGCGCTGCGCCAGATAACGAGGCAAATAGCCGCAGCCCAAACCGCTAATTTGGAGCTCCAGCTTGGTTTTATAGTCGAAAACGGTAATGGCCTCCTGCTCATCAAGCAGCTGGGAGGAGGCCGAACATTCCGGACGAGCGCTGTCCCCGACCACGATGGCGCGGTAGCCTTTAATCACGCGACGGTTAATAGGCTCGGGTTCCTGAGCCAGGGGATGATGGGGCGCTACGGCAAACACCTGTTCCAGCACGCCCAGCCGGGCAAAACCAAAATCACTCAGCTGGGGAGGCTCGTGGAGTGCCCCGACAAAAATATCCGCCCTGCCCTGCGTTAAGGCATCCCAGGAGCCCCCCAGCACGCCGTTGATAAAAATAAGCCGGGTCACGCTGTGGTGTTGATAAAAGGCTTCGATCAGGGGCGTCAGGAGAGAAAACGGAAAGGTATCATCCACGCCAATAACCAGCTCGTTTTCCCACCCCTGATGGAGTTTTACGGCCTGCTTTTCGAGTTCACGAACGGAATGGAGGACTTCGCGGCCTTTTTCCAGCAGCATCTGCCCGGTACGGGTAAAACGGGCGCGGTGCCCGGAGCGATCGAGGATCTGGATATTAAGATCGCTTTCCAGTTTTTGAACGGTATAGCTCAACGCAGATGGGGTTTTGTAGAGCTTTGCCGACGCAGCGGCAAAGCTCCCCTCTTTTTCCAGTGCATCCAGAATAATAAGAACATCCAGCAGCGGTTTCATGCTCGCCCCCTTTCGGTGTGCGATGGTCTCCGCTGCGGGACTTATTCCATGGGCATCACCAGCGGATCGGGATACTGATACTCAAACCCCAGCTCATGACAAATACGATTGCCATCAACAATTTTGCCTTTACTGTCATCCTTTGCCTCACCAAAAACCGGTGGCGCCAGGCCCAGCTGACGTGCCATCAGCGGGTAAAACGTGCTGCGCGCCGGATGAGACGGTGCACATATATTATAGATGTGCCCACCTTTCGGAGCCTGTAAGAGTAGCTCAATTGCGCCAACAACATCGTCAAGATGCACAAGATTGACCACATGCTGGCCGTCTGGCGCAGATTTTCCGGCAAAAAAGCGTCCCGGATGGCGACCCGGGCCCACCAGCCCCGCCAGGCGTACAATATCGACCTGCGTGCCGGGAAGATGATGCAGCCAGTCTTCCAGCTCTTTCAGAACCTGACCGCTCGCCGTCACGGGACGGCGCTCGGAACTCTCTTTCACCACGCCCTCAACCTCGCCATAGACCGACGTCGAGCTGGTAAAAATGATGCGCGGAACATGGTGCGCCAGCGCGCTGTCGACGATCTCCTGCATCGCCTGCAGATAAAACGACTCGCCCGGCCCGCTGCGCCGCGCGGGTAGCGTAATCACCAGCGCATCGACGTTCATCAGCGTGTCCAGATCGTCAGCATCACACACCAGCTCCGGTTCAAGACGCAGTTCAACGCCGTCAATACCGCACATGCGCGCTGCCTCTACCCCATCCGCCGTGGTTTTGCTTCCGGTCACCTGCCAGCCTTTCGCGGCTAATGACATCGCCAGCGGCATTCCCAGCCATCCTAAACCGACAATCGCGACCTTTTTCATGCGAATTCTCCTGACTCTCACTCGTCTTTTATAAGGCTACGCCAGCCCGGCAGAACACACAATTCATAGCATCAATATGAAATGAATTAATGATCAAAAAAAGCCCTTGCAATATGTCGTACAACTGGTTTAGGTTAAAAGACATCAAATGAATAAGCATTCATCGAGAATTTATATGACACGCGTTCAATTTAAACACCACCATCATCACCATCATCCTGACTAGTCTTTCAGGCGATGTGTGCTGGAAGACGTTTGGATCTTCCAGTGGTGCATGAACGCATGAAAAAGCCCCCGGAAGATCTTCTTCCGGGGGCTTTTTTTTGGACCAAATTCAGACAGGTTAAAACAGGTTAACGAGGAATAAAGAATGTTAGATAACTCACGCTTACGCATAGCTATTCAAAAATCAGGCCGCTTGAGCGACGACTCACGCGAACTGCTGGCCCGCTGCGGGATTAAAATTAACCTGCACACCCAGCGCCTGATTGCTCTGGCTGAAAACATGCCCATCGACATTCTGCGCGTGCGTGATGACGATATTCCCGGCCTGGTCATGGATGGCGTCGTTGACCTCGGCATCATCGGTGAAAACGTGCTGGAAGAAGAGCTGCTGACCCGCCGCGCGCAGGGCGAAGATCCGCGTTACTTCACCCTGCGTCGTCTGGACTTCGGCGGCTGCCGCCTGTCGCTGGCAACGCCGGTTGATGAAGCGTGGGACGGCCCGGCCGCGCTGAACGGCAAACGTATCGCCACCTCTTACCCTCACCTGTTAAAGCGTTATCTCGACCAGAAAGGCGTGCAGTTTAAATCCTGCCTGCTGAACGGCTCCGTTGAAGTGGCGCCGCGTGCGGGTCTGGCGGACGCCATCTGCGACCTCGTCTCTACCGGCGCGACGCTGGAAGCAAACGGTCTGCGCGAAGTGGAAGTGATCTACCGCTCTAAAGCGTGCCTGATTCAGCGCGACGGCGAGATGGCGGACGCTAAGCAGCAGCTGATCGACAAACTGCTGACCCGTATTCAGGGCGTGATTCAGGCGCGTGAGTCCAAATACATCATGATGCACGCCCCAACCGAGCGCCTGGATGAAGTGATTGCCCTGCTGCCGGGCGCTGAGCGCCCAACCATCCTGCCTCTGGCGGGCGATCAGCAGCGCGTGGCGATGCACATGGTGAGCAGCGAAACCCTGTTCTGGGAAACCATGGAAAAACTGAAGGCGCTGGGCGCAAGCTCCATCCTGGTGCTGCCTATTGAGAAGATGATGGAGTAATGGCCATGAGCTTTAACACAATCATCGACTGGAATACCTGTAGCGACGCACGGCAGCGCGAGCTGCTGATGCGCCCGGCGATTTCCGCCTCAGAAAGCATCTCACGCACCGTGGCCGAGATCCTGGACAACGTCAAAGCCCGTGGCGATGACGCGCTGCGTGAATACAGCGCAAAATTTGATAAGACGGAAGTCGGCGCATTACGGGTTACCGAGCAGGAAATCATTGATGCCAGCAATCGTCTGGGTGATGACATCAAACAGGCAATGGCCGTCGCGGTGAAAAACATTGATACCTTCCACACCGCGCAAAAGCTGCAGCCCGTGGATGTCGAAACCCTGCCCGGCGTGCGTTGCCAGCAGGTCACGCGCCCGGTTGCGTCCGTCGGCCTCTATATCCCTGGCGGCTCTGCCCCGCTTTTCTCCACCGTACTGATGCTGGCGACACCCGCGCGCATTGCCGGTTGTCAGAAAGTGGTGCTGTGCTCACCGCCACCGATTGCCGACGAGATCCTCTATGCGGCGAAGCTGTGCGGCGTGCAGGCGGTATATAAAGTGGGCGGCGCGCAGGCGATTTCAGCCCTGGCGTTCGGTACGGAATCCATTCCGAAGGTCGACAAAATCTTTGGCCCGGGCAATGCGTACGTGACCGAAGCCAAGCGCCAGGTCAGCCAGCGTCTGGACGGTGCGGCAATTGACATGCCTGCCGGTCCGTCTGAAGTGCTGGTGATTGCCGACAGCGGCGCAACGCCGGACTTCGTCGCCTCCGACCTGCTTTCTCAGGCGGAGCACGGCCCGGACTCGCAGGTCATCCTGCTGACGCCGGATGCCGATATGGCGAAACGCGTGGGCGAAGCCGTGGAGCGTCAGCTTGCCGACCTGCCCCGCGCCGACACGGCACGCCAGGCGTTAGCGGCCAGCCGCCTGATTGTGGCGCGCGATCTGGACCAGTGTATTGCCATCTCCAACCAGTACGGCCCGGAGCACCTGATTATTCAGACCCGCAACGCGCGCGATCTGGTCGACAGCATTACCAGCGCGGGCTCGGTGTTCCTTGGCGACTGGTCACCGGAGTCCGCTGGCGATTACGCCTCCGGTACCAACCACGTGCTGCCGACGTATGGTTATACCTCTACCTGTTCCAGCCTGGGCCTGGCGGATTTCCAGAAACGCATGACCGTGCAGGAACTCTCCCGCGAGGGGTTTGCATCACTGGCTTCCACCATTGAAACCCTGGCCGCCGCCGAGCGCCTGACCGCCCACAAAAATGCCGTTACGCTGCGCGTTGCAGCCCTGAAGGAGCAAGCATGAGCATTGAAGAGTTAGCCCGCGAAAATGTCCGTCGCCTGACGCCTTACCAGTCCGCGCGTCGTCTGGGCGGTAACGGTGACGTCTGGCTGAACGCCAACGAATTCCCGACTGCGGTGCAGTTTGAGCTGTCGCAGCAAACGCTGAACCGCTATCCGGAGTGTCAGCCGAAAGCGGTAATTGAAAACTACGCGCAGTTCGCAGGCGTGAAGCCGGAGCAGGTGCTGGTCAGTCGCGGAGCGGACGAGGGCATTGAGCTGCTGATCCGCGCATTCTGCGAGCCGGGCAAAGACGCCGTCATGTACTGCCAGCCGACCTACGGCATGTACAGCGTCAGCGCGGAAACCTTCGGCGTGGCGTGCCGCAACGTGCAGGCGCTGGAGAACTGGCAGCTGGATTTGCAGGGCATTGCCGACAATCTCGATGGCGTAAAAGTGGTGTTTGTCTGTAGCCCGAACAACCCGACCGGACAGATTATCAACCCGCAGGATATCCGCACCCTGCTGGAGATGACGCGCGGTAAAGCTCTGGTGGTGGCCGACGAAGCCTATATAGAGTTCTGCCCGCAGGCGACGCTGGCAGGCTGGCTGGAAGAGTACCCGCACCTGGTGGTACTGCGTACGCTTTCGAAAGCCTTTGCTCTCGCGGGTCTGCGCTGCGGATTCACCCTGGCGAATAAAGAGGTCATCGACCTGCTGCTGAAAGTGATCGCCCCGTACCCGCTCTCGACGCCGGTTGCCGATATTGCGGCACAGGCGCTGACGCCTCAGGGAATCAACGCGATGCGCGAGCGCGTGGCGCAAATTCTGGAGGAACGTCAGTATCTGGTGACCGCCCTGAAGGGTATTCCCTGCGTGGAGCAGGTGTTCGACTCGGAAACCAACTACATCCTGGTACGCTTCACCGCCTCCAGCGCCGTATTTAAATCTTTGTGGGATCAGGGCATTATCTTACGAGACCAGAATAAACAACCTTCTCTGAGCGGATGCCTGCGCATTACCGTCGGCACCCGAGCAGAGAGCCAGCGCGTCATTGACGCCCTGAAAGCGGAGAAAGTATGACCCAGAAGATCCTTTTCATCGATCGTGACGGCACCCTTATTTCGGAGCCACCAGCCGATTTTCAGGTCGATCGATTCGACAAGCTGGCTTTTGAACCGGACGTGATCCCGGTGCTGCTTAATCTGCAAAAAGCAGGCTTTAAGCTGGTGATGATCACCAACCAGGACGGTCTGGGTACCGACAGCTTCCCGCAGGCGGACTTCGACGGCCCGCATAATCTGATGATGCAGGTGCTGACCTCTCAGGGCGTGGTGTTTGATGACGTGCTGATTTGCCCGCACATGCCGGCCGATGAGTGTGACTGCCGTAAGCCAAAAGTGAAGCTGGTAGAGCGCTACCTGGCTGAAGATGCGCTGGATAAAACCAACAGCTATGTCATCGGCGATCGCATTACTGATATTACGCTGGCGGAAAATATGGGCATCGCGGGGCTGCGCTACGACCGCAACAACCTTAACTGGGCGAAGATTGGCGAGCAGCTGACAAAACGCGACCGCTATTCTCACGTTGAGCGCAACACCAAAGAGACGCAGATTGATGTGAAGGTCTGGCTGGACCGTGAAGGCGGCAGCAAGATCCACACCGGCGTCGGTTTCTTCGACCATATGCTGGACCAGATTGCCACCCACGGCGGTTTCCGCATGGAGATCGCGGTAAAAGGCGATCTTTATATTGACGATCACCACACCGTGGAAGATACCGGCCTGGCGCTGGGCGAAGCCCTGAAGCTCGCGCTCGGTGACAAGCGCGGCATCAACCGTTTCGGCTTCGTTCTGCCGATGGACGAGTGTCTGGCGCGCTGTGCGATGGACATCTCCGGTCGTCCGCACCTGGAATATAAAGCCGATTTCACCTATCAGCGCGTGGGCGATCTCAGCACCGAAATGGTGGAGCACTTCTTCCGCTCATTGTCCTACACCATGGGCCTGACGCTGCACCTGAAGACCAAGGGCAAGAACGACCACCACCGCGTGGAGAGTCTCTTCAAAGCCTTTGGCCGTACCCTTCGCCAGGCGATTCGCGTGGAAGGTGACGCCCTGCCCTCGTCGAAAGGAGTGCTCTAATGAACGTGGTGATTCTGGATACCGGATGCGCCAACCTGAACTCCGTGAAATCGGCCATTGCGCGCCACGGCTATGAGCCGGCGGTGAGCCGTGACCCGGACGTGGTGCTGCGCGCCGACAAACTCTTTTTACCGGGCGTGGGAACCGCCCAGGCCGCGATGGATCAAATTCGCGAACGCGAGCTGGTCGATCTGATCAAAGCCTGTACCCAGCCGGTGCTGGGCATTTGCCTGGGCATGCAGATCCTGGGCCGCCGTAGCGAAGAGAGCAACGGCGTTGACCTGCTGGGCATTATTGACGAAGACGTGCCGAAAATGACCGACCACGGCCTGCCTCTGCCGCATATGGGCTGGAACCGCGTTTATGCCAAAGCGGGCGACCGGCTGTTTCGCGGCATCGAAGACGGCGCGTATTTCTACTTCGTGCACAGCTACGCCATGCCGGTGAACGTGAATACGATCGCCCAGTGCACCTACGGCGAGGCGTTTACGGCAGCCGTACAGAAAGACAATTTCTTCGGCGTGCAGTTTCACCCGGAGCGCTCTGGCGCCGCTGGCGCGCAGCTGCTGAAAAACTTCCTGGAGATGTGATGATTATTCCCGCTTTAGATTTAATTGACGGCACGGTAGTCCGTCTCCACCAGGGCGACTACGGCCAGCAGCGAGACTACGGAAACGACCCGCTGCCGCGTCTGCAGGATTATGCCGCCCAGGGGGCTCAGGTGTTGCATCTGGTGGATTTGACGGGCGCGAAAGACCCGGCGAAACGCCAAATCCCTCTGCTGAAAAATCTGGTCGCCGGTGTTGATGTGCCCGTCCAGGTCGGCGGCGGCGTGCGTACGGAAGATGACGTTGCGGCGCTGCTGGACGCTGGCGTGGCCCGCGTGGTGGTGGGTTCAACCGCCGTGAAAGACCCTGAAACGGTGAAGGGCTGGTTCCGCCGCTTTGGCGCCGACGCCCTTGTACTGGCGCTGGACGTGCGTATTGACGAACAGGGTAACAAGCAGGTGGCCGTGAGCGGCTGGCAGGAAAACTCCGGCGTGACGCTGGAAGAGCTGGTCGATATCTATCTGCCCGTTGGCCTGAAGCACGTGCTATGCACGGACATCTCCCGCGACGGTACGCTGGCGGGCTCCAACGTCTCGCTGTATGAAGAGGTCTGTGCGCGCTATCCGCAGGTGGCGTTCCAGTCTTCGGGCGGTATCGGTGATATAGACGACGTGGCCGCGCTGCGCGGTACCGGTGTGAAGGGTGTGATTGTGGGCCGGGCCCTGCTGGAAGGTAAATTTACTGTGACGGAGGCGATTCAATGCTGGCAAAACGGATAATTCCTTGTCTTGACGTACGCGATGGTCAGGTCGTGAAAGGCGTGCAGTTCCGCAACCACGAGATCATTGGCGACATCGTCCCGCTGGCAAAACGCTATGCCGATGAAGGCGCCGACGAGTTGGTCTTTTATGATATCACCGCTTCCAGCGATGGCCGCGTGGTCGATAAAAGCTGGGTCGCGCGCGTGGCGGAAGTGATCGACATTCCGTTCTGCGTGGCGGGCGGGATTAAGTCCGCAGACGACGCCGCCAAAATTCTCTCGTTTGGTGCCGACAAGATTTCCATCAACTCTCCAGCCCTCGCCGACCCGGAGCTGATCACCCGCCTGGCCGATCGTTTTGGCGTGCAGTGTATTGTGGTTGGGATCGACACCTGGTATGACGCCGCAACGGGCAAGTACCACGTCAATCAGTACACCGGCGATGAAAGCCGCACGCGCGTGACGCAGTGGGAAACGCTCGACTGGGTGCAGGAAGTGCAGAAGCGTGGCGCGGGCGAGATTGTTCTCAACATGATGAACCAGGACGGCGTGCGTAACGGCTATGACCTCGAGCAGCTGAAAAAAGTCCGCGCGGTCTGCCACGTTCCGCTGATTGCCTCCGGCGGCGCGGGCACCATGGAACACTTCCTTGAAGCCTTCCGCGACGCGAACGTGGACGGTGCGCTGGCCGCTTCCGTGTTCCACAAACAGATAATTAATATTGGTGAGTTAAAAACGTACCTGGCCGACCAGGGCGTGGAGATCAGGGTATGTTAACAGAGCAACAACAGGCGCAGCTGGACTGGGAAAAAACGGACGGATTACTGCCGGTGGTTGTCCAGCATGCCGTCTCAGGCGAAGTGCTGATGCTGGGATATATGAACCAGGACGCGCTGGCGAAAACGATCGACAGCGGCAAAGTGACCTTCTACTCCCGCACGAAACAGCGCCTGTGGACCAAAGGGGAGACTTCCGGTCATTTCCTTAACGTGGTCAGCATGACGCCCGACTGCGATAACGACACGCTTCTGGTACTGGCAAACCCGATTGGGCCGACGTGCCACAAAGGGACCAGCAGCTGTTTCGGCGAGACGAGCCACCAGTGGTTATTCCTTTATCAGCTGGAACAGCTGCTGGCAGAGCGTAAAACGGCGGATCCTGAGAGTTCCTACACCGCGAAGCTGTACGCCAGCGGAACCAAGCGTATCGCACAGAAGGTAGGAGAAGAAGGCGTTGAGACGGCGCTGGCCGCAACCGTGCATGACCGCGAGGAGCTAACGAATGAAGCGTCTGATTTAATGTATCACCTGCTGGTGCTGCTGCAGGATCAGGAGCTGGATTTGACGGCGGTGATTGAGAATCTTCGCAAACGTCACAAATAAAAAAACCGGGGATAATCCCCGGTTTTTTTTAACTGCAAATCAGGCTTTGGGTTTGTAGTTGCGCAATGCGTTGCGCCCCAGTACGAAACTTGAACCGATTATGCCACCCAGCAGCACGGAAAGAATCAGTACAATCGCTTTTTTCGGGCTGTCACGACGAACAGGAAGATCCGGTTTCATCACGTAGCGATAAACATGGATTGTTTCCGGATTTACGTTGAGATTCTCAATATCCAGCAAGTTCTGCTTGGTCTGGTAGTACGCAACTGAGAAGACCAGCGGACGAGACGCTTCGTTATCGATCATCGACTTAAGCGCTTCACTTCCCAGAAGGAACATGGTTTCCTGCGTTACGTCCTGGGTTTGCTGGATCTGCGGCGTGCTGATTTTCGCTGCCTCAGCATTTTTCAGCGCCTCAGTGATTTGCTTGATACGCAAATCTTTCTGCTCCTGAGCCACTTTTTCCTGGTTTTCCAGTGAGTCATTAAGCGTGGTGATCTGCTGTTTAATGTTGTCTTTAAGGTCGAGAGCGAGCTCCTTCGACGTTTGCTTGTCAATCTGCTGGATGTACTGTGCCAGCTGTTTTTGCGCAGCTTCCGCAGACTCACCGGTATAGGAGACGCTCAGCGGCAGCGTCTGGCCCTTAACGGTAGCGTCGATGGTCAGCTTTTCTGGTATCTCCTGGTTTTCGAGCGCTTGCGCTAAAGCAGAAAATGAGGAATTGAAACGGTTAATAGCACGGTTTTGAATGTCCGGCAGTGAAGGTGCTGCGCTACCGTACAGGATATTCAGTGCATTGGCGTAAGTGGCAATCTGCGCCGCATCTGGCTGAGAAATGATCGCGGAAGAGGTCCATTTCTCTTTTGCGACAGTAATATAAATACCCGCCAGGACGATAAAAACAGCAACAAAAGCGCCAATTACCCACTTTCCACGCCACAGCTGTAGCACTAAATCAAGTAAATCAATTTGCTCCGGAACATTACTGCTATTAACCGGAGTATTGTTGTTCTGCGTCATACAATCCCTAACAGATGAAAAAGGGCAAAAATAATCATGTTTACATAGTGTATCTGTTGCCAGCGATTTTTCTATCAGAATCCGATGAGTTATATCGGAAAGATGGGTTATATAACTCGCGGTCAACGCGCTATCATATAGCAATTCTGATGCCTCAGGCATCGACTAGATAGAAAAGTAATGAGGGAAGATATGAAATTTTTGGTTACGGGCGCGGCAGGGTTTATCGGTTCTCATGTCAGTAAACGCTTGCTGGATGCCGGACATCAGGTCGTCGGGATTGATAATCTCAATGACTACTATGATGTGAACCTCAAGCTGGCGCGTCTGGATCTGCTCAAATCCGATAATTTCACCTTCCAAAAGCTGGATTTGGCCGACCGTGAAGGCATGGCAGCGCTCTTCGCCAACGAGAAATTTGACCGTGTGATCCATCTGGCCGCACAAGCGGGGGTACGCTACTCGCTGGAAAATCCGCACGCTTATGCAGATGCTAACCTGGTGGGTCATCTCAACGTGCTGGAAGGCTGTCGTCATAACAAAGTTCAGCACCTCCTGTATGCTTCTTCCAGCTCCGTTTATGGTCTGAACCGTAAGATGCCGTTCTCTACTGATGACTCAGTGGATCATCCGGTTTCACTCTATGCGGCGACCAAAAAAGCCAATGAGCTGATGTCGCACACCTACTCGCATCTCTACAACCTGCCGACAACCGGGCTGCGCTTCTTTACGGTGTACGGTCCCTGGGGACGCCCGGATATGGCCCTGTTTAAGTTTACCAAGGCGATGATTGAAGGGAACAGCATCGACGTCTATAACTACGGCAAGATGAAACGTGACTTTACCTATATCGACGACATTGCTGAAGCGATCATCCGTCTTCAGGATGTGATTCCTCAGGCCGATGCGAATTGGACCGTCGAGACCGGTTCCCCGGCGACCAGCTCCGCACCTTATCGCGTTTACAATATTGGTAACAGCTCCCCAGTTGAGCTAATGGATTACATTACGGCACTGGAAGAGGCACTCGGCAAAGAAGCGGAGAAAAACATGTTGCCGATTCAACCGGGTGACGTGCTGGAGACCAGCGCGGATACGAAAGCCTTGTATGACGTTATAGGCTTTAAACCGCAGACCTCGGTCAAAGACGGGGTAAAAAACTTTGTCGACTGGTATCGCGCTTTCTACAAGGTCTGAAAATAAAAAACCCGGCAACCAGGCCGGGTTTTTTACGTGCGTTAAGAGTAATCAATCACTTCCGAACAGATCGCGGGTATAGACTTTATCCGCCACGTCCGCCAGCTCTTCCGCCATGCGGTTAGAGATTATCACGTCCGCTTCCTGCTTGAACGCATCCAGATCTCGTACCACACGGGAGTGGAAGAACTCGTCTTCCTGCATCGCAGGTTCGTAAATAATAACCTGAACGCCTTTCGCCTTAATACGCTTCATGATCCCCTGAATGGAAGACGCGCGGAAGTTATCAGAGCCGCTCTTCATGATCAGACGATAGACACCAACCACTTTCGGCTGACGCGCAAGGATAGAATCAGAGATGAAGTCTTTACGCGTGCGGTTAGCATCCACAATCGCGGAAATCAGGTTGTTTGGCACCGCCTGATAGTTTGCCAGCAGCTGCTTAGTATCTTTTGGCAGGCAGTAACCGCCGTAGCCAAACGATGGATTGTTATAGTGATTGCCGATACGCGGATCCAGGCAGACACCTTCAATGATCTGGCGTGTGTTCAGGCCGAGGCTTTCTGCATAGCTGTCCAGCTCGTTAAAGTAGGCCACACGCATGGCAAGATAGGTATTGGCGAAGAGCTTGATCGCTTCCGCTTCGGTGGAATCCGTGAACAGTACCGGAATATCTTTCTTGATTGCGCCTTCCTGCAGCAGTGCGGCAAAACGCTCTGCTCGCTCAGAGCGCTCACCGATCACGATACGGGAGGGATGCAGGTTATCGTATAACGCCCTGCCCTCGCGCAGGAATTCTGGCGAAAAGAAGACATTATCAATACCCAACTCTTCTTTAATCGATTTAGTGAAGCCTACTGGGATGGTCGATTTAATGATCATCACCGCTTTCGGGTTGATTGCGACAACGTCTTTGATCACCGCTTCTACGGTTGAGGTATTAAAGTAGTTGGTTTTAGGATCGTAATCGGTGGGAGTGGCGATGATGACGAAATCTGCGTCGCGATAGGCATCTTCTTTGTCAGTCGTTGCACGGAAGTTCAGTGGTTTATTAGCAAGATATTCCTGGATCTCTTTATCGACAATCGGGGATTTCTTTTGATTAAGCATATCCACTTTGGACTGAACGATATCCAGCGCCACCACTTCGTGGTTTTGAGCGATCAGAATGCCGTTTGATAGGCCTACATAGCCTGTTCCGGAGATAGTTATTTTCATTCGTTTAACTTCTTCAAGTTTAAGTTTCAGGAGGCGTAAGCACGCCACCGCAATAAACAACTGTTGAGGTTTTTACCTCTTATGTTGAGTAGCTGTCAAGGCGAATGCCTGGCTGCAGAAATGAGAAAATGCAGTGGTTTATACGGGATTGAAAGACATTAACTGCACAAAGCAAGTCCAGATGGGCGTATACGTGATAAAAAAAGCCCGGCGATCATCACCGGGCTTTTTTAGCAGGCTGCTTTAAATCAGATTAATCCAGCCATTCGGTATGGAATACACCTTCTTTATCGGTGCGTTTATAAGTATGCGCACCGAAGTAATCACGCTGTGCCTGAATCAGGTTCGCTGGCAATACTGCAGCACGGTAGCTGTCATAGTAGGCCACCGCAGCAGAGAAGGTCGGAACAGGGATGCCGTTCTGGACAGCGTAGGCAACCACGTCACGCAGCGCCTGCTGATATTCGTCCGCAATTTTCTTGAAGTACGGTGCCAGCAGCAGGTTAGCGATACCGGCGTTTTCAGCATAGGCATCGGTGATTTTCTGCAGGAACTGCGCACGAATGATGCAACCCGCGCGGAAGATCTTCGCGATTTCACCGTAGTTCAGATCCCAGTTGTTCTCATCTGACGCCGCGCGCAGCTGAGAGAAGCCCTGCGCGTAAGAAACGATTTTACCCAGGTACAGGGCACGGCGCACTTTCTCAACGAACTCGGCTTTATCACCTGCTGGTTTAGCCTGTGGGCCAGACAGCACTTTAGATGCCGCGACGCGCTGCTCTTTCAGGGAAGAGATATAACGCGCGAAGACAGATTCGGTGATCAGAGACAGCGGTTCGCCCAGATCCAGAGAGCTCTGGCTGGTCCATTTACCGGTACCTTTGTTCGCGGCCTCATCCAGAATCACATCAACCAGGTATTTACCCTCTTCATCTTTTTTCGTGAAGATATCTTTGGTGATGTCGATCAGATAGCTGTTCAGCTCGCCTTTGTTCCACTCGGTGAAAGTCTCAGCGAGTTCTTCATTGGAAAGGTTCAGGCCGCCTTTCAGCAGGGAGTAAGCTTCAGCGATGAGCTGCATGTCGCCGTATTCGATGCCGTTGTGCACCATTTTCACATAGTGACCCGCACCGTCTGCACCGATGTAGGTTACACACGGCTCACCGTCTTCAGCGACGGCTGCGATTTTGGTCAGGATAGGCGCAACCAGTTCGTACGCATCTTTCTGACCGCCAGGCATGATGGATGGGCCTTTCAGAGCCCCCTCTTCACCACCGGAAACACCGGTACCGATAAAGTTGAAGCCTTCAGCAGACAGCTCACGATTACGACGAATGGTGTCCTGGAAGAAGGTGTTACCGCCATCAATAATGATGTCGCCTTTATCCAGATATGGTTTCAGGGAGTCGATAGCTGCATCGGTACCTGCGCCCGCTTTCACCATTAACAGGATACGACGAGGTGTTTCCAGAGACTCAACGAACTCTTTAACCGTATAGAAAGGAACCAGTTTCTTACCTGGATTCTCAGCGATGACTTCTTCGGTCTTATCACGGGAGCGGTTGAATACGGAGACGGTATAACCGCGGCTTTCGATGTTGAGCGCCAGGTTGCGCCCCATCACTGCCATACCGACAACGCCGATCTGTTGCTTGGACATTACATACTCCTGTCTTGGGGATAATCACTGCGATGCAATGCAGTTTGAATGTATCTATGATGTTAACTCAAGCCAGCTACTTGTGGATAGCCTTTGGTGCGCTTACGTTTGCAACGAAATGCAATGGGTAAATAAGTAAGCAATTACCCTTTATTCTTTAATCAACATCGCGAGATATTGACCATAAGCCGTTTTCTTGAGTTTCTCTGCCTGAGCGGAGATCTCTTCTGCAGTTAACCATTTCTTACGGAACGCAATCTCTTCCAGGCAAGCCACCTTCATTCCCTGCCGCTTTTCAATCGTGTGGATGTACTGAGAAGCCTCTATCAGGCTGTCGTGGTTCCCGGTATCAAGCCAGGCAAACCCACGTCCCAAAAGCTGTACGTCCAGCTCTTCACGCTGCAGATACATTTGATTCAGGGTCGTAATTTCCAGTTCACCCCGCGCCGAAGGCTTCACCTCTTTCGCCATCTCCAGTACGTTGTTATCGTAGAAGTAGAGCCCTGTAACCGCCCAGTTAGATTTTGGCTTCAGCGGTTTTTCTTCAATAGACAAGGCTTTGTAATGCTCATCAAATTCAACGACACCGAATCGCTCAGGATCCTGCACCTGATAACCGAACACCGTTGCCCCGGACGTTTTACTGGCCGCGTCTTCCAGTTTCTTACTGAAACCGTGACCAAAGAAGATATTGTCGCCAAGAACTAAAGCACAGGGGTCATTCCCCACGAACTTCTCACCGATGATAAATGCCTGAGCCAGGCCATCGGGCGAGGGTTGCACTGCATAGGTGAAATTCACGCCGAACTGGGAGCCGTCTTTCATCAAACGCTGAAAGGCGGGCATATCCTCCGGGGTGGTAATGATTAAAATATCGCGAATTCCGGCCAGCATCAGGACAGAAACGGGATAGAAAATCATCGGTTTGTCGTAAATTGGGAGCAATTGTTTAGAGACACCTTGCGTAATGGGATAAAGACGCGTGCCTGACCCACCTGCTAAAACAATTCCTTTCATTACTTATACCTCGATTATTTATTCAGCCCGAGTCGTTCACCGGCATAAGATCCATCAAGCACACGTTGCCACCATCTTTCATTGGAGAGATACCATTTGATGGTCTTCTCAATACCACTTTCGAACGTTTCCTGAGGGACCCATCCGAGTTCGCGTTCAATCTTACTGGCATCAATCGCATAGCGAAGATCGTGCCCCGGTCGGTCTTCCACAAAGGTAATCAGGTCGGCAAAACTGTTTATATTGGCCGGTTTGTTCACTATGATGCTATCGAGAATTGAACACACTGTTTTAACAACATCAATGTTTCTACGCTCATTGTGGCCGCCGATACAGTACGTTTCGCCGGTTTTCCCTTCCGTCGCCACTTTGTACAGTGCTCGGGCATGATCCTCTACGTACAACCAGTCACGCACCTGTTCTCCGTTACCGTATACCGGCAGAGGTTTTCCCGCCAGGGCGTTTAGTATGATCAGCGGGATCAACTTTTCCGGGAAATGATATGGCCCATAGTTATTGGAACAGTTTGTGATGATAACAGGCAGACCATAAGTCCGGTTCCACGCTCGAGCCAAATGATCGCTTCCCGCTTTAGAAGCGGAGTAAGGACTGCTCGGCGCATATGCGCTCTCTTCATTGAACAAGCCCTCACTGTCGTGAAGGTCGCCAAAGACTTCGTCGGTAGAAATATGGTGGAACCGGAATCCTGCTTTTTTCTTATCATCAAGAATTGAATAATGCTGACGCGCGGCTTCAAGCAACGTGAACGTACCTATCACGTTGGTCTGGATAAACGCAGCCGGACCATCAATAGAGCGATCAACATGGCTTTCTGCAGCCAGATGCATGACAATATCCGGCTTAAACTCGCGGAACAGAGCGCTTATACCCACAGCATCCGTGATATCAGTACGCGAAAATGAATAACGGGAACTCTTTTCAACGGATGCCAGGGACTCTAGGTTGCCCGCGTAGGTCAAACAATCAACAACGCAGACCGTATCCTGCGTATGATTAATAATATGACGGACGACGGCAGATCCGATAAAACCTGCTCCACCTGTTACGAGTATTTTCATATTCCCTTCACTATTTCTGGCTAAGACAGACAGCATTACGTTTATTAACTAAGATACTATTAAATTCAGTAAGCGCCTTTTCTGAACAGGACAACATTCACTGTTTTGAACAAGATTACGATATCATTCCATAATGACCAGTTTTTAACATACCACGAGTCAAAATAAACGCGGGTAGTATAATCGACATCATTACGACCGCTTACCTGCCATAATCCCGTCATACCTGGCTTCACCATCAGGTAATAATCGACATCATCCGCATAGCGTTCTAACTCTTCCTGAATCACCGGGCGAGGACCAACAAGACTCATCTCACCTTTGAGCACATTAAATAACTGTGGAAGTTCATCAAGGCTTGTTTTACGAATAAACCGGCCGATAGCCGTAATACGTGGATCGTTCTTGAGTTTGAAATCTTTTTCCCATTCGGCACGGGCTTCAGGATCATTCTCAAGTAATTCCGCCAGTATTTCTTTTGAGTTAATATCCATAGAGCGGAATTTGTAGCAGTCAAATGACTCTCCACGTCGCCCTATCCTGCTATGGGCATAGATTGCCGGGCCGCCATCGCGTGATACTTTGTACCAGAGATAGACAAACAGCGGGGAGGAGAGCAAAAGAATAGCTGACGTACAAACAATATCGAAAGTACGTTTAATAAAACGTGATGTCAGTTTAGCGAGGTTGTTGTGGACCTGCAGCAGCAAGACTTCATGGCTAAAAATGAAGGACATGCTGGTGCCGTAAAGCGGGAATCCTCGCAGAGAAGGAATAATAATGACATTACGGCATTTATGTCTGGCAAGGAAACGTAGCCAGTTCTCAAATTTATCTTTTTCATCAAAATCACAGGCGACAACGAACTGTGTAGAAAAAGCATTGTAGTGAGTTAAGAGAGTCTTTTCATCTTTAACAATAGGGCACTCTTCCAGAGTATCCGCTGTTGCATCAAAATCACAGAAGGCATCAATTTTAAAACCAGATACTTCGTGGCTTTGGAGTGCGAAATATGCCTCACGGGCATTACGTCCAGAACCTAATATGACAGTGCGCTTCTTCCAGTAGCCAAGTTTATTAAGCAAAACTTTTGTTAGTTCTCGCGAAACCGGAACCATAATGATGGCATATATCCAGCAATAGGCCCAAATATACCGAGAGAAATGCCATTTTGAGAATGCAACCAGGGCAAGGTCAAAAATAGAAAAAATGACAATAGTTCGTAGTGTCTCTTTCAGCTCAGACCAGAATGGTTTTTTCTGTGCGTAATGGCGTAAACGGACGCCAAACCAAAGTACACATAATGTTGTCAGAACAAGATGCGACAGAAGACGAACGTCCATCTGAACCAATGGCATGAAGGTATTCAAATCACCAATGAAGAACATGATGGTTAAAAATGAAAGCCCTAAAGAGATATTTAACCAGAAAAAATCCGAAAGCATCAAAGCTATGCGACAAACAAATTCTTTCTTTTGATCTTGAAATACGCTACTTTTCATTATTTATTCCCTGGCATAAATCCCAAGATTTATGCCGTGGTCATTATTTTCCTGGATGAGTATAATTGTTCTGCACGCGCGCAGCCTGAGTATTTATCAATGACTCAGAATATTGCGACCACGCTTTATCAACGAAGTTGATAATCTCTTCACGGAATCGTTGCTCTGAGAATGTCAGAGCATGTTCCCGACAATCCTGCGGATTAATCTCGCCCGCATGCTTTTCAAACGTTTCAACGGCATCGCAGATAGCCTCAGCGGTTTGTTCAAAGAAGAACAGACCGGTTGGCTTCTCGCTTCCGAGAGGTTTAACCGTTTCCAGGCACCCTCCCTTTCCATAGGTGATCACAGGCGTGCCGCTTGCCTGCGCTTCGACCGGGGAAATACCGAAGTCTTCTTCCGCTGCGAATACATAGGCCTTAGCACGCTTCATGTAATCAACAAGCGCGGCATCGTCCTGATAGCCCAGCAACGTAACGTTGTCAGTCGCCAGTTGCTTAATTTTATCCATTTCTGAGCCGTCACCGATAACAACCAATTTTTTATCGGGCATTTTGGCAAAGGCGCTAACGATAAGATCGACACGCTTATAGGGAACCATGCGGCAAGCTGCCAGGTAGAAATCCTCTTTACTGTCGCTAAACTCAAATTTATCCGTGTTCACGGGTGGATATATGACATCTGCTTGCCTGCCGTAAACTTTATTGATTCGGCGAGCAATAAACTGGGAATTACCGATGAAATGATTTACCCCTGCAGACGTACGATAGTCCCAGATACGAATTTTGTGCAGAAGATACTTAGCAAGCCATCCCTTCAGCCCTTTATTCAAGCCAGATTCACGTAAGTACTGATGCTGGAAATCCCACGCATAACGGATAGGCGAATGCACGTAAGAAATATGAATCTGGTCTGGACCCGTTATTACGCCTTTAGATACCGCATGGCTGCTCGATATCACCACGTCATAAGCCGACATATCGAGTTGCTCGATCGCCAGCGGCATGAGCGGCAGGTAGGACTGAAATTTTTTCGCTGCAAAAGGTAAGCGCTGTATAAAGGTCGTATTGACTTTTTTATTGTTTAGAAAATGTCGGTCTTTAGGTTTTAAAAAGTCACAAACCGCATAAATATCCGCATCAGGATAGCAACGAAGGATTTGCTCAACTACCTTTTCAGAACCTGCATAGGAACTCAGCCACTCATGAACGATTGCTACTTTCATTACGCTTCTCATCAATTAACTTAAACATTTTTTCAGTACGCGACTGGTAAGTATACTCTTGTGCAAGTTCCTGACACTTCTCAACAGAAATTCGCTGACCTGAAGTAATATCTTCCAGTGCCGAAATAAATTCGGTCGACGTGTGGGCAATTCGCACATAATCCCTGAAATCACATAACGATGCTAAATCAACGCTAACCACTGCTTTACCCGCTGCCAGATACTCGAAGAATTTCATCGGGAACATGGATGCCGTGTATTCATTTAAATTATTTGGCAGCAAAGTTGCGGTAAATCCCTTCAAATAAGCCGGTAATTGCTGATAAGCGCGTGGACCGATTAAGTGAATGTTTTTATGGCGGGTCAACTGTGTTGCATCCGTATTCGGATCGCCCTCACCAACGTCACCTATCATCACGATAGACCATTCAGGATGCGCTTCCGCAATCTCTTCCAGCAGCGAGAAGTTGACTTTATAACCGCTGATGGCGCCAATAAAACCGATGCGTGGCTCCGGAATGGCGTGAAGATCGGACGGCAAAGGTAAATCGTCATCCAGCGCAGTGGAAAAATGGTTATAGTCGGCAACATTCGAAAAATAATAGACTTCATCACTCCACTGCTCACGCGACTTAAGCAAGGTCAACGAGGTAACGAAAGTGATGTCCGCACGTCGAACGAGCTCTTCCTCAGCATTCTGAAGAATGTCTACAGGCATACCGGGTTGCGCTTTGATTTCGTCAACGCAATGATACACAACATACTGGAAATCACTGGGTTCAAGAAAGCGCGTGGTGAGCGGGTTATAGGTCCAGAGCGTTTCGTCTTTAAACTTCAGGCGCCAGCACCAGAACTTGAGGGCGCTGCTCAAGATGAACTTATTGAGCCTGCGAACGAACGCATAGTTGTTAAACGGAATTGAGATTGGCGACCAAACCCAAATATTATCTCTTACTTTTCTCGGCGCTTTAATCGCTTTAACAATCCTGCGAAAGATACGCGAAAGGTCTTTCTTATTTACACTTGGCCTGCGCAGTCCCAGCGACTCGATATAGAGTACGCGGTGACCGCGGTTGGCCAGTTCTACCGCAACATGTTGCTTGTTTGTCCAGAATGGATTATCCCAGTCTGCGGTCGACAAGACGACGATATCTTTAATGTCAGTATTATTTTTCATAATATTATTACGTTATCTCAGTCCCTTTTTTATGAAAATCCCTTTAATACCATTTCGATACATTGGGAATAACATGGCCCACAAAATTGCGAACGTGACGAAGAGTGAACCGTCGACCAGCAATCTGATAAGCACACTGGATGGTTCAGTGACAACATGCCCTAATACCATAATGAACCCACTGTAGATAATCAGGCCCGGCGCAATCCTCAGTGCCGCAGGTATAAGGTCTTTTGCAATTTTTAGATACCATGCACTGCATACAAACATGACCAGGCCGTATATCGAGTTACCTATGCCGAGACCAAACGCCCCCCAAACCTTATAGGTCGCCAGGTTAACCAGCGCATTCCCCAGCAAGGCAACGATCATGACAATCAGCACGTGTTTATTATTCAGATGAGCACTCAAGGCCTTGATGAATATATATCCAATAACCTGAGCCCAGAGACCTATGCACATGCCCTGAATAATATCGGTAGTGACCGCCACTGAGTGAGCATTAAACTCGCCCCTCATAAAGAGTAAAACGACAATATCCTTCGCATAAACGAAGATAAAGAAAGACATATTCATCGAGAGAAGTGCTAACCAATTATAAATAGTTGTCACTTTCTCTCGCACGACTTCAGGAGATTGCGAGGACCAGATAGGCAGTCCGGCAAAGGCAATAGGCACAGACAGGATAAAGGTGACCGTGTCGGTAATAAAGCGCGCGTAGTCCAGAGCAGAAACAACATCTATGCTAATTAACGATGCAAGCGCTCTCTCAAGCGTGATATTTCCCTGCAGAATCAAAGGTAGCAGAAGAAGTGGCCGCAGAGTAATCCAGAAACTGTTCATCACCTGCTTAACTTCAGACATATCAAACCGTTCAGGAAGGTTAAGAATATGCTCTTTGCGTGCCCTCAATACCGCCCAGATACTAAAAGCAATGTAGCTACCGGTGAATCCCCATGCCAGCAGCAGATAATTATTATAATACCAGGCAGCGACAACCCCCAGAAGCATACCAACATTCTGGATGGACGCTCTCATAGACATGGGTTTGTAGTCACCATGTGCCATTGATATGTAATTAATCAGACCTGAACACAGATAAAACGGACAGCAAATTGCCATTATTTTGAACAATTCATTGGTCATTTCGCGGGCATTGCCATTAATGCCCGGCGCCATAATGCCCACCCAATAATCTGATAAAAAGAATAATACAAAGAATAGCAACAGCGAGATAACAGCAAAAAATAAAAACATGCACAACTTGAAAGTTGATGCCCGAAATTCATTTTCTGTTAGATATTTTTTATATAGCGGGATAAATGCAGAGTTCAGGCTATCACTTGTCATGAAATTAATTGGAACCAGGGTGCCAGTCTGAGCTATGCGGTATGCCCCATTGATATCCCCGGTACCAAAAAATTTTGCCATCAAAATTTCCCTGAGCAACCCCAGAACTTTTGATAGCATGTTTCCGCCAAGTAACTGGCTTATAGCTTTTTTCATTTAGATGATCTTTTAAACAATGAAATGTACTCACCCACTGAATAGCTCAAGGTGTTTTTAACGGGTATATAGGATTCCCGCTGTAACCGGGTGACGTCATCAATAAAACTCTGTACTTTATTTGTGGGAATATCGTTTGGGTTGCATTTAAATATCTTCGGACCGGCGCTAAACGTAAGGTGCTCAGAAATAATCAATGGCAGTCCAGCGCTCATAGCTTCAAGCACATTTAAAGGTAAACCCTCAACTCTCTTTGTGAGAAATAAAAATATATCGGCACATTGCATGAGATTAGCTAACTGCGCTCGGGTTTTAGCGCCCATAAAAATAACATCACGCTCCATACCAAGATCATTCACTTTCTTTCTTAATTGCGGTTCATAAGGCCCGTCTCCACAAATAAGGAGTTTTGAGTTGGGTCTGGAGTTTTTTACTTGAGAAAACAGCTCGATATTTTTATCCACACCTTTTTGTTCATGCAACCGAGATGCCGATAAGAAAACCAATGACTCCGGTGCTATATTCAATTGTTCACGCAGGACGTCTTTGTTTGTTGTGGCGTCAGAAAACAGATGCTCATCAATGCCGTTTTCGATCTTCACCACTTTGTTGCTCTCACAAATCATATTTGTCGGGAAGCTGGTTAAATCTTTACTGACAGCATCACCAACAGCTACGATCCGGTCGAAATGTCTATAGTGCTTAGCATCGGAATAGAAACCCATAACGTTCTTCACGCTTGATAATACTTTTTTTATCTGGCGGGTTTTTAACTTTGATAACAATTCCCCCACTGAGGTTCCATGTGCCTGCATGATAAACTTTGCGTTGGGGAAGCCAGGCTTATATTTTAAAGTGCTGAAAGCTCCGGCACTGATACTGATAACCGCACTGACATTTTCTTTATGATCCCACCCTGCTATCAGTTTTTCAGTCTCAGTCCACCAGCCGGGTGAATATTGTGCTTTAGGAATGTTTTTAATTTTAATAATTTCTGGATAATGCTCTGACGGTACAGTTTCAGCATCAAAATCCGTCGTGATGACCTTTACATCAAACCCAGTGACCTGCAGCTGAACAGCAAGATCCCATGCAACAACTTCCATACCTCCCAGATGATGGAATGGGAGGGAGCGTGCAAAAATGAGTACTTGTTCAGCCATGAATCAGTTCCTGATATATTTTTTCTAATTTTAACGTTTGTGTTGATAGATTGAATTTCTCGCAGATAAATTCACGCGCATTCCTGCCCATGTTAAATCGCTCTTCGCCATTATTGAGCAAGTAAGAAATTCGCTCTGCCAGCTGCTTATCATCGCGTTCCGTCACTAAAAAGCCGGTTCGCTCATCAATAATCGCCTCCGGGATACCACCATGATGCGTGCCAATAACAGGAACCCCCGTTACGGCGGCTTCCAGGAGTACCATTCCCAGCCCTTCAGCATCACCCGTTTTCGCCGTGATGCTCGGCAATATCAGCATACTGGCCTTACGCATCCATGCCATAACGTCCTGATGGGGCAGCGCACCGGTAAACGTGACATTATGTTCAAGACCTAATGCGCTCACCTGCGTTTTTAATTCGGCTAGCAGTGGCCCCTCTCCAATAACCACTAATCTCGCATCTGCACATGTTTTTTGGACATGCTTTAGCGCTTTAATCAGGATGGCGGTTCCTTTTTTCTCTACCAGTCTTGCCACATGTAAAATAATGCCCTGATCGTCACGTTGGTCGCGAGGTTGGTATTTATCAACATCAATGCCAATGTAGTGCTGAACTAGCTTATCTTCAGGGAAACCATTTTTGATTGCTTGCTGCGCGATAAAATTGGAGACACAGATGAATTTATCGCCCTCTTTTTTGACTTTGTGCTGATGGATAAGGTAGTTAATCCATGCGGGCGAACGAGATTTAAGTAAATCTTGATTGCTCACCGTCACATCAAAGCCGTGTAGCGTTGTCACCAGAGGAATGTTTTTTCGCTGCGCCAGCGAAAGGGCGTAAAGACCGTCTATCGCAAAATGTGCATGGATGAGATCTAAAGGTTGATTGCGTAGTGCTGTGTGGTATGGCTGTGCAGAGGTTGTTACAGCATTAAGCAACTCAGCCATCCTGCCACGTATATCACCGTTGGGATTAAGCACGCACGCAGTGGCACCTTCAGGTTTTTTACCAATCATGCGTCTGCCGATATAACACTTGTTATAATTCTTAATGGCTTCGGCCTGCTGCTGTATAAAAACTTCAGAACCTTTAAATAGCTGATTGCGAAAAATACCGACTGTTTTCATTGTTGTCCCTTACTCTCCCGGGCCATCGATATGTTTCCTGCCATACATAACCCAAGCATTACTGCCATTATTACCATCTGATGCTGTTCACCGATCAGACCAAAGTTTTCACCAAAGCCGTGAGCAAATTGCCATGCAAGAATCATTAATAAAGAGAAACCGAGATTCTTCGCTTCTGGATTGATATTTTTGACTGCACGAAATGCAACACCAATACTTGTCAGAATGAAACTCAGCCCCATAAGCGAAGCGATGATCCCAGACTTGGACCAAAGATAGATCAAGGTATTGTGTGGAGGCAGGAAATAATCCGTATGCTTGCTATAGTCAATTTCCCAGCCACCAAAGCCCTGCCCCATCAGCGGATTGTTCAAAAAGGCATTGAATGCATAGTTCCAGATTTCATAGCGTGTTTCTGCAGTATTAGTCGATTCTTGCAAAAAACCGCTCTGTTCAGCAATGCTGGATATCATGCTAATCGCGATAAGCGCAATAGCGAACGAGGCACCGACCGAACCCACAACGATCTTTGTTTGCCGCTGAAGTTTCAGGTAGAAAATGAACACAGGAATAAGTACCGCAAAAAGAACGCCTGCTTTAGAGCCTGTAAAGAAAACTGTTACCCATAATAAAATGGCCATCAACAGCGTTAGCTTCGAGTTGAGCGCTTTATAGATTCCCCAGGCCATAAATGATGAGACGCCTGCGTAGCAAGCCGCCGCATTCGCATTGACGAATAATACGCCTCCTGCTTTTACAGGATCGTAGAAGTTATTCCTGGCCCCATCCAGCAATCCCTGTAGCGTATTCATGCCCATCAAATACTTACTTACGGGAGAGAGAACGATAGATAATTCTAATGTTTCATTTAGTCTGAAAAGGATAACTGTTACTGCCTGAAGACAGATAACAAAAAGCATGGCATTAATAACTTTATACAGTGCCTGCTTATTTTTCAGCCACAATACGTAAACGGCATTTGCAATTACTATAAACTCTATAAGATACGCGATATCGCGTATACCCATTGATTTTTCTTCTGACCACGCGAGACTGATTGTACTAATACAGATCAGACCAATTAAAGACAAAATTGCAGGTTTAGCTAAAAACCGGTTCGCATTCTTTAAAAACTCAGGGAGAAGCAGTGCTGGGAGTAAAAAAGCAAGTGGGACATCCGCCCCACCCAGTTGGACTAAATATAATTGCGGAACGCTGCAAATCAGAACCAGCAGCAGTCTGAATTGTAATGAAAGCGTGAGGAAAATAAAAAATAAAATTAAACCTAACGCCGCTAATAAAACTTCTATCATTAATTTTTCCCACGCGATTAAGCAAATCAGAATCAGCTATTAATCAGTTCTAACAGCTCATCTCGTTTCGTTATCATTAATTCTTCGTCAGCATCCGTCTCAACGTTGAGACGGAGCAACGGTTCAGTATTAGACGTACGGATATTAAAACGCCAGTCAGCAAATGACATGCTCAAACCATCGGTATAGTCAATATTGATAGCTTGAGGAGAATAGCGGGCTTCAATATCAGCAATAAGCTCGACTGCATTCTCTACCTTACGATTGATCTCTCCCGAGACGGGGAATCTTGCGATGCGCGATTTAACGAGTTCTCCCAGCGAAGAACCTGACGTCAGGACAAGTTCTGCAACCAGGAGCCACGGAATCATACCGCTGTCGCAATAAGCAAACTCACGGAAATAGTGGTGGGCGCTCATCTCGCCACCGTACACCGCATTTTCTATGCGCATACGTTCTTTAATGAAAGCATGGCCTGTTTTCGACAGAACGGGTATGCCGCCAGCGCTTTCAACTATATCGATGGTATTCCATGTTAAGCGTGGATCATGGATAATTTTTGCACCGGGCTCTTTCTTAAGAAATGCTTCAGCTAACAAACCAACAATATAATAGCCTTCAATAAAATTGGCATGCTCATCAAACAAGAAACAGCGATCAAAATCACCATCAAAGGCAATGCCCATATTGGCCTGAGTTTCTAACACAACGTTTGCAGTATCCTGTCGTGCTTCAGGCAGTAGTGGGTTTGGTATACCGTGTGGAAATGTGCCATCGGGTTCATTATGAACTTTGACAAACTCAACAGGGAGGCCCGCTGCTTTGAATCGTGATTCTATTTCATCAATAACATGACCCGCAGCACCATTACCGGAATTGATAACCAACTTCAACGGTTTGATGCGGAAATTATCAAGATTGACATATCCCAGCAGATGGTCAACATAAGCGTCCAGGATATTAATTTTCTTATAACTTCCCTTGGTCTTGCTGGACGTAAATTTGTTTTCTTTAGCTAACGCTTGAATATCTTTTAGGCCAGTGTCACCACTCACAGGACGCGCGCCTCTGCGAACCAGTTTCATCCCGTTATAATCTATTGGGTTATGGCTTGCGGTAACTTCAATTCCACCGTCTACATTAAGGAAGAATGTCGCAAAATAGATCTCTTCAGTCCCTGACAACCCAATATCAAGAACATCGCATCCCCCATCCATCAAGCCCTCTGCAAGCGCCAGTTTTAATGATTCGCTAGTTAAACGAACATCACCGCCAACCACTACCTGCTTTGGAGCTAAGCACTGCGCATAAGCTCGCCCGATACGCCAGGCGATATCTTCATTAAGTTCTTCGCCAAGTTTCCCACGAATATCATAGGCTTTGAAGCATGTTAACTTTTTATTATTTTTATCTTCCATTATGAAATCCTTACTACGTCATCGTCACCCAAATAGCTACCAAACTGAATTTCCAGAACCTCAAGATTAATTTTCCCGGGGTTTGAAAGTCGATGTTTTTTGCCAACAGGAATAGTTGTCGATTCATTTTCAGTCAGGTAAACCACTTCATCCTCTACACCAATCAATGCCGTACCGGTTAAGACAACCCAGTGTTCCAGTCGGTGATGATGCAATTGTAGTGAAAGCTCGCCGCCAGGAATAATGGTTACACGATTAACTTTATAACGTGCATCGCGAACCAATGTTTCAACATGTCCCCAGGGCATATAGCGAGTCGTATGCTCGCGACATTCACTTCTCGAATTTGCCTTCAGATGTTCAACTATGACTTTGACATCCTGAACACTATTTTTATGAGAGACAAGCAGCGCATCTCTGGTATTGACGATAATAAGATCGTCTAATCCCAACGCAGCCGTTAATTTATCTTCGCTGCGGATATAGCATGAGCGTGTATTATGAGTGAATACATCCCCAATCAATGCGTTTCCATTAGTATCATGGGTTGATGTTTCCCACAGAGCCGACCATGAGCCAACATCATTCCAGCCTGCATCCATTGCAGTTACGATCCCTAATTCCGTATGCTCCATTACGGCATAGTCGATAGAGTCGGACGGGCATTCCGTAAAGATATCTTTATTGAGTTTAATAAAATCGAGGTCGTTGACAGGTTGCTGCATTGCATTCTTGCAGGCGTCAAGTATTGATGGGCAAAATTTAGCCACTTCATTCAGATACGCAGAGGCCCGGAACATAAACATCCCGCTGTTCCAGAGGTATTCTTTGCTTTCAAGATAGGAAACAGCGGTCGCTTTATCGGGTTTTTCAACGAATCTTTTGATTTTCCAGGCCGTTGCGTTGCCAGCATGCTGTTCTTCGCCACGCTGGATGTAACCATATCCCGTTTCAGGTTGGGTGGGGACGATACCAAAGGTGACGAGTTTTCCATCTTCGGCAAAGGGGATCGCGTCGGTGATGACAGTATGAAATGCTGCGTTATCTGAAATGAGATGATCCGCTGCCAAAATGAGCATGACAGGATCTTCACCTGCGCTAATCGCATGCAGTGCAGCCAGTGTTATCGCTGGAGCAGTATTGCGTCCTACAGGTTCAAGAATGATGTTCCCGGCAAGTTTGTGCATTTGCCTTAGCTGTTCTGCCACCAGAAAACGATGATCTTCATTACAGATAACGATGGGATTTGTCACATTGAGCCCGTCCAAACGAGAGATCGTATTTTGAAGCATTGATCCCCCCTGATGGAATGACAGAAATTGCTTGGGCTGCAACTCGCGAGACATCGGCCATAGCCGGCTCCCTGTTCCTCCTGCGATCACCACTGGAAGTAACATCCTTCTTCTCCTGCTTTGCTCAATACTGATTTGTGTGTAAAAAAGGCACGCTACCGCCCCTGGCTTAGGCTACCAGAAGCAATAATCGAAATTGAATTTCTCATCCTGCGGATACCGACCACATGCAGGAGAGAGAGATAATATGATTTTGGCTCATTGATTGCCAAAATTTGAAAATGCTTTTATATACTTTAAATAGGACAAAAGACCACCCTGAAATTCAGGGTAGTCTCCTGTTTTACTGTGTATTCAAAATTGCCGTTTAATCATGTGATTCGAGCAGTTTCGTAATCCTTTCGCGGAACTTCTGCCCTTCCTTCACGTTACGCAGTCCGTAGTTCACAAACGCCTGCATATACCCCATTTTTTTGCCGCAGTCATAGCTGTCGCCCGTCATCAACATCGCGTCAACAGACTGTTTTTTCGCCAGTTCAGCGATCGCATCGGTCAGCTGAATACGTTCCCAGGCACCGGGCTTCGTTTTTTCCAGCTCAGCCCAGATATCAGCATTAAGAACATAGCGACCAACCGCCATCAGATCGGAATCCAGCGTTTGTGGCTGATCCGGTTTTTCGATGAACTCAACAATGCGGCTCACCTGACCGTCCGATTCCAGCGCTTCTTTCGTCTGGATAACAGAGTATTCAGACAGGTCACCTTCCATGCGCTTAGCCAGAACCTGACTACGACCCGTCTCGTTAAAACGCGCGACCATAGCCGCCAGGTTGTAACGCAGTGGATCGGCTGTGGCGGTGTCCAGAATGATATCCGGCAGCACAACGATAAACGGATTGTCACCCACAACCGGACGGGCACACAGAATAGAGTGACCCAGACCCAGCGGCTGCGCCTGGCGCACGTTCATGATGGTCACGCCCGGCGGACAAATAGACTGTACTTCCGCCAGCAGCTGGCGTTTGACGCGCTGCTCAAGCAGCGCTTCGAGTTCGTAAGAGGTGTCGAAGTGGTTTTCTACCGCATTCTTGGACGAGTGCGTAACCAGGACGATTTCTTTGATCCCTGCAGCAACAATCTCGTCGACAATGTACTGAATCATAGGCTTGTCAACGATCGGCAGCATCTCTTTAGGAATGGCTTTCGTGGCTGGCAGCATATGCATGCCCAGGCCCGCTACCGGAATGACTGCTTTCAAATTAATCATTATTTCTTCCACCTTAAAATGGTTGACGAATTATAGCTCTTAAACCTGTTTTCGCCAGCATGATTTGCCGTAATCCTTGAGCAATGTTACGCCTTCACCTCATAAATTTCTGTAGATGTAATCTGATTCGATTGCGCTTTTATGCCAGGAATAGTCTCAAAACAGAAAATTGTCGATTATCTGTGCGGAAGCGCAAAGTTCAGCCTTTCCGCATTTACCACCTGCTGGTCGACCCGGTCAATATCCACCGAGCTTTGCCCCTTCTCATTCACAGCTTTAATGTTCGCCAGTGACAGCAACGTCTCGTCTTTCGCCATGAATTTACCCCGCACATCCTTGCGCAGGTCGAAGTTGATCTTCAGAGCGGGCCCCACAGCGGCTTCCTGCATCACATTGATGTTGCGTAAAAAAAGATGTTGCGGCTTGTTGTGTAATTCCAGCGTAGCACGCTGCATTTCCACGTTGGTTATCGCCACAAACGAGGTGGCGTTACCGGATGAAATCTGTATTCCGCGCAATTTATACGCAAGCTGTCGATTATCGAGGTGAATATTGTTGAGCTTGAAGTTTTGCGGGATGGACAAATAATCGCCTTTTATGACCCCATAGCCGATTAACATACCGGCACTATTAACCATATCGATATTATCAATAATGAAATTATCACAGCCATAAATAGCCACCGTGGCGTTGTCTATTCCCGCCTTTTTACTGAAATCGGGTGTAATATTTTTGGCCTTAATATTGCGAATAACAAAATGCTTGCCGTTTTCAACATGCACCAGCTGGCGACAATTGCTGCCGGTGATGTTCGCCACCACGAAGTTCTTGACGGTTTGCTTTTCCGGATAGTCGTTATCGTAGGTGCTGCCGGCGAGGCCAATGCCGATACCCCAGTTGATCTTGCCGTTAGTGCAGTTGATATTGTCGATGACATGATCGGAGATCAGGATATTGCGATCGTTGATGGCGACGTTCCACTCGATCGCATCCCCCTGCAGATGGCTAAATTTACTGTTGGTGATGCGTGCACCGTCCACCTGGTTGTGGAAACCCTGGCGCAGGATGGCGTAGTTGGCCTCACTCACGCTGATGTTATCAATGAGCAGGTTACGCATTACGCTGGGCTTCTTGCCGCCGATGTAAATCTGCGTCACCGGGCCAAAACCGCTCATGGCCAGCCCTTTGATGACGCAGTCAGAGCCGCGAACGTCGAGCGTAATATTCTCCGTGCGACCGGCACCTTCGCCTATCACTTTGCTGCCTTCCTGCAAAACAAAGCGGCCGCGCCCGTTGCCGGTTAACGCCCCGCGGATCAGCAGCGTTTTACCGTTTGGAATGAAAATGCCCGTATTGATGTTTTCGCAGGTGAGCCCGGCAGGAACCAGGACGGTGTCACCTTCATTAAACGCTTGCTTAAAGGCGGCGATCCAGTCGTTGTTATTATACTGATTAACAGAGACCGTTCTTCCGGCTGCCGCCCGCGCGTTGCGTGATGACAGCAGCGGCATAGCCGCCAGAACGGACAGAGAAGAGATAAAAGTGCGTCGGGTAATCTTTTTCAGCATACAACCTCGGCATTACAGCGTTTGAAGCAGGCTCGCTAACTGGCGGTTAATCACCTGCTGGTTAAAATCGGCTTCAACTTTTTGTCGGGCATTCTGGAGCACGGGCTCCAGCGCCTGCTGGTCGATGTCGCTGAAGGCAGCTAATCGGTCCGCAAGGGCCATCGCGTTATTCTCCGGTACCAGCCAGCCGGAATAGTCAGACTTAATCAGCTCCGGGATCCCGCTGTGCAGGGTTGAGACCACCGGAATACCGACGGCCATCGCCTCCATCAGCGCCACCGGAATACCTTCCATATCGCCATCAGCGCCCGTCACCGAGGGCAGCAGGAACACATCCGCCTCATCTAGCATGGCCTTGACCTCGTGGCTTGGCTTGAAGCCCGGCATCTCCACGACATCTTCCAGCTGATATTGTTCGATAAGCGTGCGTAAACGGCGCTCCCACGGCCCAATCCCGAGAATGCGATAGTGGAAATCCAGCCCGCGCGCCTTCAGCTGGCGGCAGGCTTCAATGGCCACATGGAGGCCTTTCTTCTCGGTCAGACGAGCAACGGAGATGATCTGCAGCGGTTTTCCCGGCACCTTTACAGGACGACGAGTGAAGCGCGTTAAATCCACGCCCATACGCGAAACGGCAATTTTCTCTCCCGGGCATCCCATGTTTTTCAGGCGTCCGGCCCACAGGTCGCTGATAGGCAGCATCATATCGCCGCGCCTGAACAGCTGCTGATACTCCGGCGTATAGTGATCCAGCACTTCGCGGCTGGAGATGTCGATACCGTGGAAGATGGTCGCGATTTTCCCGTCGATCACGCCCAGTTCGCGCAGCTTCGCGGCGGTGACGCCCGCCGGGCCAAAGTGGGCGATAAACACGTCGGCACGATACGGCTGCGCCGTTTGTCCGCAGATGGCCGAGAGGATCAGATTGCGAGATTCAGACCCGTAGCGGGAAACATTCAGCGCCCGCCACGTCGACGCGCGGTGGATCCCGCGTAAGGTCTGGCTGGCCCGGTGGCGCAGCTTGCTCAGCTTCCCGGACGGTTCATCCTGCAGCCAGCGGGTTTTCGCCTCCAGCCCATACTGGGTATAGGCCGCATGGGTATTTTTGGTATCGCCCTTTTGCAGGGCGATAATCTCCACGTCATATCCCATATCGATAAACGCGGTGATTTGGTTCAGGACAAACGTTTCAGACGACAGCGGAAATTTCAGTAAGAAGAAACCAACCTTCATTTCTCCTCCCGCACGCGATCGAGCACCGATTTCACCATCCCAATGCCCTTCTCGCGCTCGGCTTTCACCGCCACGGCCAGGCGTTCATTGATCGCAGGCAGCTGGCCGAGCGTGTCGCCCACCATCGAACCCAGCGAACCATCCAGCAGATGACGGATATCCACGGCCATTTCAGGCATACCAAGCTGCTGCATGATGCCTGCTGATTTGTGTTCGTAGTTGATGGCAATGGCCGGCGTGCCAAAGTTCATGGAGATAATGGCGGAGTGCAGGCGCGTGCCGACGGTCAGGTCACATGCGGAGAGCAGCTTGCCCATCTCCAGGTCGTTCAGCTCGTCCATCACCACGTGATAGCGCGACGGATCGTTCACCAGGCTGCGCAGGTTCAGTGCCACCATGCGGTCGTCTTTGTTGTAGCTGTCGATACCGGTGCAGGTGGAAAGCGCCAGCACCTGGTAGCCGCTGTCCAGCACGCGGTTCACCACGTCGGCGAAGGCTTTCTCATACGCCGCCTGGGTCGTGCCTAAACGCTTATCGAAGGGTGCCAGCTCGCGCAGAGTAATAGCAACGGTTTTCTGTTTCGCCGCCACGTCGAGCCAGTGCTGCACCGCGTAGCTCGGCTGGAAGCCGTCGTTCTGGTGATCCACCAGCCAGGCGGTGTCCACGCCGTGCTCAACTTTTGACGTGTCAATTTCGCTGCGCTTCATCATGTCGAGGCTGACCGATTCACGCAGGATCAGCGCGTCGCAGTGGCCGAAGACGTAGTTTGCGAGCTGGTTAAACTGCGGATCCTGGAATGGCCCCACGCTGTGACCGATCATAAACAGCGGCTTTTTCGCCATAAAGGTGCAGAGCGCATGCTCAAACTGCGGCACGCCGTAGAGATCGACGAAGAACGATCCGCCAACCTGAATAATGGCGTCATAGCCGGACAGCAGACGAACAAAATCGGTAAAGCCCTGCGCGATAGCGATGTTGCGCAGCTTGCCGGTATCGGTCACGCGGGAAAGCAGCACCTGGTGCTGGTAGCGACGACGCAGCACTTTCTTCACGCGGCCCATGACGCCCGCGGCGTTGTTATGCTGTTTCATCTGGCTGTAGAGCGGGTCACCCATCACCGGGCGGTTCAGCAACCAGGATGAGCTGACCGGATACCGGCTCATCACGTCCACTTCGGTCTCAGGCTTAAGGGTGTTAATTGCATCCAGTAAACCGCGCAGGATGGCGCTGTCGCCACGGTTGCCGCAGGTATGGTTGCCAAGAATTAATAATTTCATAATGGCCTCTTAAATAACTAGCCTGCGCGAAGCAGCGTTTTCATTTTTTCGTTACGGCAAAACTGGCGCTTCATCTCTACCACCAGCGCATTGCGCGACAGCACAATCATCACGACGAACGCCAGCGCCCCCGCGGCAACCTGCACCGCCAGCAGCGCGGCCAGCGGCAGATGGCCGCTGAGGATGATGCCCAGGCCGTAGCTCACCGCCAGGGTCGGCAATGAGAGATAGAACGGCAGCCACAGGCTCAGGATGTACTGACGGTAGCTGGAGCCCAGCACCGGCTTGATCATGATGAAGTAGCTCAGAACGGTATTGACTACCTGCACCAGCAGGAAGCCCAGCGTAACGCCGATGGCGCCCGCCATATGCCCGCCGACGATAATTGCCGGAATAAACAGGAAAGTTTTGAACACGTTGAACTTGAAGCTGATGTCCACGCGCGCTTTTGCCATCAGCAGAGACCCAATCGGGTTCCCCACGGAGCGCAGCAGCCCCACCACGCACAGCAGCTGCAGGATCGGGATGATGCCGTTCCACTTCTCACCAAACACCAGCGGCACGAAGTTGCTGGAAACCACCATCAGCCCCAGCAGCACCGGGAAGTTGATAATCCCCACCACGGAAAGCAGCTTGTAGAAGTTAACGCGCAGCTTCTCGGTGTCGTCCTGAATCTTGGCAAACGCAGGGAACAGGACGCGGGTGATAATCGGGTTCAGCTTCATCGGCGGCACCACCGCGACGTTGTAGGCCAGGTTGTAGCCCCCCGCCACGCTCGCGCCAAGAATACGCGCCAGCACCAGCGTCGACAGGTTGGTATTCACATAGTTGATGATGCTGTCCGCCGTCAGCCACGCCCCAAAGCGCAGGTTGGACGAGACGGATGCGAGAGAGAAATGCAGCCCGGGACGGTAGATCTTGCGGCCAAAGTAGCCGAACAGCAGCGTACGCACGGCAGAGTTAACCAGGTATCCGAGGATGGCGGTCATCGCCAGCGGCCAGAAATGGGCGCTCACCACGGTGAAGGTAAAGCCCGCCAGAACCGCGCTGGTCTCGATCATGCCGATCTTGTTGAACTCCAGCTCTTTCTGCATCAGCGCGCGGAACTGCTGCCCGTGCGGGATCACCACGAAAGCAAACGACAGCGTGCGCATCAGCGGAGCCAGATCCGGGTTGTGCAGCACGCTGGCGATGGTGTCACTCAGCAGGAACACCAGCACGAACACGAAAATCCCCAGCCCAACGTTCAGCCAGTAGAGCGTAGTCAGCTCAAGATGGCTGATCTCTTTGCGCTGGATAATCGAGTTGGCAATACCAAAATCAGACAGCGTATCGGCCAGCGCGATAATCACCAGCGAGACGGTCAGCAGACCGAACTGGTGATTATCAATAATGCGCGCCAGCACGGTCATCTGCACCAGACCGAGGCCAATGATGACGATGGTCGCCATCGCTGACCACTTGGCGCCGCTGATGGTTTTTTCACGTAAGCTCATCTTAGTACGCCGCTTTGTTCACGAAACCTTTGAAGATGGTCAGAAAAACAATCTTGATATCGAACCAGATACTCCATTCACGGATGTACTCCAGATCGAATTCGATACGTTTTTCCATTTTTTCCAGCGTGTCGGTTTCGCCGCGCCAGCCGTTGATCTGCGCCCAACCGGTGATGCCCGGCTTCACCTTGTGGCGCAGCATGTAGCCCTCAATCAGCGAGCGGTACTGCTCGTTATGCGCCACCGCGTGCGGACGCGGGCCCACAATCGACATCCCGCCGGTGAAGACGTTGATAAACTGCGGCAGTTCGTCCAGCGAGGTGCGGCGCAGGAAGTTGCCCACGCGGGTAACGCGCGGATCGTTCTGCGTTGCCTGGGTCACCACCTTGTCGTTTTCCATCACCTTCATGGAGCGGAATTTCCACACCATAATCGGCTTACCGTCCATACCGTAGCGGGTCTGGCGGAAGATAACCGGGCCGGGAGAGCTCAGCTTCACCGCCAGGGCAATGCAGCACAGAACAGGCGATATCAGCAGCAGGATCAGTGAAGAGAGCACGATATCTTCCGCGCGTTTCAGCACGCGGTTAATGCCCGACAGCGGCGTGTCGTACAGCGGCACCACCGGCACGCCGTTCACCTCTTCAATACGGGAGTGAAGGATGTTGAAGGTAAAGACGTCCGGGATCAGGATCACCGAACAGGTGGTATCCGCCAGCTCGCGCATCAGTTGCTTAATGCGGAATTCGTCTTTCATCTGCATGGCGATGTAGACGTTGTGAATTTTGCCGGCTTTCGCGTCTTCAATAAGCTGTTCGTAATTACCCGCCCAGTCCGCAGGCACGCCGCCCGGCTTCGCGTCGTGGTAAATCCCCACCACTTCAAACCCTAACCACGGCTCTTTGCGGAAGCTGTCGAGCAGCACCTTGCCGACCGACAAATCGCCCGCTACGGCAACGAAGCGGCGATTGTAGCCACGGTTACGCAGCCAGCCCGCGCCAAAGCGGATCAGGGAACGGCACACCACCATGCCGACGCTGGTCAGCAAATACCAGCAGAGATAGGTGACGAGGCGATTGTCAAAATCATGGCTGAACGCCACCAGGCCGGCGCTGAAGATCAGGCTCAGGGTCCAGTTTTGCAGCAACAGCATCAGTTCGGTGGTCATTTTGACGCCGCGCCACGAGCGGTAGAAATCCGTCATTCCGCCGATCATCTGAAACACAACCAGCGCAATGAGTGCCATCAGTAGATGCATGTATAAGAACGGCAGCCCGCCGATCCGACACACCGCCCACAATCCACCGACCATGATGGTGATATCAGAAAAACGCTGCACCATAGAGATTAACGATGCATTCGTTCTCGCTCGTTCGCGTTTTTTTAGATTCGTCATCGTTGTTCCTGTATTCGGTTCCCCCTCCCAGCGGGAGGGGCAATTATTACTGATTCAACAGCGCCAGAATGTCCTTCGTTCGGGCTTCCATCAGCGCCGTGTCAGCACGAGATTCCACGTTCAGGCGCACCACCGGCTCGGTATTGGACGAGCGCAGGTTAAAGCGCCACTGTGGGAACGCCATGCTGATGCCGTCCGTACGGTCAATTTCCAGCGCGTGAATCGCAAAGTGCTGCTCCACGCGGGCAATGGCCTCGGCCGGCTGCGCCAGCTTGCTGTTGATCTCCCCGCTCGCCGGGAACGCCGCCATGCGGTCGCGCACCAGCTCGCCCAGCGTCTGCCCCTTCAGGCACAGCAGCTCGGTCACCAGCAGCCACGGGATCATCCCGCTGTCGCAGTAGGCAAAATCGCGGAAGTAGTGGTGGGCGCTCATTTCGCCGCCGTAAATGGCATCTTCTTCACGCATGCGCTCTTTGATGAAGGCGTGGCCGGTTTTGGACATCACCGGCGTACCGCCTGCCGCGGACACCACGTCGACGGTGTTCCAGGAAAGGCGCGGATCGTGAATGATTTTCGCGCCCGGGTTTTTCTCAAGGAACGCTTCCGCCAGCAGGCCGACAATGTAGTAGCCCTCGATGAACTGCCCTTTCTCGTCGAACAGGAAGCAGCGGTCGAAATCGCCGTCAAAGGCGATGCCCATGTCCGCGCCGTGCTCAATCACCGCGTTGCGTGTATCGTCGCGGCACTCCGGCAGCAGCGGGTTAGGAATACCGTTCGGGAAGTTGCCGTCCGGGGTGTTGTGCACTTTGATGAAGGTCACCGGCACGTTCAGCGCTTTAAAGCGCGCTTCCAGCGCATCCACCACCGGGCCGGCCGCGCCGTTGCCGGAGTTGATCACCAGCTTCAACGGCTTGAGGTTCGCCACGTTGATGTAGCCCAGCAGGTGGTCGATGTACTCTTTCTGCAGGTTGATTTTTTTGTAGCTACCGCGCTTCGCCTCGTTCACCGGCGGGAAATCATTGGCTTCCGCCAGGCGCTGCACGTCGCGCAGGCCGGTGTCGCCGCTAATCGGGCGAGCGCCCTTGCGCACCAGCTTCATCCCGTTGTAGTCCATCGGATTGTGGCTGGCCGTCACTTCGATCCCGCCGTCCACGCCCAGGTGGAAGGTGGCAAAGTAAATCTCTTCGGTCCCGGAAAGGCCGATATCCAGCACGTCCACGCCCGCATCCTGCAGCCCTTTCGCCAGGGCCAGCTTCAGGGATTCACTGGTCAGACGCACATCGCCGCCCAGCACGATGGTCTGCGGCTTTAAATATTCGCCGTACGCGCGGCCAATACGCCACGCGATGTCTTCATTCAGCTCTTCGCCCAGCTTGCCGCGAATATCGTAGGCTTTAAAACAGGTTAATTTTTCCATGATGACCCCTTTTTCAGGCAACAGTCGGCCCTGACCACTAAATGGCCAAATTGATTTTTTTGTCATTCGTAGGCCCGGTAAGCGCAGCGCCACCGGGCATAATCCAAAGTGCTATACCCGCCCGTAGCGGTCCTGGAAGCGCACGATATCGTCTTCTTCCAGATACGAGCCGGAGCGCACCTCAATCAAGTCGAGAGGAATTTTCCCCGGGTTCTCCAGACAGTGCGTCGCCCCCAGCGGAATATAAATGGATTCGTTTTCACCCAGAAGTTTGACTTCACCGTCGATGGTCACTTTAGCGGTACCCGCGACCACCACCCAGTGCTCGGCGCGGTGATGGTGCATCTGCACCGACAACCCCTCGCCCGGCTTAACGGTGATGCGTTTGACCTGGTAGCGGTCACCGGAGTCGATGGAGTCATATTTCCCCCACGGACGGTAGACTTCACGGTGAATATGGTGCTCGTGACGGCCATCGGCCTTGATCTGCTCCACCACTTTTTTAACGTCCTGCACGGCGTTACGGTCGGCAATCAGCACGGCGTCCTTGGTCTGGACAACTACCAGGTCCTTCACCCCGACCGTGGTCACCAGGCCAGATTCGGCGTAAACGTAGCTGTTTTCCGTTTTGTGGCTAATCACATCACCGTGATGGACGTTACCCTCCGGGGTATGGGCGCTGATCTCCCACAGGGAGGACCAAGAGCCGACATCGCTCCAGCCCGCATCCATCGGTACCACGACGGCATCCGCCGTACGTTCCATCACCGCGTAGTCAATGGACTCTTCCGGGCAGGCGAGGAACGCCTCTTCATCCACGCGGATGAAGTCGAGATCCGGGTCCACCACCGCCATCGCTTTCTCGCAGGCGTTCAGAATATCCGGGCGGTATTTGCGCAGCTCTTCCAGGTAGCGTCCGGCGCGGAACAGGAACATCCCGCTGTTCCAGTAATACTCACCGCTGGCGACATACGCCTGCGCGGTTTCCAGATTCGGTTTTTCAACAAACTGCGCCACGTCAAACGCCACGCTGTCGCCTTCACCCGGCGTCACGCTGCCGCGGCGAATATAGCCATAGCCGGTTTCCGGCAGATCCGGCACGATGCCGAAGGTCACCAGCTTGCCGCTCTCCGCGTAAGGAATGGCCGCACGCACCGCGTCGCGGAATGCGTCTTCCTGCTGAATGACGTGGTCAGCCGCCAGGACCAGCATCAGCGGGTCACAGTCCGGGCTGCTGCGTTTTGCCGCCAGCGCCGCCAGGGCGATCGCAGGCGCGGTATTGCGTCCGGCAGGCTCCAGGATGATGTTTTCGGTAAGTTTGTTCAGCTGGCGCAGCTGCTCGGCAACAATAAAACGGTGCTGTTCGTTACAAATCACCACCGGGCTTTCACACTCCACGCCGTGCAGACGGTTTACCGTCGTCTGCAGCATGGTGAGATCCCCTTTCAGGCAGAGGAACTGTTTTGGATAGAGCACGCGGGACAGCGGCCACAACCGGCTACCAGAGCCACCAGCCATCACAACCGGATACAAAGTGGTTTGACTCATGATTTATCCCCGTATATCTGCAATAAATTGGCTCAGCACGTTCTCTTTCTCGAGCGTGCGTTCGGCATATTCACGTGCCACCGTGTTCACTTTTGGCATGGCAAGCGCCTGTTCAATTCCGGTTACCAGCGCTGGGACCGATTCCGGCTCCACGCACACGGCAATTCCCGGATAGCTGTCGCACAGCTGGCCTAATTCTGTTTCGGCTTCTGCCGTAATCACCGCGTTGCCGCCCACCGCCAGAATGTTGGTCAGCTTGGACGGCAGCACCGCATCCGCGGCGCCGCGTTTTTGCACTACCAGATGGCAGTCGCCCATCTTCAGCAGCGCAGGCAACGCCTCATAAGACTGAAGCGGGAAAAATTTCACGTTGGTCAGACCGCGTTCCCCGGCCATTTTTTCCAGCCGCGCCTTTCCACCGCCCTGCCCGACAATCACAAACGTCCACGGATGTTCATTCAGCAGCTGGGCCGCTTCAATCACGCTCTCCAGCCCCTGCTTTTCGCCGATGTTGCCTGAGTAAAGAATGATTTTTTGATCTTCAGGCAAACCGAGCTGCGCGCGCAGGGCCTGAGCGTCCAGCTCCGTCACGTCGCGGAAACGCGCCACTTCGGACCAGTTCGGGAAGAAGATCACTTTGTCCGCCGGGACGCCCTTCTCCTGCGCCTTGTTCATCATCGAGCGCGAGATCGTCGAGACGTAGTCCACGTTGTGCAGCCCGCTACGCTCAAAGGCGCTGGCGAGCTTCGCCACCTTGCCGCCCTTGCTTTTGCCTGCCATCCCCAGGCCCAGCATGGCGTCAACTTCATAATCCTGAATGTGCAGCAGGGTGCGCGCGCCGGAAAGTTTGCCCAGCAGGCGCATGCCCGGCGTGCAGAACAGCGTCGGCACCACGCCGATGATGCGATCCGGCTTCCAGCGACGCTGCGCCATCAGCGGGAAGAAACTGCTCAGGGCAAAGCTGCCCAGATGAAGTAACCGTTTCAGCGTTGAGGGCTGCTTAGGGACGTACAGCGGGCAGCGCCAGACGGTCGCTGCGCCCTCTTCGCGACGGTAGCGCCAGCTTGAGTAGCGCTCCCCGACTTTCCACTCCGGGTAGTACGGCGGCGCGGTAATGACCCGCACGTCATGTCCCTGGCTCGCCATCCACTCGACCATCTCGCCGGTATATTTCCCGATACCGGTTAATTCCGGCGAGTAGTTGATTCCGTATACGAGGATCTTCATATGCCCGGCACCTCGGCCTGACGATCGGCCAGGAAATAGGCACGGCTGTTGTCGTGCACATTGTCGCTGGCCAGCAGTGCCTCTGGCGTCTGCCAGCGGTAGTCGTCATGCTGAGAATCAGGCAGACGCAGGTCTGCCTCACTCACCTTCAGGCGGAACCCCAGAACGATGTAGTGCGTGGTGAACCCGGTGCCTGAAAAGTTATCGTCATAGAAGTGCTGCCAGACCCCGTAAAACTGGCCCGCCGCCATCGGCAGCTGCAGGCCCAGTTCCGCCAGAGTGAGACGCTCGAACGCATCGCTCAGCGTCTCATCCTTCTGCACGCGCCCGCCGGGCACGAACCAGAAGCCCTGTGCAGGACGGTTGGTTCGTTTCCCCAGCAAGAACTCGCCGCGTTCGTTCTCCACGATCAAATCAATTGAGATGAGCGGAGTGGAACGCACTACCGTGGCAAAATCTTCCTGACTTAAAAACATCGTTACCCCCGGAAGCGGTGCTGGTTTTCCAGGAACCACTGGTAGGTACTGGCCAGCCCCTGCTCCAGTGACACCTCGTGATACCAGCCCAGCTGATGCAGACGGGTCACGTCCAGCAGCTTGCGCGGCGTGCCGTCCGGTTTCGTGGCGTCAAACACCACGCGGCCTTTGTAGCCCACTACCTGCGCGATGGTTTGCGCCAGCTCGCGAATGGTGCAGTCCACGCCGGTACCCACGTTGATGTGCGACAGCATCGGCTCGGTGTTCTCCTGCCATACCTCGCGATCCAGCTCCATCACGTGAATGCTGGCGGCAGCCATGTCGTCCACGTGCAGGAACTCGCGCATCGGCGTACCGCTGCCCCACACCACCACGTCCGGCGCGTTCTCGGCGGTCGCCTCGTGGAAGCGACGCAGCAGCGCCGGGATCACGTGCGAGTTGCTCGGGTGGAAGTTGTCGTGCGGTCCGTACAGGTTGGTCGGCATCACCGAACGATAGTCGCGGTTGTACTGACGGTTGTAGGACTCGCACAGCTTGATCCCGGCAATCTTGGCAATCGCGTACGGCTCGTTGGTGGCCTCAAGCGTGCCCTGCAGCAGCTCGCTTTCGGCGATCGGCTGTTTCGCCATTTTCGGGTAAATACAGGACGATCCGAGGAACAGCAGCTTATTCACGTTGTGCAGATGCGCCGCGTGAATGATGTTGCTCTCGATCATCATGTTTTCGTAGATGAAATCCGCCGGGTAAGTGTTGTTAGCGACAATGCCGCCCACCTTCGCCGCCGCCAGATACACCTGGTCAATGCGTTCGTTAGCAAAGAAGTCCTGTACCGCACGGCTGTCGAGCAGGTTCAGCTCGTCTCGCGAACGGACGACCACTTCGACGTCACCGCGCTGTTCCAGCTGGCGAACAATCGCGGAACCCACCATTCCGCGATGACCGGCGACAAAAATACGTTGTTTTGTCATTCTCAGGACTCCAGCGCGATGGCAACCTCGTAGCCATGAGATTTGAGCAGAGAGTGTTTTTTCGCTGCTTCAAGATCTTTGGCTACCATCTCGGAAACCATCTCCTGCAGAGTGATTTCTGGTTTCCAGCCCAGCTTCTCGTGCGCTTTGGTTGGGTCGCCCAGAAGGGTTTCCACTTCCGCAGGACGGAAGTAGCGCGGGTCAACCTGCACAATGACATCGCCTGGCTTCACGCCCGGCGCGTCGTGGCCGGTCACAGAAACAACGATACCTTTCTCTTCCACACCGGTGCCTTCGAAGCGCAGTTTGATGCCCAACTGTGCCGCCGCCATTTCAACAAACTGACGCACGGAGTACTGCACGCCGGTCGCAATCACGAAGTCTTCTGGCTGTTCCTGCTGCAGCATCATCCACTGCATTTTCACGTAGTCTTTGGCATGGCCCCAGTCACGCAGGGAATCCATGTTGCCGAGGTGCAGGCAAGACTCCAGACCCTGCGCGATGTTGGCGATAGCGCGAGTGATTTTGCGGGTTACGAAGGTTTCGCCGCGACGTGGAGATTCGTGGTTGAACAGAATGCCGTTACAGGCGTACATGCCGTAGGATTCACGGTAGTTCACGGTGATCCAGTAGGCGTACAGTTTTGCTACCGCATACGGAGAGCGCGGGTAGAACGGCGTGGTCTCTTTCTGCGGGATTTCCTGTACCAGACCGTACAGCTCGGAGGTGGATGCCTGGTAGAAGCGGGTTTTCTTCTCAAGGCCGAGGAAGCGGATAGCTTCCAGCAAACGCAGGGTACCCATGGCATCAACGTCAGCGGTGTATTCCGGGGACTCGAAGGAGACCGCTACGTGGCTCATCGCGCCCAGGTTGTAGACTTCATCCGGCTGTACTTCCTGCAGGATACGGGTCAGGTTGGAGGTATCGGTCAGGTCGCCGTAGTGCAGGTGGAATTTCGGGTTCGCCGCGTGAGGATCCTGATAGATATGATCCACACGTTCGGTGTTGAAAGAAGATGCACGACGTTTAATACCGTGAACTTCATACCCTTTTTCCAGCAGGAACTCTGCCAGGTAAGAACCATCCTGCCCGGTAACGCCGGTGATGAGAGCGACTTTAGACATGTTTATATTCCTCTACTTATGAATTTAATCAGTTTCAACGCGTTCGCGTATCACCACTGCGGGGTTGCCACGGCAAACTTTATTTGCCGGTAGCGATTTAAAAACGCTGCTGCGGGCACCGACTACCGTGCCATCGCCAACAGAAACACCCGGTGCAACAAAAACATCCGTTGCCAGCCAGCATTTTTCACCGATCGCAATAGGCGAAGCGGTAATATCAAAATGCTGGCTCATAAAGTCGTGGCTGCCGGTGCACAAATAACATTTCTGTGAAACCACCGAATTTGCGCCAATCGTAATTTCGCCCAGGGTATATAACACCGCGTCATCCCCGACCCATGCGTAATCCCCCAGCGTTAATTTCCACGGATAGGTAATTTTCACAGAAGGTCGGATGACTACGTTTTTTCCGATTTTTGCGCCAAACAGGCGCAATAAAAAAGCACGCCAGCGGTACAGTATTTGCGGCGACCAGGCAAATAATGTTGCCTGAACGGCCCACCACAGCTGTACTTTAATACCGTTCCCGCCCCGAAAGCCTTTCGGCACGGAGAAACCTTTTAAATCCTGCATTGCATTTCCTTATATTCAGGCTTTGTTATATAAGGTTTTCGTTTTGCCTGTGGTACGCAGGCGTAATAAATAAGACAATTCCGCCCAGAACCCCGGCACGCGTAATATTTTACGCTGTACATTTTTGGCGTCCTGGCACAGTTCCAGATTATTAGACGTTGACACGCCGCCCATTGAGAATTCAGATACCAGCCCTTTAATTCGACGGAACGGGTAACCTGATTTATACAGGCTGGCTGCCAGCGCATAATCGGAAGACACTTTATACTGCAAATCGTAAGGCTGTTTTTTCAGACCATTTACCGGGAAGAAAATGGCCTGATGGCTGGCCGGTAAGCTGTGGTAGATATACCAGCCTGGCTTCGCGCTGCGGCATACTTTATGTCCGTCGCCAAAATCAAGCAGCGCATCGCCAATATACATAGCGTCCTCTTTCTGGCGAACCAGCTGACGGGCAAACAGCGTCACGTCATCATGGAAAATATCGCCCGAATTCAGGAAGATGGCATAACGGCCTTGCGCCATGCTGATGCCTTTATTCATCGCATCATAGATGCCTTTATCTCTCTCGCTGATGTAGCGTAAGTTGAACTCACCGTTGAGTTTTTCCAGAAACTCCGCCGTGCCATCGTTCGAGCCGCCGTCGACCACAATCCACTCAAAGGTGAGGCTTGGATCGCGCGCCAGGTTGCGCAGCGAGCGCCAGGTTTTTACCACCCCTTCGTAATTACGAAAAGCGACAGTAATGACGCTAAGAAACATAAATCACCTCATTTCGTCATACGTTCGTAATATTAAGCGCCTTGCGCAGAATAAACGGACAGACAATCAAGAAAGCATATTCCGGGCTAAATATTGACCCGGTAAAAAACAGCGACACCGGAGTAAACAGATAAAGCTGAACGCGAAAGTTTTGGTTATCACCAAACGCGTTAATCATCATTTTGAAAACTTTAAACAGATACCACAGGGTCAACAGTACGGCGAACCACGAAAAATAAATAATTAACAGATACAGACCATTGTCTATGGTTTTACCGACATCCGCACCGTTAAAGATTCCGAATGATGCAACATATTCGTAAAGTGAGCCGAATCTTACTACCCCATCAATATGGGTTAAGGAATAACCCACCATCACCAGCGGCCCTATGATGCGATAATAGGACGAAGACCCTTCCGTTCCCAAATCACCCAGACGTTCTGAGATGTACGGGAAGGCAAATATCACGCCTACCATAAATACCGTCAGGGAGATAATCGCCAGCGGCAGTTTTTTCTTAATCGCATCTTTGTTCAGGTACTGGAACGCCCACTCCAGCAGGTAAAACAGGATAAATGTCATTACCCCTGAGAACGATCCAGACAGAACAATTCCTGCAAGAATCATAGCATCGGTCTTAGGGGTTTTGATACCAAACTGTTTGATGCTGAGCCAAATTGAGATTAACGCCAGAGCGAAAAACGCCGGTTCAAAATAGAGGGCTGTAGTACGCTTCCCGCCAAACTTGATGAAGTTCAATACATAGCTGTTACTGTAAATGAGATATTTCGAAATTATCTCCATCAGGCTGCTGCCGCCGGTGAGAATAATTTGCGCCATCTCCAGCGCGGCAAGCATAACAATTAGCGCAACGGCAATATAAAAGAACCTAAGGATTTTCCGATAATTGTGCGGAGAAATAGTTTTAAACCGAATACTCCAGACCATACCGATAATAATGACAATATAAACAAACAGCATGGTCGACGTGACGTATTTACTGGCATCCAGCGACTGGCCAAAGATGTAGTTAAACAGCGTCAGGCCCGAGCCCAACCCTAAGGCTATCATCAGCTTCTTCAGGTTGATTTTATCGACATACAGCAGAAGCAGAACGGGCAAGAAGGTCACGATGGTTATCGGGAAGCTTTCGCCGAGCTGGGCAATTTTGACGTTGACCAGCAGGTAGATCAGCGGCAGCAGCAGATAACTACAGATTCTGATAGAACGAGACATATTCCTCCAGCATCTGTTGTCCACTGTAGGCCTTGCGGCTGCGCTTGCGGAACGATTCCAGGTCAGTGCCAAAAACGCTCTCAGCAATCTGCGCCTTCGGCAGCTGTACCAGAGGCAGAACCTCCTGCTCCGCAAAGGTTTTCCCGCCGGATTTCTCCAGCACTTCACGCGCCGCATCGCTGTGGGTGGCGATCACCGGCACGCCGATAGAGAGCGCTTCACAGAGGATCAGCGGGTAGTTATCCACGCGGGAACTGAACACCAGAGCGTCCATTTCATTCAGCGCGCTCATCAGCTTGCGCTTGTCGGTTTCAAATCCGTGGTTTACCACGTTGGCCCCTTCGAACGGTGAAAACTTGCCGAAGGTATGAAGCTCAATTTTGTCACCCAGCGCCATCATGTCGCGCACCAGCTGCTGGTTGGTTTTACCGTCGTAACGCAGGTCATGCGCAACGATAGCGATTTTTGGTTTGCCCGCGGTTTCCGCCACCGGGGTCAGATCGGCAAGAATGGCTTCCGTCGCCACGTCGATGCCGTTGTTGATAATCTGACAGCGCCCTACCCCGTACAGGCTGTTGAAGGCATCGGCCACGTGCTGGCTCGGGGAGATAAACGTACAGCCGAGCGAGAGCATGTCGCGGAACAGCTGACGCTTTCCGGCGACCAGCTGATGCGCGCGATCCACCTTCACCGGCGGGTAATTGCTTAACGTCGGGCACTTCTGGCAGTTATCTTTCCAGCCTTCGCAGCCGTCGGTAAACGCGCAGCGGCCGGTCACGCTCCAGTGATCGTGCAGCGTCCAGACAAAGCGGGTGTCGGGCTTGTGGGCCTGCACCTTCTGGCAAAACGCCACCACCTCTTCCAGATTCAGCCAGTAGCTGTGCAGCACGTGAAAATGCAGCACAACCGGGCCCGTGGTGCGGGTAACCGTGCGGTAAAGATTGTTCAGGTTGCCAAACAGATCGCGGTTAAACAGGCGGAACAGCGCAATGTTGGCAATCGAGGTCAGACGCGGCGTGTGCTTGTGCACCTGCGGGAAGTTATCGTGGCTGACGCTTTTCTTGCCGCCTTTGCCGTAGCCGTAAATAAAACGAGACTGAAGTCCTTTTTGCAGCGCGCGCTGGTGCAGATCCAGGGCCACGCCTGCCGCTCCGCCTTCTGCGAGGCGTACGTTAAATTGCAGAATGTTCATTTAATCACCTTCACGCGGGCCTTTTCTCCCACCACCAGCGCGTTATCCGGAATGCTGTCCAGCACCACGCTGCCAGCACCAATCGTGACGTTATTACCAATCGTAATGTCACCAACGATCACCACGTTCGCGCCCAGCTCGACGTTATTGCCGATGACCGGGCAGGCCAGGCTGTCAGGCCCGCGGTTGCCAATGGTGACCGCATGACGAATGGTGAAATCATCCCCGGCGACCACAAACTTGTTGATCACCACCGCATAGCCGTGATGGATGGTAAAGCGGCGGCCAATGGTGGCAGCGGCCTGAATTTCATAGCCAAAAAAGCATTCGGTGATGATGCGGTACAGCACCAGCACGGGTGCCGCCCAGATATTGTTCAGCACATTTTTCTTACGCCACACCGAGCAAAAGTGCGCGATGCGGTACGCCAGAACCATGCAGCACGGACGCAGGCTCCAGCTGTTAGCGCGGCAATCTTCCAGAAACATTATTTCCCCCGGAGTCCATCAGCCAGGCGCTTGCCGTTACGCACGGACAGCAGCGTCAGCAGCGTGCGCCAGTTCATGCGCTTATTGCGGATCTGATAGAGGGTAAAGAGCTGATATTTACGGCTGGCGCGGTCAAACTTGTCCTTGTGCTTGCGGTAAAAATGGAAGTAGCCGGAGAACTTCTTCGGCGAGGAGGTGATTTGCATCTCCCCGTGGTTGATGTGCAGGATCTGCGTGGCCTCTTCCACTTTCCACGGCTCGCCGTATTCCACCACCATGCGCAGGAAGATATCGTAATCCTGCGCGGCCTTGAGTTCGGTATCGAACAGGCACTCTTTGAATCGCCACGCCCAGGTGAAGACCTGGTTACCAATAATGTTGCGCTTGTAGAACAGGCGGCGAGAGTACGGTGATTTCGGATACAGCGGCAGACTTGCGGGCTGCGAATAAACCTCGCCCTGGCAGACATAGTCGTTGGCGTACAGGAAAGCGTGCGTGACCAGCTGCTCTTTATGCGACAGGAAGATAGACAGGCGGTTCGGCGTCCATTCGTCATCGTCGTCGATCCCGGTCAGATACTGCCCTTTGGCCTGCATAATCGCCTGGTTACGCACCGCACAAGCGCCGGAGTTAATGGCGTTATGCGTATAGACCACCCGCGGGTCGTTGAGGTCAGTCACAAACTTTTGCAGCTGTTCATACGAGGAAGAGCAGTCATCAACGATAATCAGCTCCCAGTTATCGTAATCCTGTCGCAGGACGGATTTGATTGCGCGGATCGCCAGCTGCTGACGATTCCATGTCGGCATATAGATTGAAACTAAAGGGCGTTGTGTGGTCATTTTTTCCCCTCACCCCGGCCCTCTCCCCAAAGGGGAGAGGGTGAAAGGCAGCCAGTGGTTATCATTACGTTCATCCCCCAAATCCAGCACCGAACAGTCCCCTCTCCCCTTTGGGGAGAGGGTCAGGGTGAGGGGTGTGTTTTTTTATTTACTGTCAGATTTATATTCGTACTCGTAATAGCCGTAATCCTGGTACCCGGTGGCCCGGCGGAAGATGGAGTTCAGGATCACCCCTTTCACCTCAATGCCGTTCTGCTCGAAGCGGCTCAGGCTGGTTTCCACCTCTTTCAGGGTGTTCACCGCGTAACGCGCCACCATCAGCGTGGTGCCAGCGTGGCGACCAACAACGGCGGCGTCGGTCACGGCCAGAATCGGCGGCGTATCGATCAGCACCAGGTCGTAGTTTTTGCTCGCCCACTCCACCAGCTCGGTGAAGCGTTCGCTCATCAGCAGCTCGGACGGGTTAGGCGGCACCTGACCGCGTGGGATCAGGTCAAATTTCGGCACCGTCGTAGGTTTCGCGCTCTGGCTGATTTCCCCTTTGCCGAGCAGGATTTCTGACAGACCGTTAACGTTGTTGGTGCCCAGCAGCTCGTGGGTGTAGCCCTTGCGCATATCGCAGTCGATCAGCAGCACGCGCTTGTTGGTCTGGCTGACCACCGCCGCCAGGTTGGCGCAGACGAAGGTTTTACCGATGGACGGACTGACGCCGGTTAACATCAGGACGTTGTTTTTGGCCTGCATCATGGCGAAGTGCAGACTGGTACGCAGGCTACGGATCGCTTCGATAGCGAGGTCGGTCGGGTTACCCACCGCCAGAAGCTGGCTCTGTTTGTAACGCTTGACGCCCTTGATGGTTTTGACGCTGTCACGGGATTTTTGCCACTCGGACAGCGGAATGCTGGCATAGACGTTGATACCGCTCTCTTCCAGCGCCTGCGGGCTTTCGATACCGCGGTTAAACAGCGAACGCAGCAGCACGCCCACGATGGAGAGCATCAGGCCGAGAATAATGCTGCCGAGAATAATCAGCGCTTTCTTCGGCTTCAGTACGCCAGGCTGGGTAATGGCCGGGTCGACGATGCGCACGTCACCAACGGTACTGGCTTCGGTGATTTTCAGCTCCTGCTGCTTGTTCAGCAGCTGCATGTAAACCTGCTGTCCGGATTCCACGTCGCGGGTCAGACGCACGATCTCCTGCTGCGTTTTCGGCATCGCGGTCACGCGGTCATTGAGCTTCGCCTTCTCTTCTTCCAGCGTGCGGCGTTTCTCCAGCAGCGTACGGTAGGCCGGGTGACGTTTGGTATAAAGCTTGGAAATTTCCGCCTCTTTGAAGGTCAGCTCGTTGAGCTGCGCGTCAATGTTGACCATCGAATCAAGGACCGATTTCGCCTCCAGCGGCAGGTCAACGGAGTCTTTATCCTGACGATAGGCGTTCAGCTTGTTCTCAGCGTCATCCAGATGGGCGCGCACTTCCGGGAGCTGTTTCGCGAGGAAGGCCAGGCTTTTCGCCGCTTCCGCCGACTTACGCTCAACGTTCTGCTCAAGATAGTTGCGGGTAATGCTGTTCAGGATGTCGCGGATTTGATCCTTATCTTCACCGGTAAAGGTCATGCTCAGCACGCCGGTGTCCTTACCGTTTTCGGTGACGGTCAGGTTGTTTTGCAGATTGTTGATCATCCCCAGCGTGGAGAATTTGGTGACGGTGAATTCACCGCCCTCCTGAGCGTTGATGGCGCTGACCATCATGCTGACGCCGTCTTTGGTCAGCATCTGCCCCACTTCGCCGCGCGCGCTAAAGCCCGCATCGCTGGTCAGTTGATACTGTTTCGGGCCAAGCACCTTCAGGGTAAATGTTTGATCCCCCGCCCCTTTCGGCAGCACAAAGTCAGTAACCTTTACGGTGTCATTGCTGCGCCCCATCAGACGATCCCAGCCGGCACCAAAGACTGGGAAGGTATTTTTGGTGACGGAGATATCGAGCCCGAGATCGTGAACCGTTTTACCCAGCACCAGACGTGACTGAATAAGCTGAATTTCAGCGTCGGATGCCGGCGGTTTGTTTGCCAGCGCGGAACCAATGTCCTGCACCAGCGAGTTGCCGGTATTCTGCTCGATCTGCACCAGCGCGTCGGCGCTGTAGATCGGGGTGGCGAACAGCGTGTAGACGACGGCCGCCGCGGCAAACACGGCGGTAATGCCCAGCACCCACCACTTTGCCTCTACAACAGTGCCGACCAGGCGCCCAATATCAATTTCATCACTGCCCGAAGTCGGGGCGGCAGAAGGTCTTGTTTTTTCTGTCATTGTTATCCCTGCTGAACTTTCAGTGCCTGCGCCCACTGTTGGGCAGACTGGTCAAGTAAGGTGTAAACCGCCTCAAAGGCCTCATGGCTTTTGCGATACGGATCGGGGATTTCACGTTCATTGTCCCAGTGACCAAACAGCATCACCTTGCCGCGCATCTCCGGAGCGATATCGCACAGCGCATGAATATGGCGTTTTTCCATCGTCAGGATCAGGTCATACTCACGGCACATGCGACCAGTGACCTGGCGTGCCACGTGGCCATCGAGAGAAAGGTGATGATCCCGCGCCACGCTCGTCGCGCGCTCATCGGCGCCTTTACCGACCAGTGCACCCAGCCCTGCCGAATCAACGGTCAGTTCAGGCTGGTAGTGTTTCAACAACCGTTCAGCCGTAGGGGAACGGCAGATGTTCCCCACGCATACCACCAGAATTTTGTTAAACATCGCGGATTACCAGGTATGAATGTCGCGCGCCGTATCCGTCATGTAGCGAACGCCACTGATGGTTGGCAGCAACTGGTTGATCAGACGGTTCCAGCGGGCAACCGGCGCGGTGGTGACATACACCACATCGTATGGCTGGAGACGGAACTCCGTTGCCATCACCAGAGAGGTCGCATCGGACATATCCAGCTGGTAGATGTTGGCAATCTTGCCTTTTGTACCCTCGCCTTTCAGCGGACGGATAACGAAGATACCGCTGGCGTTCGACGAGGTCAGGTCGATGCCTTCCGCATTGCCCAGCGCTTCGGTCAGGGTCATACCGCTGAAGTCCATTTTGAGGGTGCTCTGTTTCTTCACTTCACCCATCACGAACACTTTCAGATCGTCGTTGCGCGGCACGTAGAGAATGTCGCCCGGATAGAGCAGGCGGTTCTGGGTCAGATCGCCGTTTTGCATCAGCGCCTGCAGCGAAATGCGCTGCTCCTTCCCGTTGTGGGTCAGCACCACGTTGCGCCAGTCGGCACCGTCGGTTAACCCTCCCGCGGCGTTAATGGCATCCAGTACGGTCAAAGGAACGTTGGTGATGGCCTGCTGACCGGATTTGTTCACCTGGCCGGAGATATAGGCTTTTTGCGAGCGGAATGCGGCGATATTAACGTCCACCTGCGGATCGGCGATGTACTGCGCTAAGCGGCCGGTAATATCACTACGGATCTCGGCAAGCGTTTTCCCTGCAACATGAACTTTACCAATGTAGGGATAGAACATGGTGCCATCTGACTGCACCCAGTTACCGGTGTCGCTTGAGCTGCGGTACTGGCCCGCTGGCGTCGTCAGTTCAGGGTGGTCCCAGACGGTCACGTTGATCACGTCACCCGGCCCCACGCGGTACTGGTAGGAGGCAATTTCCTGGTCCAGCGACATATTCGGCTGGGCAACATTTGGGCGTGGGCGTAATTGTTCGACCAGACGTGGCGTAAGTGGATAAACATTCACCATTTTGTCGAGATCAAAATCGGCATCCTGTTGTTTGATCACATCCTTACCCATTGTTGACATATTGCTGCCGGGAAAGACCGTGCAACCACTCATCAAGGTCACAGACACCAATAATGGCATCAATTTCATTTTGGATTTCATCATTGATTATTTATCACTTTGGCAGAGTAATTATCCTGTGCAATTTAAATAAGCTCGCGTCGTATTGGGTTTCAGCATGCAGTTAATCAAATAGAAATATAACTGGCATCAGTCCTAAAAAAAGCTTATTCATCCATTGGCTATTGACAGAATAATCGAGGCTGATTCACACGCTTTCAGGCACGCTACCGCCCTTGGCTTTCAGTTACCAATCCACTGACTAAACAATGTGTTATGGATAGACACCCTCTTGAGCAAGGTCTTCAGGAAATATATCAGTCGCTTGAGAAACCTGACGGATAATGAATAACCTTCCCTGAAGACCGAACAATAATAGCAACACCGAGATTTAACATTTGATGCTGGGAGAATTGTTGCAGCTAACCTAATAGCAGGCAAGGAGACAACTGTCCTAATATCGGTTTTTAAGATTAATATTAAGAGCAAATTTTTGACCTTTTAGGATTTTCTTTATATTGACAAAAAGAAACTAAAAACCATTAACTGCGATATATCCTAAAGTGCCCTCTTTGTAATTAAATATACGTATTTCGCTTATTTACACCCTGTTGAGATTGCTCTCTCTTTTAACCGTCGTATTAAGAGAAATCTCAGCCTGGCATTGCAATTTCCCCCAGCTTTATCCATGATCGAAGTGTGACATTCGTCATATAACAGAAGGTATTGCTATTACTATGGAATGGATTGCCGATCCCTCAATCTGGGCCGGGCTGGTTACGCTGGTCGTCATCGAGTTAGTGCTCGGGATTGATAATCTGGTCTTTATCGCCATCCTCGCTGAAAAACTGCCCCCTTCCCAGCGCGACCGCGCGCGCGTGACGGGCCTGCTGCTGGCGATGGTGATGCGCTTACTGCTGCTGGCCTCTATCTCCTGGCTGGTGACGCTCACTCAGCCTCTGTTCTCCATTCACGGTCTACGTTTTAGCGCCCGCGATCTCATCATGCTCTTCGGCGGGTTGTTCCTGCTGTTCAAAGCCACGGTGGAGCTCAATGAGCGGCTGGAGGGCAAAGACAGCGAGAACCCAACCCAGCGCCGCGGAGCAAGATTCTGGCCTGTCGTGGCGCAAATCGTGGTGCTGGATGCGGTCTTCTCCCTCGACTCGGTGATCACCGCCGTCGGGATGGTGGACCACCTTGCGGTGATGATGGCGGCGGTGATTATTGCCATCACGCTGATGATGATGGCCAGCAAGGCACTGACCCGCTTTGTGAACAGTCACCCGACCATCGTGATACTCTGTCTGAGCTTCCTGCTGATGATTGGCTTTAGCCTGGTAGCCGACGGTTTTGGCTTCCATATTCCGAAAGGCTACCTGTACGCCGCCATCGGCTTCTCTGTCATGATTGAAGCGCTTAACCAGCTGGCGATATTTAACCGCCGCCGCTTCCTGTCCGCGAATCAGACCCTGCGCCAGCGCACGGCCGACACGGTTATGCGCCTGTTAAGCGGTAAGAAAGAGGATGCGGAGCTGGACGCAGAATCCTCCGCCATGCTGGCCGATCACAGCGACGGGCAGATCTTTGACCCGCAGGAACGACGGATGATCGAGCGAGTACTCAATCTGAATCAGCGAACGGTCAGCAGCATCATGACCTCACGGCATGACATTGAGCATATCGACCTGACGGCCCCGGAAGAGCACATTCGCGCCCTGCTGGATAAAAACCAGCATACCCGCGTGGTGGTGACCGGCGGTGAAGAGGAAGAGGAGCTGCTGGGCGTGGTGCACGTTATTGACCTGCTCCAGCAGCAGCTGCACGGCGAGGCGCTCAATCTGCGCGCCCTGGTACGCCAGCCGTTGGTTTTCCCGGAGGGGCTACCGCTGCTTTCCGCCCTTGAGCAATTCCGCAACGCCCGCACCCACTTTGCCTTTGTGGTGGATGAGTTTGGTTCGGTGGAAGGGCTGGTCACGCTCAGCGACGTAATGGAAACCATCGCCGGTAATCTGCCAAACGAGGTGGATGAGATTGACGCTCGCCATGACATTCAGAAAAACGCAGACGGTTCGTGGACGGCTAACGGCCATATGCCGCTTGAAGACCTGGTACAATTTGTGCCGCTGCCGCTGGATGAAAAACGGGAATATCACACTATTGCCGGTCTGCTGATGGAGTATTTGCAGCGTATCCCACAGCCGGGAGAAGCGGTTCAGGTGGGCGACTATCTGCTCAAAACGCTGCAGATTGAAAACCATCGCGTGCAGAAGGTTCAGCTCATTCCGCTGCGGGATGAAGAAGAACTGGATTTTGAGGTGTAAAAAAGCCGGGTGGCGCTGCGCTTACCCGGCCTACGACGTCAGATTTTTGTTGGCCGCCCACCCGGCACAACGGCGTCAGGCTTTTGTAGGCCGGGTAAGGCGAAGCCGCCACCCGGCACAGCAGGCATCAAAGCTTATCCAGCAGCTTCTTCACATCCTTGCCGTCCTGTGAATCTTTATTACGATCCGCCCAGCCGCTAAGCCGACGTTTCGCTTCATCCTGCAGATGCTTACGCAGGATCTGATCCACCTGCAGACTATAATTCAGGGCCTGCCATTTGCCATATACGGTCAGCGGGACCGGCGTCTCCTTCAGGAAGTCGATGAGCTTGCTCTCCCCCTGCCAGCCGGAAAGTACCCGCACGTTGAAGCGCGTGTCCGCCGTCTCTTTCGCCAGATCCAGCTTACCTTCACCGGTTATTGATAACAGTGAAGAGGTGCCCTGCATTCCGTCGAGAGAGAGCTGGCCGTTGTCCAGCGTCAGGTCCGCGGTGAAGCTGTCGAGGCGCGTGGCGCTGTCGTAGTTATCCTGAGCTTTCACATCGCTGCTGCGCTCAACCGCCTGCTGCACCAGCTGCTGGAAGTTAAGCCCTTCCATGCGGGAGTTTTTCAAATCAAGATGCGCCTGCCCCTGCCACTCGCGGCGGAAAGCATCGGCATCAATTTTCGTACCTGAGAAGTCACCCGCAAGCGTCAACTGCCCCGTCAGGGCAATCGGATAGTTAAACGCTTTCAGGATGGTGCCTATCTCAACGTTATCGAGACGCGGCTGGAATGCGGCGCTGGCAACGTCTTTACGGACATCCAGCGTGCCGGGCAGCGAGATGTTCCCTGAGCCCATCTTACCGCTCAGTTCGGAGATCACCAGCAAACCGTTATGGTTAAACATCTGGCTGCTCACGTCGGTGAAATCAATACCGCGCCAGCGCAGGCTATTGGCTTTCAGCAGAATATCCGCCGTGAATCCGCGCAGGGCGTTATAGTCAGGTTGGTCAAGATTAGACGAGATAACCGGCCGTGATACTACCGTTGCCTGGCTTTGCCCCGTCTGCGTGGCATCGCTGTCCGTGGCGCTGGCTGGCAGCGGTGGCAGCAGGTTTTCCAGATTGAGCTTGTCAAACTGCAGATCCAGTACCCACTTCGGCTTCTCTTCGAGCGTGACGCTCGCCTGCCCCTTCAGACTACTGTCATTTGCCTGCAGGTTGAGATTATCCAGCTCCAGCTGCTTTTGCTCTTCGCGCCAGACGGCCTGAAGCGTTCCCTGCCCGGTGATCCCCTGAGTGGGGAGATCGGCTCCCGTCAGCTGCCAGTCCAGCTGCTGGATGTCAGCCGTAAGCCGATGTGGATAGTCTGAGGCGTTGACGCTGGCATTCAGCGACAGGGTCAAATCGCGCTGATCGCGATTCACGCGTCCGCTAAACTCCACCGACGCAAGATGGTGAGCATCCTGTTCCATCTGCAGGTTAATGTTGCGAACAGTCACCTGTTCTGCATGCTCATGCTGGAAAACCAGCACGCTATCGGCGACTTTCAGTTTGCCAATATCAAATGACCAGCCTGTATCAGACGGTTCATCAGGCAGGGTATTTTCGCGCGGCGCAACCGGGGCATTCGCATCTCGCACGGCTTCGGTTTGCGGGGTGAGCTGAATCACCGCACCTTTCAGCATCACCTGCGTAACCTGCAGCTGATGGGAAATGAGCGGGATCAGTGCCACATCAAGGCGCATGTTGTCTGCGGACACCAGCGGCTGGGATGCCCCCGGCGCCGTAAGCGACATGCGGCCAGAGAGAATGCTGAGCTGTGGCCAGACGTGCCAGCGCAGCGGCCCGTCAAGCTTCAGTTGATAACCACTGCGTGCTTCGACCTGCCGCACCATGTAAGCGCGGAAATCGTTGGGGTTAACCAGCAGAACCAACGCCGAAAGGCCGGCCACCAGCACCACCAGCAAAATCATCAGCGTTGTCAGAACTCTTCTCATGGCATCCTCAATGGACTAACGATCAGTCTTTATCAATACGGCTGGCAACCGCGCCCTGCTGGTCGCGATATTTTGCGTCCTGCCGACGGTTATAAGGACGATCTGCCGGGCCTGACAGCGGTTCAAAGCTCAACGCGCCGATCATCATGCCCGGACGCAGCGCCAGCGGCAATTTACCGGCATTGAAGAACTCCAGCACGATACGCCCCGACCAGCCTGGATCGATACGGTGCGCGGTTACGTGCACCATCAGCCCCAGTCGCGCCAGCGAAGAACGACCATCAAGCCAGCCGACCAGGTCAGGAGGCAGGGTGACGGATTCAAACGTCACCGCGAGGGCCAGTTCACCTGGATGCAGATAAAAAGCTTCGCCCTCGTCGATAACGATTTCGTCACTCATCACGCGATCGAGCGCGGCGCTGACTTCGTCCTTCGGCCCGCTAAGGTCAATGAACGGTGCAGTATGACCGCTAAAGGTGCGGAATTTATTGCCTAACCGTACATCAACGGTCACACCATTGATACGCTCAACAGGTGGACGTGGGGTAATAGACAAACGGCCTTCATCCAGCCAGGCTTCTATATCGCGATCGCAAAGACGCACGGCACTTTCTCCTTTCATGCATCGTACCCTGAGGCGGTAAGCGCTCAGGGTAAAACCAGGTTATCTCTGAACGGTACACAATTCACGCGGCTTATTCAAAAAACTGGCTGATTTTCGCTTTTAAGATATCAATAGCAATGCGATTTTTACCTCCGCGCGGCACGATGATATCGGCGTATTGTTTGGAGGGTTCAATAAACTGCAGGAACATCGGGCGGACCGTTTTCTGGTATTGCGCCATGACGGAGTCCATCGAACGGCCGCGTTCATTCACGTCACGCTTGATGCGGCGCATCAGGCAGATATCCAGCGGGGTATCAACGAAAATCGAGAAGTTCATGGATTCACGCAGGCGAGCGTCGGTCAGCAGCAGGATGCCTTCGAGGATAATGACCTTTTTCGGCTCGATGCGGATGGTTTCCTGGGTGCGGGTGTGTTCTACGTAACTGTAAACGGGCAGTTCGATCGCCTGGCCGCTCTTAAGCGCTTCTAAATGCTGGAACAACAAGCTGTGATCCATCGCATTAGGGTGGTCATAGTTGGTTTTGACGCGTTCTTCCATCGACAGATGGGATTGATCTTTGTAATAGCTGTCTTCGGGAATGACGCCGATATGCTCATCACCTACTTGTTCACGCAGTTCGCGATAAAGCGTACTGGCAATTAGACTTTTACCTGAAGCCGATGCGCCGGCGATGCCTATAATGACGCACTGATGAGACTTATCAGTCATAAATTTAGCGACCTGATTAACCTGGATGTTAAGGAAGGACGACGCCGGAGCGTCAAACGCGGCAATTATAGGGATTTCGCGGGCGTGATACCAGTCGAATGCACAGGTTCTGCGAGACTGGCCGAAAAGTGGCGCTTTATTCCCTGAGTGAAATTTAAATGAACGTTTTTTCAGCGTTTACGCGCGTTTTTTCACGTAGCCTCTATTTAATAAGACTGCGGTGTCAAATTCTGAGCGGTCACCATATGAATTGTAAATTGTTTGTACTAGCATAAACCAAATTATCAAATTCACGCGTTCGGACATCTTCCCTGACGGCATGGCGTCTCTGGATAAAGCGGTAATGAATAAACAATACCAGCGGGTTTTGGTTACCACCCCACATCCTTTAATACGACTTGTCTGTCTGGGCCTGGTCACCTTTATCTTTACCTTATTTTCGCTGGAGCTCACCCGGTTCGGTACCCTGCTGGCCCCGCTCTGGTTCCCCACCGCGATTATGATGGTGGCGTTTTACCGCCATGCAGGAAAAATGTGGCCGGGCATTGCGCTGGCCTGCACGTTCGGTAACATTCTGGCTTCGTGGATGTTGTTTTCATGGGGGTCGGTCAGCCTCATCTACCCTTCTGTCAACGTGATCGAGGCCGCTATCGGCGCGCTGTTACTGCGCAGATTGCTCCCGTGGTACAACCCGCTGCAGAACCTGAATGACTGGATCCGCGTAGCCATCGGCAGCGCGCTGGTCCCCCCACTGGTGGGTGGTCTTCTGGTGACTCTGCTGGCGCCCGGCCCTGAGCCGCTACGTAATTTCTTCGTTTGGGTGCTATCAGAAGCCATCGGCGCGCTGGCGGTGGTGCCATTGGGACTGCTGTTTAAACCGCATTATCTGCTCCGCCACCGTGACCCGCGATTGCTGCTGGAAACGCTGACTACGCTAGCCGTGACGCTGGCCCTCAGCTGGGCAGCCATCACCTGGCTGCCGTGGCCTTTTACCTGCGTTATCGTTTTGCTTATGTGGAGCGCGGTACGCTTGCCCAGGATGGAAGCGTTCATGGTGTTTCTGGTCACCGTGATGGTTGTGTCGCTGATGATTGCCCGAAACCCTGCAGCACTGACTACCCAGCACGTCGGCACGATGCTTAACGCTCCCTGGCTGCCGTTCCTGATGCTGCTCCTGCCGGCCAACGTGATGACCATGGTGATGTATGCCTTCCGCGCCGAGCGCAAACACATCACCGAAAGCGAGGAGCGTTTCCGCAATGCGATGGAGTATTCCGCTATTGGTATGGCGCTGGTCAGCATTGAGGGGAAATGGCTTCAGGCTAACAAGGCGCTGTGCAATTTCCTGGGTTACAGCCAGGCGGAGCTTCAGTCACTGACTTTCCAGCAGCTCACCTGGCCGGAAGATCTGCACACCGACCTGGAACAGCTCGACCAGCTGGTCAACGGCGACATCAATACCTACACCCTTGAGAAGCGCTATTACACTCGCGACGGAGAAGTGGTCTGGGCGCTGCTTGCCGTCTCCGTCGTGCGTCATGCCGACGGCTCGCCGCTCTACTTTATCGCCCAGATTGAAGACATTAATGACCTGAAGCACACCGAGTGGGTCAATAAGCGCCTGATGGAGCGCATTACGCTCGCCAACGAAGCCGGCGGCATTGGCATCTGGGAGTGGGATCTGGAGCCAGACATTATCAGCTGGGACAAGCGGATGTTCGAGCTGTATGAAATCCCGCCGCACATCAAGCCTACCTGGCAGCTCTGGCATGACACGATGCTGCCGGAAGATCGTGCCCACGCTGAGAAGGTCCTGCGGGACTCGCTGATTTCCCGCCTGCCGTTTAAGCTGGAATTCCGCATCCGCGTGAAGGAAGGCGTGCGCCATATTCGCTCCCTGGCGAACCGGGTGCTCAATAAGCAGGGTGAAGTCGAACGGCTGCTCGGCATCAACATGGATATGACCGAGGTTAAGCTGCTCAACGAGGCCCTTTTCCAGGAAAAAGAGCGTCTGCACATCACCCTCGACTCCATCGGTGAAGCGGTGCTGTGCACCGATATCAACATGAACGTCACCTTTATGAACCCGGTGGCCGAGAAAATGAGCGGCTGGCTGCAGACCGAGGCTATCGGCCAGCCGGTTCTGAAGGTGTTGCATATCACCTTTGGTGAAAAAGGGCCGCTGATGGAGAATATTCACAGCGGCGATATGTCCCGTTCTGATATCGATCAGGACGTGGTGCTGAACTGCCGTACCGGCGGAAGCTTCGATATTCATTACAGCATTACGCCGCTCAGCACGCTTGACGGGCAGAGTATTGGCTCGGTTATCGTAATCCAGGACGTGACCGAGTCGCGCAAAATGCTGCGTCAGCTGAGCTACAGCGCCTCCCACGATGCGCTGACCCATCTCGCCAACCGGGTCAGCTTCGAAAACCATCTCAAACGTCTCCTGCAGACCGTTCGCGAAACCCGCCAGCGTCACGCCCTGGTCTTTATCGATCTCGATCGCTTTAAGGCCGTCAACGATACGGCGGGCCATGCCGCCGGCGATGCGCTGCTCAGGGAACTCTCTTCCTTAATGCTGACCATGCTGCGCTCCAGCGACGTGCTGGCACGCCTGGGCGGGGACGAGTTCGGGTTACTGTTGCCGGACTGCAATATTGAAAGCGCACGCTATATCGCCAGTCGCCTGATCCAGACGATCAATGACTATCACTTTATGTGGGAAGGTCGCCTGCACCGGATCGGCGCCAGCGCAGGTATCACGCTGATTGATGAAAATAACCATCAGGCGTCGGAAATCATGTCCCAGGCAGATATTGCCTGTTACGCCTCGAAAAACAGCGGGCGCGGTATGGTGACGGTTTACGAGCCCCAGCAGGAGCGGGATCACAGCACGCGCAGCATGATGTCGCTTGATGAACAGTGGCACATGATTAAAGACAATCATCTGATGATGATTGCCCGCAGCGTGGCCTCCCCGCGCATTCCTGAAAGCAGTAATTTCTGGCTGATTTCGTTACGCCTGTGGACCAGCCAGGGCGAAGTCCAGGAAGAGCACGCCTTCCGCTCGGGCCTGGCGGAGCCTGAGCTTTTGCACGCTCTCGACAGACGTATCTTTAGCGAGTTTTTCCGTACCTATGCCGCTCAGATCGCCAGTAAAGGCATGGGGGTGGCGCTGCCGCTTTCTGAGGCCGGTTTAGCCAGCGTAACGCTGGTTGATGAACTTCTCGATCTACTGGATAAAAGCCCGATGCCGGGCCGTCTGCTGCATCTGGTTATCTCTGCCGACGTGGTGTGCAGCCCGGATAAGAACCTGCATCGGGGTCTGCAAAAGCTCCGCCAGGCGGGCTGCCGCGTGATCTTCAGCCAGGTGGGACGCGATATGAACGTCTTTACCCACCTAACCGCGAACATGGCCGACTATCTGATGCTGGATGCGGAGGTGGTAACCAACGTGTACGGCAATCTGATGGATGAGATGATGGTGACCATTGTTCAGGGCCACGCCCAGCGTCTGGGAATGAAAACCATCGCGGGCCCCTGCAACCAGCCCATCATGATGGATACGCTCTCCGGCATCGGCATTGATTTTATCTATGGTGATACCATCGCCGAGCCGCAGCCGCTGGATCTATTGCTCAACACCAGCTATTTCGCCATCAACTGACGGCGCCCAGCCGTCGGTATACCAGATATGCAGCAGCGCGTAAGAGCGCCACGGCTGCCAGCGCTCGGCATAACGACGAATTTGCGCGGGCGTCATCCCGGCAAAGCGCTGCTTAATCAGATAATCATCCGGCAGAAAGACATCTTTCGCCTGCCAGCCGCGCAGGGCCAGGTAGTTTGCCGTCCAGCACCCTATTCCCGGCCGCTGCTGTAGCGCTTTCATCCCGGCCTCAATATCCGCGGGCGGGAAAAGCGGAAACGTCCCGTCGATGACCGACTGTGCCAGGTGAATTAACGACTCCGCCCGCTTTACCGGCATGCCTAACGCTTTCAGCGCCAGCGGGTCCGCTGCCGCCAGCGCTTGCGGGGTGGGGAAACAGAGATAGCCCGGACGATCCGCCACCGGTTCGCCACACAGCGCCACCACGCGCGACGTCAGTTTCGCCGCCATCGCCACGCTCACCAGCTGCCCGAGGATCGCCCGGACGCCCTGCTCGTAGGCATCCATCGCCCCCGGCAACCGCAAGCCCGGCCGGGCTGCACCGAGATCGCCCAGCGTCTCCGCGACGTGCTGCGGGTTGCAGGCGAGATCGAACAGGCGTTCGATGCGTTCAAGGCACGTCTGCGCAACCGGGATTAACCCCGAACTGAGCGTCACGACCAGCGTATGGGCGGCAGTATCCGGCGTGACGCGAAAGACACCCCGATGGCCATCGCAGGCGAAACTGCGCTCATAGTAGTCGCTCGTGACGGTTTCAATACCCATGACCGCACGCGCGCCAAGAAAGCTAAACATCCACTGCCAGTCGTAAGGGGGTTGCCAGTTCAGGGTGTACATCGTCTCTCCTTTTGGGTTCTCCACAGCATAAACGGAAAGGTCCTGTTTTGCCTTGCTTTCATATTCCTGTTGTCGCCATGCAGACATTTCGTTAAAGTCTCGCCCCTTCTCACTGGCATGGGGATTCATCGTGTTTATTGGATTTGACTACGGTACGGCAAACTGCTCGGTTGCGATTATGCAAAACGGACAGCCAGAGCTCCTGAAAATGGAAAAAGAGAGTACGCTGCTGCCGTCAATGCTCTGCGCGCCGACGCGTGAAGCGGTGAGCGAATGGCTGTTCCGCCATCATCAGGTTCCGGCCACGGCGGCGGAGACCCAGGCGCTGCTGCGCCGGGCGGTCAGCTTTAACCGCGAGGAAGATATCGACGTTACGCCGTCCAGCGTGCAGTTCGGGCTCTCATCGCTCGGGCACTATATTGAAGATCCTGAAGAGGTCTACTTCGTTAAGTCGCCAAAATCCTTTCTCGGCGCCAGCGGCCTGAAGCCACAGCAGGTGGCGATGTTCGAAGACCTGGTGTGCGCGATGATGCTGCACATCCGCAACCAGGCGCAGACGCAGGTCTCCGACGCGATTACCCAGGCGGTGATTGGCCGTCCGATCAACTTCCAGGGGCTGGGCGGCGACGAGGCCAACCAGCAGGCGCAGGGGATCCTTGAACGCGCGGCGCACCGCGCAGGCTTCCGCGACGTGGTGTTCCAGTACGAGCCGGTTGCGGCGGGGCTGGACTTTGAAGCCACGCTGTCGGAAGAGAAGCGCGTGTTAGTCGTGGATATCGGCGGTGGCACGACGGACTGCTCGCTGCTGCTGATGGGCCCCCAGTGGCATAACCGTCGCGATCGTGAAAATAGCCTGCTGGGGCACAGCGGCTGCCGCGTAGGCGGGAACGATCTTGACATCGCCCTGGCATTCAAGAGCCTGATGCCGCTGCTGGGCATGGGCGGTCAGACGGAAAAAGGCATCGCCCTGCCGATCCTGCCGTGGTGGAACGCGATTGCCATCAACGACGTGCCTGCGCAGAGTGATTTTTACAGCACCGCAAACGGCCGCTTCCTTAACGATCTGGTGCGTGACGCGCAGGACGCCGAAAAAGTCGCCCTGCTGTATAAAGTGTGGCGTCAGCGCCTGAGCTACCGCGTGGTGCGTACGGCTGAAGAGAGCAAAATTGCCCTTTCCGACCGGGCTGAGCATGCGGTCTCCTTGCCGTTTATCAGCGACGATCTGGCCACCGCAATTTCGCAGGACGGGCTGGAGACGGCGCTCGCGCAGCCGCTGCAGCGTATTCTGGAGCAGGTACAGCTGGCGCTGGAGAACGGCAACGAGAAGCCGGACGTGATTTATCTGACGGGGGGAAGCGCCCGTTCACCGCTGATCAAGAAAGCGCTGGCGGAACAGCTGCCGGGCATTCCGATTGCAGGTGGGGATGACTTTGGCTCCGTCACCGCAGGCCTGGCACGCTGGGCGCAGGTGATGTTCAGTTAAAACTACGCTCGCCCCTTACTGTGAAACGGGGCGAGCGAATTCAGGGTGCGGTAAGGCGCGGATTATTCTGCTTTTCCTGCCCTGGAGACTTCTTTTCCCGGACGGGCCTCGCGATATTTTCACACCGCTTCATGAAGCCTTTAAACTCCGCCAGCGCCACCGGGGGCATAAAAAAGTACCCCTGCTGGTAGTCGACCTGATTATCCACAAGCCAGTCGCGCTGGTAGTCATATTCCACCCCCTCAGCCACGGTTTGCAACCCCAGAATGGCGGCCAGGTTTATTATCGACTCCAGCATCGGCAGCGACTGCTCATGCGCGTGGATGCTGTTGATAAAGGTCTTGTCGATTTTAATCACATCGAGTTCAAGCTCGTTCAGATAGCAAAGATTCGCATACCCCGTGCCAAAATCATCCAGCGCAAACAGTACCCCGCGATTGCGCAGGGAGCGGATCAGCTCTTTTATTGCCGGAGTCACCACCAGCGTCTGGTTTTCGGTTATTTCAATCATCAGCTTTATTGGCAACGATTCCGTTAACTCTAAAAAGTTAAGGCACTCCCAGTAAAAGACGGGATTGCTCAGGCTTGAAGGGCTTACGTTAAAGGCGACAATAAAGGACTGCCCGTGCCGGTGAATGCTGTGATTTAAATCGCTGGCCACCTTATTCATTAAATAGCTGGTCAGCTCATTAATAAGCCCACTTTTTTCCGCCAGCGGAATAAACTCACGCTGGGAGATGGCGTAATTATGACCCAGCGGCCAGCGCGCTAGCACTTCGACCCCGCTCAGTTCTCCATTGCTGCCGACGATAGGCTGGTAATACGGAATAATCTCCTCATTTTTCAGCGCCAGGCTCAATCGATCGGCTTCGTTATTATCACAGACAAAGCGCGACGGCTTCTCATTTCCACTTATTCTTTCTGTCAGCAGGCCATTACGGGAAAGAAAAATAATGGACTCGTTGAAATTATCAAATCCCAGCCGATGGGTTATTTTATCCCGATAGCGATAAAGCGATTTCACCGCCAGCGAATTTGCCCGGCAAAATTCATCCTGGCCGGTTCGGGTGAATGAGGCATTGAGCATCTCCTGTTCAAAATCGCTCAGGCGAAATTCATCCACAAAGCCTATTCTGGCGGGCGCACCGTTTTCAGTATTCGCCATCAAAATCTTCTTCAGCGAATCAATGATGTCGTCAGCGTCCAGTCTGGCATCGATACACTCCGCGTATTCAAAACCTCGGTTAATACATTTATTTTCACTCAGCTTAATAACCACACTCTTGACATTAATAAACTGACTGCTGTTTCTTTGCAACCACCGTTTAACCAGGCCAAATGGCATTCGGCTGTCAATAATTAACAGGCAGGTTTTGTACTGGGGCGTGGAGATATCAGAATCATTGATGTAGGTTCCGGTATCCACCAGTATCAGATTAGGTAAAAATGACCTAATCCCTGAGAAAAGATAAATGTCATAACTAAGCAGGAAGACCTTTTTCGTGTTCATAATCATCACCATCATGGTTTTAATTGCAAAGGCTACCCCTCCCTCAAATAGAGAGAACATTCACAATTGATTCTGTTTCCAACGATATACATGTCAGATAATTAATATTCTCATTGCAAAGCTAAGCAAACGCTTTTTATATCCTCCGGATTGCGGTAAGAGTTAAAATGATAAGAATATTCCCATCAGCAGAACAGAGAATTTTCTTAGCGATGGAAAGTACAAACAAATGCCCTCACATTCACAACCAGACAAACTAAAATCTCATAAAAAAATCAATAAGCAGAACATACTACCTGTAAATCATTGTAAAGCAGAGAATCACTTCGCACGGCAGACCATCAGCGTGCGGCGCAAATCCCTGATACCATATACATTGTCGTCGATACGGATAACCTTGTAATAAAACAGCTTCTGTTTTGACATCAGCAAATCTGTTATCGCGTCGGGCAGATCGTCATTATCGTTCTTGACTATTGCCAGGCGCTCTGTACGCAGATATCCGTCGCTATCCTTCCCTAAAAAACGCAGCGACGTAGTGCGATTCACGGCGTACTGTTTATCATTTACGTCCAGCATACCCACCTGCGACAGCATCCCGTCTTTTTCCGAAGAGATCCTGAATACCTGGAGAACCTCTCCCTTTATTTTTATCCCGTTTTGTTGCGTGTCCAGATCGAGATGATATTTAGAGGTACAGACCAGCGCCGCCGGGATTGCCCCGCGGTGAAGTACAATGAAGAAAAGCGCGACCAGCGCTGTCATGATGCTAATAAAAATAATTTTGGCACTCATACGCCACCTTTTTTTCATCCATCATACAAATACTGAAAAAATGTTCTTTCAGCTTATTGCCCTTAGACAGGCTGTTATCGTCATAAAATATGATAGTTCTCTTCGTGCCGTGACAAATGGCATTAAAATTTTTCCATCGTTTAGAATGCAAAAACTTAAAAATTTTCTCTGAGGAATTATCATCCATCGTATACACTTCGCAGACACCAGTATTTGAAATATGCACCACGCCGTCGTTACTGCGAAACATTACGGTAAGAAAAATACCCATACCTCCCACAACAAACAGGAAAAAAACAAACCAGACTATAAATGTTGTGTTCCAGAGAAACGTCCCTGCATGATTAACATTCGTTACGTCTTTCTCAGTAGCATCCAATATATCTTCGCGGTTATCGTTGACCTGCGCCTGAAAAACAAAGCCTTCTCGTGGGATGGTAATTATAGCGCCATCAATCCCCAGCGCAGAAAATCCCTTGCGTAACAAACTAATGCTTTTATTAAGACTATGTCCGGAGGGATTCATGCCATACTTAGCCCAGACTTCCTCAATGATCAGTTCGCGGCTTAATTGGCGAGCATTATTTATAATAAAAAAATCCAGTAACCTTGCCACCGAAGCGGAAAGAACAACGTGTTGATCTTGTACGCTCAATTCTCGTTTCTTAGCGTCGTACAAAACCCGACCATTAATTATCTTTCTCATCCAGACAAACTCTTATATTTTTCATTCATTATGCAAGCAACCTATACAGAGTATATTTACCTTATACAGGTTGGCAATATAAGAATATTTTTATTTGGATTTTATGAGTCGGGTTTAAAACACGCGTTGCCAATAGGGATATACTTGTGCAAAGCGACAATGAATTTTTTATTTTGATTTTTTAACCCGCTGCTTCGATACGTTTCTCCGGGGAGAACGTAACGGATAGTGGCCTCATCATCCGTTGAATTGCATCCCTGCTGCACAATGATTTTAAAAAAAGTGTTCCCGGTATTTTTAAGCACCCCAGCCTGCTCATCCAGGGTATAGCGCAGGTCGATTTTTCTCGGGCGCACCACCAGTATCGTATCCAGGGCGATAGCCGGTATTGCTTCGCTTCTTTTTCCCCCGTTGCGCTCCGCGAACATCGTGACGGGCAGCTCCGTGAACTGCACCCGGTAATAGCGCTCCTTATCATCCTGCGGGCCGCGGTAGAAAATCTTAAAAAACTCCCCGGCATCAGGCGCCAGCGAGAACGTCAGCGGCGCAAAAATCAGCTCCCCTTCTTCTATATCCTGCCGCTTCTCCCCGCCCGGCCCGGGCTTATCAATTTTCACCGCAGAAATGCGATACACATTCTGCTTTTTGCTGTCGTTAAAAATGCGTTTGCTGATGAAAGACTTGTCCGCAGGCATCTCGTAAATCGTGGAATCGAGATACAGGGCGTGCGCCGAAAAGCTCAGCAGCGCCGCACTGATGATTGCCGCATACCCGCGCTTCATTTGGTGACACCCAGCCAGTTCGCGGTGACTTTGATTTCGCCGCTGGCGCTAACCACGCCTTCCCAGTCGGAGCCTGAAACCGTCAGCGCCGAGCGGGAGTCATTCATCGGGAACAGCAGCGATAAGCCGGTGCTGAAGTAGCTTCCGTCGTCGGTGTTATTCGCATCCCACGGCGTTTGCTGCCACAGCGCATCGTTGAGGCTGATGGGCGCCTCGCCACAGCTATTACGCACCTGCGTCACGCTGCCCGACTGGTTGCTGTACTGCAGATACGCCGGGATCGGCACGCTGATCCCGCCCTGCGCGGAGGTAAACAGGCAGTACGGCGTATTGTTAATGGTCGTGGTGTCCCCCGTGACCTGAGCGGTAATACTGTCCGCCTGACGCGGGCCGGAAACGGTGACGACATAGTCCATGCCAATCGGGGAATCATCGCCGATGGTGCCGCTGCCGCTTGCCGACGTGGTGTTATTCGACGAGACAATGCTGATTCCATACTCCTTCGGAATAATGTTCAGCTGCAGCGATGGCGTGAACTCGTAATGTCCCGACTCCGGCGTTAAGCTATTGCGGAAAGCAAAGGTAAAAGGCTGGCTGTTGGTAATGCTGTAGCCCGAGTCGACAAGGTTTTTAAGAAACGTCTTCGACAAAAATAGATAGACGTAGTGGCCGTCCGTTGAGAAGACATTGTAATAGGCCGTCGTCGCGCTGAAGTTATACCAGTTCGAGCCGTTGCCGGAATAACGCACCGTTGACGCCGCCGGGGTAAAGCCCAGCGCGGCGGAATCGATATAGGCCCTGAAGGTGAGCGAGGCGGTGAGGTTCGCGGTCTGCTGAAGGCTGTAGCTGACCATTTTGCAGATCACGCCGCTTACGTTTCCGACAACCCCCAACTCGCAGGCGCCGGAGTCATTGGTAATGCTCGGCGTCCCGTCGCTGGCGATCCACAGTTCCTGGAAAGCGCTGGTAGATTCCAGCGCCAGATGGCCGCGCTTGGTTAAGGTGTAGTTTACGTAGTTCCAGCGCCCGGTGCTTTGATCCTTACAGCGCTCGCCCCCCGCGTAATCATAGTTAACCGAGGTATAGCAGCGGTTAAAGACATACGTTTCGCTGCTGCCGGTCGGCATCGCGCGGAAATATTCGTAGGCCGAATCGCTCAGCGACGCAAAGCCGTACGCCCCGCCCACCACGCCCGCGACCGAGCCGACCTGAGCGTGGTAGAAACCGTTGCCGTCTCGGCCCTGACCGGAGATATAGCCGGACGTTGGGCATTGCGTACCGCTGTAACAACGGATGCCGCTAAACGGCCCGTCAATCGGCGAATTATCGATCCACATATCCTGATAGTTATTCGCCGGAGCCGTCCAGCCCACGTAGCCGAGATAGCCGAGGCTCACCTGCGAGGTGCCGTATTTCACCCAGGTGTTGGATCCGCTAAAGCGAGGATCGAGCGCGGAGGGGGTAATGAAATACTCACCGTCCACGGCGTTTTCAATAAACAGAAAGTTATTGCTGACCGAGCCGGACGAGGACGCGGTCAACGCTTTCGCCGCCAGCGGCGTCAATGCACCCGCAACGAGTAACGGAAGAATAAGGTTAATATTTTTCATAGTATTATCTCTGCGCCATAGTCGATTGCAGTGCGCATTGCACGTCCCCGACCCACGCTGCGCCGCGGGCTTTTTCCAGATCTAAATCGGCTTCGCAGATGTTGCCATTCGCCGAAACAAGGGTAATGACGGGGAATGTCTTATCGATATCAATCGCGAACTCACCTTTCGCATCGGTGCGCGTTTTACCGATGTGGTTATGAATATCGGTATTGGCCGCGAGCTGTCCGTTTGGATAGCGCACGCGCCCGAAGACGGTCACCATGCTTTTCACTTCCGGCGCCACCACACCCACGTTGCCCGGATAGAGGTTCAGCGACTGCTTACGCCCGGAGACGATATCGAAGCTGTCCTCGGAGTTGCGGTCGTTCATGATCTCCAGCTTGTACTGAGCGTACGGCGGCAGCGCGATAAAGCTCGATTTGCCGCTCAGGACGTAGTGACGGTTATTGATTTTTGCCGCCAGCTTGCCGTCACCTGCCAGCCCGGTTTTCACGATGATGCCGGAACGCTGGCGCTCTTTGCTGAGGCCGAAATCGCCCCCCGCCCAGGCAACCGAACCCTGGGATGAGAAGTTCAGGTTGGTAGCGTTATCCGCCGATCGGGTAACGGAGACCGTCCCGGCGTTGTATTTGGTGGCGTAACTCATGTTGCCGTTCACGGAATAATCGTTGCCGTAGTTCTGCTCGCCGCTCAGCCGGGTGGAGGCCGCGATCCCCGCCGAGGTAATTGGCCCGTCTTCAAACTGCTTGCGGGCGCTGATGTTGCCCTGCGTTGCACCGTAACGATCCCGCGATGCCCCGACGCTCAGCCAGGAGGCCAGCGGCAGCGAGAAGTCGAGGCTGACGTAACGCTCCTGACGACCGTCGTCATTCCGGTTGTTGTAGTAATAGCGCTGCACCCCGGCGCGCAGGCCGACGGTGGCGTAACGCCCGGCGTACAGCGTGGTGCTGTAATCCAGGTTGCGATATTTGTTGCCCGAGTAGCGGTTTTCCGTCTGGCTCACCGTCAGCGATCCCCCGTGCGGAATAAAGCGTCCGAGGTTAATCGTGCCGCCAATGGAGTAGTTATCGCGCTCCTGCACCGGCAAACGGTCGCCAATTTTGCTGTCCTCGCGTGACGCCCACACCGAGCCAAACCCGCCGGGAGCGTTGAGGCTCACGCTGCTGACGTTGCGCCAGGTGCCGTCGTTTGCCACCAGCGTTTGGGTGCCCACGCTCACGTATTCATTGACGTTTAAGGTCAGGTCGGTTTCGTTCACGGCGTTGGAATCAAAGCCGTACAGCGTGGACTTCACGTTCAGGCCGGAGAGGATCGCCAGCGTCAGAGAGGCCGCACCGCCGGCAATCCAGGTCTGCTCGCTGCCGGCATTGTGGTAGTGATTGCGCTTGTAGCTTACGCGATCGTAATCCAGCGATCCGCCGAACACCTGCCATGAGAGCTGGTCCAGCCCGGCGGCCTGCTGGCGCGCGAAGATTTTATTCACGCGGCTGACGCGGGTGTTCACCGTGCGACCATTCACCACGATATCCACCGTCACGTCGTAAACCCCGTAGGGAAAACGGCTGGTGTCTATTTCGTAGCTGCCCATGTTGAAGTTCTGCACACTCAGCAAGCGCCCGTCGCGGAAGACGTGGACTTCCCCGGCGGCAGGAAGAAAGACCGTAATGGGGGTCAGCGACAGCGCGGTATTTTCTACCACTGTGCTGCCTTTATTGCCGTAGCTGGCGCCGTAGATTTTTCCGCCGTTCAGCGCGTTCAGGCTGGCAATGGACTGCACGTTCCACGTATCCAGCATCCCCAGCGCCAGGCGATAGCCCTCGTAGTCGCGCTCGTACATCGCGCGATACACCTTGCTCGAACTGTTGCTCTCGCCAATACCGTATACCGAACCGTTAATATTGAAGTGATGCTCCCGAAGCGACAGGGTGTTATCGAGCGTTAAATAGCTGCGCGAGCTGCTGCCATTCTGATAGTCATTGTAATAGGTGCCGAAATTGTAATTCAGCACGTTAGAGAGCCTGTCCACGCTGGACGGGCCTAATAAGGTGCTGCGCGCCACTACCGCCTCGGTTAGCGCGTCCCGACTGACGATCATCTCCAGGTGAAACGACGAAACGTTAAGCTGCAGGCGGGCTTCCGACGTCAGGGCAATCGCGGTGTTATCGACAAACTTAGCGTCAGCGATTTTTTCTACCATGCCGCGGGTTTTATCCGACAGCACGGCGTTATTTGGCAGGTCGGAAACCATAATCGACTTCACGGTAATGTTACCGTCGACCAGAGAGATCACCGCATCCGCAATTTTCTGCTGACTCTTTTCGTCCGTTTCCTGATAGCGAATAAATACCGGAACCGTCATACCCTGCTCCAGCGAACGGGCAAACGCGCCAGGAATAACGTATTTCCCGATCTTCACGGGCGCAGAATGGGCAAAGCCTGGTGTTAACGCTAACGAGAGAAAAACACTTCCCCCAACGAGATATTTAAATGACATACGCATCCTTACACATCGGCATTTTAATTTTTGGTACCGGTAATGGCGTTATGTTTTTACTTCACTGTAATAAATTGCTTGCCGTGCCAGATGCCAATACGAGTACGGCTATTCGACACATCGCTTTTTTGCAGCCTTATTTTTGTGCCCGGCATGACGTAATAACGCTCGCGGCAGCCCCTGCCCTGATCCTGCGCCTTGTCCTTGCAGGCGCCGTAGGCGATCACGCGAAATGAGACATTGCCGGTATTGGTAATCAAGTCGCCCTGACGGCTGTAGTCGAAGCGCTCCTTACGCGGGGCAACAACCAGAATGGTGCCAATCTCCGCTGAGGCCGTGGCCGTCGCGGCTTTACCGGCTTTGGTGGTTGCGCTTTCACTGATCGGCTCGTCTATCCACTGCAGGCGGTAATAGCGCTCTTTATCATCCTCCGGACCTTTATAGAAAAAACGGAACACATCTTTCGCTTCGCCAGGAAGAATAAGGCTGGCGGGTGTCGATAATAATTCACCGGGATTAACGTTCAGCTCGACGCCGCCGGGCAGCGGAGAGGAGAGTTGTTTTACCGTCACACTCACGTAGCGCGCAGAATCCGTCGTGTTGATGATTTCTTTCGATAATGAACTCTCTTCGGAAATCATTATCGATGTAATATCACCCACATTAATTGCCCAGCTGGAAAAGGATGTAGCCATCCCTACCAACATGGCTATTGGCACATATTTAGTCATTACTTATTTCCTGAGAAAATTCGGGAGAGGAACTCTCCCGAATTTTATTCATTACGCTGGCGTGGTCCAGGTCGCGTTGAACTGTACTTTCACATCGCCAGTCCAGTAGCCGTCAGGCAGCGCTGAGTAATCTGTTACCGGAGTCGTACCGTCAGAGGTAGCAGAGGAAATAGAGAACTTGAAGCTGGACTGATCGCTCACGCGCTCCGCACCGTTATAAGCACCATCCGCCATCAGGCTCTCGAGGCCAGAGGTTGAAGAGGAATTAACCAGTACGGTTTCAGACGCGCTGGAGAGCGCGTTGCCGTTCCATGCCACACCCACGTCCAGCGTAGACGCATCGCCGCTTGCGTTGGTCAGAGTATTGCTAATGACCTGTGCAGTCAGCTCGAAATCTGTCGCACTTTCTTGTCCCTGAATGGTTACGTCAAAAGCGCCGTCCTGAGTGTTAAACCCGTTCAGGCCTTCCGCATACTGGAAAGTCAGAGAGTTCAGCGGAGTAACAACCAGCATGCTGGTTGTATCTTTTGTAGCCGTTGCATCCCATGACGCTGTAGCAGAGGCAGTCACATCAGCCATTGCATTTGCTGCTGCGAACACAGAAACCAGAGAGGCCACCAGTAATAACTTTTTCATTTTTTTCTCCTGAGAACAAACGCGCAACCAGGCACTCTTTATAAGAACCAGGATGCTCCATTTAATTGCGAGCGAAATTTGCCGCGCCAAAAAAGTATTATTCGAAATAACCTTCCCCACAACACCATAAAATACGAAAAACCTTAACATCTCTAAGAATTTTCTTATCAAAAATAGGTTAGCAACACCCGACAGCAACATTAAAATCTTATAAATAAATAATTTGCAGTTTTTAATACTTAATTAAACACAAATTAAGGATTTTAAATCTATTCTTATTTTTTGATACAAATCAAAATAGGAAAAGAATGCGAAAAAGCTAAAAAACATTATGAATCAATTAACTATTGAACTCGTTCTAAAATAAAAACGTTTGTTAAATTTTTGCTAAAAATATGCATCAATTTAGTACGGAGTGGAAAATTCCTATACTATATTAATAATGACAGGAATATTCTTAGATTTTTAATTAATAATAAATACCGAGCAGCAGGTTATATTTTTTATCGAAGAAGAGTGACTTCGGAATATTCCACGAATAAAGAATATTCCTGGATTAAACCGAATCCGCGAAGCGCTACGCAACGAAGCCGCACCGGCACCATTCAGACCATTCCTGACAGTCTTCCATATTTCCTCCATTTTTCCGCGGTGTTAGCTGACTAAACTAGTATCATTCCCCGAAGTATTCAGGATGAGAACGTATAACGATGAAAGGTAGTAACAACTCCCGCTGGGCAATCGCCGCTGGCATCATTGTGGTGGCCCTTGCCGCCGCCTGGTACTGGCACAGTCAATCCGCGAACTCCGCCGCCCCCGCTGGTGCCAGTAGTCAGGCGCAGCGCCCTGCAGGCGGAGGACGTCACGGTATGCGCGGCGGCGCGCTGGCGCCGGTCCAGGCAGCCACGGCGGTCAATAAAGCCGTTCCGCGCTATCTCTCCGGACTGGGGACAATAACTGCCGCCAACACCGCCACGGTGCGCAGCCGCGTCGACGGTCAGCTCATGGCGATCCACTTTCAGGAAGGTCAGCAGGTGAAAGCGGGCGACCTGCTGGCGGAAATCGACCCAAGCCAGTTCAAGGTGGCTCTTGCCCAGGCGCAGGGACAGCTGGCGAAAGACAAAGCCACCCTCGCCAACGCCCGCCGGGATTTAGCGCGCTACCAGCAGCTGGTGAAAACGAACCTGGTATCGCGTCAGGAGCTGGACACCCAGCAGTCGCTGGTCAGCGAAACGCAGGGCACCATCAAAGCCGACGAAGCCGCCGTGGCCAGCGCCCAGCTGCAGCTGGGCTGGAGCCGCATTACCGCGCCGATTGACGGGCGCGTGGGCCTGAAGCAGGTCGATATCGGCAACCAGATCTCCAGCGGCGACACCACGGGCATCGTGGTGATCACCCAGACCCACCCGATTGATTTAGTCTTTACCCTGCCGGAAAGCGATATCGCGACCGTGATGCAGGCGCAGAAAGCCGGTAAAGGCCTGGTGGTGGAAGCCTGGGACCGCACCAACAAGCAGAAACTGAGCGAAGGCACCCTGCTCAGTCTGGATAACCAAATCGACACCACTACCGGCACCATCAAGCTGAAGGCGCGCTTTTCTAATCAGGACGATGCCCTGTTCCCGAACCAGTTCGTGAACGCGCGGATGCTGGTTGCAACCGAAGAAAACGCGGTGGTGATCCCCACCGCTGCGCTGCAGATGGGCAACGAAGGTAACTTCGTCTGGGTGCTGAACAGCGACAATAAAGTTAGCAAGCACCTGGTGAAAACCGGTATCCAGGACAGCCAGACGGTGGTCATCGCCGCCGGCCTTTCCGCAGGCGACCGCGTGGTCACCGACGGCATCGACCGTCTGACCGAAGGGGCCAAAGTGGAAGTGGTTGAACCTGCGAAACAGGGAGAGAAATCCTGATGCAGGTGATGCCCCCAGGCTCTACAGGCGGGCCGTCACGCCTGTTTATCCTCCGCCCTGTCGCCACCACGCTGCTGATGGTGGCGATCCTGCTCGCCGGGATTATCGGCTATCGCTTCCTGCCCGTGTCGGCGCTGCCGGAGGTGGATTATCCCACCATCCAGGTGGTGACGCTCTATCCAGGCGCCAGTCCGGATGTCGTGACATCCGCCATTACCGCCCCGCTGGAGCGCCAGTTCGGCCAGATGTCGGGGCTAAAACAGATGTCCTCCCAGAGTTCCGGCGGCGCATCCGTCGTGACGCTTCAGTTCCAGCTGACGCTGTCGCTGGACGTCGCCGAACAGGAGGTACAGGCCGCCATCAACGCCGCCACCAACCTGCTGCCGTCGGATCTGCCTAACCCGCCGGTCTACAGCAAGGTGAACCCGGCGGATCCGCCGATCATGACGCTTGCCGTCACCTCCTCCGCCATGCCGATGACCCAGGTCGAAGACATGGTCGAAACGCGCGTGGCGCAGAAAATTTCTCAGGTTTCCGGCGTCGGCCTCGTCACGCTGGCGGGTGGCCAGCGCCCCGCCGTGCGCGTGAAGCTGAACGCGCAGGCGATTGCCGCGCTGGGCCTGACCAGCGAAACCATCCGCACCGCCATCAGCAGCGCCAACGTTAACTCGGCAAAAGGCTCGCTGGACGGCCCCACCCGCGCCGTGACGCTCTCTGCCAACGATCAGATGCAGTCCGCCGATGAATACCGCCAGCTGATTATTGCTTACCAGAACGGCGCGCCGGTGCGTCTGGGCGACGTGGCTACCGTAGAGCAAGGTGCCGAAAACAGCTGGCTCGGCGCCTGGGCCAACAGGCAGCAGGCGATCGTGATGAACGTGCAGCGCCAGCCGGGCGCTAACATTATCGATACCGCCGACAGCATCCGCACCATGCTGCCGCAGCTGATCGAAAGCCTGCCGAAATCGGTCAGCGTGAAGGTGCTTTCCGACCGCACCACCAACATTCGCGCGTCGGTCACCGACACCCAGTTTGAGCTGATGCTGGCGATTGCGCTGGTGGTGATGATCATTTACCTGTTCCTGCGCAACGTGCCGGCGACCATTATTCCTGCCGTCGCCGTGCCGCTCTCGCTGGTCGGGACCTTTGCGGTGATGGTGTTCCTCGACTTTTCGATTAACAACCTGACGCTGATGGCGCTCACCATCGCCACCGGGTTCGTGGTGGACGACGCCATCGTCGTTATCGAGAACATTTCGCGCTATATCGAGAAAGGCGAAAAACCGCTGGCGGCCGCGCTGAAGGGCGCGGGCGAGATCGGCTTTACCATTATCTCGCTGACCTTCTCCCTGATTGCGGTGCTGATCCCGCTGCTGTTTATGGGCGATATCGTCGGGCGGCTGTTCCGCGAGTTTGCCGTCACGCTGGCCGTTGCCATTCTGATCTCCGCCGTGGTGTCGCTGACCCTGACGCCGATGATGTGCGCCCGCATGCTGAGCCACGCGTCCCTGCGCAAGCAAAACCGCTTCTCCCGCGCCTCCGAGCGCATGTTCGAGCGGATTATTGCCGCCTACGGCCGCGTGCTGGCGAAAGTCCTGAACCATCCGTGGGCAACCCTCGGCGTCGCGATCGGCACGCTGGCGCTCAGCTTGATGCTGTGGATTTTCATTCCGAAAGGCTTCTTCCCGATCCAGGACAACGGCATTATTCAGGGCACGCTTCAGGCCCCGCAGTCGGTCTCCTTCGCCAGTATGGCCCAGCGCCAGCAGCAGGTGTCTGAGATCGTCATGAAAGATCCGGCGGTAGAGAGCCTGACCTCCTACGTGGGCGTCGACGGCACCAACCCGTCGCTCAACAGCGCGCGTCTGCAGATCAACCTCAAACCGCTGGATGAACGCGACGATCGCGTCAACGCCGTCATTGAGCGTCTTCAAAACGCCGTCGCGCGCGTGCCGGGCGTGGAGCTTTACCTGCAGCCGATTCAGGATTTGACCATTGATACCCAGGTCAGCCGCACGCAGTACCAGTTCACGCTGCAGGCCACCACCCTGGACGCGCTCAGCACCTGGGTGCCGCAGCTGGTGAATAAGCTTAACACCCTGCCGCAGCTCGCCGACGTCAGCAGCGACTGGCAGGACAAAGGGCTGGCGGCCTACGTGAACGTCAACCGCGATACCGCGAGCCGTCTGGGCATTACCATGGCGGACGTGGACAACGCGCTCTATAACGCCTTCGGTCAGCGCCTGATCTCCACCATCTACACCCAGGCCAACCAGTATCGCGTGGTGCTGGAGCACAACACGGAGAACACGCCCGGCCTGGCGGGGCTGGACTCGGTGCGCCTGACCAGCAAAGACGGCGGTATTGTGCCCCTGAGCGCTATCGCCACGGTGGAAGAACGCTATACCCCGCTGTCGATCAACCATCTGGATCAGTTCCCGTCCACCACCATTTCCTTCAACGTGCCGGACAATTATTCTCTCGGCGAAGCGGTGGAGGCCATTCAGGCTGCTGAAAAAGAGCTCAGCTTCCCGTCCGATATTCAGACCCAGTTCCAGGGCAGCACGCTGGCGTTTCAGGCCGCGCTGGGTAACACCATCTGGCTGATCGTCGCGGCGGTCGTGGCGATGTACATCGTGCTCGGCGTGTTGTACGAAAGCTTTATCCACCCGATCACCATCCTCTCTACCCTGCCGACGGCAGGCGTGGGGGCGCTGCTGGCGCTGATGCTGGCGGGCAGCGAGCTGGACGTCATTGCCATCATCGGCATCATCCTGCTTATCGGGATCGTGAAGAAAAACGCCATCATGATGATCGACTTCGCCCTGGCCGCCGAGCGCGAGCAGGGCATGTCGCCGCGCGATGCCATCTTCCAGGCCTGCCTGCTGCGTTTTCGTCCGATCCTGATGACCACGCTGGCCGCCCTGCTGGGCGCGCTGCCGCTGATGCTCAGCACCGGCGTCGGCGCGGAGCTGCGCCGTCCGCTGGGTATCGGCATGGTCGGCGGTCTGCTGGTGAGCCAGGTGCTAACGCTCTTCACCACGCCGGTGATCTACCTGCTGTTTGACCGCCTGGCGCTGTGGACCAAAAGCCGCTTCCCGAAACGTGAAGAGGAGGCATAAGTGAAGTTTTTCGCCCTCTTCATTTATCGCCCGGTAGCGACGATTTTAATCTCGCTCGCCATTACCCTCTGCGGCGTGCTGGGCTTCCGGCTGCTGCCGGTGGCTCCCCTGCCGCAGGTGGATTTCCCGGTGATCATGGTCAGCGCCTCGCTGCCGGGTGCGTCACCGGAGACCATGGCCTCCTCGGTTGCCACGCCGCTGGAGCGTTCCCTTGGGCGGATTGCGGGGGTCAACGAGATGACCTCCAGCAGCTCGCTGGGCAGCACGCGCATCATTCTGGAGTTCAGCTTCGACCGGGATATTAACGGCGCAGCGCGCGACGTGCAGGCGGCCATCAACGCCGCGCAAAGCCTGCTGCCGAGCGGAATGCCGAGCCGCCCAACCTACCGCAAGGCCAACCCGTCCGATGCGCCAATCATGATCCTGACGCTGACCTCGGATACGTATTCTCAGGGGCAGCTGTACGACTTCGCGTCTACCCAGCTGGCGCAGACAATCTCACAAATTAACGGCGTCGGTGACGTGAGCGTCGGCGGGAGTTCCCTGCCCGCCGTGCGCGTGGGCCTAAACCCGCAGGCGCTGTTCAACCAGGGCGTGTCGCTGGATGACGTGCGCTCCGCCATCAGCAACGCCAACGTGCGTAAACCGCAGGGAGCGGTGGAGGACGGCAGCCACCGCTGGCAGATCCACACCAACGACGAGCTGAAAACCGCCGCGGAGTATCAGCCGCTCATTATTCACTACAACAACGGCGCGGCGGTGCGCTTGAGCGACGTTGCCAGCGTCACCGACTCGGTGCAGGACGTGCGCAACGCCGGGATGACCAACGCTAAGCCGGCGATTCTGCTGATGATCCGCAAGCTGCCGGAAGCGAATATTATTGAGACAGTGAACAGCATTCGCGCCCGTCTTCCGGACCTGCAGGAGACCATCCCGGCCGCGATCGATTTGCAAATTGCCCAGGATCGCTCCCCGACCATTCGCGCCTCGCTTGAAGAGGTGGAGCAAACGCTGATTATCTCCGTCGCGCTGGTGATCCTGGTGGTCTTCCTGTTCCTGCGCTCCGGCCGCGCGACGCTTATTCCGGCGGTGGCCGTGCCGGTCTCGCTGATCGGTACCTTTGCCGCCATGTACCTGTGCGGGTTTAGCCTCAACAACCTGTCGCTGATGGCCCTGACGATTGCCACGGGCTTCGTGGTGGATGACGCCATCGTGGTGCTGGAAAACATTTCCCGCCACCTGGAGGCCGGGGTGAAGCCGCTTCAGGCCGCGCTGCAGGGCACGCGCGAGGTGGGCTTTACGGTGCTCTCCATGAGCCTGTCGCTGGTGGCGGTGTTCCTGCCGCTGCTGCTGATGGGCGGGCTGCCGGGCCGGCTGCTTCGCGAGTTTGCCGTCACCCTCTCGGTCGCGATCGGCATTTCGCTGGCGATCTCCTTAACGCTGACGCCAATGATGTGCGGCTGGATGCTCAGGCGCAGCAAACCCCATTCGCAGCCGCGCCGCAAAGGCTTTGGCCGTTTCCTGATGGCGATGCAGGAAGGCTACGGCAAATCGCTGAAGTGGGTGCTGAACCATACCCGGCTGGTCGGCCTGGTGCTGATCGCCACCATTGGGCTCAACGTCTGGATGTACATCACCATCCCGAAAACCTTCTTCCCCGAGCAGGACACCGGCGTGCTGATGGGGGGGATACAGGCGGACCAGAGCATTTCGTTCCAGGCGATGCGCGGCAAGCTGCAGGACTTTATGAAGATCATTCGTGAAGACAAAGCCGTGGATAACGTCACCGGCTTTACCGGCGGGTCACGCGTCAACAGCGGGATGATGTTTATTACCCTGAAACCGCGCGGCGAGCGCAACGAAACCGCCCAGCAGGTGATTGACCGCCTGCGGGTAAAGCTTGCCAAAGAGCCGGGGGCAAACCTGTTTTTGATGGCCGTTCAGGATATCCGCGTCGGCGGCCGTCAGGCGAACGCCAGCTATCAGTACACGTTGCTCTCGGACGATTTAGCCGCCCTGCGCGAGTGGGAGCCAAAGATCCGCAAGGCGCTGGCCGCCCTGCCGGAGCTGGCGGACGTCAACTCCGATCAGCAGGACAACGGTGCCGAGATGGCCCTGACCTACGACCGTGAAACCATGTCGCGTCTGGGCATTAACGTTGAAGCCGCCAACAGCCTGCTGAACAATGCCTTTGGCCAGCGCGAGATATCCACCATCTACCAGCCGATGAACCAGTACAAGGTGGTGATGGAGGTCGATCCGCGCTACACCCAGGACATCAGCGCCCTGGACAAAATGTTTGTGATTAACAACGACGGCAAGGCGATTCCGCTCTCCTACTTTGCCAGCTGGCAGCCTGCCAACGCGCCGCTGTCGGTGAACCATCAGGGGCTTTCGGCGGCGTCGACCATCTCCTTTAACCTGCCCGCCGGTTCATCGCTTTCTGAAGCCAGCGACGCAATCCACCGTGCGATGACGCAGCTTGGCGTGCCGTCCACCGTGCGCGGCAGCTTTGCCGGGACCGCGCAGGTGTTCCAGGAGACGATGAACTCGCAGGTAATTTTGATTCTGGCCGCCATCGCCACGGTTTATATTGTGCTGGGCGTGCTGTACGAGAGCTACGTGCACCCGCTGACCATTCTCTCGACGCTGCCGTCGGCGGGCGTGGGGGCGCTGCTGGCGCTGGAGCTGTTCGGCGCGCCGTTCAGCCTTATCGCGCTCATCGGGATCATGCTATTAATTGGTATTGTGAAGAAAAACGCGATCATGATGGTCGACTTCGCGCTGGACGCCCAGCGCAACGGCAATCTGTCGCCGGAAGAGGCGATCTTCCAGGCCTGCCTGCTGCGTTTTCGTCCGATCATGATGACCACCCTGGCGGCGCTGTTTGGCGCGCTGCCGCTGGTTATCTCGGGCGGCGACGGCTCCGAGCTGCGCCAGCCGCTGGGGATCACCATTGTCGGCGGCCTGGTGATGAGCCAGCTGCTGACGCTGTACACCACGCCGGTGGTCTATCTGTTCTTTGACCGCCTGCGGCTGCGCTTTTCGCGTAAAAACAGAACCACGGTGACCGGGTAAATGACTGAGCTTCCCAGCAGCGTTCGCTGGCAATTATGGATAGTCGCCTTCGGCTTTTTTATGCAGTCGCTGGATACGACCATCGTCAACACCGCCCTCCCCTCCATGGCGAAAAGCCTGGGGGAGAGCCCGCTGCATATGCATATGGTGATAGTCTCCTACGTGCTGACGGTGGCGGTGATGCTGCCTGCCAGCGGCTGGCTGGCGGACAAAGTTGGGGTGCGGAATATCTTCTTTACCGCCATCGTGCTGTTTACCACCGGCTCGCTGTTTTGCGCCCAGGCCAACACCCTCGACCAGCTGGTGATGGCGCGGGTGCTGCAGGGCGTTGGCGGGGCGATGATGGTGCCCGTCGGGCGGCTAACGGTGATGAAGATTGTGCCGCGCGAGCAGTACATGGCGGCGATGACCTTTGTGACCCTGCCGGGTCAGGTGGGGCCGCTGCTGGGCCCGGCGCTCGGCGGCATTCTGGTGGAGTACGCCTCGTGGCACTGGATCTTCTTAATCAACCTGCCGGTGGGCATCATCGGCGCCATCGCCACCCTGACGCTGATGCCGAACTACAAAATGCAGACGCGGCGCTTTGATTTCTTTGGCTTTATTCTGCTGGCGGCAGGCATGGCCACGCTCACTCTGGCGCTCGACGGGCAAAAAGGTCTGGGGATTTCGCCCCTGACGCTCGGGCTCCTGATCGCGATCGGCGTTACCGCCATACTGTGGTATCTGAGGCACGCCAGAGGTAACGATAAGGCGCTGTTCAGCCTGAACCTGTTTAAAAACCCTACCTACCGCCTTGGCCTGTTCGGCAGCTTCGCCGGACGCGTCGGCAGCGGCATGCTGCCGTTTATGACGCCCGTGTTCCTGCAAATTGGCCTGGGTTTCTCGCCGTTTCACGCGGGCCTGATGATGATCCCGATGGTGCTCGGCAGCATGGGAATGAAGCGCATCGTGGTGCAGGTCGTGAACCGCTTTGGCTACCGTCACGTGCTGGTGACCGCCACGCTGGGGCTGGCGCTGGTCAGCCTGCTGTTTATGGCCGTAGCGCTGATGGGCTGGTACTACGTTCTGCCGCTGGTGCTGTTCTGCCAGGGGATCGTCAACTCCATGCGCTTCTCGTCGATGAATACCCTGACGCTGAAGGACCTGCCTGACGAACTGGCGAGCAGCGGCAACAGCCTGCTGTCGATGATCATGCAGCTCTCAATGAGCGTCGGGGTGACCATCGCGGGCTTACTGCTCGGCATGTACGGCCAGCACCACCTCAGCGTCGACACGCCGGTGGCGCATCAGGTCTTTTTGTATACCTATCTCAGCATGGCGGTCATCATCGCCCTGCCCGCTTTCATCTTCGCCAGAGTGCCGGATGATACCAGCAAGAACGTCGTCATCAGGCGCGGCAAAAGGAGTGGTTCATGAAATTCTGGCGTCCGGGCATTACCGGCAAGCTCTTCGTGGCGATATTTGCCACCTGTATCGTCCTGCTGGTCACCATGCACTGGGCGGTGCGGATCAGCTTCGAGCGCGGTTTTATTGATTACATCAAGCATGGCAATGAACAGCGTTTACAGGGCTTAAGCGATGCGCTGAGTGAACAGTACGCCCAGCACGGCAACTGGCGTTTTCTGCGCAATAACGACCGCTTTATTTTCCAGATCCTGCGCTCGCTGGAGCACGATACCGGTGACGATCGTCCGGGACCAGGCATGCCGCCGCACGGCTGGCGCACCCAGTTCTGGGTGATTGACCAGGACATGCGCACGCTGGTGGGTCCGCGCGCGCCGATACCGCCGGACGGCACCCGTCGTGCGATCAAAGTCAATAATGCGACAGTCGGCTGGGTTATCGCCTCTCCGGTGGAGCGCCTGACGCGCAACACCGACATCAACTTTGACCGCCAGCAGCGTCGGACGAGCTGGCTGATTGTCGCCCTCTCCACCCTGCTCGCCGCGCTCGCCACCTTCCCGCTGGCGCGCGGTCTGCTCGCCCCGGTGAAACGGCTGGTGGAAGGCACGCACAAGCTGGCCGCCGGGGATTTCACCACACGCGTCGATACCCGCAGCCAGGACGAACTGGGCAAGCTGGCGCAGGATTTTAACCAGCTCGCCAGCACGCTGGAGAAGAACCAGCAGATGCGCCGCGACTTTATGGCCGATATCTCCCACGAGCTGCGCACGCCGCTGGCGGTGCTGCGCGGCGAACTGGAGGCCATCCAGGACGGCGTGCGCCAGTTTACGCCCGAATCGGTCGCCTCCCTGCAGGCGGAGGTGGGCACGCTCACCAAGCTGGTGGACGATCTCCACCAGCTCTCCATGTCTGACGAGGGTGCGCTGGCCTACCAGAAAGCGCCGGTGGACGTGATTAACATTCTGGAAGTGATCAGCGGTGCCTTCCGCGAGCGGTTTGCCAGCCGCGACCTGAAAATCGACCTCTCCCTGCCGGACAGCGCAGTGGTGTTTGGCGACAAGGATCGTCTGATGCAGCTCTTCAACAACCTGCTGGAAAACAGCCTGCGCTACACCGACAGCGGCGGCGGGCTGCACATCTCCGGCAGGCAGGAAAACGGACGCTTTGCCCTCACCTTCGCGGATTCCGCCCCCGGCGTGCAGGACGCGCAGCTGGAAAAACTGTTTGAACGTTTCTACCGTACCGAAGGTTCCCGCAACCGCGCCAGCGGCGGTTCCGGCCTGGGGCTGGCGATTTGCGTTAACATCGTCGAGGCGCATAATGGCACGATCCGCGCCGCCCATTCGCCTTTTGGCGGGGTTAGCATTACAGTAGAGTTACCTCTGGAACGGGATTTATCGAGAGAAGTATGACCGAGTTACCCATTGACGAAAACACGCCGCGCATTTTGATCGTGGAAGACGAGCCGAAGCTGGGGCAGCTGCTGATCGACTATTTACGCGCGGCCAGCTACGCCCCGTCCCTGATAAGCCACGGCGACCAGGTGCTGCCGTACGTGCGCCAGACCCCGCCGGATCTGATCCTGCTGGATTTAATGCTGCCGGGCGTTGACGGACTGACCCTCTGCCGGGAAATTCGTCGTTTCTCCGACGTGCCGATCGTGATGGTCACCGCGAAAATCGAAGAGATCGACCGCCTGCTGGGGCTCGAAATTGGCGCGGACGATTACATCTGCAAACCCTACAGCCCGCGTGAAGTGGTCGCCCGCGTGAAAACCATTCTGCGCCGCTGCAGGCCGCAGCGCGAGCTTCAGGTGCTCGACGCCGAAAGCCCGCTGATTGTCGACGAAAGCCGCTTCCAGGCAAGCTGGCGCAGCAAGCTGCTGGACCTGACGCCTGCGGAGTTCCGCCTGCTGAAAACCCTCTCCCACGAGCCGGGGAAAGTCTTTTCCCGCGAACAGCTGCTGAACCACCTGTATGACGATTACCGCGTCGTGACCGACCGCACCATCGACAGCCATATCAAAAACCTGCGCCGCAAGCTGGAGGCGCTGGACGCCGAGCAGTCGTTTATTCGCGCGGTGTATGGCGTGGGGTATCGCTGGGAAGCGGATGCGTGCAGGATTGCGTAGTCATCCGCGGGTCAATGTAGGCCGGGTAAGGCGAAGCCGCCACCCGGCACAATAACTTTACCTCCCTGCCCCGCAGCGCTACAATGCCCGCCCTTAAAGTGGGGGATCTCCCCTTACCGCTGCACCTGGTGCACGCGGATCTGACCTGTCATCAGAACGAGAACAAACATGTTTAAACCGGAACTCCTTTCCCCGGCGGGAACGCTGCAAAATATGCGTTACGCTTTCGCCTATGGTGCCGACGCCGTTTACGCGGGCCAGCCGCGCTACTCGCTGCGCGTGCGTAACAACGAATTCAACCACGAGAACCTGCAGCTCGGCATCAATGAAGCGCATGCCCTGGGCAAAAAATTCTACGTGGTCGTGAACATCGCGCCGCACAACGCCAAGCTGAAAACGTTCATCCGTGACCTGAAGCCGGTGGTGGATATGGGGCCGGACGCGCTGATCATGTCGGATCCGGGTTTAATCATGCTGGTTCGGGAGAACTTCCCGGAGATGGATATTCACCTCTCCGTACAGGCTAACGCCGTCAACTGGGCGACGGTCAAGTTCTGGAAGCAGATGGGGCTGACCCGCGTCATTCTGTCCCGCGAGCTTTCCCTCGAAGAGATCGAAGAGATCCGCACCCAGGTGCCGGATATGGAAATCGAAATCTTCGTTCACGGCGCGCTGTGCATGGCCTACTCAGGTCGCTGCCTGCTCTCCGGCTATATCAACAAGCGCGACCCGAACCAGGGCACCTGCACCAACGCCTGCCGCTGGGAATATAACGTCCAGGAAGGCAAAGAGGATGACGTCGGCAACATCGTCCACAAGCATGAGCCGATCCCGGTCACCAACGTTGAGCCGACGCTGGGCATCGGCGCGCCAACCGACAGCGTGTTTATGATTGAAGAAGCCAAACGTCCGGGCGAGTACATGACCGCCTTTGAAGACGAGCACGGCACCTACATCATGAACTCGAAAGATCTGCGCGCCATCGCCCACGTTGAGCGTCTGACCCAGATGGGCGTGCACTCCCTGAAGATCGAAGGCCGCACCAAATCCTATTACTACTGCGCGCGTACCGCGCAGGTGTACCGCAAAGCCATCGACGATGCGGCCGCCGGTAAACCGTTCGATACCAGCCTGCTGGAAACCCTGGAAGGCCTGGCGCACCGCGGCTATACCGAAGGCTTCCTGCGCCGTCATACCCATGACGACTACCAGAACTACGAGCACGGCTACTCCGTTTCCGAGCGCCAGCAGTTTGTCGGCGACTTCACCGGCGAGCGCAAAGGCGCGCTGGCGGCCGTCGCGGTGAAAAACAAGTTCACCAAAGGCGACAGCCTGGAGCTGATGACCCCGCAGGGCAACATGAACTTTACGCTGGAGCATCTGGAAAACGGCAAAGGCGAAGCGATTGACGTGGCGCCGGGTGACGGTCATACCGTCTGGCTGCCGGTTCCGGAAGAGGTGGAGCTGAAGTTCGCGCTGCTGATGCGTAACTTCAACGGTGAAAGCACCCGAAACCCACACGGCAAATAGTTAATCAGGGAAATTTTTTCGCGCTGGGATAATTCTTAGAATCGGATCACATACCGCTTCGTTCAATACGGGTATTATCCCCCCGCTGAAAAACATAACCCATAAATGCTAGCTGTACCAGGAACCACCTCCTTAGCCTGCGTAATCTCCCTTACGCGGGCTTATTTTTTGCCTTCTCTCTCCTCAACCCAGGCAATCAGTTCATCGATTTGCCCCTCAGAGAAGACGGCTATCCCATGCTCTGCGAGCAACGATGCAGCAACACCCATCCCCGCTTTATGTATCCCGCGAAAAGATCCGTCATAAATAAACTGACTGCCGCACGTTGGGCTGCCATCGGTTAATAGTGCTGCGCTACACCCCAACTCCTGAGCAGCGCGTAGCGCGAGCCAGGCTGCAAGCTGATACTGCTCAGTCACATCCTGCCCTGTATTTTCACTAATTCTGGCTTGCCCGTGCATTACGTCTTTGCCATCAGCGGACATAATCTCTGCCGGAGGACGAGGTACAGGCATCCCGGCCGCAAGTTCAGGGCAGTGGATAACCAGACGCTGTTCCTGCTGCCAGCGCTTGAGCTGCTCGTTCATTCGCGCTTTTTCACTTCCGTTATAACGAACCTTAAAGCCCATTAGGCACGCGCTTACCAAAATTTTATTCATCATCACTTTCCTGTGATTACGTTACTATCATCGCTGGAGTGTAACGCGCTTTCGCGCCTATTTTTTTCCTTTCGTCCTGTTCTTACCCGCTTTTTTCCTCTCTGCTATACACTCTTACTAACGCTAAAAAAGGGAGCAGCGCGGATGGCAACCTATCCAGACAGTTTATTGATTCTCAATGGCAAAAGTGCGGGCAACGATCTGTTGCGTCAGGTCATTCACGACCTGCGTGACGACGGCGCGCGCATCCACGTCAGGGTGACGTGGGAAAAAGGCGACGCGGCACGCTATATCAATGAAGCCCACGAGCTTGGCGTCAACACCATCATTTCCGGCGGCGGCGACGGCACTATCAATGAAATCGCCTCTGCGCTTATCGACCTGCCCCCGGCGGACCGCCCGGCGATGGGCATTTTACCGCTCGGCACCGCCAATGATTTTGCCACCAGCGCCGGGATCCCGGAGGAGTTAGAGAAGGCGCTTCAGCTGGCAATCCTGGGCAAGGCCACCGCTGTGGATATTGCCCAGGTGAATGATAAAACCTGCTTTATCAATATGGCGACGGGCGGGTTTGGCACGCGCATCACCAGCGAAACGCCGGAAAAGCTGAAGGCGGCGCTTGGCGGCGTGTCGTACCTGATCCACGGCCTGATGCGCATGGACACCCTCAAGCCTGACCGCTGCGAAATTCGCGGCGAGGATTTTCAGTGGCAGGGTGACGCGCTGGTGATTGGGATTGGCAACGGGCGCCAGGCAGGCGGCGGGCAGCAACTGTGCCCGGAGGCGCTGATCAATGACGGTCAGCTACAGCTGCGTATTTTCACGGGTGATGGCCTGCTGCCCGCGCTGTTTACCACGCTGACGCAGCCGGAAGAGAGCCCAAATATCATCGCCGGGAGATCGGCGTGGTTTGAAGTGAATGCGCCGCACGGGATGACGTTTAACCTCGACGGAGAACCGCTGAGCGGAACGCAGTTCCGCATTGAGGTATTGCCCGGCGCGCTGCAGTGTCGGCTGCCGCCGGACTGTGTGCTTTTGCGCTGATTGTATTGCCGGGTGGCGGCTACGCCTTACCCGGCCTACGTTTCGCCCTCAGGTCAGGCAATCGTGACTTTGCTATCCAGATAGACATCCTGCACCGCATTGATCAGCTTCACACCGTCGGCCATGGATTTCTTAAATGCCTTACGACCAAGGATCAGCCCCATGCCGCCCGCGCGTTTGTTGATAACCGCCGTACGCACCGCGTCTGAAAGGTCGGTATCCCCGCCCGCCGCGCCGCCGGAGTTAATCAGCCCCGCGCGGCCCATGTAGCAGTTCGCCAGCTGGTAGCGCACCAGGTCGATCGGGTTATCGCTGGTCAGCTTGCTGTAAACGCGGTCATCGGTATAGCCAAAGTTCACCGCTTTATACCCGCCGTTATTCTCGGCCATTTTCTGCTTCACGATGTCGGCGCCGATGGTTGCCGCCAGGTGGTTCGCCTGCCCGGTCAGGTCGGCCGACACGTGGTAATCCACGCCGTCTTTCTTGAACGCGTTGTTGCGCAGATACGCCCACAGCACGGTGACCATGCCCAGCTCGTGCGCGCGTTCAAACGCCGCGGAGATCTCTTCAATCTGACGACGGGACTGTTCTGAGCCGAAGTAAATCGTCGCCCCTACCGCCACCGCGCCCATGTTGAACGCCTGCTCGACGCTGGCGTAGAGGGTCTGGTCATATTCGGTAGGGTAGCTGAGGGTTTCGTTGTGGTTCAGCTTCACGAGGAACGGAATGCGGTGGGCATAGCGACGCGAAACCGAAGCCAGCACGCCGTAGGTAGAGGCTACGCAGTTACAGCCCGCTTCAATCGCCAGCTCAACAATGTTCTTCGGATCGAAGTAGAGCGGATTCGCCGCGAAAGACGCGCCCGCCGAGTGCTCAACGCCCTGATCTACGGGCAAAATAGAAAGATATCCGGTGCCGCCGAGCCGCCCGGTGTTGTAGAGCGTCTGCATATTTCGCAGGACCGCAGGCGGACGGTTGTTATCGATCATCACGCGGTCAACGTAGTCATGACCAGGCAGATACAGCTGGTCGGCTGGAATGGTCATACAACGATGCTGTAAAAGGCTGTCGGCGTCTTTGCCAAGCAACTGCGCAATATCAGTCATGTGATACTCCCGTAAGTCCGACGTCGTGTCGGTGTGTGTTTATCCAGTCCCATCTTTTATGGGCAGACTAAGCCTGGTACCGACTTAACAGATTTTCCACCCTTTGCATTTTTTTCAGCACAATCTGCTGGCTCGATTCGTGTACAACAAAACTGTTACATTGATCAAACAATCGCCATAAAGGTATTTAAAAGGTATTATTGAGTGGTATGTTAAAGGCGTACCCTCTCTGACATGCAGGATTAAAAAATGAAAACGAAAGTCCAACTGTCATTCATGATGTTTGTTGAATGGTTTATCTGGGGCGCTTGGTTTGTGCCGCTGTGGCTGTGGCTGAGCAAAAGCGGTTTTACCGCCGGGGAAATCGGCTGGTCTTACGCCTGTACCGCCATTGCCGCTATCCTCTCACCGATTCTGGTCGGCTCGCTGACGGACCGCTTCTTCGCCGCCCAGAAAGTGCTGGCGGTGCTGATGTTCGCCGGTGCGATTCTGATGTACTTCGCCGCACAGCAAACCCAGTTCAGCACCTTCTTCCCGCTGCTGCTGGTTTACTCCCTGACCTATATGCCAACCATCGCGCTGACCAACAGTATCGCCTTTGCCAACGTGGACGACGTCGAGGCCGATTTCCCGCGCATCCGCGTGATGGGCACCATCGGCTGGATCGCCTCCGGGCTGGCGTGCGGGTTCCTGCCGCAGATGCTGGGCTACAGCGACATTTCTGATACCAATATTCCGCTGCTGATGACGGCCGCCAGTTCCGCCCTGCTCGGCGTGTTTGCCCTGTTCCTGCCGAACACCCCGCCGAAGAGCACCGGCAAGCTGGATATCAAAGTGATGCTGGGGCTGGACGCGCTGATCCTGCTGCGCGACAAAAACTTCCTGGTATTCTTCTTCTGCTCGTTCCTGTTCGCCATGCCGCTGGCCTTCTACTACATCTTCGCCAACGGCTATCTCACCGAAGTGGGGATGAAAAACGCCACCGGCTGGATGACGCTCGGCCAGTTCTCCGAAATCTTCTTTATGCTGGCGCTGCCGTTCTTTACCAAACGCTTTGGTATTAAGAAGGTCTTACTGCTGGGTCTGATCACTGCCGCCATCCGCTACGGGTTCTTCGTTTACGGCGGAGCGGAACAGTACTTCACCTACGCCCTGCTGTTCCTCGGTATTCTGCTGCACGGCGTGAGCTACGACTTCTACTACGTTACCGCGTACATCTACGTGGATAAAAAAGCGCCGGTGCACATGCGCACCGCCGCGCAGGGCCTGATTACGCTGTGCTGCCAGGGCTTTGGGAGCCTGCTGGGCTACCGCCTGGGCGGCGTGATGATGGAAAAAATGTTCGCATACAAAGAGCCGGTGAATGGGCTGACCTTCAACTGGGCCGGAATGTGGGCGTTTGGTGCAATCATGATTGCCGTGATTGCCGTGCTGTTTATGCTGTTTTTCCGCGAATCGGATAAAGAGATCACCGCAATTGAGGTGGTTGATGGCGATGCCGCGCTGACACAAGGGGAAGTTAAATGAAACAAGAACGTGTTCTCGGTGCTCTTTACGGGCAGGCGTTAGGGGATGCGATGGGCATGCCGTCGGAGCTGTGGCCGAGAAAGCGCGTCAAAGCGCACTTCGGCTGGATCGACCGCTTTTTACCCGGCCCGGCAGAGAATAATGCGGCCTGCTATTTCAAACAGGCAGAGTTCACCGACGATACCTCAATGGCGCTGTGCCTGGCGGACGCGATTATTGAGTGTGAGGGAGACATTAACGCGGACGTTATCGGCAAGCATATTCTGCGCTGGGCGCTCGATTTCGATGCGTTTAATAAGAACGTGCTCGGCCCGACCTCCAAAATCGCGCTTAACGCGATTCGCGACGGCAAGCCGGTCAGCGAACTGGACAACAACGGCGTGACCAACGGGGCGGCGATGCGCGCCTCCCCGCTGGGCTGCCTGCTTCCGGCCACGCGTCTGGAACACTTTGTTGAGCAGGTGGCGCTGGCCTCCAGCCCGACCCATAAATCCGATCTCGCCATTGCCGGCGCGGTGGTGATTGCCTGGGCGGTTTCCCGCGCCGTCGACGGCGAAAGCTGGCAGAACATCGTCGATGCGCTGCCGGGTATCGCCCGCTATGCGCAGGAGGCGAAAACCACCACCTTCAGCGCGTCGCTGGCGGCACGTATTGAGCTGGCCCTTAAGACCGTGCGGGAAGCCAACGGGGTTGAATCCGCCAGCGAGCAGGTGTACCAGCTCGTGGGGGCCGGAACCAGCACCGTTGAGTCCGTTCCAGCGGCCATTGCGATGGTCGAACTGGCGGGAACCGACCCAAACCGCTGCGCCATTTTATGCGCCAATCTGGGCGGCGATACCGACACCATTGGCGCAATGGCGACGGCCATCTGCGGTGCGCTCCACGGCGTGCAGGCGATTGACCCAGCGCTAAAAGCCGAACTCGACGCCGTCAACCGGCTCGATTTCGGCCACTATTGCGAGAAACTGCTGCACTACCGGGAGCAAAGGGAGGGCGTATGAATTCATTTGCCCAACGTCTCGACACCCTGCACGCCGCACGCCCGGTGACGGTGCTGGGCGCAGCGGTGATTGACGTCATCGCCGACGCCTACGCCCTGCCCTGGCGCGGGTGCGATATTGAGCTCAAACAGCAGGGCGTGAATATTGGCGGCTGCGCGCTGAATATTGCCATCGCCCTGAAACGGCTCGGCATTACGGCGCAAAACGCCCTGCCCGTCGGCCACGGCGTATGGGCGGATATCATCCGCAACGCCATGGCGAAGCAGGATCTGCACAGCGCCATCGAGGCCGAAACCGGCGATAACGGCTGGTGCCTGGCGCTGGTGGAGCCAGACGGCGAGCGCACCTTTATGTCCTTTAGCGGCGTGGAGAACCAGTGGCAGCAGCGCTGGCTTGATGTGCTTAACATCCCGTCGAACAGCCTGGTCTATTTATCCGGCTATCAGCTGGCCTCGCCGTGCGGCGAGCTGCTGACACGCTGGCTGGAGGGGTTGCAGGACGTGACGGCCTTTATCGATTTCGGCCCTCGCATCGCGGATATCCCCGACGCGCTGATGGCGCGGATCATGGCCTGCAGGCCGATCGTGTCGCTGAATCGTCAGGAGGCGGAGATCGCAGCTGAACGACTGGGTGTAGCGGCTGAAAACCTGGGTGCAGAGTGGCAGCATCGCTTCGGTGCCGCGCTGATTGTGCGGCATGATAAAGACGGCGCCACATGGTATGACGGTGACATCTCGGGCGTTGTTCCGGCGTTCCCGGCGACGGTTGTGGACACCATTGGCGCAGGCGACAGCCACGCGGGCGGCACGCTTGCCGGGCTGGCGGCGGGATGGTCGCTGGCAGACGCCGTTCTGCTGGGGAATGCCGTGGCGTCCTGGGTGGTCAGCCACCGCGGCGGGGATTGCGCCCCGACTCGCGACGAATTATTCCTCGCACACAAAGACGTATAGATCGCTGCGACAGTAGCTGATGCTGTACTCAATCGGCCGGTGCTGTTGGTCAAGCGCGATCTGCTTGATCACCAGCACCGGTATTTTTTCGTCCATCTTAATGTGCGCCTGAAATTCGCTGTCCGGCATGCGGGCGCTGACGCGCGAGCGGGTACGCTGCGGGAAAATATTCTGACTGCGGAAGTAATCATAGAGCGAAATGCCGATCGCATCCGGATCGGGAATGAGCCCGACCGGCACCCAGGACTCCTCAATCGAGACGGCGTCCTCGTCAACGTAGCGAATACGCTTGAGCAGGAACACCTCGCTCTCCGGGGGAATTGAAAGGTGATTCGCCACCTCTTCCGGACACTTCACCACCCGCTTGTTGACCCATAGCGTATTCGGCTTTTGACCGCGCAGCACCACCTGCTGGGAAAAGCCGCGCGCCTCTTTCAGCGAATATTCAAAGATATTATTGATTTGCGTGCCATAACCACGGGAACGCGTCACCACGCCCTCTTCCTCCAGCGCCTGCATCGCTTTTCGCACGGTGATGCGCGACACGCCGGTTAACTGGCTCAGATCGCGCTCGCCGGGCAAAATATTCCCGTGCTCTAACATGCCGCTTCGCACCGCATTTTTTACCGTTTCGGCAAATTTCAGGTACAGCGGCGTGTTGTCAGGCGCGGCGATCCGCTCATTCAGTTGGGCGATTAACCGGGTATGCGCTTGTTCCATCTCTGTTTTTCTCAGGCGTGGTGTGTCCTGCCAGTATAAGGCCTACCACCATGCATGAAAATGGTGAACCGGCCCAATACCGTGACCGACCTCCAGACTATCCGCTTTTGCCAGCGCCGCCGAGAGCCAGGTTTTCGCTTCGCGCACCGTATCGGCCCAGCTTTCATGCCGTGGACGCAGCGCCGCCAGCGCGGCTGAGAGCGTACAGCCCGTACCGTGGGTGTTTTTGGTCTGCACGCGCGGCGCGGTAAAACGTACTTCACCATCGCGGGTAAAGAGCCAGTCCGGACTTTCAGCGTCGTCAAGATGACCGCCCTTCATCAGCACCGCGCCGCAGCCCATTGCCAGCAGCGCGTTCCCCTGGGCTTTCATTTCACGTTCGTTTTGCGCGTGCGGGGCACCCAATAGCGCGGCGGCTTCCGGCAGATTGGGCGTGATCAGCGCCACCTGCGGCAGTAGCTTTGTGCGCAGCGTCTCCACGGCGGAGGCGGAGAGCAGCGGGTCGCCACTTTTCGCCAGCATGACGGTATCCAGCACCACGTTTTGCACCTGATAACGCTTAAGCCGCTCGGCCACCGCTTCCACAATGTCCGTCTCGGCCAGCATGCCGATCTTGGTGGTATCGATGCGCACGTCGCTGAACACCGAATCCAGCTGCGCGGCAACAAAATCAGGTTCGATACGATAGACCGACTGTACGCCACGCGTGTTTTGCGCCACCAGCGCGGTAATGACCGAGCAGCCGTACGCGCCAAGGGCCGAGAAGGTTTTCAGGTCAGCCTGGATCCCCGCGCCGCCGCTGGGATCGGTGCCGGCAATGGTCAGGGCGTTAATCCGCTTCATGCCTGCTCCTCCAGCGTATAGAGCGCATCCAGGAACGCGCTGGCAAAACTGCCTGGGCCACGCGACTGCGCAACGGCGACCGTTCCGGCCCGCTTCATCCATTCGCAGGCGGCAGCGACGTTATCCATCCGGTCGCCCGGCAGCGAGCAGCTCGCCGCCACAACGGCAGAAAGCGCGCATCCGGTTCCCACCACGCGCGTCATCAGCGGATCGCCGCCCGTTACGGTGCGCGTGCGCTGTCCATCGGTGATGTAATCTACTTCTCCCGTGACCACGACAATTGCATTTGTCTGACGCGCCAAAGCCTGCGCGGCAGGCACCGCGCTGGCTGCGGTGTCGGTGGTATCAACGCCGCGCCCGCCCGCGCTCATCCCGGCAAGGGCAAGGATTTCAGAGGCATTGCCGCGGATCGCCGCAGGTTTAAGGGAGAGAATTTGATGGCAAAAGCGGGTGCGGAACGCGAGCGCGCCAACGGCAACCGGGTCGAGCGTCCAGGGCTTACCCGCCGCCACCGCGCGTTCAATCGCCCGACGCATCGACTGGGCGCGCGGTGCGGTCAGCGTGCCAACGTTAATCAGCAGCGCATCGGCGATTTCAGCAAACTGCTCAGCCTCTTCGGCCTCAATCACCATCGCGGGTGATGCACCGAGAGCCAGCAACACGTTGGCCGTGAAGGTCTGTACAACATCGTTGGTCATACAGTGTGTGAGCGGGGAACGGGTTCGGAAGTGGTGTAAAACGTGTAAATCGAGCAGGTCAGGCTGCATGGGTTCGCTCCTGCCTTGCGTGAAGAAGCGATGACCGGGAAGGCATCTGACTTCCCTACGCTGGCATTATCCAGATCAGGTAATACGGGTATTTCTCAGCCTTCAACGAAGAAGGGCACCCCGAGTCAAAATACTTATAAAACAGCGAGTTACTCAAACTCATTGTCAATATTTAGTGTAACCGCGCCCGCAGGCCATGCGCAAGGGGTTTCGATGATACAGATTTACCTACTTATTTTTACCTTTTCTTTAACAATCCACTTACTCATTTTTATTGCAATCTGGCCTGAACGCTATCTCGCTTAAATCTGCAACCTAAATATTTTTCCAAATTAACTTAGACGATGAATAGCCGAAAAAAACCTTCATTCAAAACCTGAAAAAGATTCGTAAATAAAGAACTAAGAAATATCTATCAATTTATATTAACTATTTTGTGTATTTTCCATAATTTCAGGTCAAAACACTTAAAAAAAATTTATGGATTGGCGTTTTTAACCCTTTTTGCAACCTCGCCTTTTTGTTTTTATATATCATTGTAATTTATGAATATTTTTCCATAATCACTGTGGCGAGTCGTTTTAGCTATTCATGCTGTTTATGATTTGGATCAATAATCAAAATTTCACATTGATAGATAGTTGCTGCACGTTACGAAATAAGTCACCTAACCAAAACCTCAGGGTTAACGTTGAATGAATCCAGATATAACAAGAAGTTATATCATCCCGCCAGGATAGCGATCTGACCTTTATCTTTTTTATTTATTGATTTAATGATGAGAACTTTCAAATGAAATTTATTAAAACGGCTGTAGCGTCAATCACTCTTTGCGCTATCTCTGGTTCTGTATATGCTACCACTTACTTTTCGATACAAGAAAAGTCAGACGCTATTCAGCATATCAGGGATGAGGCGAATGCCGCGAATAGCCTGTATAAACTTAACATTCAGAAATTTAACCTCGATCGCGCTCATTATACACCGCAAGATCAGGCTATTTCTGATAAGGCCCTGGACATAATAAAAAATGCGGGTGCTCGAATTACAGAGATTCAGCAGGCGTCAATTGTTCCTGTTCCAAAGCCAACGCAGACATCCACGCCTGTTGTTTCTATGACTAATCTGAATCCCGCTCAGAAAAAGCCGGTATTACCTCCGCAACAGATTCCACAGAAATTGAATGGGTCGCAACATCCAACCAATGAGCATCACATTACGAATGCTCCCGTGAAACTGCCCTACATTATCCCCGTACACACGGTCACCCCGCTTGTTAATCTTACACCGTCAATTAAACCGCAGAGCGTACCCACACCGAAATATAACAATATCGCTTTAATTGGTTCTCACCTTGATAGCAACGTCACCGACGCACAACGTCTTACCGCGATTTTAGAGAATGCGCCAAAACCTGTTGACGGCGTAGATGGAAAAAAAGGAGCGAAAGGTGATAAAGGAGAAACCGGCGCGACGGGGGCACAAGGCGTAGCGGGAATGAAAGGCCGCAACGGCGTGAATGGTCATAATGGTAAAGACGGCACGTCAACCACGGTGACACGCATGCAGATTGATATAGCAACACAAACTAAAGTCGCTAATAATAGCCAGGCGATTACCGCCACCGTTCAGGAACTGCAGACAACCAGACAGACACTCCAGGCCATGAATAACAATACAAACCAGCAGTTTAGATCATTGCGTGATGAAGTAGATGATAATAAGAAACAAGCCAACGCCGGTATTTCAGGCGCGATGGCAATGGCAGGTTTACCCCAGGTGCAAACCAATCAGCGCGTCATGTTCTCTGCCGGTGGTGCAACTTATGAAGGTGAAAGCGCTATTGCAGTTGGCGCATCGGTGAACTTCAATCCACATGTCATCGGCAAAGTGAGTTTCTCTGATGATACCGCCAATAATATGGGTGCTTCAGTAGGTATCGGAGTGGGTTTTTAAATAAAACACCACTATTACATATATAACCCGCTCGTCTCTGGTGAGAATAGCGATGATAGCAAAAAACATGTCCAGATATATATTCATCTCAGCCATGCTGTACCTGATGCTAACTGGCGTCGGAATTTGGATAGGCGCGATGTATGTATCCTATTATCTGTGTAGTCTATAAGGGTTAAAATGAAAAAATTAATTATTACCGTGGCGGGTATATTTATACTTGCGGGGTGCGTATCGCCCGATCAGCGCATCGCAAACTGCACGGCGAAAGGCGTAAGTTATGACACGTGCTATTTGTCCGAACAGCAAAGACAACAAGGCATTAATAACGCTTCGCTCTCTGCCGCTTATGCGAATGCGGCAAGAGCGACAGAAAATGCACATAAACATGCTCACCACAACTAAGGTTTAATGATGAAAGCACAGTTAACAGTGATTGCTCTGTTGTTCGCCCTCGCGGCGACACCGGCACATGCCATTAACGCGCACTATCGCGCGCAGCTGGAGCATTCCGGATGCACCCAAATTAGCGATGGCGATGGTTCTTGCGATATCAACAAAACCAAAGCGGAAAACGCGGCGCAACACGAACAAACGAAAACCGTTCACGATCCGATGCGTGAAGCCTCATTCTCGTCTGATACGGTTAATGCCACGATTTCAAACGGCTTTTTTAGCGCCACCCTCAACGGTAAGAAAGCGACCGTAAAACGTCTGAATGCGGGTTTTTACGAGATTCACGGCGAAGGCTTTGTTATATCGTTTAGCCTTGATGAGAACGGTATTAACGATGCGTCCTGGAATAAAACGAAAGGCCGCGACCACGGCATTTTGCAGGTCAGGCAGAAATAACGTGTTCAAGGAGGCCATCCGCCTCCTTTTTCATCAGCGAAAAGCACGATTTGTCACACTCTTTTCTCTATTTTTACAGTTCTGACAAAACCATCATAAGCGGCTGTTTTTATTGTGCATAAAGTGCAACTTTCTTTCTGAAAACGGGGATAACCCTCCCCCTGTGCCCCGTGTCACAAAACAGTAAACAAATTAACCATTGAGCCCCGTGGCAAAAGGCTCTATATTGGCGGCGTTTTTTTCAGACCCCCATCTGTTTTTTAACTTTTTATTCAATCGTGGCTCATAACGAAGCGGCGGTTGTAGGAGTGATATGATGACGGATAAAGTCCGTATTGACACCGTAGATGCCCACAAAAGCAACGAAACCTATCTGGCCCGTCAGGCCGAGTTTGAATCTAACGTCAGGAGTTATCCGCGCAAACTGCCTTTAGCCATCACTAAAGCAGAAGGCGTGTGGATCACCGATGCAGATAATAAAGAATACCTTGACTGTTTAGCAGGCGCAGGGACTCTTGCGCTTGGCCATAACCATCCTGATGTGCTGAAAAGCATCCAAAATGTCATTACCAGCGGCTTGCCGTTACATACTCTGGATCTGACTACGCCTCTGAAAGACGCGTTTTCCGAATACCTGCTCTCTCTACTGCCTGGTCAGGGCAAAGAGTACTGCCTGCAGTTCACCGGTCCATCCGGTGCTGACGCCGTTGAAGCGGCGCTGAAGCTGGCGAAAAAAGTGACCGGTCGTAGCGGTATCATCAGCTTCTCTGGTGGCTACCACGGCATGACCCACGGCGCGCTGTCCGTGACCGGCAACCTGTCACCGAAAGAAGCGGTTGACGGCATGATGCCAGAAGTCCAGTTCATGCCTTACCCTCACGAGTACCGTTGCCCGCTGGGTATCGGTGGTGAAGCGGGCGTGAAAGCGCTGACTTACTACTTCGATAACCTGATCAACGACGTTGAAAGCGGCGTGCGTAAGCCTGCTGCGGTGATCCTGGAAGCGGTTCAGGGCGAAGGCGGCGTGAACCCGGCTCCGGCTGAGTGGCTGCAGCGCATCCGTAAAGTGACTCAGGAACACGGCATTCTGCTGATCCTCGACGAAGTTCAGGCTGGCTTTGCCCGTACAGGTAAATTCTTCGCCTTCGAACACGCTGGCATTGAGCCAGACATCATCGTGATGTCTAAAGCAGTGGGTGGTGGTCTGCCGCTGGCCGTGCTCGGTATCAAAAAGCAGTTCGATGCATGGGCGCCAGGCCACCACACCGGTACCTTCCGCGGCAACCAGCTGGCGATGGCAACCGGCCTGACGACGCTGAAAATCCTGAAAGACCAGAACATCGCAGGCAAAGTGGCTGCACAGGGCGAATGGCTGAAAGGCCAGCTGAAAGAGATGGCGAAGCGCTACCCGGTGATTGGTCACGTGCGCGGTCTGGGCATGATGATCGGTATTGAGATCGTTAAGCCACACGAAGCCGCTGACCACATGGGCTGCTTCCCTGGCGACGGCGAGCTGTCTGCACTGATTCAGAAGAAGTGCTTCGAAGCCGGTCTGATTCTGGAGCGCGGTGGCCGTAACGGTATCGTTCTGCGTCTGCTGCCGTCTCTGCTGATCAGCGACGAAGAGCTGAAAATCTTCCTGGATAAATTTGAGCAGGCACTGCTTGCTGCGGGCGTTCGCCCGGCGTAACCGGAGTTATTGATTACGATGTCTGATTCAAACCCAATTTTGTTCTCCTCTGCGCAGAGCATTGAAGCTTATCAGCAGGCGATTGAACAAAGCACTCAGGCTGTGATGCAGTGGCTGAAACAGCCTGAGATGTACCAGGGCAAAACGGTCGCAGAACTGCGTGACCGTATTAAGCTGGATTTCAACCCGAAAGGTCTGGGCAACGAAGCGGCGATTGAACGCGCCGTGGAGTTCTTCCTGAAAGACAGCTTGTCCGTTCATCACCCGCAGTGCGTGGCGCACCTGCACTGCCCAAGCCTGGTCGTAAGCCAGGCGGCGGAAGTGCTGATTAACGCCACTAACCAGAGCATGGACTCCTGGGATCAAAGCCCGTCCGCAACCATTATCGAGATCAAACTGATTGAGTGGCTGCGTACTCGCGTGGGTTATCAGGCCGGCGACGCCGGTGTCTTCACCAGCGGCGGTACCCAGAGCAACCTGATGGGCCTGATGCTGGCGCGCGATGCGTTCTTTGCGCGTCAGGGTCACTCCGTTCAGCAGGACGGTCTGGTGGGCGATCTGCGTAAAATCCGCGTACTGTGCTCCGAAAACGCCCACTTCTCCGTGCAGAAAAACATGGCGCTGATGGGTCTGGGCTACCAGTCCGTAGTGCAGGTGAAAACGGACGAATTCTCCCGCATGGATCTGACCGATCTGGCGGCGAAAATTGAACAGTGCAATGCGAAAGGTGAGCAGATTCTGGCGATCGTCGCGACGGCAGGAACCACCGATGCCGGTGCTATCGACCCGCTGCGTGCGATTGCAGAGCTGGCCGCGAAGCAGAACATCTGGGTACACGTTGATGCGGCCTGGGGCGGCGCGCTGCTGATGTCTGAGCAGTATCGTCACTACCTGGACGGCATCGAGCTGGTGGATTCCGTCACCCTGGACTTCCACAAGCAGTTCTTCCAGACCATCAGCTGCGGCGCGTTCCTGCTGAAAGAAGCGCGCCACTATGAGCTGATGCGCTATCAGGCGGCCTATCTGAACTCTGAGTTCGACGAAGAAGCGGGCGTGCCAAACCTGGTGTCAAAATCTCTTCAGACCACCCGTCGTTTCGACGCGCTGAAGCTGTGGATGAGCCTGGAAGCGCTGGGTCAGGAGCAGTACGCAGCGATCATCGATCACGGCGTAACGCTGGCACAGCAGGTGGCGGCCTATGTGAAAGAGCAGCCTGCTCTGGAACTGGTTATGCAGCCGCAGCTGGCAAGCGTTCTGTTCCGCTTCCGCGGACAGGTGCAGATGGATGACGCGGGCATCGCCCTGCTGAACCAGAAAATTGGTGATGCGCTGCTGGAATCCGGCCGCGCGAACGTCGGCGTGACCGAGCATAACGCCGTCACCTGCCTGAAGCTGACGCTGCTGAACCCAACCGTGACGCTGGAAGATATTAAAATCCTGCTGTCTCTGGTTGAGCGCACCGCGCAGGAAGTTCTGGCTAAGTAATACAGCACCCCTCTTCCACGGGGAGAGGGGTTCTTTTTATACGCCTGCCCACCACATCCTTAATTTTAATCCCCAGTAACTCGTCCAGCCCGTCGTGGTACTGACCACTTTCCCCTGTGACACAATGACCAGCGTTGGCGTGACGCTCACCTGCCACTGCTGCGACAACGCACCGTTTTCATCGTTTATCACCGGCATTTTCAGCTGTTTCTTTTCGACCCAGCGCGCAAGCTTCGCATTATCACCGGAACGCATGGCAATACTCACCACGTTCCCGCCCTCTTCTGCCAGTTGATTAACCGAAGGCGTCGTGTAGCGGCAAATGCTGCACCAGGTCGCCCAGACGTAGATCAGCAGCGGGCGTTCCTGGCTGAGCGCCGCGATATCGTGGATGTTGCCGTCGATGCTCGTCATCGGCGTTGCACTAAAACTGGCGGGGAGTGTCGGTTTTCGATACCGATCAACTCCCCACACCACGGCCAGCGTCAGCAGCACGAGCATGATACCTTCCCGCGCCCAGCGGCGCAGTCGACTGATTTTGCGGTTATCCATTGTGACCTCATGTTTCAACGAAGGTCATCTTAACGGGCAATACGCCATCACGCTGTAAAGAAGTGTCGCGCTACGTTTACTCCTGGGTATAGCCGTAGTCGTAATGGCTATATCCCGAGTTGTAATAGAGCGCAGCCGATTTCACGATATCATTGAGGATCGCGCCATTCACCTTCACGCCCATCCGTTCCATACGCTTAAGGCTAGTCTCGACCTCTTTAACGCTGGTTTTACCAAAGCGGGCGACCAGCAGCGTGGTGGCAGCTGCTCTGGCTATCAGCAAGGCATCCGTCACGGCAAGCACAGGCGGAGTGTCGACAATTACGAGGTCATATTGCTTTTCAATCTGCGATATCACCCCCCGGAAGCGTTCGCTCATGAGCAGCTCAAGAGGATGTGAAGGTTGGGGTCCGCAGGTCAGTATATCAAGACCGTGTTTCTCGAAGCGTTGAATCGCCTCCTGCCACTCAACGCTTCCTTCGAGCACGCAGGATAATCCCCGGTGATTGCTCAGTTTGAAAACGTTGTGGACATAACCCTTGCGCATATCCGCATCAATAAACAGCACTCGCTGTCCGGCCTGAGCGGCAATCGACGCCAGTGAAGTACTGACCAGCGTCTTTCCGCAATCCTGCGTGGGGCCTGACACCACGACGATCCGGTTTGTGGCATCCATCATGGTAAAATGCAGACTGGTGCGCAGCCCGCGTACCGCCTCGATAAACATATCTGCCGGACGGTCAACGGGCAGAAAAGGTACGTTTGACGTCCTGTGCTTCCAGTGGGAAGCAAACAGGTTTCTCCTGCGCAGGTGCGTTTTTTTCCAGAGCCACACCGAGCGTGGGAGCGTCGCCAGAAGTGGTATCCCCTGCACTTCCAGCTGTTCAGACGAGGTAATGCCCCGCTTAAAGGCTGAGCGCACTAAAACCGCTCCTGCAGAGAGCATTAACCCCATCAGCATAGCGAATACGATAATGAGCCCTTTGCGCGGTTTAATTGGGTCTGGCTGCGTCACAGCCGGATCAATAATCCGCACGTTCCCGATAGCGCTGGAGCGCGAGATATTCAGCTCCTGCTGACGCGTTAGCAACTGCAGGTATATGGTACGCCCGGATTCAACGTCACGACTCAGGCGTAATATTTCCTGCTGCGTGGAAGGCATGGAAGAGACGCGGGTATTCAGGCGCGCACGCTCCCGCTCCAGCGTTTGTTTCTTCTCTCGTAAAGCACGGTAGGTGGGATGGTCTTTTTTGAAAAGCTGGGAAACCTCTGCTTCGCGGAACGTCAGCTCGTTAAGCTGATTTTCCACGTTCACCACCTGATCAAGAACTGACTTCGCCTCGAGAGATAAATCGACAGAATCGCGCTGCTCTCTATAGGCATTCAGTCGCGCTTCGGCTTCATCCAGTTCCCGGCTGATCTTGGGTAATTGATCCTGTAAAAACGTGAGACTGCGCGAATCTTTCGCTTCCTGGCGCGCAATATTCTGACGGAGATAATTTTCAGCAATCGTATTAAGCACCGTGGCGATCTTGTCGGGGTCTTTACCCGTTAACGTTAATGCGATCATACCGCTCTGTTTCGCCGACTCAGCAACCGTAAGCCTGTTCTGAATGGCGTTGATCGCGTCAAGCCTGGTGGCGGTGTCGAGGGTAAACTGGGTACCAGGTTCCGCGATGAGGGCTGTCACCAGAAGCGATATGCCATCTTTAACCAGCGTTTTCCCCACAACGCCGTCTGCCTCAAGCGTTTTTCCCTTGAGACGATACCGCCCTTGCTCCTGTACGGTGAGTAAAAGCGTTTGTGGCTTCCCTTCCAGAAGGGGAATAGTCAGCGCGCCAATCGTTATTTTATCCGATTTATGTCCCCGCACGTGTTCCCACAAAGGTCCGATAACAGGAAACACGCGTCGCTTGACGTTGTACGTCAACCCTAATTGATCAACGGTCTCTCCCAGAATCATCCGTGATTTAAGGAGTAAAAGTTCTGGTGCGACATCTGGCGAGAGATCTGACCCGAGCGAGGCCAGGTTCTTGAGCAGCGAGTTATTCTGTTTTGCTTCAATCTGTACCAGGGCATCAGCCTGATAAACAGGCGTGGCGCTGAATGCGTAGATCCCCGCACATACTGTGAGCAGGAGCGTGACACATGCGATCATCTTCCAGTGATCAAACATCTCAGCAAGTAACTGAAGAAGATCGAGCTCATTATTCTGCGGTGTCGCAGCACTATTTTTTTCTGATTTAGAAGACGACATTACTGCTTCATTCCTTGTTGACTCAAACGACGAGCCCATTCCTGACTGGCTTTTCCCAATTGCTCGAAAACATATTCGAAGGCTTCACGACTTTTTTGATACGGGTCGGGAATGTCTCTGGTTTCCAGCCATTGTCCAAAGAGCAGTGATTTACCGCGGTTCTCCGGGGACATTGTGGCAATGAAACGGAGGTGTTCTGGCTCCATCACCAGAATCAAATCGGACTTTTGCAACAGGCTTCGCGTTACCTTGCGGGCTACATGCCCTTCCAGCGAAACGCCATGACGCCAGGCGACAGCCTGCGCAGCCGCATCCGCCGGGTGTCCTTCCAGTCCAAAAATACCAGCCGAGGTCACCTGCTTGCCGGGTAATAACTGCCGCAACAGCCGCTCACCAATCGGTGAACGGCAAATATTGCCGGTGCAGACCACTAAGATTGACTTGAACATTACTGTGGCCACGATCTGATGTAACGAACGGTTTCGGTCAGGTCATGGACGCCGCTAATGGTAGGCACCAGTTGAGTGATTACGCGATTCCAGCGTGATAACGGTGCCGTGGTGACGTAGACAATGTCATAGGGTTCCAGCTGGAATTCCGTTCCCAGCACCATGGCTGACGCATCTTCCGCATTCAGTTGATAGATATTGGCAATTTTGCCCGTGTTGCCTTTTTGAGGTACCTGACGAATAACAAAAATGCCGGTTGCATCGGCCATATTTTGGTTAAGCCCCCCGGCATTCCCCAGGGCTTCGGCCAACGTCATGCCGCTACGATCCATCTTAAGCGTGCTTTGCTTAACCACCTCGCCCATCACGAACACTTTCAGGGCATCATTCCGGGGAATAAACAGGATATCGCCCGGATAAAGCAGCTTATTTTGGGTCAAATCGCCATGCTGCATCAGCGCATAGAGCGAAAGACGGGAGTCCTGGCCATCATGCGTCAGCACGACGTTACGCCAGTCGGCATCCGCTGAAAGACCGCCAGCGGCATTGACCGCATCCATTACCGTCAGCGGAATATTGGTTATGGGCTGTTGGCCCGATTTTTCGACCTCGCCGGTAACATAGGCTTTTTGGGAACGGAAGGCGGCAATGCTGACGTCCACCTGCGGGCTCTCAATGACTTTATCCAGCCGAGCGGTAATCTCTTCACGTACCTGTGAAACCGTTTTACCCGCCACCCGCAGTTTACCGACGTAGGGATAAAAGAGCGTACCATCGGCGTTGACCCAGTTCCCGGCATCGCTTGCGCTACGATATTGTCCCGCGGGCGTCGTTAATTCTGGGTGATCCCACACGGTGACCGTAAGGATGTCGCCTGTGCCAATACGGTATTCCCAATTTTTGATCTGCTCATCCAGATTAGGATTTGCCTGAGATTTCGATACGGTTGGACGTAGTTTTTCAATCAATCCCGGCGTCAGAGGAAAAATTTCTACGCGCTTATCAAGCTGATAATTTTTTTCTTCCACCGCAGTGACTTTTTTTCCGGATACACTCAACGTCTGGCCGGGGGAAAATACACACCCTGTCAACTGACTGACAGTAAGAAATAACAGCGAAAATGCAGTTGTCGTTTTCATTTATATAAATATGTCTTTTTAACGTTGTGTTTATCGTCAAGCTTGCAAAGAGACTTAACATAAAGCCATGAAATTTAATTAATTATTATTCTGCAATATGAAATTCCGGTATGATAAAACGCAACCCATTCGGTCTCTAAAAAAACTACAGTCTTGTAAAAAACGGAAGTAAGCGCGCTTCACCCGAAGACGATATTAAATGTTCTTAAGTGGGAAAGCATTCGCATAACAGTGTAATTTTGGAGTTGAAAGTTATTTTCAGAATTGATTAATGAAATCATAAATATTAAAAATATAAAACAAATGCAGTATTCATCATGTTGATAAATATCACCCCATTCGACTACACAAAACCGTCCACTTTTGTTACATTTTTTTTCAAACATACCCTGCGTTGATACTTAAAATGGACCGTCTGCTCCGCTTTGCGCGACCCGCAGACGAAAAGTATCTGTAACGATATCACTGGAGAAAAAATGGCTAAGCGTAAATTGCTGCTTCTGGGTGTATTACTGTCTCTGGCGGGATCCGCATTCGCAGCCCCGCAAACGGCCGCTGCGCCATCTGGCATCAAGGCCTATGAAGAACAAGAGTTCATCGCTGACTTTACGAAATTCAAGATTGGCGACACGGCACCGGCGCAGTATCAAACGCCGGAGTACACCATCAAACAATACCAACTGCGTAACCTGCCGGCCCCGGATGCCGGAACCCACTGGACCTACATGGGTGAGAACTACGTGCTGATTGGCGATGCTGATGGCAAGATCTACAAAGCCTACAATGGAGATATCTTCTATCACCGCTAATGCAATTCTGATTCGTCCCTGGCAGGAAAGTGACCGCCCTTTCCTGCGCACGCTCTACCTCCACGCCCGGCGTGTTGCCTGGCCATGGCTAGACGGTTCTGACTGGCAGCTTGAAGACTTTGACGCGGCAACCCGTGACGAAGTGATTTGGGTTGCTGTCCAGAACGGCCATCGCCTGGGGTTTGCCTCCGTCTGGGCGAACGATAATTTCCTGCACAACCTGTTTGTCGATCCGCAGTATCAAAGCCAGGGCGTCGGGCACGAGTTGCTTGAACACGTACAGAAGACATTTACCAGTACGGGTTCGCTTAAGTGTCTGGTGAAGAATGCGCGGGCTATTGCGTTTTACCAGCGGCACGGCTGGCACATTGAGGCGACGGGTAATTCTCCTGAAGGAGAGTATTATTTGATGCATTACCGGTTGGGTTAAAGTCGGGTGGCGGCTTCGCCTTACCCGACCTACGTGATGGTGCCATTTGTAGGCCGGGTAAGCGAAGCGCCACCCGGCAATTCGGAGCTGAGGAATTACACCGCGCGGAACGCGATTTCCCCTGGGATGATTTCGCCCTGCCAGTAGAGCTGCGCCGCAACGCGTCCCGCCAGCTGGCGATACATTTCTGCAAATTCGCTCTCCGGACGGCTGACCACCGTCGGCTTTCCGCTGTCCAGATCTTCACGCAGGGTAATGTGCAGCGGCATCTGCCCCAGCAGCTGGGTATGATACTTCGCGGCCAGTTTCTCTGCGCCACCCGTACCAAAGATAGGTTCGTGGTGACCGCAGTTGCTGCAGATGTGCATGCTCATGTTCTCGACGATACCGAGCACCGGCACTTCCACCTTCTCGAACATCACGATGCCTTTTTTGGCGTCGATCAGCGCAATATCCTGCGGCGTGGTCACGACAACCGCACCCGTCACCGGGATGTTTTGCGCCAGCGTCAGCTGAATATCACCGGTACCCGGCGGCATATCCAGCACCAGATAATCCAGATCCGGCCACATCGTCTCCTGCAGCATCTGCAGCAGCGCCTTGCTGGCCATAGGGCCGCGCCAGACCATGGCGTTATCGTCGGTCACCAGATAACCAATCGAGTTGGTCGCCAGGCCGTGCGCCATAATTGGCGCCATGTGAGTGCCGTCCGGCGAGGTTGGCCGCTGGTTTTCCGCACCCAGCATGTTCGGAATAGACGGGCCGTAGATATCCGCATCCAGAATACCGACCTTTGCCCCTTCCGCCGCCAGCGCGAGCGCCAGGTTTACGGCGGTAGAGGATTTCCCCACCCCGCCCTTGCCAGAGCTGACGGCAATGATGTTTTTCACGCCGTTCACGCCAGGCTGGTTTTTCACGCGCTTCAGCGTGGCGATGCTGTGGCTCAGCTTCCAGTCAATCGCCTTCGCACCGGTAATGCGCAGCAGCTCAGAGCTGGTCTGCTCTTTCAGCGCGTCAAAGGCGCTGGTCCAGACGAACGGCATCTGCAGCTCAATGTGCAGCGTGTCGTCCAGCCAGGCAACGTGGTGTAACGCTTTCAGCGTAGTGAGATTGTGCTTCAGGGTTGGATGCTGAAAGTTAGCCAGCGTCCCGGCGACCATTGCTCGTAAGGCTTCCGGTGATTTGGCCTGGGATTGAGAACTCATCCCGACTCCTTTGTTCTTGTGAATAAGACCTTAGATGAACAAGTTTACCTGAAAGGCCGTGGTTTGTGCTTACTTAATAATGCCCCTTTTGGTAATATCAAAAACCCTTTTCACAGTTAAAAGAAGTAATGCCTACTATGACTCAAGTCGCGAAGAAAATTCTGGTAACGTGCGCCCTGCCGTACGCCAACGGCTCAATCCACCTCGGCCACATGCTGGAGCATATCCAGGCTGATGTCTGGGTCCGTTACCAGCGAATGCGCGGCCACGAGGTTAACTTCATCTGTGCGGACGATGCCCACGGCACGCCGATCATGCTGAAAGCGCAGCAGCTGGGCATTTCCCCGGAGCAGATGATTGCCGAAATGAGTCAGGAGCATCAGACTGATTTTGCTGGCTTTGACATCAGCTATGACAACTATCACTCCACGCACAGCGACGAAAACCGCGAGCTGTCGGAGCTGATCTACACCCGTCTGAAAGAGAACGGTTTTATCAAAAACCGCACCATCTCTCAGCTGTACGATCCGGAAAAAGGCATGTTCCTGCCGGACCGTTTCGTCAAAGGCACCTGCCCGAAATGTAAATCCCCGGACCAGTACGGCGATAACTGCGAAGTGTGCGGCGCGACCTACAGCCCGACCGAGCTTATCGAGCCGAAATCCGTGGTTTCCGGCGCCACGCCTGTGATGCGTGACTCCGAGCACTTCTTCTTCGACCTGCCGTCCTTCAGCGAAATGCTGCAGGCGTGGACCCGCAGCGGCGCCCTGCAGGAGCAGGTGGCGAATAAAATGCAGGAGTGGTTCGAATCCGGCCTGCAACAGTGGGATATCTCCCGCGATGCGCCGTACTTCGGCTTTGAAATCCCGAACGCGCCGGGCAAATACTTCTACGTCTGGCTGGACGCACCAATCGGCTACATGGGCTCCTTCAAGAACCTGTGCGACAAGCGTGGCGACACCGTCAGCTTCGATGAATACTGGAAGAAAGATTCCACCGCCGAGCTGTATCACTTCATCGGTAAAGATATCGTTTACTTCCACAGCCTGTTCTGGCCGGCGATGCTGGAAGGCAGCAACTTCCGCAAGCCAACCAACCTGTTCGTACACGGTTACGTGACGGTGAACGGCGCGAAGATGTCCAAGTCCCGCGGAACGTTCATCAAAGCCAGCACCTGGCTGAACCACTTCGACGCGGACAGCCTGCGCTACTACTACACCGCGAAGCTCTCTTCCCGCATCGACGATATCGACCTGAACCTGGAAGATTTCGTGCAGCGCGTGAACGCGGACATCGTCAACAAGGTGGTCAACCTGGCCTCCCGTAACGCGGGCTTTATCGCCAAGCGTTTTGACGGCGTGATGGCGGCTGAACTGGCTGACCCTGCCCTGTACAAAACCTTTACCGACGCGGCGGCCACCATTGGCGAAGCGTGGGAAACCCGTGAATTCGGTAAAGCGGTACGCGAAATCATGGCCCTGGCCGACCTGGCAAACCGTTATGTGGACGAGCAGGCACCGTGGGTTGTCGCGAAACAGGAAGGCCGCGATGCGGACCTTCAGGCCATCTGCTCCATGGGCATCAACCTGTTCCGCGTGCTGATGACCTACCTGAAGCCGGTTCTGCCGCAGCTGGCTGCCCGCGCGGAAGCATTCCTGAACACCGAACTGACCTGGGATGCTATCCAGCACCCGCTGCTCGGCCACAAGGTGAACACCTTTAAAGCGCTGTACAACCGCATCGAGATGAAGCAGGTTGAAGCCCTGGTGGAAGCGTCTAAAGAAGAGGTGAAGGCGGCTGCGGCACCGGTCACCGGCCCGCTGGCGGACGATCCGATTCAGGAAACCATTACCTTCGATGATTTCGCCAAAGTCGACCTGCGCGTGGCGCTGATCGAAAACGCGGAGTTTGTGGAAGGCTCTGACAAGCTGCTGCGCCTGACGCTGGATCTGGGCGGCGAGAAGCGTAACGTCTTCTCCGGCATCCGTTCTGCCTACCCGGACCCGCAGGTGCTGATCGGTCGTCAGACCGTGATGGTGGCGAACCTGGCGCCGCGCAAAATGCGCTTCGGCATCTCCGAGGGGATGGTGATGGCCGCGGGTCCTGGCGGGAAAGATATCTTCCTGTTAAGCCCTGACGAAGGCGCGAAGCCTGGCCAGCAGGTGAAATAACAAAAAAGCCGGATTCTTATCCGGCTTTTTTTTGCCGGGTGGCGGCTTCGCCTTACCCGGCCTACAAAACCCGTAGGCCCTGCAAGCGCAGCGCCGCTGGGCAAATCACACTTTCGGATGATGTACCCGGTGGGTCAGCCCGCGCAGGAAATTACGCAGGAACTGATCGCCACACTCGCGGTAATTTTTGTGGTCCGGCGCGCGCATCATGGCGGTCACTTCCGGCACGGATACGCGGTATTTTTGCTCGGTCATGATCGCCACAATATCGTCCGTTTTCAGCGAGAACGCGATACGCAGCTTTTTCAGCACCGTGTTGTTGTTCACGCGACGCTCCAGCGCCAGCTCCGGCGCGGCCGGATCTTTGCCACGCTTGTCGTAAATCAGGCCGTTCAGGAAACCCGACAGAATAATGTCAGGGCAGCGAACAAAGCCCTCTTCGTCTTCTTTGGTCATCCAGGTATCGAAACCGGCAGACGTGGATTCCATGTCCGACAGCGCAAGAATGCGCACCATGTCGTTATTGTTTGCCTTCAGGGTGTAGCGCAGGCTACGGAGAATATCGTTACTTAGCATAGAGCCTTCGAATGTCGATGATGCAATGGCGCGCAGTGTACCAGTTTTACAGGCCAATCGCCTCTTTCAAACTCTTCAGGTAGCGACGGCTGACGGGTACCGTTTGCCCGGCACGCAGCACCAGCTCGGCCTGGCCGTTATCTTCCAGGCGGATCTCCTTCAGGTGCGCCATGTTCACCAGATACTGGCGATGGCAGCGGATCAGCGGCGTGCGGCTCTCCAGCGTGCGCAGGGTCAGTTCGGTGAACCCTTCATTCCCTTCCGCGCTGGTGACAAACACCCCGCTCAGGCGGCTGCTGACGAACGCCACGTCATCCATCTGCAGAAGGTAGATTCGGCTGTGCCCGGTGCAGGGGATAAACTTCAGCGGCTGCTGGTTTTCCGGCAGCAGCGTGACATCCTGTACGGTTCGCTCCTGGCGTAAACGGGTGAGCGTTTTTTCCAGGCGCTTCTCTTCGATCGGCTTGAGTAAATAGTCAAACGCGTGCTCCTCAAAGGCCTTAACGGCATATTCATCAAACGCCGTCAGGAACACGATGTAGGGGCGATGCGCCGGGTCGAGCATGCCGACCATCTCCAGCCCGCTGATGCGGGGCATCTGAATGTCGAGGAACAGCACGTCCGGGCGCAGCTTGTGCACCGCGCCGATGGCCTCAATAGCGTTCGCGCACTCCCCCACAATCTCAATATCGGGCTGCTCCTGCAGCAGAACGCGCAGGTTTTCCCGTGCCAGCGGCTCGTCATCCACAATCAGCACTCTTAACATGCGTTTTCCTCCAGCGGCAGTCGTACGGTAATACGGGTAAATCGGTCTGGCTCACAGGCGACGGTAATGCCGCAGTCGTCGCCAAAATGGGCGCGCAGGCGTTTATCCACCAGGCTCATCCCCAAACCGCCGGAGGCGGAAGGCTGATAAAGCCCGGCATTATCTTCAATATCCAGCACCAGATGGTGGTTGAAACGGCTGGCGGCAATGGTTATCTCCCCTGTCCCCAGAAGCTGGGACGTGCCGTGCTTAATGGCGTTTTCGACAATAGGCTGCAGGGTAAAGGCCGGAAGATGCTGATACGCCAGCTCGTCCGGGACGGAGAGCGTCACCTGCAGGCGCGACTGGAAACGCGCCTGCTCAATCTGCAGATAGGCATTCACGTGCTCAATCTCATCGGCGAGGGTGACGATCTCCGACGGCCGTTTCAGGTTTTTGCGGAAAAAAGTCGACAGAAACTGCACCAGCTGCGCGGCCTGATCGCTGTCGCGGCGGATCACCGCTTTGAGCGTGTTGAGGGCATTGAACAGGAAATGCGGGTTGACCTGGGCATGCAGCAGCTTAATCTCAGACTGCGTCAGCAGGGCTTTCTGCCGTTCATACTGCCCGGCCAGAATTTGCGCGGACAGCAGCTGGGCAATCCCCTCCCCCAGCGTGCGGTTGATGGAGCTGAACAGACGGTTTTTTGCCTCATACAGCTTGATGGTGCCCATCACCCGCTGATTTTCCCCACGCAGCGGAATCACCAGCGTGGAGCCCAGCTTGCACTGCGGATGCAGCGAGCAGCGGTAAGGCACTTCATTACCGTCGGCATACACCACCTCGCCCGTTTCAATGGCGCGCAGCGTGTAGGCTGAGGAGATGGGTTTACCCGGCAGATGGTGATCGTCCCCGGTGCCGGTAAAGGCCAGCAGCCGCTCGCGGTCGGTTATGGCCACCGCGCCAATATCCAGCTCCTTGTAGAGCACCTGCGCAACCTTCATGCTGTTCTCTTCGTTAAATCCCTGGCGCAGGATCCCTTCGGTCGACGCGGCAACCTTCAGCGCCGTGGCGGAAAACGCCGAGGTGTACTTCTCAAACATGGCGCGCTTGTCGAGCAGAATACGCATAAACAGCGCCGCGCCTACGGTGTTGGTTACCATCATCGGGGCGGCAATGCTGCTGACCAGGTGCAGCGCATCTTCAAACGGACGGGCAATGAGCAGAATGATCGCCATCTGCGCCATTTCGGCCACAAAGGTAATGGCACCGGCGGTGAGCGGGCTAAAGACTTTATCCGGGCGGCCGCGTTTGATCATATAGCTGTGCACCAGTCCGCCGAGCAGCCCTTCCACGATCGTGGAGATCATGCAGCTGAGCGCCGTCATCCCGCCCATGGAATAGCGATGCAGTCCCCCGGTTAAACCGACAAGGCCACCGACGACGGGACCGCCCAGCAGCCCGCCCATCACCGCGCCGATCGCGCGCGTATTGGCAATAGAGTCTTCGATATGGAGACCAAACCAGGTCCCCATAATGCAAAATATGGAAAATACGACGTAACAGAGGAATTTGTGCGGCAGACGTACGGTGACCTGCATCAGCGGGATAAACAGGCGCGTTTTACTCATCAGCCAGGCAATGACCAGAAACACGCACATCTGCTGAAGCAACAGCAGCACCAGATTAAACTCGTACATACTCAAAACCGCACACGCTAAAAACGCGTAACATACACGGATGCGGCTCAACTTTCTTTGAAGCATCCCAAAAAAGCGCAAAATCGTGTCCGTTATCACACCTTTTTCAGAACATCGCATACGCTTCGCATTATTTGTGCAAAAAACAATCAATCCTTCCTGGTTCGCCAAAGTGAGTCTACAGTTAAGCTGGGGACGCGTAAGCCAGGGGGCGAATATGGCGCTTTACACAATAGGTGAAGTGGCACTCCTTTGTGATATCAATCCCGTTACCCTACGGGCGTGGCAGCGACGGTATGGATTACTCAAACCGCAGAGGACCGACGGTGGGCATCGCCTTTTCAATGAGGCCGATATCGACCGCATTCGCGAAATTAAAAGCTGGATCGACAACGGGGTGCAGGTCGGCAAGGTGAAGTCCCTGCTGAGCCACGACGATCCGGACACGCATCACCGCTGGCGCGAACAGCAGGAAACCCTGCTGCGACTCCTGCAGGCGGGCAATCTTCAGCGCCTGCGCGCATGGATAAAAGAACAAGGCCGTGATTATCCGGCACAGACGCTGATCAACCACCTTTTCATTCCGCTCCGTCGACGCCTGCAGTGCCAGCAGTCCACCCTGCAGGCGCTGCTCAGCATGCTCGACGGGGTGCTGATCAACTACATTGCCGTCTGCCTTGCCTCGGCGAAGAACAAAGCCGGAAAAGATGCGCTGGTGGTCGGCTGGAACGTGCACGATACCACCCGCCTGTGGCTGGAAGCGTGGATTGCGACCCAGAAGGGCTGGCGCGTGGACGTGCTGGCGCACTCGCTGGCGCAGCTCAGACCTGAGTTTTTCGACGGCCAGACCCTGCTGGTCTGGTGTGGTGAAGTGCCCTCCGCCACGCAGCAACAGCTGCTGACGGAGTGGCGAGAGAATGGTTACCCGGTTTATTCCCTTGGTCCGGATGAGCCATAACGGCATTTAATGGTTCATTAACAGCTGCGCTTCACCGTATAATTGTTCCGTTAACAACAGGAGCACATGATGAAGGCAACCAAACTGGCCATTATTACCCTTTTTGTCCTGATGGCCGTGAGCGGTATCGGCGGCGTAATGCTGGCAGGATACTCGTTTATTGTTCGCGGCGGTGTCGGCTGAGGTACAGCGCCAGCCGCTCAAAAAGGCGATCGACGACGATTGCCGCCAGCGCGACCAGTACCGCACCCTGCACAATATAAGCCGTATTAAACCCGCTCAGGCCGATAATAATCGGCGTTCCCAGCGTATTGGCACCGACCGTAGACGCAATGGTCGCCGTCCCGATGTTAATAATGACCGACGTGCGGATCCCGGCGATGATAACCGGTGCCGCCAGCGGCAGTTCCACCTTGCGCAGCCGCTGGCCGCGACTCATCCCCATCCCTTCTGCCACGCTTAGCACCGACGCCGGTAGCGCCGCGAGGCCCGCCAGCGTGCCCTGCAGCACCGGCAGTACGCCGTACAGAATCAGCGCAATAATGGCGGGCTGCTGGCCAAAGCCCATCACCGGAACCGCTATCGCCAGCACCGCCACTGGGGGAAACGTCTGACCAATGGCCGCTATCGTCTCCACCAGCGGACGAAACTCTTTGCCCGCAGGCCGCGTGACCGCGATGCCTGCCCCTACTCCCAGCACAACCGCGATTGTGCTTGAGAGCGCCACCAGCCAGAGATGCGCCAGGGCGAGATTAACAAAGCTCTCCTGCTGATAAACCGGCCGCGGCAGCCCGGGAAAAAGGGCGTTAAACAGCGCCGCGCTGTGCGGCATCAGAAACAGTAAGGCGACAAAGAGCGCTATCAGCCAGAGGAGCGGATCACGCAGTGCCTTCACGCGTCACCTCCCCGGCCAGCAGATCGCGAAAATGTAAGGTTCCGCACGGCGTTCCCCGGGCGTCCGAAACGGGCAATACCTCGCACTGGCGCGCGACAAACGCGGAGAGGGCATCCCTCAGGCTCATCTGTGCCTGCAGCGGTTCGCCGCTCACCGGTACCTCCTCCCGACGCATATAGTCGCTGACCGTCCGCAGGGAGAGCAGCCTCACGCCCAGTTCGCTGCGGCCAAAGAACTCGCGCACAAAGTCGTTCTTCGGCCATGTTAATAGCTCAAGGGGCGAACCCTGCTGCACCACTTCGCCATGATCCATCAACACCAGATGGTCGGCCAGGCGCAGGGCTTCATCAATATCGTGCGTCACGAGAACGATCGTGCGCCCGAGAATGCGGTGAATGCGGGTCATCTCCGCCTGCAGCGCCCCGCGCGTCACCGGATCCAGCGCGCCGAAGGGTTCATCCATCAGCAGTACCTGCGGGTTGGCCGCCAGCGCGCGCGCCACGCCCACGCGCTGCTGCTGGCCTCCGGACAACTGATGAGGATAGCGATCGCGCAGCGCGGCCTCCAGCCCCAGCAGAGACATCAGCTCATCCACACGGTCAGCGATTTTAGCCCGCGACCATTTCTCCAGCTGCAGCACGGTGGCGATGTTCTGCGCCACCGTCCAGTGCGGAAACAGGCCGATAGACTGAATGGCATAGCCCATCCGACGGCGCAGCTCCAGCACCGGCAGGCTGCGGATCTCTTCTCCGGCAAAGCGGATCAGTCCGCTGTCGTGTTCAACCAGCCGGTTGATCATCTTAAGCGTGGTGGATTTTCCCGAGCCCGAGGTGCCAATCAGCACGGAAAACGCGCCCTCAGCAAAGTTCAGGTTCAGGTGGCTCGCCGCCGGGCGGCCGGCAAAGGTTTTACTGACGTCATGAAATTCAATCATTGGCTCTTCTCCTGAGCAGCGCGAGCCATAAGGCAAACAGCGCGTCGACGACGACTGCCAGCGCAATCGTGGGCACCACGCCCAGTAACACCAGATCGAGCGCACTGCTCAGCAGCCCCTGGAACACCAGCGCGCCAAAACCACCCGCACCAATCAGCGCCGCAATCACCGCCATGCCGACGGTTTGTACCGCCACCACCCGCAGGCTGCGCAGCAGCAGGGGCAGCGCCAGCGGGAGCTGAATTTTCCAGAAACACTGCCGTGCGCTCATCCCCATCGCATGGGCGCTTTCCAGCACATCCGGCGCGACCTGGCCCAGGCCCGCGACCACGCCGCGCACCAGCGGCAGCAGCGCGTACAGCACCAGCGCAATCAGCGCGGGCGTTAATCCCGTTCCGGCTATGCCAAGCGTTCCCAGCACCGGAAACGACTTTACCAGCCCGGCCAGCGGCGCAATCAGCAGGCCAAACAGCGCAACGGAAGGAATGGTCTGGATAACGTTGAGTACCGCAAAGACCCCGCCCTGACGTGCAGGGTGGCGATAGCACCACATGCCGAGCGGTATCCCGAGCAGGAGCGCCGGAAAAAGCGTGCCGAAGAGGATAGTCAGGTGTTGCGCCAGGGCATCATCAAACACCTCCTGACGGTTGGCGTACTCTTTTAACAGCGAGAGATTGTTCAGCTCACCGCTGAACAGCAGGAACAGGGGAATACACCATATCTGCGCGTTGAGCACCCAGCGCCAGACGGGGCTGGAGATGAGTCGACGAATGGCATCGCTGCTGGCCAGCAGGCACAGCGCCAGCCACAGCCAGAGGCCGCTGCCCACCGTGGTTCTCGCCAGCGGGCTTTCCGCCGACGCCATATGCGTCGCCGCCTGCCCGGCTCCCCAGAAGAGGAGGATAAACAGCCCTTCAGCAAGCAGCAGCGTCAGCCACTGCGCCGTGCGCCCTTGCCAGAGCGATAGCGCAACCCACGCGCCCAGCGCCGCGGCCAGCCACCACGGCGTGAACGCCCACACTTCCCAGAGATAGCGCCCTTCCCCTGACATCAGGCGGTTAGGTGCGACATTCACAAACGGCAGCGCGACTGCCGCGATGGCCACGCAGGCCAGCAGCAGCAGTACGCGGTTATGACATTTTATTGGCACAGCCCTTTCCCGTTACTTCACAAGCCCTTGTTGTTTCAGGAAGTCGGCGGCCACTTTTTTGGCATCCAGCCCCTCGACGGCAATGCTGGCATTCAGCTGCTGCAGCGTTTTTTCATCCAGCTTTTCGAAGACCGGCTTAAGCCAGTCAGCAATCTCCGGATAGGCTTTCAGCACCGCCTCACGCACAACCGGGGTCGGAGCGTAGATCGGCTGAACGCCCTTAGGATCGGTCAGGGTTTGCAGGCCGAGTGCCGCCACCGGGCCGTCGGTGCCGTAGGCCATGGCCGCGTTAACGCCGGAAGTTTGCTGTGCCGCCGCCTTGATGGTTACCGCCGTATCCCCGCCCGCCAGCGAGAGCAGCTGCGCCTGGTCGAGCTTGAAGTCGTAGGCTTTTTCGAACGCCGGGAGCGCGTCAGGACGCTCGATAAACTCCGCGGATGCCGCCAGCTTAAAGTCGCCCTTCTCTTTCAGATAGCGGCTGAGATCCGCAAGCGAGGTCAGCTTACCTTTCTCCGCCACGTCCTTGCGCACCGCGATAGTCCAGGTGTTGTTGGCCGGGGCCGGGGTCAGCCAGACCAGCTTGTTCTGTTCTGCGTCGAGTTTTTTGACTTTCTCATACCCGGCTTTGGCGTTTTTCCATGCCGGATCGTTTTCATCTTTGAAGAAAAACGCGCCGTTGCCGGTGTATTCCGGGTAGATATCCAGCTCGCCGGAGGTGATTGCCCCGCGCACGACGGGCGTGGTGCCGAGCTGGACTTTATTGACGGTTTTCACGCCGTGGCTCTCCAGCACCTGCAAAATAATATTACCCAGCAACGCCCCTTCGGTATCGATCTTTGAGCCCACTTTTACCGGCTCCGCCGCCTGTAGCGGCAGGCTCAGCGCCGCCAGCAGCGCCGCAGATCCCAACATCCCCTTTGCAATCGTCATTCCGCTATCCTCATTTTTTTATCGCCTTTTTCAGAGGCTTGAGAGAAAAGCGTAGCTTAAAACAGCGGATTTACCCGGCAAAATGCCTTTTTAGCATAACGTAAGACGCATCCCCCGGAGAACGGGGGATGCAAAGGAAGGAAGGTTACAGCAGCTCGAACTCGCCTTTATTCACGCGGGCGGAATCCACCCCGATAAAGACGTTAAACTTGCCTGGCTCCGCATCGTATTTCATCTGCTGGTTCCAGAACTTCAGCGCGTCCACGTCAATCGGGAAGCTGATGGTTTGGGTTTCGCCAGGCTTCAGATTGACCTTCTCGAAGCCGCGCAGCTGCTTAACAGGACGGCTCATCGAGGCGGTGACATCCTGAACGTACATCTGAATCACCGTTGCCCCTTCGCGCTTGCCGGTGTTGGTCACCTCAACGCTGGCGGTAACTTTGCCGTCACGCTTCAGGGTTGGCGAAGACATTTTCACGTCAGACACCTTGAAGGTGGTGTAGCTCAGGCCGTAACCAAACGGATACAGCGGGCCGTTAGCTTCGTCGAAGTAACGGGACGTGTACTTATTCGGTTTGTCGGCGTTGTACGGACGACCGGTGTTCAGGTGGCTGTAGTAGACCGGGATCTGCCCGACGGAGCGCGGGAAGGACATCGGCAGCTTGCCTGACGGGTTGTAATCACCAAACAGCACGTCGGCGATGGCGTTACCGCCTTCGGTACCGGCGAACCAGGTTTCCAGAATAGCGTCAGCCTGCTGGTCCTCTTTCACCAGCGCCAGCGGACGACCGTTCATCAGCACCAGCACCAGCGGCTTGCCGGTGGCTTTCAGAGCGGCGATCAGATCGCGCTGGCTCTGCGGAATAGTGATGTCGGTCCGGCTGGAGGCTTCGTGCGCCATACCCTGCGCTTCCCCCACGACCGCAACAACGACGTCAGACTGCTTCGCCGCGTTGACCGCCTCGTCGATCATCTCCTTCGGCGTGCGCGGATCGACCTTCACCGCTTCCTCATACTGGTTGAGGAAGGTAACGATGTCTTTATCGTTAGTGACGTTCGCCCCTTTGGCATACACCACTTTCGCGTTATCACCCACGGCACTCTTGATCCCGGTCAGCACGGTCACGGACTGATCGGCCACCCCTGCGGCAGACCAGCTGCCCATCACGTCGCGCTTGCTGTCGGCCAGTGGGCCCACCACGGCAATGGTGCCGGATTTTTTCAGCGGCAGCGTGTCGAGGCGGTTCTTCAGCAGCACCAGGCTTTCGCGGGCCACTTCGCGGGCTTCTTTACGGTGCAGACGGCTTTCGGCATTGGTATCCGCCGGGTCTGAATCCTTCGGCCCCAGATGGCTGTATGGATCGTTAAACAGCCCCATGTCGTATTTCACGTTCAGCACGTGGCGCGCAGCATCGTCCAACTCCGCCATCGTGACCTTGCCGCTCTTCACCAGCCCCGGCAGGTATTTGCTGTAATACTCGTCGCTCATGCTCATGTTGATGCCGGACTTGAGCGCTACGCGCACCGCGTCTTCCGGATCGGAGGCGGTACCGTGTTTGATCAGTTCTTTAATCGCGCCGTGATCGGAAACGGTGATGCCTTTAAAGCCCCACTGGTCACGCAGCACGTCTTTCAGCAGCCAGGCGTCAGAGGTCGCAGGCGTGCCGTTTAGCGAGTTCAGCGCGACCATCACCGCGCCGCTGCCCGCATCCAGCCCGGCCTTGTACGGCGGCATGTAGTCGTTAAACAGGCGCTGCGGGCTCATGTCGACGGTGTTGTACTCTTTCCCGCCTTCGACTGCGCCATAGGCCGCAAAGTGTTTGACGCTGGTCATCACCGAGTAGCGGTCCGCCGGGCTTTTGCCCTGCATCGCTTCCACCATGGTTTTCCCCATCGTGGAGGTTAAATAGGTATCTTCACCAAAGCCTTCCGAGGCGCGGCCCCAGCGCGGATCGCGCGAGACGTCCACCATTGGCGCCCAGGTCATGTTCAGGCCATCGTCGGCTGCTTCATAGGCGGACACGCGCCCAACGGTTTTTACCGCGTCGAGATTAAAGGAGGAGGCTAAGCCGAGGCTGATGGGGAAGACGGTACGCTGGCCATGCACCACGTCATAGGCAAAGAAGAGCGGAATTTTCAGGCGGCTGAGATTCATCACCTGATCCTGCATTTTGCGGATATCCTCGCGGGTGACGGTATTAAAGATGGCCCCTACCTGCCCGTCTTTGATCATCTCGCGGATAGCCTCTTTCGGGTTATCCGGACCGACGCTGATAAGACGCAGCTGGCCGATTTTCTCATCAACCGTCATTTTCTTCAGCAATTCCGTGACAAACGCGTCCCGGGCTTCAGGCGTGAGCGGGTGATTACCAAACAAATCTTCTGCCAGCGCAGGTTGCAGCGCCAGGCTGACGGCGACACCTACAGAACATAGCCATTTCATGTCGTTTTACTCTCTCATCAATAACCGCCGGACGATCTCGGCCATACCGTGCGAAAAGCGCAGTGTGCCACAAACCCTCAGAACGTTGCAGGGTTATTCTCTGATTTTTCTCGTGAATACTCGACCGCTTAACAGTTAATCGCGCTATGCTTTACAGCGAGAAATTTGCCCCACCACAAGGAGTGGAAGATGTCTTCTGTTCGAACAAACGATAACACGGCTTTTATTAACGAACTGTCGCGCCTGGTTGGCTCCTCTCACCTGCTTACCGACCCGGCCAAAACCGCCCGCTACCGTAAGGGCTTCCGCTCCGGTCAGGGCGAGGCGCTGGCGGTGGTCTTCCCCGGCACGCTGCTGGAGCTGTGGCGCGTCCTGAGCGCCTGCGTCACCGCCGACAAGATTATTTTAATGCAGGCCGCCAATACCGGCCTGACCGAAGGCTCCACGCCGAACGGCAACGATTACGATCGCGACATCGTGATTATCAGCACCCTGCGCCTCGACAAACTTCACCTGCTGGATAAAGGCGAGCAGGTGCTCGCGTTCCCCGGCACCACGCTTTACTCACTGGAAAAAGCGCTTAAGCCGCTGGGACGCGAGCCACACTCGGTGATCGGCTCCTCCTGTATTGGCGCGTCGGTGATCGGCGGGATCTGCAATAACTCCGGCGGCTCGCTGGTGCAGCGCGGTCCGGCGTATACCGAGATGTCGCTGTATGCCCGCATTGACGAAAACGGCAAGCTGACGCTGGTTAACCATCTGGGTATCGATCTCGGCGTGACGCCGGAACAGATCCTCAGCAAGCTTGACGACGATCGCGTGAAGGACGAAGACGTGCAGCACGATGGTCGTCATGCGCACGATCACGACTACGTGACCCGCGTGCGGGATATCGACGCCGATACCCCGGCCCGCTACAACGCCGACCCGGACCGCCTGTTTGAATCCTCCGGCTGCGCCGGGAAGCTGGCCGTTTTTGCCGTGCGTCTGGATACCTTCCCGGCGGAGAAAAAGCAGCAGGTATTTTACATCGGCACCAACCAGCCTGAGGTTTTGACGGAGATCCGCCGTCATATTCTGGGCGAATTCACCCATCTGCCGGTGGCGGGCGAGTACATGCACCGGGACATTTACGACATCGCCGAGCGCTACGGCAAAGATACGTTCCTGATGATCGACAAGCTCGGCACCGACAAAATGCCGTTCTTCTTCACCATGAAGGGCCGCACCGACGCGATGCTGGAAAAAGTGTCGCTGTTCAAACCCCACTTCACCGACCGCTTCATGCAGAAGCTGGGTAACGTTTTCCCGGCGCATCTGCCGGAGCGGATGAAGACCTGGCGCGATAAGTATGAGCATCACCTGCTGCTGAAAATGGCCGGGGACGGGATTGCCGAAGCGCAGAGCTGGCTGACCGAATTCTTCAAAACCGCCGAAGGAGATTTCTTTGCCTGTACACCTGAAGAGGGCAGCAAAGCCTTCCTGCACCGTTTTGCCGCCGCAGGCGCCGCCATCCGTTACCAGGCGGTGCATTCCGAAGAGGTGGAAGATATTCTGGCGCTGGATATCGCCCTGCGCCGTAACGACACCGAGTGGTTTGAGCACCTCCCGCCGGAAATCGACAGCAAGCTGGTGCACAAGCTCTATTACGGCCACTTTATGTGCTATGTCTTCCATCAGGATTACATCGTCAAAAAAGGGGTCGATGCACACGAACTGAAGGAGCAGATGCTCGCTCTGCTGCGTGAACGTGGCGCACAATATCCTGCGGAACACAACGTCGGGCATCTTTATAAAGCCCCTGACGCACTTAAACAGTTTTATCGCGAGAATGACCCTACAAACAGCATGAATCCCGGCATCGGTAAAACAACGCGGAAGAAATACTGGAAAGAGAGCGCGGACGCGGAGCAGCACATAACGCAAACGTCTGATTAATTCCTACAGCCAAATTTGAGAGATTGTTAAGCGCTCCTTAATCGTAATAGAGTAATTGCTTATCGCCGGAGAAACGTTTCTCCGGCTTTCTATAACGAGGAGCAGGCACATCATGTCGGCTATTGATGTTTTATCCGAGACCGAGCTGGAAGTGCGCGACGCCCTTCCCGATGATGTGCATGCTGTTGCCGCGATCTATGCCTGGCATGTGCTTCACGGGCGCGCGTCATTTGAAGAAGTCCCCCCCACTATCGACGAAATGCGTCATCGAATGAAAAGCGTGGCGGAGAACGGTTTACCGTGGCTTATTGCGCTGTATCGCGGGATTGTAGTGGGCTACTGCTACGCCACCCCTTACCGTCCTCGACACGCCTACCGCTATACCTTAGAAGAGTCAATTTACGTGGATGCCAGCATCACTGGTCGCGGTTTTGGTTCGGCGTTAATGTCTGCGCTGATTGAACGCTGCGAACAAGGCCCGTGGCGGCAGATGATTGCCGTTGTGGGAGATGGCAATAATAATGCCGGCTCGCTGCGGCTGCATAAAAAGCACGGCTTCGAGATTGCCGGCCAGCTGCGCAGCGTGGGGTATAAGAAAGGCGACTGGCGGGATACGGTGATAATGCAGCGCCCGCTCAACGATGGAGACTGGACGCTGCCGGAATAGGCGCTTTCGCCCGGTGGCGCTTCGCTTACCGGGCCTACGTGTCGAGGTCTTTGTAGGCCGGGTAAGGCGAAGCCGCCACCCGGCGCTGACAAACGGCTCAGTCGTTCTGCGCCGTCGCCATCTGTTCCGCTTTCTGCTTTTTATACGTCAATGCTGCAGCCGGAACGGGCTGCACTTTTCCGGTCTCAATCCAGGTACGCAGGCGGCTCGCATCGGCGAAATGGGTATATTTGCCGAAGGCATCCATTACCACCAGCGCAACCGGCTTACCGTTAAACACCGTGCGCATCACCAGACAGTGTCCTGCCGCGTTGGTAAAGCCGGTTTTCGTTAACTGAATATTCCAGTTATCGCGGTATACCAGATGGTTAGTGTTGCGGAACGGCAGCGTATAAGCCGGGTTCGCAAAGGTCGCCATCTCTTCACGGGTGGTACTGAGCTGACCAATCAGCGGATACTGTTTGCTGGCAATAAGCAGTTTCGTCAGATCGCGGGCCGTGGAGACGTTATTGATCGACAGACCCGTCGGTTCAACATAATGCGTATTGGTCATCCCCAGCGCTTTGGCTTTCGCGTTCATCGCACGGATAAAGGCGTCGTAGCCGCCCGGATAGTGGTGCGCCAGGCTCGCCGCCGCACGGTTTTCAGACGACATCAGCGCCAGCAGCAGCATATTTTTACGGCTGATTTCACTGTTCAGCCGCACGCGAGAGTAGATACCTTTCATCTCCGGCGTGTGGCTAATATCCACTTTCAGCTTTTCGTCCAGCGGCAGATGGGCATCAAGCACCACCATCGCGGTCATTAATTTGGTTATCGAAGCGATCGGGCGCACCAGGTCCGGATGGCTGGCGTAGATCACCTTATTGGTGTTGAGATCGACAATCATCGCGCTGCCGGACGCAATTTGCGGCTGAGCAGCAGCGGTGGTCACTGCGGGCGTTTTAGCGACGGCCGGCACGGCAGCGGACGCGCCCAGCAACAGCGCCAGGCTAAGTAAAGAGACTCGGAATTTCAGCATGGTGAGACTTCTGATAATTATTCACGCACGTCATGACGTACACCGCCTGTATCAACGGATAAACACAGGCTGGCTTCGGCATCATAGCGGTCACCGGGCGTTGTCGCCAGCGGATAATCGTGAACAGATGCTGCATTGCTGGCATTTACGCCAGCAATGCAGTGAACTCAAAAGAGACGGTATCCATAACCCCAAAGAATAACCGTCAGCGCCAGTAGCGCCTCCAGCACCAGCACCCCAATGGCGAGCGTCGAACTGGAAAAGCTCAGGCCCTCTTCTTTATTGATATTCAGGAAGGTTGGAACCCCCAGATACAGCAGATACCCGGTGTAAAAGAGGGCAATGGTACCGATCAGCGCGCACAGCCAGACCAGTGGATAGAGCGCAACAATACCGCTTAAGAACAGCGGGGTCGCGACATATCCGGCAAAGACCATACAGTGCGCCAGCGATGGACGTTGCGGGTAGTTACGCGCCATCCAGTGAATGACCCGCCCCATGACCGCCACACCCGCCAGCATCAGGCCATAAAAAAGAATGGCCAGATAGAGCCCGGTAAACCAGGAAAGCTGAACCACGGTGCCGTCACCGAAGTTCCAGCCGATTTGTGTTGTTCCGATAAAAGCGCATATTACCGGCACCGCAGCCATCAGCAGCACATGATGCGTGTAATGATGCGAGACCGTTTCGTTCTCACTTTTAATGACATGCATTTCACGATCGGGATGGGAGAAAAGTCCCCAGACATGGTTCATAGCGCCCCCTTTTTGTCGGCCCGTCAGCGATACCTTAAGTATAATGCAGGCTTTAGATTATTTTCTGTACAGTGGGAAATTTCCGTTGATTTCCCCGCTGTTGATTCATGGGGTATATGATTAAACGAGGCACGAAGAGGGAGATAACATTTACGTAATGGATATTAACGCACTCATTGAACAATATGGCTATGCCGCGCTGGTCATCGGTAGCGTGGCAGAAGGTGAAACCATCACGCTGTTAGGCGGCGTCGCCGCGCATCAGGGATTGCTGAAATTCCCGCTGGTCGTCGCCGCGGTCGCGCTGGGCGGGATGATTGGCGATCAGCTGCTCTATTTTCTCGGGCTGCGCTTCGGGCCCACGCTGCTTAAGCGTTTCGCAAAGCACCAGAAGAAAATCCGCCGCGCTCAACGGCTCATTCAGCGTCATCCCTATCTGTTCGTCATCGGCACGCGCTTTATGTATGGCTTTCGCATCATCGGGCCGATACTGATTGGCGCCAGCCATCTGCCGCCCAAAATTTTCCTGCCGCTCAATATTGCTGGCGCGATTGCCTGGGCGCTCATCTTTACGACGCTCGGCTACGTCGGGGGCGAAGTGATTGCGCCATGGCTGCATAATCTTGACCAGCACCTGAAGCACTGGGCGTGGCTGATTCTGGTGGTCGTGGCAGTGATTGGGGTCAGGCTGTGGCTGAAGCACCGGGAAAAGACGCGGGATGAGGAGTAAGTGCGGGCTGGTGCCCTCACACCGGCCCTCTCCCACAGGGAGAGGGAGAAAGGCATCTACCCCTCCGGCTTAAACTGCGGGTTCGCCAGCATAAACCCCCCGTCGACGATAAACGATTGCCCAGTGGTATAGCTGGCGTCGCTGTCGCACAGCCACGCGACCAGGCTGGCAATTTCTTTGGTATGGCCCGGCCTTGCCAGCGGGATTTCCGGCATTGAGCCTTCCTTCACTTCGCTATCGTCCATGTCATTCATCGGCGTGGCAATGGCACCCGGCGCGACGGCGTTCACCAGAATATTGTGTTTAACCAGTTCCATCGCCATGGATTTGGTTAACCCGCCTAGCGCATGTTTTGCCGCCGTGTAGGCACTCGCCTCCGGCAGCGGCGTGTGCTCATGCACCGAGGTAATGTTCACAATCCGCCCCCCTTTCCCCTGCTTCACCATCTGCCGGGCGGCAATTTGTGAACAGAGAAACGCGCCGTCCACGTCGACGGTGAAAATCGTCCGCCAGTCGTCAAACGGCATATCAAGAAACGGCGCTTTGGTCATCGCTCCCGCATTATTGACCAGCACGTCCAGCCGACCAAAACGCGCAATCAGCGTTTCAATGGCCTCTGCACCTTCCGGCAGCGTGCTCAAATCAAGATGGATAGCCTCCGCGCGCTGTCCCTGCGCTTCAACTTCGCGGCAGGTTTCCAGCGCTCCTTTTTCATCCGAGTGCCAGGTGACGCCAATATCAAACCCGCGTTCGGCGAGCATCAGGGCCGTGGTTTTACCAATCCCGGAATCCGATGCGGTCACAATCGCTACTCTGGTCATACTCACCTCCTGAAAAACGACAAAGAGGTAAGTATAGATAATGACCTTTTTAGCCGTGGTGATAGCCACCGCCCAGCGCCGAGGTGAGCTGCAGCGTGGCGTCAACATACTGGCCTTTCAGCAACACGCCGGCGAGCTGTTCCCTGAGGGCCGGTATTCTGGCTTCACTGACACGGGAGCCCGCAACAATCCCCGCGCTGAAACGCGCCTGCGCCAGCGCCACAACCCGCGCCGCATCTTTTTCGACCTGCTGCTGATGGCGGTTCTTTGCCGTCAGCGTTTCGACTTCACTTGCCGTGCGCGCCACCTGATTGACGGCTTCGACCACCGCTTTGTTGTAATTGGCCACCGAGAGGTTGTTCTGTGCCTGGGCAATATCCAGGCTGGCGTTCAGCCTGCCGCTGTCAAAAATCGGCAGCGTCAATCCGGCAGTCACGCCCATCTGCTGCGCTGAAGAGCGAAACAGATCGCTCAGATGGAGGGCATCCTGCTGTAAGAACGCCATCAGGTTCACGTCAGGATAAAAAGCCGCTCTGGCAGCCTCCACTTCGCTCATGGAGGCTTCGATGTACCAGTGCGCTTCCTGAAGATCCGGACGCCGCGCCAGCAGTTCATAACCGAGCGTCGAGGGTAGCGAAGCGTCTACCGTCGGCAGCGCATGCCGCTTAAGCGTCACGGAGGAAGAATTCGTCAGCGCGACCAGACGCGCCACGACGGCCTTCATTTTCCCGTTAACTTCTGCCAGCTGCTCTTCGGTTTTGTTGGCGTTGATATCGGTTTCAACACCCTCCACGGAGGAGGTGATCCCGTGCTGATACAGCTCGCGGTCAGCGCCGATAATATTGTCCTGTTCATGTTTGATCTGCGCGAGAACCTCCCCCACCGCGGCCTGAGTCTGCCACTCCCAGTAAAGCCGCGCTACGCTGCTGGCCAGCAGCTGGCGGGTCTGCTCCAGCTCTGCTTTTTGCGCATTCACTTTGCCAATCCGGGCCTCGACCCGGGCACGATTTTTCCCCCACAGATCGAGATCCCAGCCTGCGGTCAGGCCAAAGGTGCCGTTGGTGTACCAGGGCCCGGTAGTGCCTGCAGCCGGGTCGGTAAGGGCAAAGGGCCCCATCAACCCTTCGGCGGACATTTTCTGGCGCTCCGCATCGGCCGAAAAATCAATTTGCGGACCATCGGCCGCCATAACGGCTTTCGCCTGGGCTTCGGCAAGCGTAATGCGCTGACGGGCAATCTGCATATCTGGCGCATCGCTCAACGCTTTCGCAATAAGCGAATTAAGTTCGGGATCGTTATACGCTTTCCACCACTCATTTTTCGGCCAGTCCTGATGACTCAGAACCGTATTCACCGACGCCGCAGTGGTTTGCGCTTTAATGGGAGATACCGTGGCATGTTCAGGTGCACAGGCAGCCAGAATAAAAACGAAGGGAGCACTCAGAGATAAAATAAGAGAACGTTTCATGACGCCATAAGCTCAAAAAATAAAGGCGCACGTTACGCTCGATGTCATCCTTTTTTTTAGTAACGCGTGGCAAACCGCAAATTGTCATACATTTTAATACCTGGAAATTTATTCCAAAAAATAATGATTAAATTCAATATATTCATGCGAACTATGAATGCGCTGCTACACTTATTCAGGACATACATGAGCGGGAGAAGGGAATGAAAATATTACTGTGGGTTATTTTAATTATATTTCTGATAGGGCTCTTAGTGGTCACCGGCGTATTCAAGATGATTTTCTGATTCATTTGCCCGGCGCATCGCCGGGCAACGTCCTTGATATCAGGATTTCAGCGAAGCGCCTTTCGTCGCAATAACCTCTTTATACCAGTAGAAACTTTTCTTACGGCTGCGCGCCAGCGTGCCGTTACCGCCGTCATCGCGATCGACGTAAATAAAACCGTAGCGTTTAGAAAGTTCAGCTTTAGACGCGCTCACCAGGTCGATTGGCCCCCAGCTGGTATACCCCATCACCTCAACGCCGTCTTCAATCGCTTCCCGCACCTGTACCAGATGGTCGTTAAGGTAGCTGATGCGATAGTCATCCTGCACCACGCCGTCCGCATCCGGTTTATCCTTCGCCCCGAGGCCATTCTCCACGATAAACAACGGCTTCTGATAGCGATCCCAGAGCACATTTAACAGGGTACGCAGACCGATGGGATCAATCTGCCAGCCCCACTCGGAGCTGGCCAGATGCGGGTTTGGCACCATGCTCAGGATGTTGCCGCGCGCCTGCTGGTTGAGGGCCTCATCCGCTGTGACGCAGCCCGTCATGTAGTAGCTGAAGGAGATAAAATCGACGGTCGATTTCAGCGCCTCGCGGTCGGCATCCGTTACCTCAAGCTGAATCCCGCTGTCGCGGAAGAAGCGCTGCATATAGCCCGGGTAGGCACCGCGGCACTGCACGTCGCCAAAGAATTGCCACGCGCGGTTTTCCTGCAGCGTCTCCAGGACATCTTCCGGCTTGCAGGTCAGCGGATACATCAGGCCGCCCAGCAGCATGTTGCCGATTCTGGCATCCGGGATAATCTCGTGGCAGGCCTTCACCGCCAGCGCGCTGGCCACCAGCTGGTGGTGGATCGCCTGGTAGACCTCCGCTTTGCTGCTGGTTTCCGGCAGGCCCACGCCGGTCATCGGCGCGTGCAGAGACATATTGATCTCGTTGAAGGTCAGCCAGAGCTTCACCTTCTCTTTGTAGCGCGCAAACACGGTGCGGGCGTAGCGTTCAAAGAATTCGATAGTCTGACGGCTGCCCCAGCCGCCGTACCGTTTCACCAGCCCCCACGGCATTTCGTAATGGGACAGCGTCACCAGCGGGGTGATGTTGTGCGCGGCCAGCTCGTCAAACAGCCGGTCGTAAAACGCCAGCCCCGCTTCGTTCGGCTGCTGCTCGTCGCCGTTCGGAAAAATGCGCGTCCAGGCAATGGAGACGCGCAGGCAGCTAAAGCCCATTTCAGCGAACAGTTTGATGTCTTCCGGGTAGCGGTGATAGAAGTCGATGGCGACATCCTTGATGCCGCTGTCCCCCGCCACGCGCTCAACCACCGGCCCGAAGACGCCCTGCGGCTGAACGTCTGAGGTGGACAGCCCTTTGCCCTCCTCCAGATACGCGCCTTCTACCTGATTCGCGGCAACCGCGCCGCCCCATAAAAAATCGTCCGGGAAAGTTTTCATCACGTTCTCCTGTTATTGATGGCTTACGCTGAGCAGCGGTGCACCGGCGTTGACGGACGTTGCCGCCACGGTCGCCACCTCGCGATACTCGTCGCTGTTACTGATAATGATCGGCGTCGCCAGGTCGTATCCGGCGTCGATAATCGCCTGTCGGTCAAACTCCAGCAGCAGGTCGCCGGGCTGCACCCTGTCGCCCACCTTCACGTGGGCGGTAAACGGCCTGCCGTCGAGCTTCACGGTGTCGATACCCACGTGGATTAACACTTCAATACCGCTGTCGCTGAGCAGGCCGATGGCGTGTTTGGTCTGAAACAGCGAGGCCACCACGCCGGCAAACGGGGCCACCACTTTGTTATCGGAGGGAATAATCGCGGCACCGCTGCCCAGCAGGCCGCTGGCAAACGTGGTATCCGGCACCTGGTCGAGCGCCAGAACGGTGCCGGTCATCGGTGCCAGCACATCGTTTTCACCCGCTGGCGCAACCGCCTCGGGCGCTGCGTGTCCCGGCATGCCCGCCACCAGCGTCAGGCCGCAGCTCAGCACCAGCGCTACCGCGGTGCCGATAAGGCCGCCCCACAGCGTAGCGTTTACCCCACCCGGCGGAATCATCTGGGCGATGGTAAAGATATTGGCGAAGCCGAAGGAGTAAACGTGGGTATCGCTGAAGCCGACTATCGCCCCGCCGATTGCCCCCGCCACACAGCCAAAGATAAACGGACGGCGCAGCGGCAGGTTTACGCCGTACACAGCCGGTTCGGTAATACCAAATATCCCGGCCGTCACCGATGAGCCGGCCAGCATCTTCTGGCGGGCGTCGCGGGTACGCAGGAAAATCCCAAGCGCAGCCCCCACCTGGCCAAACACCGCCGGTAGCAGCATTGGCAGCATCGAGTCGTGGCCCAGCACCGCGAGGTTGTTAATCATCAGCGGCACCAGCCCCCAGTGCAGGCCAAAGATAACGCAGACCTGCCACAGCGCGCCCATCGCCGCGCCCGCCAGCCACGGTGCCAGGACGTAAATCCACTGGTAGCCGTTGGCCAGCAGCTGGCTGAGCCAGGTCGCCAGCGGCCCGATAACGAGGAAAGTCAGCGGCACGGTCACGCCCAGACAGATCAGCGGCGCGAAGAAGTTTTTCATCGAGGACGGCAGCAGCCTGGTGCTCTGTTTTTCCAGCCAGCAGCTGACCCACGCGGCGAGAATAATTGGGATCACCGACGAGCTGTAGTTGAACCACGTAACGGGGATGCCTAAAAAGGCTTCCGAAACCGCCCCCGGCTGCTGGCTGGCGTTAAACGCCGCAATCATCATCGGATGGGTGAGCGCCCCGCCGATCACCATGGTAATAAACGGGTTACCGCCGAATTTCTTACCTGCGGTATAGCCCAGCACCAGCGGGAAGAAGAAGAACAGCGCGTCGCTTGCCGCGAACCAGATTTTATAGGTCCCGCTTTCGGTGGTGAGCCAGCCGCAGACCACGGCCAGCGCCAGCAGCCCTTTCAGAATACCGGACGCGGCCAAAATGCCGATAAACGGAGTGAAAATCCCGGAGACGATGTCAATCAGGCGGCCCAGCAGATTGCCCTTTTCGCCCTTCTCTTCCGCGACGGGCGCGTCATCGGTAAGGCCTGCCTCATTGCGCACCGCCTGCCAGACGTCGTGAACGTGGTTGCCAATCACCACCTGGAACTGGCCGCCGCTTTCGACCACCATAATGACGCCCGGGTTTTTCTTCAGCCCTTCGGCATCCGCTTTCTGGTTCTCTTTCAGTTTGAAGCGAAGCCGGGTCGCGCAGTGCACGAGGCTGACGATGTTCTCTTTTCCGCCAACGTGGCCGAGAATATCCTTCGCTAAAGCCTGGTATTCCATCTCGATTTCCTTACATCCGATGCCCGCAGGCACCTGTTGACTGAGTACAAAAAATAAAAAAACCCGAGAACGGCCTTCTGACGAAAGCCGCGCTCAGGTTTTGCCTGCGTAGTGCAGTAACAATCCTGTTTGAGGCTTAACGCCCCTCTTTTCTCACCCGCTCGATATGAATGGCGAGGAACATAATTTCTTCGGTTGTCAGCTCACGCTGATAGCTTTTGTTCAGGTGCTGGGCGATTTTCTCAGCGCATTTCCACGCCTTCGCGTAGTTGTCTTTTACCGCCGTATGCAGCGAGACATCGTCATCTTCCACCACGGTGCGGGTGAGCATCCGCTGGGCAAAAAACTTCAGATGCGTCACGAAACGCTGGTAGCTGAGCGACTCTTCATCGTACTCAAGCTGCAGCTGATACTTCACCAGCTGCAGGATCTCCTGCATCACCCTTGTCACGTGCATCACTTCCGGCATTTCGCTGTTCAGCTGCGCGGTGACCAGATGCAGCGCGATAAACCCGGCCTCATCCTCCTCCAGTTCGACGTTCAGGCGTCTGGCGATAATGGCCCGCGCTTCCTGCCCTAATTCGAACTCCTTCGGATACAGCCGTTTAATATCCCACAGCAGCACGTTTTTGATGGCCAGCCCTTTCTTCTGCCGCTCAATCGCAAAGTAGCAGTGATCGGTTAGGGTGATATACAAACTCTCCTGCAATTTTCCGAGCCGCTGCGCCGCCAGCCCGATGATGCGGTCGCAGGTGGTCATCACCTCCAGCGGAATTTGACTCAGCAGCTCGCCAAGTCGACGCACCAGCTCATCGCTTTGTAACGCAAACACCTTTTCAACCAACGCGGTATCCAGCGCTTCACCGACGCGCTTCTGAAAGGCCAGCCCACGGCCCATCACCACCTGTTCGCGCCCGCGCTCATCCTGAACAACCACCACGTTATTATTGAGTATCTTGGCGATTTTCATCTGAACCCCAGAAACAAAAAAACCTGACCTCCGGCAGATGCCAGAAAATCAGGTTTTGCCTGCCGAAGCAGTAACAATCCAGTTCTGGCACTCTATCAGTTTCATTCGTAGCCTCAATACGTCACGCATCAGAAACGTGATGCGGATCGACATTGCTAGAACGTCACAACGGTTTTCAGCTCCGTTACCCAGGCATCCTGCGTCCGGGATACACCGCCCGGATGGTGCCAGTACTGAATCCCCGGCTGCAGCTCCAGCCACGATGCCGGACGGAAGCGATAGTAAAACTCACCGTTCAGGGAGTGGCCCGGCACCGGGTGATACGCCGGATCGTTATAGTCCGACACGCCGCTCAGGCTGTTCATATAGCGCTGGTTGCGCGCGTACTGGCTGCTCATATCAATCCAGGTTAGCCCGAAGCCAATCCAGTCTTCCGGCCGGGCGTCAAACAGCCCGCGGTAGCGCAGCGAGGCGGCGTAAACCTGGTGCATGTAGTTAGTGCTTTGATCCGCAAGGCTCATGCTGAACGAGGTGCTCAACCCGCGATTCGGATCGTCCTGGTGCTGCGTGATCTGCTGGTTCAGCCCGGCGTACATAAACCACGTGCGCTTATGCTTCTCGTAACCGTCCGGATCGCTCGCCCCCGCCCCGCCGGATTTGCCGCGATAGAGATCGGTTTGCGGCGCGTTGGTAAACACCACGCCGAGGTTATACGCGCCCGGCAGGCCGTTAATCAGCGGACGCGCTTCGATTTCAACCGGGAGCAAGACCCCTTTGCTGCCCTTCGTCGACCAGCTCCATGCGTGGCTGCGGCTGGAGGCGTCCGGGTTTTGCTCCATCACGCCGCCTTTTAAGGTGACGGCTGGCGTGAGCTTATACTCCAGCGTGGTGCCCCAGGTGTGAACGTTCCAGTTGTTCCAGGTCAGCGAGTTGGCCGATTTCCCGCCGCACTGGGAGAGCAGCTGAAAGTCGCACGGGATGATCTGGTCGAAGGTTTGCACCTTGTTCATCATCCCGATGCGCCAGGTCAGACGCCGGTCATCAAAGCTGCGGGCAAAGGTCAGCCAGCCCAGACGGGTAATCGACTGTCCGCCCCAGCTCTCCTGGGTCAGGTCGTTAAAGTTGACGCGCGGATCCTGCACGCGTTTGGTGGTGAGGTCGTCATTGTGGTTGCGGTTGACGATGTTCCCCTCGATACGTGCATCCGGGATGCCGGTCCAGCGCTCCAGATCCTGGTTGAAGGTCAGCGCGAACTGGTCAATATAGGCCACGTGGGAGTCGTGGTTATATCCGCCACCGCCGTTCCAGCCGATTTCATTCAGGTATCCGAGGTTATAGGTAAAACCGTTATCGTTAAGGATTTTACGTATGCCGAGCATTTCGCCCAGAACAGGCTCCGGCGGGGCTTCAAACCCTAATACCGTTCCATTCCACTCCTGCGCCATTGTTAAAGGCGATATCATCAATAAAGCGAGGGCATAGAGATTATTTTTATTTGTCATAATAGCAACCTGTAGCTGAGTATTAGTGCGTAACTGTTCGCAGGAAATTTTTCTATTTCCTGTCGATATTTCATTTTTTTAAAATCAGTAAAAAGCGCTAAGCCAAATGTCTCTCCTGCGTAAACGACAGGCAAAAAAAAACCTAAGCGCTCCACAGCGAAAATGCTGTGAAACGCTTAGGTTTTGCCTGTTAACCAGTAACAATCCTGCGTTGAAAACAGTGGCACCTTAACACCGTCGCGCCACGTTGAAAACCAGAACTGTTTTCTGGTTTAAAAAATTGTGAGCAATTTAACGCTTATTATTTTGACTGAATCACCCGGGCAATATCAGACGACGTCTGCAATGTACGAATTTCCTGAAATAATCCCAGCGCTTCATCGTACTCTTTGCGTAAATAACTCAGCCATTGTTTAATTCGCGCGACGTGATACAAACCGGTGTCGCCCTGCTTTTCCAGACGGCTGTATTTTTGCAGCAGCGTGACGACGTCTGCCCAGGGCATACGCGGCTCGTTATATTTCACCACCCGGCTGAGGTTAGGGACATTCAGCGCGCCGCGGCCGATCATTACCGCATCGCAGCCGGTGGCCTGCAGACAGGCCTGCGCGCTCTCGTAGTCCCAGATTTCGCCGTTGGCGATCACCGTAATGGTGAGGCGTTTGCGGATCTCACCGATCGCCTGCCAGTTAATGCGCTCTGCTTTGTAGCCGTCCTCTTTGGTACGGCCATGCACCACCAGCTCGGTGGCCCCGGCCTGCTGCACCGCATCGGCGATTTCAAACTGCCGCGCGTCGCTGTCCCACCCCAGGCGCACCTTCACCGTCACTGGCAAATGCGAAGGCACGGCCTCACGCATGGCTTTCGCACCGCGGTAAATCAGCTCAGGATCTTTCAGCAACGTCGCCCCGCCGCCGCTGCCGTTCACCAGCTTCGACGGACAGCCGCAGTTGAGATCCACCCCGTAAGAGCCCAGCTCAACCGCGCGGGCGGCGTTTTCCGCCAGCCATTCGGGGTACTGCCCGAGCAGCTGAATACGCACCAGCGTGCCGGAAGAGGTCCGGCTCTGGTTGTGCAGCTCGGGGCACAGGCGGAAGAAGGATTTTACCGGCAACAACATATCGACCACGCGCAGAAACTCCGTCACGCAGAGATCGTAATCGTTCACCTCGGTCAGAAGCTCGCGCACGAGGGAGTCGAGCACGCCTTCCATTGGGGCCAGTAAAACACGCATAGCAGTTCCTGTGAAAAAAGACGCGCTATAGTAGCCGCTCTCTATATCGCTGGGAAGCGCTTCTGTTCAGGGAAAAAGTCAGCCGGCGTTGCTCCGACAATGGCGCGAAACGCCGCCGCAAATGCCGCCTGCCCGGAAAACCCCAGCATCCAGGCCACCTGTTTAACCGGATATCCGTTGGCGAGCAGGTCCAGAGAGGCACAAATCCTTGCTCGCTGTCGCCAGGCCCGGAAGCTAAAGCCGGTATCTTTAATAAAGGCGCGTGAGAATGTGCGTTCAGACATCGCGGCCTGTTCCGCCAGCCTGTCCATTGAAACATCCCAGAGATTGCTGGCAATGATGTCACAGGCAACGCGATGTAACCGCTCATCCACGGGCATCGGTAATTCGGCCGAAATCTGCTGCGCCTCGCTGAGGATGTCGAGCAGCAAAACGGCCATGCTGCGCTGACTGGCTGGCCGATATTGCTCACTGAACAGCCCGGCAATCAGCTCTTTGAACAACGCTGTCGCCATAATCACGTGAACCTCTTCTTTCCGTTTAAAAGGCTCACATTGCGATATCAGCGCCGGGCTAAACCAGACCGCGCGGAGCTCCGTTGCGGATAACACGCTGTAGGCGTGTTCCTGAAAAGGCGGGATCCACAGCGCGCGCTGCGGCGGGATGACCCAGCGTTTGGTGCCGGTTTCGACCAGCATCACCCCTTTGATGGCAAACAAAAGTTGCCCCTGTGAATGCCGGTGAGGCGGATCCACTTCGCCGCGCGTATAGCGAATTGCCCCTCTGGACCATCCAATGGCATCGTCGTGAATTGGCGTTTTATCGATAACGGTTGGCATTTCACATTCCTCCCTTCCTCTTATGATGCTGCTTGTACACGTAACCAGAGAGAGACGCAATGCACATTCATTTTATCCTGCATGAACATTTCGAAGCGCCAGGTGCCTATGAAATCTGGGGGAAAAACCGCGGCTGTAGCCTGAGCTACTCCAGAGTTTATCAGGGCGATCCGTTACCCGAAGACCTGGAGAGCACGGACGTGCTTATCATCATGGGAGGCCCGCAGTCACCCGCCACCACGCTTGAGGAATGCCCCTGGTTTGATGCGCAGGCGGAAATACGACTCATCGGCCGCGCGATAGAGGCAGGTAAAACGGTGATAGGCGTTTGTCTGGGCTCACAGCTTATCGGCGAAGCGCTGGGCGCAGCGTTTTGCCACAGCCCCGAAAAAGAGATCGGCAACTTTCCCGTCAGGCTCACTGAGGCAGGCAAGGCCAACCCGCTGTTTAAGGATTTTGGCCACGAGCTGAGCGTCGGTCACTGGCATAACGACATGCCAGGGTTAACGCCGCAGGCTAAGGTGCTCGCTTACAGCGAGGGCTGTCCCCGTCAGATCGTGCAATATGGCGAACGGGTTTACGGTTTTCAGTGCCATATGGAGCTGACGCCGGAGGTCGTTGAGCTGCTGATTGAACATTCGCAGAACGATCTCCGCCGCGCGGCTGAATTCCGTTTTGTCGAAACGGCGGAAAAACTTCGCTCGCATGATTATCGCGAAATGAATCAGGTGCTGTTTTCTTTTCTCGATAAACTGACCGCCTCGCGCTGATGCATTCTCTGGCGCGTCACTTCGCCACCGCACGCCCTTTCCTCTAAACTGTAGCCTGCCCCTGTAAGGTGATATCGGACGTTCCATTCTGGAATGTCTGGTATGCTCAAATTTCATGATGTGATCCGTGGCACATTTTTAGGTTTAATTGTATGATGAATGCGTTTCAGCAAGGACTATCACCATGAGCAAATCATTGAACATTATCTGGCAATATCTGCGCGCATTCGTTCTGATTTACGCCTGTCTGTATGCCGGGATTTTCGTCGCGTCGCTGCTGCCTATCACCATTCCCGGCAGCATTATCGGTATGCTGATCCTCTTTGTTTTGCTGGCGCTGCAAATCCTGCCCGCAAAATGGGTCAACCCCGGCTGCTTCGTCCTCATTCGCTATATGGCGCTGCTTTTCGTGCCTATCGGCGTCGGGGTGATGCAGTATTTTGATTTGCTCAAGGCCCAGTTCGGCCCGATTGTGGTCTCCTGCGCCGTCAGTACGCTGGTGGTTTTCCTGGTCGTGAGCTGGAGTTCGCATCTGGTGCATGGCGAACGTAACGTGATTGGGGAGAAAACAAAAAAATGATGGCCAATATCTGGTGGTCCCTGCCGCTCACTCTGGCAGTGTTTTTCGCCGCACGTAAGCTTGCCGCGCGTTTCAAAATGCCCTTGCTGAACCCCCTGCTGGTGGCGATGGTGGTGATTATTCCGTTCCTGCTGCTCACCGGCATTCCTTACGAACGTTACTTTGCCGGCAGCAAAATCTTAAACGACCTGCTGCAGCCTGCCGTTGTGGCGCTCGCCTTTCCTTTATATGAGCAGCTCCACCAGATCCGCGCCCGCTGGAAATCCATCATTACCATCTGTTTTGTGGGCAGCCTGGTGGCGATGATCACCGGAACGTCGGTAGCGCTGTTGATGGGGGCCTCCCCGCAGATTGCCGCCTCTATCCTGCCGAAATCGGTGACTACGCCTATCGCGATGGCGGTCGGCGGCAGCCTCGGCGGTATTCCGGCCATCAGCGCGATGTGCGTTATTTTCGTCGGTATTCTCGGCGCGGTGTTTGGTCACACCCTGCTGAACGGGATGCGTATTCACACTAAAGCGGCACGGGGACTGTCGATGGGGACCGCCTCCCACGCCCTGGGCACAGCCCGCTGTGCGGAGCTGGACTATCAGGAAGGGGCGTTTAGCTCGCTGGCGCTGGTGATCTGCGGGATTATCACCTCCCTGCTGGCCCCGTTCATTTTCCCGCTGATTCTGGCGGTGATGGGCTAAAATTTGCGATGCGTCGCGCAAATTTCATTTTGATTTCATAAGTTGCATACATAATGAGAAGTGGATCACATATAAAGCCCTGACGGCTCCGTAAACTACCGATCCATTAACCTTTATGAGGCAAACGCCATGCACCCACGTTTTCAAGCTGCTTTCGCCCAGCTTGCAGAGAATTTGCAGTCAGCCCTTGCTCCCGTTCTGGCAGATGCACACTTCCCCGCCCTGCTGACCGCGGAGCAGGTCACGATGCTGAAACAGGCAACGGGACTGGACGAAGACGCGCTGGCTTTCGCACTGCTCCCGCTGGCCGCCGCCTGCGCGCGGGCCGATCTCTCCCACTTTAACGTCGGGGCGATTGCGCGCGGCGTCAGCGGAACCTGGTACTTCGGTGGCAACATGGAGTTCCTGGGCGCGACCATGCAGCAAACCGTTCACGCCGAGCAGAGCGCCATCAGCCACGCCTGGCTGCGCGGTGAAAAAGCCCTGAGCGCCATTACCGTTAACTACACCCCCTGCGGCCACTGCCGTCAGTTTATGAACGAGCTGAACAGCGGGCTGCAGCTGCGCATCAACCTGCCGGGCCGCGCGCCGCACACGCTGGGGGATTATCTGCCCGACGCGTTTGGCCCGAAAGATCTGGAGATCAAAACGCTCCTGATGGACGATCAGGACCACGGTTACGCCCTGTCCGGCGATGACCTGAACCAGGCAGCCATTCGCGCGGCGAACAAGAGCCACACGCCTTACAGCAAGTCCCCGAGCGGCGTGGCGCTGCAGTGCCGCGATGGCCGAATCTTTAGCGGGAGCTATGCGGAAAACGCCGCGTTTAACCCAACGCTGCCACCGCTGCAGGGTGCACTCAACCTGCTGAGCCTGAACGGCTATGACTATCCGGACATTCAGCGCGCCGTTCTGGCTGAGATTGCTGATGCGCCACTGATTCAGTGGGATGCCACCGCCGCAACGCTCAAAGCGTTAGGCTGTACGACAATTGACCGCGTACTGCTTGCGTAATCCTTTCGGCGGGCAGAAGTGCCCGCCAGTTTGCTGAAAAACCCCTCAGTTGAGTCGCTGTTTCTTGCGCTAACCAGGCGGGTAAAGTAGCCTGAGTTAAATTTCATCCACGAACGAGCCATCTCCATGTTAAAGCGCGTTTTTTACAGCCTGTCTGTCCTGGTCGGCATACTGCTGTTGATCGTGCTGGGTCTCGACCGCTGGATGAGCTGGAAAACCGCCCCCTACATCTTTGATGACCTGCAGGACCTGCCCTATCGTCAGGTTGGCGTGGTGCTCGGCACCGCCAAGTATTACCGCACCGGCGTCATTAACCAGTATTACCGTTACCGCATTCAGGGCGCGCTTAACGCCTACAACAGCGGCAAGGTAAACTACCTGCTGCTGAGCGGGGATAACGCTCTGCAAAGCTACAATGAACCGGTGACGATGCGGAAGGACCTGATTGCAGCGGGCGTGGATCCTGCCGATATCGTGCTCGACTACGCCGGGTTCCGCACCCTGGACTCCATCGTGCGCACGCGCAAAGTTTTCGACACCAACGACTTCATCATCATCACCCAGCGCTTCCACTGCGAGCGCGCGCTGTTTATCGCGCTGCATATGGGCATTCAGGCGCAGTGTTACGCGGTGCCGTCGCCAAAAGATATGCTGAGCGTGCGCGTCCGCGAGTTTGGTGCGCGTTTTGGCGCGCTGGCAGACCTGTATATTTTCAAACGCGAACCGCGCTTTTTAGGCCCGCTGGTACCCATTCCGGCGATGCACGAAGTACCGGAAGATGCGCAGGGTTACCCGGCCGTCACGCCCGAACAGCTGCTTGATTTGCAGAAAAAAGAGAAATAACAGGGCCGCCTTTATACTTTCTTTACGCCGGGCCTGACGCTTTTTATCCCCCCTTTACGTCGGCTCTTTTAAGCTGAGTTCACTGCCGCTACGGCTTCATTGAAGAATGACTATGAACTCAATAATGAATGCGTTTTTCCTCAAAAGTCTCCGTCCGTATTTTAACTTTCCCGGTTTATCGCTTCCTGGCGCACTCAATTCCGGTCTCTGGCTTGATGAAAAAATTGACGCCCTGCAGCACAACATTTCAGTGGAAGTAGCAGATTATCTGGAACGTTACCCGCAGACGAAACATGTCGACGTTTACCTGAACGATATCAACGGCACGATGCGCGGCAAGCGTCTGTCGGTTGAGAGCATGCTGACCCTGGAAAAAGGCTGTTATTTTCCCCTTTCGGTCTACCTGATGGATCAGAAAGGAAAAATTGCCGCCCCGCTTCATGATGAGCCGGACCGACTCTGCGTTCCGGTCGCCGGCTCCCTGCGCCCCTGTCCGCAGGATCCGCAGTACAACGCGCAGATCCTGCTGACGATGAAAGACAGCAACGGTAACCCCTGCTTGCTTGAGCCGCGCGTGATACTGCAGAACGTGCTGGCCCGCTTCCACCAGCACGGGCTCTTCCCGGTGATTGCCCCGGAAATCGAGTTCTATCTGACGGGGCATGACGATCGGGATCCGCAAAATCAGGGCTGTTTTCACATGGATACCTCGTCGGCGCATGCGGCGCTGTTTGACGAGCTGGAACAGCTGGCGCACCTTCAGCGCATCCCGCTGTCCGGGATCGTGGCGGAAGCCGAGTCCGGCCAGTACGAATTAAACCTGAAGCACAGCCATCGCGTCGTTGAGGTCTGCGATAACGTGCTGGCGCTGCGTCGCCTGACCCGATACGTTGCCGAAAAGCGCGGCCTGCAGGCCAACTTTATGGCTAAACCTTTTAGCCAGCTGTCCGGCAGCGGCCTGCACTTTCATTTCAGCCTGAACAATCGTCACGGCGAAAATGTCTTTGCTTCCCCGGTGAACGCGCTTAACAGCATGATGCGTTTGTGCATTGCGGGCCAGCTGGCGCTGATGCCCGCCTCTGTCGCCATTCTTGCGCCGGGCGTCAACGCGTTTCGTCGCCTGCGTAAAAACCTGACGGAACCCGTATTTAACTCATGGGGCTATAACACCCGCTCCGCTGCCCTGCGTATTCCCTGTTCGGATGACAACAACCGTCGTATCGAGTACCGGCTGGCCGGGGCTGATGCCAATCCGTATCTGGTGGCAGCCGCTATCCTCACCGGCATGCTGTACGGGCTGGAAAACATCGACGAGGAGGATTTGCCCGAACCGCAGCACGATCGGCCCGAACTGCCGCTGTTTCAGCAGGAGGCGATTGAGACCTTTGCCCGCTGTCAGTACCTCACCGACAGCCTGGGCGACGCTTTTTCCGCACAGTGGGTCGCCTGCAAGCTCTCTGAACTCGACTGGTTTGAACGCATTGTGACCCGAGAGGAGTCACAGCTGGCATAGGGCATAAAAAAGCCCGCTCGGTGAGCGGGCCGGGTATAGCGAGAGACGATTATTTCTTACGCGCGTACTTCAGTGAATCCAGCGCGACCGCGAAGATAATGATCGCGCCCTTGATAATGTACTGCCAGTACGGGTTCACGCCGATATAGGTCAGCCCGTAGTTGATCACGGTGAAGATAATCACACCGGTCACCACGCCCAGTACCGTACCCACGCCACCGCTGAAGGAGACACCGCCCACCACGCAGGCCGCAATCGCATCCAGCTCGTACATGAAGCCAAGGTTGTTGGTTGCAGAGCCGATACGGCCAGCTTCCAGCATCCCGCCGAAGGCGTAGAACACACCGGACAGCGCGTAAATCATCAGCAGGTTCAGAGCAACGTTTACCCCGGACACTTTTGCCGCTTCCGGGTTACCGCCGATGGCAAAGATGTTTTTACCAAAGCGCGTTTTGTTCCACAGGATCCAGACGAAGGCTACCGCAATCAGCGCATAGAAGGTGATGTACGACAGGCGGAAGCTGCCCAGCGCGATAAACCCTTGCGTGAAGGTCGAGAAGCCGCTGTCAAAGCCCGAAATCGGCGACGCACCCACGAAGTCGTAGTACAGGGAGTTGATACCGTAAACGATGATCATCGTACCCAGGGTGGTGATAAATGGCGTCACGTTCAGGTAAGCGATGATAATACCGTTGATCAGGCCAATCACCGCCCCGATGGCGCAGACAATCAGGATCACCACGAAAATTGGCATGGTGGCCATTTCCGGGAAGACCTTGTTGGCGTTTTCCATCGACTGCAGCAGGGTTGCTGCAATAACCGCCGCCAGACCCACCTGACGACCGGCAGAAAGATCCGTCCCCTGGGTCACGATCAGGCCCGCCACGCCCAGCGCAATGATAATACGCACGGAGGACTGGGTCAGAATGTTACTCAGGTTCAGCAGGCTTAAGAACGTAGGGTCCTGGAAAATGATGATAGCCAGCAGTACTAAAAGAACAACGTAAATACCGCCTTCTTTCAGGTAAGTGAGAAAACTTTTTTTATTTAACGCACTCATGAGGAGCCCCTGATCTTAAAGGTGCAAAGACGCAAGACGCAAAATTTCGTTTTGCGTTGTCGTTTTGGTGTCAACAATACCGGCAACGAGACCATTGCTCATAACCAGAATACGATCCGTGATCCCTAACAATTCCGGCATTTCGGAAGAAATAATAATGATCCCTTTATTCTTTTTCGCCAGCTCGGCAATCAGCTGATAAATTTCAAACTTCGCGCCGACGTCAATACCGCGGGTCGGTTCATCCAGCATCAGAATTTCTGGCTGGGTTAATAACCAACGGCCGATAATGACTTTCTGCTGGTTACCGCCTGACAGCGAACCAATTTGGGTGCGGTGGCCTGGCGTTTTCACGCGCATGGAGTCAATGACCCATTGGGTATCGCTTTTCATGCGGGAGTTATCCAGCAGTCCGACTTTGTTTTTATAATTGCGAATGTTAGAAATTAACGAGTTAAAGTTAATATCCAGATAGGCATAAATACCGGTCGAACGACGCTCTTCCGTCACCAGCGCAAAACCATTATTAATGGCTTCGTTGGCGTTATGGTTGTTGATTTTCTTACCGTGCAGCGTAATCGTGCCTTCGGCTTTCTCACGGATACCGAACAGGGTTTCCACGATATCGGTACGTTTTGCGCCAACCAGACCGGCAATCCCGAGGATTTCACCCTTGTGCAGGTCGAAGGAGACATCGCGAATAGACGGCTGACGTAACGAGGTCAGATTGCGCACTTCCAGGATCACTTCGCCCGGCTTGTTTTCTTTGTCCGGGAAGCGCTGGTTTAAAGAACGGCCAACCATCATGGCGATGATCTTGTCCATGTCCAGCCCTTCCAGCGGCTGCGTGGCAATCCACTGACCGTCGCGCAGGATGGTGATCTCATCGCACAGCTGGAAGATCTCTTCCATTTTGTGGGAGATATACACAATGCCGCAGCCGCGATCTTTTAGCTTACGAATAATGGTAAAAAGGTGATTAACCTCTTTTTCCGTTAATGATGATGTTGGTTCGTCCATGATGACGATTTTCGCATCATAGGAGAACGCTTTGGCGATTTCGATCATCTGCATCTGGGAGACGGATAATGTTCCCACGCGGGCGCGCGGATCGATATCAATATCCAACTCGTCGAAAATCGCTTTGGTGTCGCGATACATTTTGTCCTGATCGACAAAAACACCTTTGGTTGGATAACGCCCCAACCACATGTTATCCATAACTGAACGCTGCAGCACCAGGTTTAATTCCTGGTGAACCATCGAGATACCGTTTTCCAGTGCTTCTTTCGCTGAATGGAAATCGATCTCTTTCCCCTGAAAAAGAATGCTGCCAGAATCTTTTTGATAGATCCCAAAAAGACATTTTAATAATGTTGATTTACCCGCACCGTTTTCACCCATTAAGGCGTGAATAGAGTGAGGACGAACTTTTAAATTAACATTATCGAGTGCCTTAACGCCGGGAAATGACTTGTTGATACCGCTCATTTCCAACAGGTATTCACCGGATGACTGAGTAGTTGTGCTGACCATAATTATACCTTGTTGGCCTCGCATATCGCGTTATAAAAGGGCGCAACGAATTGCGCCCAGTGGAGACAGTACCGCTAACTTATTTACCGATAAACTCAGCCAGGTTGGACTGGTCTACGCCCACGTAAGGTACGCGAACGATTTTGTTTTCAATTTTCCAGCTGGTGCCATCTGCCGCACCTTTGCCGTCGGCCAGGTTTTTCGCCAGATCGAAGGTCGCTTTCGCCTGGTTGTTGGCATCGTTCAGAACGGTACCGGCCATCGCACCAGATTTAACCAGCGCCAGCGCTTCTGGCAACGCATCTACACCGAACACAGGAATGGAGGATTTGTTGTGCGCTTTCAGCGCTTCTACCGCACCCATTGCCATCGCATCGTTGTTGGCGATAACCACTTCGATTTTGTTCGCGTTAGGGCCGGACAGCCACGCGTCCATCTTATCTTTCGCCTGAGCGGTATCCCACATCGCGGTATCTAACGCCAGCTGCTGGGTTTTCAGACCCTTGTCGTTCAGCTCTTTGATAACGTAAGTGGTACGGGCTTCAGCATCCGGGTGGCCGGGTTCGCCTTTCAGCAGTACGAACTGAATCTGACCGTCTTTGTTCAGGTCCCAGCTCGGGTTCGCCGCCCAGTGTTTGGCGATCAGATCGCCCTGAATAATACCGGACTCTTTGGAGTCGGTACCGACGTAATACGCTTTGTCGTAGCTATCCAGCGCCTTACGGGAAGGTTCTTTGTTGAAAAAGACGATTGGCACGTTCTGGCCGCGCGCTTTTTCAATAACCGTGCCTGCTGCAGCCGGGTCAACCAGGTTGATGGCCAGGGCTTTCACGCCTTTCGCCAGCAGAACGTCGATCTGGTCGTTCTGTTTGGACTGGTCGTTCTGGGAGTCGTTCATCAGCAGCTGAACGTCTGGCGCTGCTTTCGCATCTTTCTCAATTGCTTTACGCACAACAGACATGAAGTTGTCGTCGTATTTATAGATGGTCACACCAATACGGGTATCCGCAGCGTGCGCTGCTGCACCAAAAAGCATGCTTGCCATTACAGCAGACAGGGTCAACACCTTCTTATTCATGGTATCTCCGGTTTTTTTTATGCAGGGTAGTTCTTGTGAATAACGATCGGCGGGCAGGTGTTAATAAAACGTTACTGACAGCCGAAGTTCACTTATAAAATTTCTATCTTCCGTGTTCGGTAACGCTCCAGAAATGCGTTTTATTCGTTGTTTGCGGCACATTGGCTATAGTGAAAGTGAATAATCACCGTTACATAGCGTTTCAGCTCCTAAAACGCTGACATCATAGTCAGCGCCTTGTTAAGATACTGTGAATTTACTCACAGATTGAAAACGGTTACATCACCTGATGTAATCAGTTAGTGATCGGAACCACAATTTGCCTGGCCGCGACGGAGTGCCGGCGCACTAAAGTCGGCATGAAACAGTGCGTTGCGCCCGGATCCAGCAGCCCTGCCGCCCCCTGTAACGCCAGCTCAGTCGCCAGTTTCGCCATAGAGGCAATGGGGTAGCGCACCGTTGTCAGCTGCGGGTCGGTGTAACGGGCAATCGGAATATCATCAAAGCCAATGAGTGATAAATGCTGTGGCACCGCAATGCCATTATCTTTCAGCGCCGTCAGGGCCCCTGCCGCCATGCTGTCGTTATAGGCAAACACCGCAGAAAGCTGCAGGTTGCGGCCCAGCAGCTCGACCATTGCCGCCTCGCCGCCCTGCATGTCCGGCGTACCGGTGCCTGTCCAGCTTTCTGACGGCGTAATGCCGTGCTCTTTCAGGGCGTTTTGCCACCCCTCGCGCCGCATGTCGTCATCTTCAATATGATGGCTGGAGGCCAGATAGCCGATCCGCTGATGCCCGTTGTTGATGAGCATTTTCGTGGCCATCATGGCGCCGCTGACGTTATCCAGCCCGACGCAGCGATGGGCATAGCCGGGAACGATGCGGTTGATCAGCACCATGCCCGGGATCTGATCCATAAAGCCGGTTAACTCTTCATCACTCAAAGCTTTTGAGTGGACAATCAAGGCGTTACAGCGCTGGCGGATCAGCACTTCGATGGCATGGCGCTCTTTTTCCGCCTCATGATAGCTGTTGCCGATCAGGACATATTTCTGATGCTGCTGGGCGACCACGTCGACCGCTTTGACCAGCGCGCCGAAAAAGGCATCCGATACATCCATCACCACCACGCCGATGGTGTCGCTGACCTGCGTCGCAAGCGCCTGCGCATTGGCATTTGGCCGGTACCCGAGCTGGGTCACGGCTTTCATTACGGTTTCACGGGTTTCAGGGCTGACCAGCGCGCTGTTGTTCAGCACGCGTGAGACGGTAGCCACAGAAACGCCCGCCTGACGGGCGACGTCACGAATGGTGATCATATTCACCATCCTTCAAAGGATTGCAGCAACTCACAGACACCCCCTGTGTTTAGCAAGGTGGCTATTTTGGCAGCGAGAGAAAGGGGACTACGTGAAGAAGCTCACACTCATGAAAACGCTTACATCCGTTTTGTTAATGATTGTGATCCAGATCGTTATCTGGATGTATTTTTCATTGATATCCCTGAAGCATGTGCGGTTAACTGACGCCACACCCACTCCAGCGGTCCCTGGCGGAAATAGCGTAGCCAGAGAACAGAAAATGCCAGGTTTACTACCCAAACCGGGATAACAAACGCCAGCAGCGCGAGGCGGTCGAATTTCATAAACAGGCCAAAGCGATAGAAAAGCGTGGTGCAGATCAGCGTTTGCAGGAGGTAATTGCTCAACGCCATGCGGCCCACGCAGGCGATAGCGCTGACGATCCACAGGCGGGAAAGCGTTGGCCAGAAGCCATAGATCAGCGCCGCATAGCCGATGGTCTGGAACGGCGCGCTCAGTTCGCGCGGCACCTGAAGCAGGAACGCGCACCAGCGGTAATCCCAGTGGATGTGCCATTGTGCAATGACCGCCGGGAGGTTAATCAGCACGCCGAGCAGGACCAGCCCGACGCCCGTTCGCCGATAGTGACGCAGGCTGAACTCCCCTTTCAGCCAGCCGGTGCGCATCAGTGACGCGCCCATCAGCATCATGCCCGCCAGCTGCCAGCCGTATTGCGCCCCCAGCGCAAGGAGGTTATCCCCCAGCATATCCGCGCGGTTGCTTATCGCTTCCGTGCCGCCCTTCAGCTTCCAGTACTGTTCGTACTGCAGGTTAGCAGCATCCGGGATCCAGGCACGGTTTGTCGCCTCGCCGGAAATCATCCCCAGCAGCAGCAGTACCCCAAGCCCCATGACATAGAGCATCACGCCGGTGTTAAACAGGCTTTTTACGCTGTGCGCGTCGCGAATCAGACGCCAGCAGATGAGCCCGACTAACCCATACGCGAGAAGAATATCGCCGTCCCAGAAGAACAGGCCGTGGATAAAGCCGAGGAGAACCAGCAGCGTCAGGCGCGACTGGATCCAGCGCGTACCGCGTTTGAGGAGCAGTTGCAGACCAGCGCCAAACAGCAGGGCAAACAGCGTAAGGAATTTAACCTGCGCGAAGAGGTCAAGGACAGCCCAGGTCCAGGCATCACTGCGCGTGATGTCGCCATACCAGGCAGGATTGAGATAAGCCGCCTTCGGAAGACCGAAGGCGCTGATATTGAGCAGCAGGATACCGAGAATGGCGACGCCGCGAACAAAATCGAGCGTGACGTTTCGCTCCATGGTTCCTGCCCTGTAAGACTTAGTTGTGGTGACGTACCGCGCGCAGGAACTCCTGGCGGGTATTCTGGCTCGATTTAAACAGGCCGCCCAGCGAGGTTGTTGTGGTCGCACTGGTTGCATCACGCACGCCGCGCGCCTTCACGCAGTAGTGAACCGCGTCGATAGAGACGGCCACGTTATTGGTGCCCAGCAGCGTTTGCAGCGCGGTCAGGATCTGCTGCGTCAGACGCTCCTGAACCTGCGGACGCTGTGCAAAGAACTGCACGATGCGGTTGATCTTCGACAGGCCAATCACCGTGTCTTTTGGGATATACGCCACGGTCGCTTTACCGTCGATGGTCACAAAATGGTGTTCGCAGGTGCTGGTCAGCGTGATATCGCGTACCGTCACCATCTCATCCACTTTCATCTTGTTTTCAATGACGGTGATTTTCGGGAAGTTGGCGTAATCCAGCCCGGAGAAAATTTCGTCGACGTACATTTTCGCGATACGGTGCGGCGTCTCCATCAGACTGTCGTCACTCAGATCGAGATTCAGCAGCTCCATGATATCGGTCATATGACCGGCAATCAGACGCTTGCGGGTTTCATTGTCCAAATCCTGTACGGGCGGACGCAGTGGCGTTTCAAGACCGCGCGCAACCAGGGCTTCGTGGACCAGGGCAGCTTCTTTACTGAGTGATGACATTTTGTTCTCCTGCAGGTGTGGCGTCTTTTGCCCTCGTTGTGGCAAAAGTATGCGCTCATTGTGCGTGAGGCCGCGCACATAATCCAGTATTCACGGCGATAATTATTGCAATTGCTGTTGCCTTTCAGCGTGGCGATTCCAGACCAGAGCTCCCCCGACAAACAGCGCAATGCCCGCCAACCCCAGCGCGGGCTCCAGCCGGTGGGTAAGCCAGGTTGATAACGCCGAGGTCATCGGGCCAATCAACTGACCAATTGCATACCCGGTGGTGAGCAGGCCGGCCATATAGCGCGTGTGGTTTGGCGCCAGCTCGCGACCGTATAAAAGAGAGAGCTGCACGGCACACAAGAAGCCGCCGCCCACCAGCAGCCCGCCCGTCAGCAAACCGCCAATCCCCGGCAGCAGCCAGGCCGCCAGCACGCCAGCGCCCTGCAACCACAGCACGATAGCCAGCCTGCGGTTAGCCGTTGAGGTGTGGCGTAAAAGAATACTGAGCGCAATGCCCACCACGGCGGCGATGCCAAAAATCGGCCAGACAAACTGCGCAAACAGGCTGCCGGGAAAACGCACCGCCGCCATTTGCGACAGGAATGTCGCCGGCAGGATATAGCCAAACCCGGCCAGGCTGTAGCTCCAGACCAGGCGCTTTAAATCCGCCGTCAGCACCAGCGGCTCCGGGGCGGTGCCGGGGCGATGGAGCTGCCCGGATCGCGGGAGGTAGCGTGCCACCAGCGCGATTAGCACCAGCGCCAGCACGCCGTAGATTTGCCATGCCGCCCCGGCCGAAAGAGATTTTGCCTGGATATAGACGGCGAGCAGCCCGCTCAGGGCAATGCCCGCCCCCGGTCCGGCAAACACCGCAGCGCTCAGGCCTGGTTTACCCAGTTGCCCCAGCCTTTCGTTGGTCCAGGCGGCAATGAGCACCATCGACCAGCCGCTCATGCAGCCAATCACGAAGCGCAGCAGGCCGTGCACCACGGCGTTATCCGCCGCCGCGGAGAGCAGCGTCAGCGCAACCGCACCGGTGATGCCAAGCCAGAGGCGCGTTTCCACAAAGCGGTGCGCGCGCATGGCATCCCATGCCCCCACCAGATAGCCCAGATAGTTCATCGCCGCGACCAGACCCGCGCTGGTCAGTGTAAGCTGTCCGGCAGCAATCATGAGCGGCACCTGAGGCGTAAAGGCGAAGCGCCCTATCCCCATCGCCACCACCAGAACGACAAACCCACTGAGCGCAATACGCAGCGCCATGATGGCTCCAATTGTTAAAGAAAAGTAAATTTATGATGCAGCATCTCGCCGTCCGGCGAAAGTGAAAGTTGCTCACAGGTCAATGAAAAGGCTGTATTATGGTTTTTATGAATACGCATTCTCATTAAGGAGCCCTGCATGGAACTGCTCGAAGAGCACCGTTGTTTTGAAGGTCGACAGCAGCGCTGGCGGCATGACTCCACCGTCCTGAACTGTGCGATGACGTTCAGTATTTTCCTGCCGCCGACGGAAAATCCGCCGGTTCTGTTCTGGCTGTCAGGCCTGACCTGCAACGACGAAAACTTCACCACCAAAGCGGGCGCGCAGCGACTTGCCGCCGAGCTGGGTATTGCGCTGGTGATGCCTGACACCAGCCCGCGTGGCGATGATGTGGCCGACGATGCAGGATATGACCTGGGCAAAGGTGCCGGATTTTATCTGAATGCGACCGAGCAGCCCTGGGCGCGCCACTACCGCATGTATGATTACCTTCGCGACGAGCTGCCCGCGCTGGTTCAGTCCGGGTTTGCGGTAAGCAACCGCTGCGCCATCAGCGGACACTCCATGGGTGGACACGGGGCGTTAATCATGGCGCTAAAAAATCCGGGAAAATACGTTAGCGTGTCGGCATTTGCGCCAATTGTGAACCCAACGCAGGTGCCGTGGGGGCAGAAAGCCTTCACGAACTATCTGGGTGAAGATAAAGCGAATTGGCAGGAATGGGACAGCTGTGCGCTGATGCTGGCCAGCAGCTCGGCAAATGCGATCCCGATGCTTATCGATCAGGGCGATGCGGACCAGTTCCTCGCCGGACAGCTACAGCCTGCGGTGCTGGCAGAAGCGGCACGCCAGAAGGACTGGCCGCTGACGCTGCGCATTCAGCCGGGGTATGACCACAGCTATTACTTCATCGCGTCCTTTATTGAGGATCATCTCCGCTTCCATGCGGAGCATTTGTTCGCGTAAGTGCGGATGATTGCCGGGTGGCGGCTTCGCCTTACCCGGCCTACGTTCGTGGATTTTGTAGGCCCGGTAAGCGAAGCGCCACCGGGCATAGAGGTTACATCAGAACTTATAATCCACGCCGACAAAGTAGCGACGGCCATCTTCGGTATAGCTGTAATCGTCACGGCTCAGATCTTTATCCAGCAGGTTCTGCACGCCCGCGCGCAGCTTCATGGCTTTCGTTACCTGCCACGCGGCGCCGGTATTCCAGATGACATAGCCACCCGGCGTTGCTGCACTGCTGGTCAGCGCGCGTTTCTCACCGGTGTAGTTGCCCTGAACGTAGAACGACCAGTCCTGCGTTGCCTTCCAGTCAACGGTTCCGTTGGCGGTGTGGAACGGCAGATCGGACAGCGGCTTGTTGCCGCCGTTGCTGATATCACGACCGTCGTTGTAGGTGTAGTTCAGCGTCACTTTCCAGTCGTCCGCCAGCGGGAATTTCAGCTCGGTCTCCACCCCGCGGATGCGCGCCTTGTTAACGTTGTAGTAGCGGAAAATCGGCTCGCCGTCGGCATTCAGCCCGACATAGTTAGGGTAGCCCTGCGCCTGGTTTACATTGGCCGTACGGCTGATGCTGATGCGGTCATCCACATTATTCTGGAAGGTGGTGACGCTGGCCTGCACGCCCTCTAACCAGCCCTCTTCCCCACTGTAGTAGAGACCGAATTCGAAGCTCTCGCTGGTTTCCGGCTTCAGGTCCGGGTTACCGACAATCTCACAGGCACCGCGGCACGAGCCGGTGACCCAGTCAGGGCTCAGCTGCAGCAGCGACGGCGCTTTAAACGCGGTGGCCCAGCCCCCTTTCACCGTTACGGTATCGGTCGCGTTGTAGACCAGATAGGCTCGCGGGCTCCAGTGGTCACCGTAGGTATCATGGTCGTCCATACGGATGCCGGTGGTCAGCGCCAGAGGTTCAAAGATTCGCCACTCGTCCTCAAGGAACAGGGCATACTGGCTTGTCGACGTACTGCTGCTGGAACCGCCCGTCAGGTTGACCGGATCTTTCAGCTTATCGTGACGCCATTCGCCGCCGAAGGTCAGCAGCTGGTTGATTTCGCCCAGCGGCAGCACGTATTTTCCGTCCACCGCGTTGCTCTCGGAGGTGATCGGATGGCTGTTGCCCGGGTTTTTGTTATCCACCTTTTCGCCGTAAATCTTCAGCTCGCTGTTGCCGACGCCCCAACGACCGTTGTGGCTGAGAGAATAGTTATGACGTTCAAGGCGGTTTTTATCGAGGGAATCCGAGTCGCGATCCTGACGGTCGAAGCCGTAGCCCGCCGTAAAGTCGTGGTTTTCAGACGGTGTCCAGGCGAACTCCACATTCGCATCGCGGCTGGTGAAGCCCTCAATGCGCGGCGTTTCACCGCTCGCCGTGGTAGAGGATTTCTGCTGACCGTCTTTCTCACGCTTCGCGAGGCTACCGTAGGCTTTCAGCCCCAGCAGGCCGTCCACCAGCGGGCCGCTGGTATAGAACTGGCCGTTGTACGTGTCTCCACGGTCGCGGTGCTCCTGAATCGTGGAATCGGCGCTCAGGGTACCCGTCCATTTCTGGCCGATTTTTTTGGTGATAATGTTCACCACGCCGCCCAGTGCATCGGAACCGTACAGAGAAGACATAGGTCCGCGCACCACTTCGATGCGTTCGATGGCGTCAACCGGCACCCAGTTAAGGTCGAAATCATTATGCCGGAACACCGCGTTACGCGAGTTGACGCGCTTGCCGTCGATCAGGATCAGCGTATAGCTGCTGTCCAGTCCACGGATACTTACCCCTTTACGGTTGTCCCCTTCGCTTGTGAGCTGAACGCCCGGCACATCCCGTAACACATCTTTCAGATTCTGAACGGGCTTGCGCTGCAAATCTTCCTGGGTAATCACGCTGATGCTTGCGGGTGCGTCTTTCAGGTTTTGCTCGGTCGCGGAGGCCGTTACAACCATCGTGTCGCCGGATTCCGCTGCGATAACAGGCAGGGCCAGGGACATTGCGGACGCACAAAGTCCTCCCCTGACGAAGGGATTCAACCTAAACATTCCATATCTCCATGAGGTAAATACAACTAAATCAAATCATCATTGCTCACAGCGTCTTCCTTGCCGCCCACATCTGCGGTGGGTCGGTGACACGCTTATTTTTGATAACGATAAAGCAAACGATAATTATTATCAATTAAATTGTTAAGAAATATATCTTTGTTCCAGAATGCGGGAATAAAAAAACCCGCTCGAATGAGCGGGTTAAAAGAGAGGAAGTGCGGTTATTGTTTAAATCGTTCCGGGAATTCCATTTCACTGTAGCGAACGAATTTTGTTCCTTTCGTCAGCTTGTAGCCAAACCAGATGACGAGGAACAGCGGAATACCAATGTAGGTCGCCGTGACGGCGCCCCAGTCAATGGTGTCCGCCAGGAACGCTTCATAGTTCTGTCCAAGCGTAATGATCAGGCACAGAATGAAGGCGAAAATGGGACCCAGCGGGAAGAAGCCGGAGCGATACGGCAGCGAGTTAATATCGTGACCCTGCTTGACGAAGCCGCGGCGGAAACGGTAGTGGCTAATGGCAATCCCCAGCCAGGCAATAAAGCCCGTCATCCCTGAGGTATTAAGCAGCCACAGGTACACCGTCTGGTTACCAAACATGGAGGTCAGGAAGCACAGACCAGCGATTACCGTTGTCGCGTACAGCGCGTTACGCGGGACGCCGCCGCGGGACAGTTTCGCGAAAATACGCGGGGCTTTACCGTCGCATGCCAGCGTGTAGAGCATGCGGGTGGACGCGTACATCCCGGAGTTACCGGCTGAAAGCACAGCGGTCAGGATAACGGCGTTCATCACTGCCGCAGCAGAAAGCAGGCCGGCGTGCTGGAAGACCAGCGTGAACGGGCTGACGCTAATGTCTTTTACGTCATTACGCAGCAGGCTTGGATCGGTGTACGGGATGATCAGGCTGATAATCAGGATCGCGAACACATAGAACAGCAGGATACGCCAGAATACCTGACGGACCGCACGCGGAATATTTTTCTCCGGGTTCTCTGACTCACCGGCGGCGATACCAATCAGCTCGGTGCCCTGGAAGGAGAAGCCGACAATCATCGCCACGCCAATCATCGCCGACAGTCCACCGGCAAACGGCGCATCGCCTATCGCCCAGTTACTCCAGCCTGCAGGTTCTGCGCCTTTGAAAATACCAACGATCATCGCCACACCGACGACGATAAAGATGATGACGGTTGCCACTTTGATCAAAGAGAACCAGTATTCCGCTTCGCCGAAACCGCGCACGGAGATGTAGTTCAGCAAGAAGATGACGGCGAGGAACAGGGCGCTCCAGATCCAGCCCGGCGTATCCGGGAACCACCAGTTCATCACCAGCTGTGCGGCGACAAGGTCAACAGCGATAGTAACCGCCCAGTTGTACCAGTAGTTCCAGCCCAGCGCGAAGCCGAAGCCTTCTTCAACGTATTTTTGACCATAGGTCGAGAACGAACCGGATACCGGCATGTACGCGGCCAGTTCGCCGAGACTGGTCATCAGGAAGTACACCATCAGGCCAATCAGGATATAAGAGAATAATGCCCCACCCGGGCCGGCTGCCGAAATCGTTGCGCCAGAGGCAACGAAAAGACCTGTACCGATTGAGCCGCCAATAGCGATCATCGTCAGGTGACGCGCCTTGAGTTCACGACGTAGCGTGGGCGCTTCTGTGGTTTTAATTTCTGAAACCATATGAAAATGCTGTCCATTTAATAAATGAGGCGCGATTGTAGCAGACGATCCGCGTTCCTTCCGGCAGAAATACTCAGTTATAAGAGAGCTTCATGACTCGGCCAGGATTATAAGTAAAGCATAAAAATGTGGGGTGACGGGCGCGCGTAGCCCCGGTAAGCGAAGCGCCACCGGGGAACGTTAAATGGCGCAGTAGCGCAGAAAACGCTGCAGCGAGCTGGAAAGGTGTTTCTGGCGGTGATGAATGCACCATAACGTGCGCACCAGCTTCGGCAATGGAACCGGTATTTCAACCAGCGACCCCGTTTCAAGCTGTTCGGCAATGACGCGCCGGGAAAGACAGCTGATCCCCAGACCGTGACGCACCGCGTGCTTGATAGCCTCGGAGTTCCCCAGCTCCATCCCTAACTGGAAATGCGGCAGATGGGAAAGCAGCAGATAATCGACAATTTCACGCGTGCCGGATCCCTGCTCGCGCAGGATCCACTGGGCCTGCGCCAGGCGCTCCAGCGTCACCTCGCCCTGCAATAACGACGAGGCCGGGGACGCAAACACCACCAGCTCATCTTCCAGCCAGGGCTCGGCAATGATATCGACGTTATGGCAGGGCCCTTCGATGAGGCCGATATCCACGCGGAAATCGATCACCGCGTTGATCACGTCCTGGCTATTGCCCACGCTCATCTCCAGCGGCAGGGTCGGGAAATCCCGGCGGTAGCGGGCAATCACTTCCGGAAGGATGTAATTCCCAATGGTGCTGCTGGCGTAGACGCGGATCGCGCCGTTGTCCTCGCGGAACAGCTGTTCGATTTCGATAGCCTGTTCCAGCAGCGCCAGCGCGCGTGGATAAAGAAGACGACCGTGCTCGTTGACCACCAGACGCTTCCCTACCCTGTCGAAAAGCTGAACGCCCAGCTGTCCTTCAAGATCGGTCAACGCCGCGCTGACCGCAGACTGCGAGAGCGCCAGCATTTGTGACGCCTGGGTTGTCGAACCGCTTTTCAGCACCTCGGCAAACACTTCCAGCTGACGCAATGTAATGTGCATGGTTTCTTACCACTTATATAGATTGATTATAAGTATATAATCAATTTTATTTTTAAGCCAGAGCGCCGTAACCTTTAGCCAGACAAAGGAGAAGGTTATGTCAGAAATCACCTTACAACATCATCGTACAGTGTGGCACTTCGTGCCGGGCCTCGCGCTAAGCGCAGCAGTAACCGCCGTAGCGCTATGGGGCGGCAGCATCCCGGCTATCGCAGGCGCAGGCTTTAGCGCGTTGACGCTGGCCATTTTGCTCGGCATGGTCGTGGGAAACACCGTTTACCCACATATCTGGAAATCCTGCGACGGCGGCGTGATCTTTGCCAAACAGCACCTGCTGCGTCTCGGGATCATCCTTTACGGCTTCCGTCTCACCTTTTCGCAGATTGCGGACGTGGGCGTGAGCGGAATCGCCATCGACGTCCTGACCCTGACCAGTACCTTTTTGCTGGCCTGCTTTATCGGCCAGAAAATCTTTGGCCTGGATAAGCAAACCAGCTGGCTGATCGGTGCCGGGAGCAGTATCTGTGGAGCCGCGGCGGTGCTGGCAACAGAGCCCGTCGTTAAAGCCGAAGCCAGCAAGGTGACCGTGGCGGTGGCGACGGTGGTGATCTTCGGTACGCTGGCGATCTTCCTCTATCCGGCGATGTATCCACTGGTGGCGCACTGGTTTAGCCCGGAAACCTACGGCATCTACATCGGTTCGACCATGCACGAAGTGGCTCAGGTGGTGGCGGCAGGACATGCCATTAACCCGGAAGCTGAAAACGCGGCGGTGATTGCCAAAATGCTGCGCGTGATGATGCTGGCACCGTTCCTGATTTTCCTCGCGGCGCGGGTTAAGCAGCTGGCACCGGCAGGCGGCGGCGAGAAAAGCAAAATCACCATTCCGTGGTTTGCGATCCTGTTTATCGTGGTGGCGATTTTCAACTCCTTCCACCTGCTGCCGAAAGCCGTTGTCGATATGCTGGTGACGCTGGATACCGTGCTGCTGGCGATGGCCATGGCGGCGCTGGGGGTGACCACACACGTCAGCGCGCTGAAAAAAGCCGGTGCCAAACCGCTGCTGATGGCGCTGGTGCTCTTCATCTGGCTGATTGTCGGCGGCGGTGCCATTAACCTCGCGGTGCACAGCCTGATGGCATAAACCATCTCGTCCTTCTCCTGTTAACCCGCTATCATAAGCGTTTCGGGTTAGCAGGAGTTTTTTATGAAATACGTTGGAGCGCACGTCAGTGCTGCAGGTGGCCTTGCGAATGCCGCCATTCGCGCCGCCGAAATCGAGGCGACCGCTTTCGCCCTGTTCACCAAAAATCAGCGCCAGTGGCGCGCCGCACCGCTCACCGCTGAGGTGATTGATGATTTCAAAGCCGCCTGTGAGAAATACCACTACGGGCCCGGTCAGATCCTCCCCCACGACAGCTACCTGATCAACCTCGGGCACCCGGTCCAGGAAGCACTGGATAAGTCCCGCGAGGCGTTTCTGGATGAAGTACAGCGCTGCGAACAGCTGGGGCTTACGCTGCTGAACTTCCATCCGGGTAGCCATCTGATGCAAATCGATGAAGATGCCTGCCTGGCGCGCATTGCCGAGTCCATCAACATCACGCTGGACAAGACCAAAGGCGTCACCGCGGTGATTGAGAATACCGCCGGTCAGGGCAGCAACCTCGGCTTTAGGTTCGAACATCTGGCGGCAATTATTGACGGCGTGGAGGACAAATCCCGCGTGGGCGTGTGCATTGATACCTGCCACGCGTTTGCCGCTGGTTATGACCTGCGCACCACCGAGGCAACGAAAAACACGTTTGATGAGTTCGAGCGCATTGTGGGCTTTAAGTACCTGCGCGGCATGCACCTGAACGATGCGAAAAGTGCGTTCGGCAGCCGCGTTGACCGCCACCACAGCCTGGGTGAAGGCAACATTGGCCACGATGCGTTCCGCTTTATTATGCAGGACGCCCGCTTCGACGGTATTCCGATGGTGCTGGAAACCATTAACCCGGACATCTGGGCAGAAGAGATTGCCTGGCTGAAGGCACAGCAAACCGCTGAACAGGCGGCATAAAAAAAGCCGGGAGCGTAACGCAACCCGGCTTTTTTGTTGTTTATCGCTTACGCCACTTTCGCCACAACTTCCGCTTCCGGACGTTTCAGCACTGCGTAAGAGAGACCCGCCACCAGCGTACCGGCAACAATTGCCAGCAGATAGCCCAGGACCGGAGTGATTGCGCCTGGGATCAGCAGGACAAACAGACCGCCGTGTGGTGCCATCAGCTTCGCGCCAATCGCCATAGAGATTGCACCCGTTACCGCGCCACCGACGATACAGCATGGCAGAACGCGCATTGGGTCACGCGCTGCGAACGGAATCGCGCCTTCGGTAATGAAGCAGAGGCCCAGAACCAGCGCCGCTTTGCCGCCTTCCTGCTGTGCTTTATCGAACTTACGACGGGCAATAATCGTTGCCAGACCGAGCGCCAGCGGTGGAACCATGCCTGCCGCCATGATGGCTGCCATTGGCGCGTAGGTCTGGGTACTCAGCAGGCCAACGCCAAAGGCGTACGCCGCTTTGTTCACCGGACCACCCATGTCGGTACACATCATGCCACCGAGGATTGCACCCAGCAGAACCGCGTTCGCGGTACCCATGGTTTGCAGCCAGTGGGTCAGACCCGCCAGGATGCCCGCAACCGGTTTACCAATCAGGTAAATCATCGCCAGACCGACCACCAGGCTGGAAATCAGCGGGATGATCAGAATCGGTTTCAGCGCTTCCATACTCTGCGGCAGCTTGAGCTTCGAGCTGATGAGCTTCGCGACGTAACCGGCCAGGAAGCCCGCGATAATACCGCCGATAAAGCCGGAACCGGTGCTCACGGCCAGCATACCGCCGATAAGACCCGGCGTCAGGCCAGGACGGTCAGCGATGGAGAAGGCAATAAAGCCGGCCAGAACGGGGACCATCAGTGCGAACGCGGAACCGCCGCCAATCTGCATTAACGCAGCGGCCAGCGTGCCTTGCTCTTTAAACGCGGTAATACCAAATGCGAACGAGAGGGCAATACACAGACCGCCCGCAACCACCATCGGCAGCATGTAAGACACGCCGGTCAACAGATGGCGATATGCGCCTGCAGACTCTTTCTTACCTTCCGTCGCGGTTTGACGCGCGCCGGTTGCCTGATACGGCTTCGCTTCTACCAGCGCTTTATCAAACTCCTGCGCGGTCTTTTTCAGCGCCAGGCCGGTAGAGGTGCGGTACATTGGCTTACCGGCAAATTTCGCCAGATCCACTTCGATATCCGCCGCCACGATCACCAGATCGGCTTCCGCCACTTCTTCAGGGGTAATCGCATTGCCCGCGCCAACGGAGCCGCGCGTTTCAACTTTCACCCACCAGCCGCGTTTTTTCGCTTCGGTTTCAATGGCTTCAGCCGCCATAAAGGTGTGAGCCACGCCCGTCGGGCAGGCCGTCACCGCGACAACGCGTTTCGGACCCGCAGCCTGTGCCGTCGCGACAGGCGCGCTGTAGACAGACGCGTGGCCTTTCGCTTCGCTCAGGAACAGTTCCGGGTGTGCCACCGCGCGATTAATATCGCCCAGCCACACTTTTTTGCCGTTCAGCGCACTGTCAGCCGGGATTTTGTCGCCCAGTACAATGGCCAGTTCTGCATCGCCTGGATTATCGATAATGTCCAGATGTGCTTTTTGTGCCGCCGCGCCCAGCAAGGTCTTCGCCATATAGGCGCGGGCCTGTCCGAGACCGGAGTCAATGATCAGCAGCGTTTTCATTATTCCTCTCCTGCTGTTAGTTAAAAGGTTTTAAGTCAACGCGCGCCATCATCGCGGCTAACTGGGTACGATCGGTAATACCGACATTGCTCTGGCTTACGGCCAGGGCAGCAACGGCGGTGGCAAGACGTAAAGTATGTTCACTGGATTCACGCATCAGCAGACCATAAATCAGGCCGCCAACCATGGAATCCCCTGCGCCAACGGTGCTGACAACTTCCATTGACGGCGGTTTGGCGATCCATTCGCCAGACGCGTTAACCCACAGCGCGCCTTCTGCACCAAGAGAAATCACCACGTGAGCGATACCCTGCTCGCGCAGCGCATGGGCAGCGTCAATCACATCTTTTAATTCTGGCAGCTTACGGCCCGCCCAGATCTCCAGCTCGCGGCGATTCGGCTTCACCAGCCACGGCGAGGCTTTCAGACCGGCAACCAGCGCGTCGCGGCTGCTGTCAAAAATGATGCACGGGCACTGGCTGCGCAGGCGCGTCATCCAGTCGGTAAAGGCTTCCGGGCTCACGCCGGACGGCAGGCTGCCGCTGACGCAGACCATGTCAAACTGACCGAGCCAGGTCAGCGAGTCGTTCACAAAACGCTCCCAGTCGGACGGCGTCACTTCGAAGCCAGAGAAGTTCAGATCGGTCACTTCACCGTCTTTCTCCGTCAGCTTAACGTTGATGCGGGTACGGCCCTGAACAACCTGAAAACGGTTGGCAATGCCCAGCTCGCTGAACAGCTGCTGGAAACCATCCTGGTTATCTTTACCGAGGAATCCGCCCACGGTGACGTCGATACCGAGATCCTTGAGCACTTTCGCGACGTTAATCCCTTTACCCGCAGCATGCAGGCCAGTGGTACGCACGAGGTTGACTTCGCCGCGCTCAATTTCCGGGCAAAATCCTACCAGGTCATAAGCCGGGTTCAGCGTAATAGTCGCAACACGTCTGCTCATTATGCGCCCTCCCCCAGACCCGCCGCGATGGCATCGCCAATCGCTTTCAGCGCCTGTTCAGCATCGGCACCCTGCGCGGTGAAACGCAGACGATGTCCTTTCTTCACGCCCAGCGCGACAACTTTCATCAGACTACGGCCATTGGCCGGTTTGCCCGTGCCATCAAGATTCGCCACGGTGATCTCACTCTCGAATTGTTTAATGGTATTCACCAGCATGGTGCCCGGACGGGCATGCAGGCCGTGCTCGTTGCGTACCACGAACTCAGCGGTCTGCACGTCTTCGGTCGGCGCATCATCACTGGTCAGCAGTGCCAGCACGGTGGAGGCATCAGCGTTCAGCAGTTTTTCAGCTTTGTTGTTCAGCAGCAGATCGCCCAGACGCTTCAGCACGGAAACCGGCTGATCGTCGTTCATCGCCACGGTCACCAGCATGGCCGCGCGCTCGCCTTCCACGTCAAACGCGTTGGCCGCGCGGCTCACGGCGATAGCGCTGCGCAGGTTGCCTTCAGCGCTGTCGTTCAGCCAGATACCCTGACCCAGATTCAACGGCTTATCGTTAATGACGCGCGTCACAAACGTGGCGTCCGCCGCGCCGGCTTCTTTCAGACGGCCCGCGTTCAGCGCCTGCAGCGTCACCAGATCGGAAGCAGCCACATCCAGCGTCAGCGTTTCATTATCCAGCTTCAGCGCTTCGCTCTGTTTTTCGCCCATCAGCAAGGCGCGCAGCTCTTCAGCTGTGGTGGCGGACTTCAGCTGTTCAGCCACATCGTCATCGCTCAGGACATGCGTCAGCTGACGCAACAGGCCTAAGTGTTCGTCGCTGCTGGCCGCGATGCCGATAGCCACGTAGGCTACCTGACCGTCGCCCCAGAGCACGCCCTGCGGGAACTGATAAACCTGAACGCCGGTTTTCAACACCTGATCGCGGGTGTCGGTTGTGCCGTGCGGAATGGCAATGCCATTGCCGAGGAAGGTTGAGGTCTGCTGCTCGCGAGCCAGCATGCCGTTGACATAGCCGTCCGCGACGTTACCTGCCTGCACAAGCGCAGCGGCAACCTGGCGAATAGCCTCTTCTTTATCCCCGGCCTGAGCGCCCGGGTGGATATCCTGAACAGATAACTGGAACATGGTTCTCCACTCCTGCTGAACTTGAATCGTTTCAGCTTTAATGAGAAAAAATGCGCTAGCCTGCTCCGTTTGTTAAAACAAGATAGCGCTGAAACGTTTCAAAAAGTCTTGCGCTTTCTGCAATGTCTTGCAAGTAAACTCGTATTTCCGATCTCAGAATTTAGAGATACAGCACATTTCTTCTTCGTTCAGCTGAATTTTGCTGAAGTTCAGCAAGACAGTTTCAGCTAAGGTCAGCCGGATGAGAGGTAAGTTGAAATGCCATTTTGATTTTTCGTGGCATCATTGACCGCACCCACTGTTTATTTTTTAGCTGACGGCGTAAACTCCGCCCCTCTCTGCTACTCGCTAATTATAAAACATGCATAACTCTCCTGCGGCCGTCTCGCCGAAGCCCTTTGATTTAACCTCCGCGGCATTCCTGGTGGTTGCCTTCTTCACGGGTATTGCCGGTGCGTTACAGACGCCGACATTGAGCTTATTCCTGACAAATGAGGTTCACGTCCGTCCGGCGATGGTGGGCTTCTTTTTTACCGGTAGCGCCATTATCGGCATCCTGGTCAGCCAGTTTCTGGCAGGACGATCCGACAGAAAAGGCGATCGTAAAAGCCTGATCGTTTTCTGCTGTCTGCTGGGAGTCATGGCCTGCGTTCTGTTTGCCTGGAACCGCAACTATTTCATTCTGCTCTTCGTCGGGGTATTCCTGAGCAGCTTTGGCTCAACGGCGAACCCTCAGCTGTTCGCCCTTGCCCGCGAACACGCCGACCATACCGGGCGTGAAGCGGTGATGTTCAGCTCTGTCCTGCGCGCTCAGGTGTCGCTGGCGTGGGTGATTGGCCCGCCGCTGGCCTACGCGCTGGCGATGGGTTTTGGCTTTAAGGTGATGTACCTGAGTGCGGCCGTCGCGTTTGTGGTGTGCGGCGCGCTGGTGTGGTTCTTCCTGCCGTCCATGCGCAAAGAGCCCAAAGTAGCAACGGGCGTGCTGGAAGCGCCGCGCCGCAACCGCCGCGATGCCCTGCTCCTGTTTGTTATCTGTACGCTGATGTGGGGGACCAACAGCCTGTATATCATCAATATGCCGCTGTTTATTATTGATGAACTGCACCTGTCGGAGAAGCTGGCGGGCATCATGATGGGCACCGCGGCCGGGCTTGAGATCCCGACGATGCTCATTGCGGGCTATTACGCAAAGCGCTTCGGAAAGCGTTTTTTAATGCGCATCGCCGCCGTCGCCGGTCTGTTGTTCTATATCGGTATGCTGACGGTACATACGCCGGGGCTGTTGCTGGCTTTACAGCTGCTGAACGCCATCTATATTGGTATTCTCGCCGGGATAGGCATGCTCTATTTCCAGGATCTGATGCCGGGCCAGGCAGGCTCTGCCACCACCCTTTATACTAATACCACCCGCGTAGGCTGGATTATCGCGGGCTCAATGGCCGGTGTCGTGGCCGAAATCTGGAACTATCACACGGTGTTCTGGATTGCGCTGGTGATGTGTACACTGACAATCGGCTGCCTGGCAAGGATTAAAGACGTTTAAGGCGCGGTGAGCGCTTCCAGTTCAAGAAGGTACGTCATCGCCTGCCCTCGCGTGCTGCCACACATTTCGGCAGTGGGCTGAAGCCCGGAGCAGACCTTCGGGCGCAGCGGCGAGCCAAAGATCATGCACAGGTTGGTTTCCGAGAGCTGAACGCAGCGGGTATTGGCAGGTTTGCCCTCCGGCATTCCTGGAATGGGGCTTGAAATGGACGGTGCAGTACAGCACGCGCCACAATCGGGACGACAATCCATAAATGCTCTCTTTCGCTGACGATCGCCCGCGCAGTCGGGCATCGCGCGCACAGTAACACCTTTTGCGTATTGATAGCAAAAGCCACGAATTCCTCTTGCCTGAAAGGCCGCGCGCGAGTAATTTGGCGCGATATTTTTTACCTCCCGTAAACAGGATTACTGCAATGCCAAGAGCGAACGAAATTAAGAAAGGTATGGTGCTGAATTACAACGGCAAACTGCTGATTGTGAAAGATATCGACATTCAGGCACCCAGCGCCCGTGGTGCAGCAACGCTGTACAAAATGCGTTTCGCCGATGTGCGTACCGGCCTGAAAGTGGAAGAGCGCTTTAAAGGTGACGATATCGTCGATACCGTGACCCTGACCCGCCGCTATGTCGATTTCTCCTACATCGACGGCAACGAATACGTGTTCATGGATAAAGAAGATTACACCCCGTACATCTTCACCAAAGATCAGATCGAAGAAGAGCTGCTGTTCATCCCTGAAGGCGGTATGCCTGACATGCAGGTCCTGACCTGGGACGGCGTGCTGCTGGCCCTGGAGCTGCCTCAGACCGTCGATCTGGAAATCGTTGAAACCGCACCTGGCATCAAAGGCGCATCAGCGAGTGCCCGCAACAAACCGGCTACCCTGACGACCGGTCTGGTTGTGCAGGTACCGGAATATCTCTCCGCTGGCGAGAAAATCCGCATCCATATCGAAGAAAAACGCTATATGGGTCGCGCTGACTGATTGCGGCATTTGTCGGGTGGCGGCTTCGCCTTACCCGACCTACAAAAACACAAAAACCGGCTCTCAGGCCGGTTTTTGTGTAGGCCCGGTAAGCGTAGCGCCACCGGGCAACAGAGCTTACAGAAGCTCCGGATACTTCGTCATCTTCAGCGCCAGCTCAACGCCGCGCACTTCCGCCATTCCCTTAAGACGGCCAATCGCCGAATAGCCCGGGTTGGTTTTCTTACGCAAATCGTCCAGCATCTGATGGCCGTGATCCGGACGGAACGGAATAGGACGCACATCGCCCGCCTGCTTGCGGCGCGCCTCTTCCGCCAGGATAGCGTCCACTACCGCCACCATATTCACATCGCCGCCCAGGTGCGCCGCCTCGTGGAAGGTTTTTGGATTCTCTTCGCGGCAGGTCGCCCGCAGATGCGTGAAGTGGATACGATCGCCGAAGGTTTCAATCATCCGCACCAGGTCGTTGTCCGCACGCACGCCGTAGGAGCCGGTACACATGGTAAAGCCGTTATAGATGCTGTTTACCGTCTCTTTCAGCCACTGCATATCTTCAAGGGTGGAAACGATACGCGGCAGGCCGAGGATAGGACGCGGTGGATCGTCCGGGTGCACGGCGAGGCGTACCCCTACCTCTTCAGCAACCGGCACGATGGCGCGCAGGAAGTACGCCATGTTTTCACGCAGCTGGTGCTTATCAATATCGCCGTATTCCGCCAGACGCGCGCGGAACTGATCCAGGGTATATCCCTCTTCAGCCCCCGGCAGGCCCGCGATAATATTACGGGTCAGCTTTTCGATGTCTGCCTCGCTGGCGGCGTTAAACCACTCACGCGCCTGCTGCTGCTCTTCCGCGGTGTAATCCGCTTCGGCGCCAGGGCGTTTCAGAATGTGCAGTTCGAATGCCGCAAAGGCGATCTGATCGAAACGCAGCGCTTTCGAGCCGTCCGGCATCTGGTATTCAAGGTCGGTACGCGTCCAGTCGAGGATGGGCATGAAGTTATAGCAGACCGTATCAATGCCGCAGGCCGCCAGGTTGCGAATGCTCTGCTGATAATTAGCAATCCAGGTCTGGTATTCCCCTGAATGGGTTTTGATATCTTCGTGAACCGGGATGCTTTCCACTACAGACCAGGTTAACCCCTTCTCCGCCAGAAGCGCCTGACGCTGTTGAATTTCTTCAACCGGCCAAACCTGACCGTTAGGAATATGATGCAGCGCCGTGACGACACCCGTAGCGCCAGCCTGACGCACATCATCAAGAGAAACCGGATCGTTCGGCCCGTACCAACGCCAGGTTTGTTCCATTGCCTCACCCTCTTAAGTTGTTATACCAATATGCGTTACTGCAATGACGACTACCATACATGTTTGCCGCTAAGGGTCAACATACCGCCACACATTGATTGATCAAACTCACAGAATGGGGATATTTACGGCTCACCAATTTTATTTGCTGTCATATAACTTTACACTGGCATTGTTAATTAATGGTTAATCAGGTGTGTATCTCATGAAGACAATTGCCTCCACCGCCCTTCCTGCCCACGTTCAGCAACCTCGCTACGATCGCGCGCAATTACGCTCCCGCATCATCCATTTTGGATTTGGTGCCTTTCACCGCGCGCACCAGGCATTGTTAACAAATCGGGTGCTGAATGAAAAAGGCGGCGACTGGGGGATTTGTGAGATTAGCCTTTTCAGCGGCGACGTGCTGATGGGCCAGCTGCGCGCGCAGGATCACCTCTTCACCGTGCTGGAGAAAGGTGCAGAAGGCAATGAGGCGATTATCGTCGGTGCCGTCCACGAATGCCTGAACGCAAAGCTGGACTCTCTGCCTGCCATTATTGAGAAATTTTGCGAGCCTCAGGTCGCTATTGTGTCGCTCACCATCACGGAGAAAGGCTACTGCATCGATCCCGCGACCGGGAAACTCGATCTGCACAACGCCCGAATAATTCATGACCTTGAGAACCCCTCAGCGCCGCATTCTGCCCCTGGGATCCTGGTCGAAGCGCTCCACCGCCGCCGCGAGCGCGGCTTGCCAGCCTTTACCGTGCTTTCCTGCGACAATATCCCTGACAACGGGCACGTGGTGAAAAACGCGGTGCTGGGCATGGCGCAAAAGCGTTCCGCGGCGCTGTCTGAATGGATTGATAGCCACGTGAGCTTCCCGGGGACGATGGTCGACAGAATTGTTCCCGCTGCGACGGAAGCCTCGCTGGCGGAAATCACCGACGCGCTCGGCGTTGAGGATCCGTGCGCCATCAGCTGTGAACCGTTTATTCAGTGGGTGGTGGAAGATAATTTTGTCGCCGGTCGTCCGGAGTGGGAAGTCGCGGGCGTTCAGATGGTGCAGGATGTTCTGCCGTGGGAGCAGATGAAATTGCGCATGCTCAACGGTAGCCACTCTTTCCTGGCATATCTGGGGTACCTCGCGGGCTACGCCCATATTAATGAATGCATGGAGGACGCTGCGTTCCGCGAAGCCGCCCGTCGGCTCATGCTGGACGAGCAGGCGCCCACATTACGCATTAAGGATGTCGACCTCACCGCCTACGCCGATAGCCTGCTGGAGCGCTTTGCCAACCCGGCACTCCAGCATCGGACCTGGCAAATCGCGATGGACGGTAGCCAGAAGCTTCCGCAAAGAATGCTGGACGGGATCCGCGTTCATCTTGAGCGAAAAACACCGTGGTCGCTGCTGGCCCTGGGCGTGGCCGGCTGGATCCGCTACGTTAGCGGTACCGACGACCATGGCAACGCGATTGATGTCCGCGATCCCCTCAGCGATAAAATTAGCACGATTGTCAATGCCAGCAGCGACGCCGAGCGCGTTAACGCCCTGCTGGGGCTGAGCGAGGTCTTTGGTCACGATCTCGCGCAAAACAGCGTGTTTGTGGAGGCAGTCAATCAGGCATACCAGCGCATTACCCGCCACGGCGCACGTCAGGCTGTTATCGAAACGTTAAATATTTAACGATTATTGCGCTTAACGCGAACGGATGCGGCCTCCGTTCGCCCTTCCCCTTCTCACAGGTCACGTTTTTCGCCAGGATAGAGAGAACAGTGTTATAGCATCACCCTTCTCATCTGGAGCGCACGTGACCAAAACCAACCTCATCACCGGTTTTCTCGGCAGCGGTAAAACCACCTCAATTCTCCACCTGCTGGCAAATAAAGATCCGGCCGAGAAATGGGCCGTGCTGGTCAATGAATTTGGCGAGGTGGGCATTGACGGCGCGTTGCTGTCATCCAGCGGCGCGATGATTAAAGAGATCCCCGGCGGATGCATGTGCTGCGTCAATGGCCTGCCGATGCAGGTCGGGCTCAATACCCTGCTGCGTCAGGGCAAACCGGACCGCCTGCTGATTGAACCCACCGGGCTGGGTCACCCGAAGCAGATCCTCGATTTACTGACCGCCCCGGTTTACGAGCCGTGGATCGATCTGCGCGCTACCCTGTGCCTGCTCGATCCGCGTCAGCTTCTGGATGACAAGGCCGTGGCCAACGAAAACTTCCGCGATCAGCTCGCCTCGGCTGACGTTATTGTCGCGAATAAAGCCGATCGCGCCACGGCTGAAAGCCAGGCCGCGCTGGACGCGTGGTGGCAGCATTTCGGCGGCAATCGCACGCGAGTGGAGACCACCCAGGGGAATATTGATAGCGCCCTGCTTGACCTCCCTCGTCTGAACCTCACCGAGCTGCCTGTCAGCGCGGATCATGCGCACAGTCATCCGGTTAAGCAGGGCCTGGCTGCCCTGAGCCTGCCAGAACACCAGCGCTGGCGTCGTAACCTGAACAGCGGTCAGGGATATCAGGCCTGCGGATGGATTTTTGATGCTGATACCGTTTTCGACACCATCGGGATCCTGGAGTGGGCCAGACTCGCTCCCGTCGATCGCGTGAAAGGGATCATGCGCACCCCGGACGGGCTGGTGCGGATCAATCGTCAGGGTGACGATTTCTTTATTGAAACGCAAAATGTGGCGCCGCCTGACAGCCGAATAGAGTTAATTAGTGCGGTTAACGCTGACTGGAATGCCCTCCAGTCCAGCCTGTTGAGGATTCGTTTAAGTTCGGGCGGCTAACGTTGCCCCAGTTTTCACTCTATGCAGAACGTTATGACAACTCGATTTCCCCTGATATTACTGCTCAATGTCGCCGGTCTGGCGCTTTTCTTCTCCTGGTATATTCCGGCGGATCATGGTTTCTGGTTCCCGCTGGATTCTGCCATTTTTCACTTCTTCAACCAGGAGCTGGTGAAGAGCAACGCGTTCCTGTGGCTGGTGGCAATTACCAACAACCGCGCCTTCGACGGCTTCTCGCTGCTGGCCATGGGCTGCCTGATGCTCTCTTTCTGGCTGAAAGAGGATAAAGCCGGGCGTCGGCGTATTCTCATTATCGGTCTGGTGATGCTGCTGTTTGCCGTCGTCATTAACCAGCTGGCAACCGCGATTATTCCGGTTAAGCGTTCAAGCCCAACGCTATTCTTCACCGATATTAATCGCGTCAGCGAACTGCTGCATATTCCAACAAAAGATGCGTCGAAGGACAGTTTCCCCGGCGATCACGGCATGATGCTGCTTATTTTTTCCGCAATTATGCTTCGCTATTTCGGCAGAAAAGCCTTTGCCATAGCCCTGATTATTTTTGTGGTTTTTGCCTTCCCGCGCGTAATGATTGGCGCTCACTGGTTCACCGATATTGCCGTCGGTTCGCTCTCCGTGGCGCTGATTGCGCTGCCGTGGTGTTTGATGACCCCGCTGAGCGACAGGATAATAGCGCTGTTCGATCGCTACCTTCCCGGTAAAACGCAACAACAATTAAACAAATAACTAACCTAAATTAACGTGAGCTATCAGGGATCGACATGATCCCTGATAGCGTTCTCGCCGCGATCTTTCCCCTCTGTCATATTCTCGTCATCATATTCATGATAAAAATGAAGCAATTGCAGACTGGCGCTGCGGATCCGCCGCTATTTTAAGCAATTCTATGTTTTTACTTTCTGTATCACATTTTCTTATAAAAAAAAGGCTTTTTTTACTCGCAATACCCCTGGCAATCGGTTAATCTCGAACTCGTTTTGCCCCATAGAGATAATTATTTCCTTGGTGAATAATTTTGTGCGCTGTGCCACAAATGTGACCAGAAAGAATTGTCTCAATGTGAACAGATAATTAGTCTCGTCACGTTTGGCATTTTTATAACGATATTTGTCGTTAAGGACTTCAAGGGATAATAAACAACATGGTCAAATCTCAACCGTTTCTGAGATATATCTTACGGGGGATCCCGGCGATAGCAGTCGCGGTACTGTTGTCTGCATGTAGTTCATCGAACACCGCAAAGAATATGCATCCTGAGACGCGTGTTGTGGGAATGGAAGATTCCTCGTCACTGCAAGCCTCTCAGGATGAATTTGAAAATATGGTACGTAATCTGGACGTGAAGTCCCGCATTATGGACCAGTATGCTAGCTGGAAAGGCGTGCGCTATCGTCTTGGCGGCAGCACAAAAACAGGTATTGATTGTTCCGGTTTTGTACAGCGTACGTTCCGTGAGCAATTTGGGTTAGATCTTCCGCGTTCAACCTATGAACAGCAGGAGATGGGCAAGTCGATTTCACGTACCAAACTGCGCACCGGTGATTTAGTCCTGTTCCGTGCCGGTTCTACAGGTCGACATGTTGGCATCTACATTGGTAATGACCAGTTTGTACATGCCTCCACCAGCAGCGGTGTGACCATTTCCAGCATGAATGAACCGTACTGGAAGAAGCGCTACAACGAAGCACGCCGCGTACTGACCCGCAGTTAATATGACAATTGTATCGTTGGTTATCCCTTGGCTGACGATATGATAAAAAAAAGCACTGCTTCGGCAGTGTTTTTTTTTGCCCGTTACACTGAATACATCCAGCGGCATTTCAGGAATCACGACGTCTATGTTTACCCGCTACTTCTCCAGCAATCGCAAGATATTAATCCTCAGCATTATCACAGGCCTGATCGCCGCCCTGCTCCTGGGTTCGTTGCAATTTTTCTGGAGCTACCACAAGCGGGAAGTCAAATTCGACACCCTGATCCGCGACGTAAGCCTCTATATGGAGAGCTATTTCGATGAGCTAAAAAACGCAGTCGATACCCTCCAGCCGCTCACGTTAAAAAGCTGTCACGACGTTAATCAGGAACTCACCTCACGAGCGGCCTTTAGCATTAACGTTCGCGCATTCCTGCTGGTCAGAGACAAAATGGCGTTCTGTTCTTCCGCCACAGGCCCGATGAATTTTCCGATGGAGGAGCTGATACCCGAGCTGCACATCGATAAGCAGATTGATATGGCATTGCTTCCAGGCACCCCGATGTTGCCTAATAAGCCAGCCATCGCCATCTGGTACCGTAACCCGCTCGTGAAGGACGGCGGCGTGTTCACCTCGGTGAATCTCAATCTGACGCCTTACCTGCTCTACACCGCGCGCCAGGACGAATTCACGGGGATAGCCATCATCATTGGCGATCACGCGCTGTCAACGCGGTCCAGCGCGTTGGTCAACGCGCATGACCTGGAGGAAATCCCGGTCCGTACCGCGACGCTGAAAAACATTCCCCTGACCATCAACCTGTATGCAGACGCATGGACCAGCGATGAAATTCTCTACGCTCTGTTCTTCGGGCTGGTATGCGGCATTTGTGCCGGATCGCTCAATTACTACATTCTCAGCATTCGGCTCAATCCGGGTAAAGAGATTTTAAGCGCCATTAAGCGCGGCCAGTTTTACGTGGTTTATCAGCCTGTCGTTGATGCCAAATCACTCAGGATGACCGGGCTTGAAGTGCTGATGCGCTGGAAGCATCCGACTATGGGAGAAATTCCGCCGGACGCGTTTATCAACTTTGCCGAAGCGCAGAAGCTGATTGTCCCGCTGACGCTGCATCTCTTTGACCTTATTATTCACGATGCCCCCGTGTTACAAACCCTGTTACCCCCGGGAGCAAAGGTGGGCATTAACATTGCGCCGGGGCATCTGCATGCGGAAAGCTTCAAGGACGATATGCGCACCTTCAAAGCGTTACTGCCGCCGGATTACTTCCAGATCGTACTGGAAATTACCGAGCGCGACATGCTGAATCATCGGGAAGCCAACAGCCTTTTCGAATGGCTGCATAACGAAGGGTTTGAAATCGCCATTGATGATTTTGGCACCGGCCACAGCGCGCTGATTTATCTTGAGCATTTCACCATGGACTACCTCAAAATCGACCGCGGTTTTGTTAATGCAATAGGTACTGAGACCGTGACGTCACCGGTGCTGGATGCCGTCCTGACGCTGGCAAGACGGCTGAGTATGCTGACCGTCGCCGAAGGGGTCGAAACGCCGGAACAGGCCACCTGGCTACGCGAACACGGCGTTAACTACCTGCAGGGATACTGGATTAGCCGCCCGATGCCGCTGGAACAGTTCCGCAAATGGCGTCCTGACGTTTCACCCGACGGTGAATAATTTCACATTGCCCGTGGCGTCACTTATTATTCAGCTTAACCAAGCCGGTCTGTAAAAAAGGGAGCCGCGCGAGATGCTTATGCGCTTCATGTTGCTGATGTTGGCATTAACGAGCCTGTCCAGCCAGGCGCAGGCCATCAAAGAAAATATCGCCTTCGCGGTGATTGGCGAGCCGAAATACGCGGTCAATTTTACGCACTTCGATTACGTTAACCCTGCCGCGCCGAAGGGCGGAAAGGTCACGCTTTCCGCCACGGGGACCTTCGACAACTTCAACCGCTTCGCCCTGCGCGGCGTGGCGGCCGCGCGAACGGAATCGCTTTACGATACGCTCTTCGTCACGTCTGATGACGAGCCCGGCAGCTACTATCCGCTGATTGCCGAGAACGTCCGTTACGCCGATAACTTCGCCTGGGCAGAAATCTCGCTGAACCCGCGGGCACGTTTTCATGACGGTACGCCGGTGAAGGCCAGCGACGTCGCCTTCACCTTCCATAAATTCATGACCGAAGGCGTCCCCCAGTTCCGCATCGTGTATAAAGGCGCATCCGTCAGAGCCATCGCACCGCTCACCGTGCGCATCGAGCTGAGCGAACCGAACAAGGAGAACATGCTTAGCCTGTTCTCGCTGCCGGTGATGCCTGAATCGTTCTGGAAGAATCATAAGCTAAGCGACCCGCTTTCCACGCCGCCGCTGGCAGGCGGCCCGTACCGCATCACCGACTGGCGTATGGGGCAATATGTCGTTTACTCTCGCGTTAAGGACTACTGGGCGGCCAACCTGCCGGTAAACCGCGGGCGCTGGAATTTCGACACCCTTCGCTATGATTACTACCTCGACGATAACGTGGCGTTTGAAGCGTTCAAAGCCGGCGCCTTCGATTTACGCGTAGAGAGCAGCGCCAAAAACTGGGCCACCCGCTATATCGGCAAAAATTTCGCAAAAGGCTATATCGTCAAAGACGAGCACAAAAATGAGTCTGCCCAGGACACCCGCTGGCTGGCGTTTAATATTCAGCGTCCGGTATTTAATGACCGTCGGGTGCGGGAAGCGATATCTCTGGCCTTTGATTTTGAATGGATGAACAAAGCGCTGTTTTACGGGGCTTACAGCCGCGCCAACAGCTATTTTCAAAATACCGAGTACGCCGCACGTGATTATCCGAAAGCCGATGAGCTGGTCCTGCTGGCGCCGTTGAAAGCGGAGGTTCCGCCGCAGGTGTTCACCACCGTGTTTCAGCCGCCCGCGTCGAACGGTGACGGTTACAACCGCGACAACCTGCTCAAAGCCAGCAAACTGCTGGATGACGCGGGCTGGCACCTGAAAAATCAAAAGCGTGTGGATGCCAAAACGGGTAAGCCTCTCAGCTTTGAGCTGCTGCTCTCGTCCGGGGGTAACGATCAGTGGGTACTGCCGTTTAAGCACAACCTTGAGCGGCTGGGCGTGACCATGAACATTCGCCAGGTCGATAACGCGCAGATCACCAGCCGCATGCGCAGCCGTGATTACGACATGATGCAGCGCCTGTGGCCCGCCCAGCCGTGGCCCAGCTCGGACCTGCAAATTTCCTGGGCCTCCAGCTACATCGACTCCTCATACAATGCGCCAGGGGTAAAAAGCCCGGCGATTGACGCGCTGATTGCGAAAATAGTGGCGGCGCAGGGGAATAAAGAAAAGCTCCTCCC